>NZ_CP084930.1:2083333-2786666 GCF_023822065.1 Sphingomonas morindae
TGAGGCAGCCCCAGCGCCAGCCATCGCGGCCGCAGGGCTCGCGCACGATCAGCAGATGCCAGCCGCCCTGGCCTTCGATGCGCAGCTCGGCCATCGCCTCGTCGCCGAGCGTGGCGCCGGCCAGCGCCGCCGCATCATGGGCGTGGACCGTCAGCACGCGCGCGCGCGCGCCGGCCTGGTGATCGATCTCGACAAAGGCCAGCCGCCGCGTCGCCGGATCATAGCGGATGTCGCTGAGCAGCGTGAGATTGACCGCGGCGTTCAGCTCGGCGGCCGCCGCCGCCAGCCGCGCGCGCTCGCGCGCCATCTCGACATAGGCGTTGTTGGCGCGCACGAACTGGCCGATCGGCGCGTCGAATTCCTGGAAGGTCCAGCCCGCCGGCCGGGTCAGGTCCGGGCGCCCCAGCCCCTCCACCGTTTCGCGCCACAGCCGCAGCGAGCGGGTGAGCGCGATCCGCACGCCGAGATGGAGCAGCATCGCCGCGATCAGCAGCAGCGCCACCGCCGTCAACCGCAGCAGCAGATCGGCATAGGCGAGATCCGCCAGCGCGCGGAGCGGGGTGGCGACCCAGACCGGGCCCGCGCGCCCCGCCGTCCGCTCCACATGACAGGCCAGGAACCAATAGACGAAGGTGTTGCGGCGCCTTGGGCCGGTGCCGGGCTCGTCGTCCAGGTGCGTGCAGCCGAGGCGATCGCGGATCAGCGCCGCCGGCCACTGCGCGCTGCGCACCACCAGGATCGGCTGCCGCGCCTTGCTGGTGGCGATCGCGGCGAGGATCGGCACGTCCGGCGTGGCGGGCGGGTGATCGCGGGCGAAGGCCTTGGCGCGCGCCTCCAGCTCGGTGCGCTGGCTGACGAAGCCATCGATGAACTGGCGCGCATCCTCGGTGAAGACGAGGACCGCCGCGAGCGTCAGCAGCCACAGCATCGACAGCTCGATCAGCCGCAGCAGCGACACGCTGCGCCGCGCGAAGGCGAGCCGCGCGCGATCGAAGGTGAAGGCGAGGAAGAGACTATCGACGAGGAGCGCGCCGCTCATGTCGATCAGCGCCTTGCGCAGGATGGTGAGGCAGATGACCGCGGTGGTGGCGTGATAGTGCCAGGTCATGAACAGCGCGCTCGCCGCCCAGCCGATTGTCAGGTGATAGAGGATGGTGCGGTGGACGAGCGGCAGGCCGCGCCGGCGCAGCGCCCAGACGAACAGGACATGGCCGAGCGCGAACAGGATCGGGAAGCCATGGCCCCACCACCAGAGGCTGGGCGCCATGAACAAGACCGCCGCGACTAGGCCGATCCGCACGCCGCCCAGCCGATAGGCGGCGAGATAGAAGATGGGGCCGAGATACAGCTCCATGCCGGGGGCGAGCACGATCCGGTGCGCGGCGGCCCAGAGGCTGGCGGCGGCGGCCAGCGCCAGCAGCGCGCCGCGCGCCGCGCGGGCGCGGCGGGACGGGACCGGCGGCGGCAGGCGCGACTCAGCCATCGGTCGGCTCCGTGGCCAGCAGCCCGCGCAGCGTGGCGATGCTGATCGGCTTGAGCAGCAGCCGATCGGCGAGCCCGTCCAGATCCTGACGGCGGCTGTCCAGCAGATCGGTATGGCCCGTCATGGCGACGATGCGCGGTCGCCGCCCGGCGAAGCGCGAATCGCGGTGGATGGCGCGCAGCAATTCGAACCCGCTCTCGCGTTGCAAATGCAAGTCGCAGAGTAGAAGACTCACAGGATGGGCGTGCAGCGCGGCGAGGGCCTCGGCGCCGGTGGCGGCGGCGATCGAGTCGCACCCAAGCAGAGTGACAAGCTCGACAAGCTCCTCGCGCAGTGCGGACTCATCCTCAAGAATGACTATGTTCGCTCGTGTCTTCACGAGCTTAGATGTCCACCCCTGGTCTTTACGGACAATTGCAACGACGCTTGGGTGGCGCCCTCTGCGACCATCGTATAAACCACAGGGTGCGTTCCGGCCGGCCTGATCGCTAGACTTGGGCCCGAGCACCCTGCGCACGGTGCGGCCCGGGGATGCGCCGATCCCGCTGGGGGTGGCGCGCGTCGGGCTCCAGGCATCGGCCGCTAGCCAGGCCGCGGGCCCGGACGCGCGGCGGCGTGGTGGTTATGCCCGAGGGCGCGCCAATAGGATTGCAGCCGCCACAAGTAATTGAAAGCGAGGGAATTCCCCGACAGAATAGGCGTAGACCGCGCGCTGAACCGCACAATTGGCGGCGTCCGGCCCAAGGCCGGCGAGTTGAACCACCAACTCGTCAAGCGTCTTGTGTAAGCCGTTGTTGCCCATAGCCTTTGCTAAACTCGATTTCATCCGCCGGAAATCCTGTGAATCTACTGATACCTTTCCGTGCCGTATTGAGGCAGGCCTTGATTCCCCGTCTGGAATTCAATTGGGCCCTGTTGGATTCGTTTTGCTATGTGCGGCCTGGGATGAGAGCACGGCCGGCCATGTCGGGGGCCGTAGGCGGAGGGTCGGGTGTGACAGAGGCGGCGCGCTTCTGTCCTGCGGGGTGGCGTCTGCGTGCGGTGCCCGGGGACTCGAGGGACGGAGCAAGCGGGGCGGCCCGGCCGAGCCCGCGGGCGCTGGCCACCATCCGTTTTGCCTGCGTCGTCGCCATCGGCATCGGCGTCCTGTCGCTGCTGGGCTGGGTGGCCGGCCTGCCCGCCCTGGTCCATTTCGGCGCCGAAGCCTATCCCCACTGGCCCAACACCGCGCTGGCGCAGAGCGGGCTGGCGCTCGCCCTGCTGTTCTGGACGGCGGGCCATCGCGCCTGGGGCGTGCCGCCGCTGGCGCTGGCGCTGTGCGTGGGCGGCGGAACCTTCCTCCAATATGCCACGAGCCGCGATCTCGGGATCGACCGGCTGCTGCTCAACCCCATGTTGATCCCGACCGACTCGATCATTCCCGGGCGGCCGGGCATTCTCACCACCTTGTCGCTGCTGCTGCTGGCCACGGGCGTGCTGCTGCTGCTTTCGCAGCCGCGCTGGGCGCGCGCGGGCGTGCTGGCGCTGGCCTGCCTCGCCCTGGGGCTGACCGTCACGTCGCTGAGCCTGCTGCTCGCCCTGCCCAAGGTGGGCGAGCCGGTGGTGCGGCTGGCGAGTTCGATCCCGTCCTCGCTGGCGACGGCGAGCCTCGGCCTGGCGCTGGTGCTGAGCCAGCCCGGCCCGCGCGATCTCGCGCAGCCGCTCCAGAGCCTGTGGGGCCGGGGCTCGCCCTGGACGCGCGCCGAGCTGGCGCTGCCCGCGCTGGTGGTGCTGCCCGCGATCCTCTTCCCCATCGAGGTGCAGCTGGCGCAGACCGGGCGCATCCGGCCGATGGAGATCGAGCTGCTCGGCTCGGTCATCAATCTCGCGCTGGTGGTGGGGCTGTTCGCCTGGGCGCTGGTGGTGCTGGAGCAGGAGCGGCGCACGCTGGTGGAGAGCGAGGCGCGGCTCGGGGTGGCGACCGAGGCCTATGGCATAGGCGTGTTCGAGTGGCACATGTGGACCGGGGATCTGGTCTGGTCGGCCGGCGCCGAGCGCAAGCTCGGCCTGCCGCCCGGCGCGCTTTCCAGCTATGCCGCGTGGCGCGCCCATCTCGATCCGGCCGAGGCGGAGGCGCTGCTGGCGCGGCTGGAGGGCTTCATCGCGCGCGGCGCGCTGGGCGACCGCTTCGTCTATCAGTATCGCTTCCGCCGCCCCGACGGCAGCCTGCGCCTGATCGAGAACAGCGCCCGCGTGCTGTGCGATGCGCAGGGCCGGCCCGCGCGGATGATCGGGCTGGCGGTGGACATCACCGATCGCGAGCGCCAGCAGGCGCAGCTGCGCTCGCTGATCCAGACGGTGCCGAGCGCGATGATCGTGATCGACGCGCAGGGCGTGATCCGGCGCTTCAATCCCGCCGCCGAGATCCTGTTCGGCCTCTCGAAGAAGGTGGTGCTGGGCCGCGACGTGGCGCTGCTGCTCGCGGAGCCGGGGCCGGGCGAATCGCTGTTCGGGCGGCCGCTCGTCCGCGCCGACCTGCTGGTGCCGAGCCGCTCGCTGGCGCGGGTGGTGCGTCGTCGCGCCGGCAGCGAAGTGCCCGTGGAGCTGAGCGTGGGCGAGGCGATGGCGGCGGGCGAGCGCCTCTTCACCATCTTCATCCGCGACGTGTCCGAGCGCGAGGCGGCGCTGGCGCGGCTGGAGACGCTGCGCAACGAATATGCGCATGCCAGCCGCCTCACCACCATGGGCGAGATGGCCGCCGGGCTGGCGCACGAGCTTAACCAGCCGCTCGCCGCCTGCGCCAATTTCCTCAGCTCGGCCGAGCTGATGCTCGATCCCCAGGCGGGCAGCGCGGTGCAGGCGGTGCGCCAGGCGCGCGAGCAGGTGCTGAGGGCCGGCGCCATCACGCGCAAATTGCGGGATTTTCTGGCCAAGGGCGAGGCCGAGATGAGCGTTCACCCGGTGCGCGGCGTGATCGAGGATGCGCTGACGCTGGCGCTGGCGGGGCGCGACCGCGCGCGGCTGACGATCGCGCTCGCGCTCGCCCCGGAGGCGGATTCGATGCTCGCCGACCGCGTGCAGATCCAGCAGGTGCTGGTCAATCTGATCCGCAACGCCGCCGAGGCGATCGCCGAGTGCGCCGATGGCCGCGGCACCCTCTTCATCTCCACCGCGCTCGCCGAGCAGCGCATGATCCGCTTCACCATCGCCGATACCGGGCCCGGCATCGCGCCCGATATCCTCGCAGCGCCGTTCAGCCCCTTCGTATCGACCAAGAAGGGGGAAGGCATGGGGATCGGCCTCGCCATCTGCCGCCGCCTGATCGAGGCGCATGGCGGCACGCTGGTGCTCGCCAACCGCGCGGAAGGGGGCGCCTGCCTCTCCTTCACCATACCGCTCGCCTATCTAGAGGAAGCCGCTGCCTGATGAGCCACTTCGTTCACATAGTCGATGACGACGCCGCGGTTCGTACCTCGCTGTACACGCTGCTTTCCACGCGCTCGGACCTGCTGCTCCGCAGCTTCCGCTCGGGCGACGATTTCCTCGCCTCGCTGCCCGAGCTGGAGGGCGGGGTGGTGCTGCTCGACATCCATATGCCCGGCACGTCCGGGCTCGACGTGCTGCGGCTGCTGCAAAAGCATGACGTGCCCTTCGCCAGCGTCATCATCACCGGCCAGGGCGACATCCAGATCGCGGTGCAGGCGATGAAGCTGGGCGCGATCGATTTCGTCGAAAAGCCCTATGACCATGACGCGCTGTTCGCGGCGCTGGACAGCGGCATCACGCGGCTGGATCGCGACGCCGCCGCCGCCGAGCGCACCCGCTCGGCCAAGGCGCTGATCGACGCACTTTCGGAGCGCGAGCGCGAGGTGCTGCACCAGCTGCTGGAGGGCCGCGCCAACAAGCAGATCGCCTATGCGCTGGATGTCAGCCCGCGCACCGTGGAGGTGCACCGCGCCAACCTCATGGCCAAGCTGCGCGCGCGCAGCCTGCCCGAGGCGGTGCGGCTCGCCTTCGCGGCCGGAATCGTGGGAAGCGACTAAAGTCTGAGCGCCCGGCCGCGCCCGCGCGACGGGCGTCGCGCGGCGTCTCGGCGTTACCTGCGGGCAATACGTAGCAATCGCTTAAGCCGCCACAGAGCGCGCCCGCCTATCTCCAAATCCGGCTCGAAGCGCCGTTTTCGCCCGATCCCGCCTCCCATCGTCCGGGGCGCGGCGATCGCGCGGAGCCGATGCGGAGAAAGGATTGGGGGCATGACGATGCGGGACGGAAGGGCAAGCGAGGCAGGCCGCGCCGGCGCGACATTTAACGCAATCGTAAGCCTGATCGGCGAGTTTCTCCGCGAGTTCAACGGAGCGACGCCGCCCGCCACTGGGGCGTGCGGTCGCGCAGCCCGGGGAGAGGCGGCATGACGCACCAGATCGTTCTTCCGGCGCAGATCGACCGCGGCACCGCCGCGTCGCTGGCGCCCGAAATCGCGCATGCGCTGTCCGCGGGCGGCCTGGAGCTTGACGGCCGCGAGGTGCGCCGCGCCGGCCAGTGCGCGCTGCAGATGCTGCTGTCCGCCCGCAAGACGGCGGGCGAATGGGGCGTGGCGCTGCTGATCCGCCCCTCGGAGAGCCTGCGCGACGCCGCCCGCCTGGCCGGACTCGAGGATCGCCTGTTCGAGGAGGCCGTTGCGTGACCAACGAGGAAATCCTTCAGATCTTTTTCCTCGAGTGCGAGGAAGCGCTCGGCGCGACCGAAAGCAGCCTGCTCGCCTGTCGTTCGGGCGAGGCCGATGGCGAGACGGTCAATTCCATCTTCCGCGCCGTCCACTCGATCAAGGGCGGCGCCGGCGCCTTCGGCTTCACCGCGCTCCAGGCCTTCACGCATAGCTTCGAGACGCTGCTCTCCTTCGTGCGCGATGGCGTGCTCCAGCTCGACGAGCCGCTGGTGGCGCTGATGCTGCGCGCCTTCGACATTCTGAGCGATCATGTCGCCGCCGCGCGCGGCGAGGGCGAGGCGCCGGCCGACGCGGCCTGCATCGCCGAGCTCGAGGCCTGGTCCGCCCGTGCCGAGAAGGGCGAGGCGCCCCCGGCGGCCGCGCCCGCCGCCACGCCCGCGCCTGCTCCGGCGGCCGAGGAGGCGATCGCCTTCGAGCCGGTCGCGGTGAGCGATTTCGATCTGGATGCGCTGCTCGGCGATTTCGGCGCGGAGGTCGAGGCCTCGGCGCCGCCGGCCGCGCCCGACTGGCATGTGCGCGTGCGGCCGCTGGACGGCGCGCTCGGCAATGGCGGCGAGCCGCTGCTGCTGCTGCGCGAACTGGCGGGGCTGGGGGGCACCTGCCTGCGCGTCGAGCCCGGCGAGATCCCGGACATCGACCGGTTCGACGCCAACCGCGCCTTTCTGAGCTGGCATTATGTGGTGCCGGCCTCGGTGGATCGCGCCGCGATCGAGGAGATCTTCGATTTCGTCGGCGATGATTGCGAATTGCTGATCACCGCCGCCGATGCGGCATCCGCCGCGCCCGAGGCGGCGCCCGCGCCCGAGGCGAGCCCGGCGCCGGCCGCCCCGCCGCCCGTCGCGCCTGCGCCTGCGCCGGCCCCCGTCGCCGCGAGCGCCGCGCCCGCGCCGGCCCCCGCGCCGGCCGCGTCCGGGCCGAGCGCTTCGCCCGCCGCCGAGGCCAAGCCGGTCGAGGCCAAGCCCGCCGAATCCAAGGCGGTCGATGCCAAGGCCGCCGAGGCCAAATCCGTGGATGCCAAAGCCGCCGACG
This sequence comes from Sphingomonas morindae, assembly GCF_023822065.1. Classification (NCBI taxonomy): domain Bacteria; kingdom Pseudomonadati; phylum Pseudomonadota; class Alphaproteobacteria; order Sphingomonadales; family Sphingomonadaceae; genus Sphingomonas; species Sphingomonas morindae. The sequence continues at coordinate 2,090,551 of NZ_CP084930.1, forward strand.
CCAAGGCCGGCGGCGCGGGGGCGCAGTCGATCCGCATCGATCTCGCCAAGCTCGATCGGCTGATCGACACGGTGGGCGAGCTGGTGATCGCGCAGGCGATGATGGCGCAGCGCCTCGCCCAGCACAATCTCAGCAGCATCGACGAGCTTGCCATGCTCGACGGCCTGACCCGCGACATTCAGGAAAGCGCGATGGCGATCCGCGCGCAGCCGATCCAATCGGTCTTCAGCCGCGTGCCGCGCCTGCTGCGCGAGCTGGAGGCTTCGACCGGCAAGCGCGTTCGGCTGGAAATGGCCGGCGAGACGACCGAACTCGACAAGACCGTGCTCGAGCGGCTCGGCGAGCCGCTTACCCATCTCATCCGCAACGCCGTGGACCATGGGCTGGAATCCACCGAGGCGCGGATCGCGGCCGGCAAGGATCCGGTCGGCGTGCTGCGGCTCTCGGCGGAGCAGCGCTCGGGCCGCATCCTCATCAAGGTGGGCGACGACGGCAAGGGCATTGATCGCCCGCGCGTCTATGCCAAGGCGGTGGAGCGCGGCCTGATCGCGCCCGACGCCACGCTTTCCGACGAGGAGATCGACAATCTCATCTTCGCGGCCGGCTTCTCCACCGCCGCCACCGTGTCCAACATCTCCGGCCGGGGCGTCGGCATGGACGTGGTGCGGCAGAATGTGAAGGATCTGGGCGGCCGCATCTCGATCGAGACGCATCCCGGCCAGGGCAGCACCTTCACGCTGGCGCTGCCGCTGACGCTCGCCATCTCGGACGGCATGATCGTGACCGTCGGCGATCAGACGCTGGTCGTGCCGCTGACGCACGTGGTCGAGAGCCTGCGGCCCGGCGACGGCGAGATCCAGGCGATGGGCGTGGGCCAGGACATGCTCAACGTGCGTGGCCATTTCCTGCCGATCGTGCCGGTGCATTCGGCGGTGAGCGCGCGCGACGCCGTGTCCAAGGCGCATGAGGGCGTGCTGATCGTGGTCGACACCGAGGCCGCCGGCCAGGCGGCGCTGCTGGTCGACACCATTTGCGACCAGCGCCAGTTCGTCATCAAGAGCCTGGAAACCCACTATAAGACCGTGCCCGGCATCGCCGGCGCCACCATTCTCGGCGATGGCCGGGTGGCGCTGATCGTGGATGTGGACGGGCTTGTCATCAACGCCATGCGGCTGGGCGAGCCCTTGCGGAGGGCCGCATGAGCGCCACCGCCTCTCCGGCCGATTTCGTCCCCTTTCCGGGGGTGAGCGCCGGCGTCTATGCCCGCGAGGATTTCGAGGCGGTGCGCGACCTGATCTATCAGGAAGCGGGCATCGTGCTGCCGCCGCGCAAGGCGACGCTGGTCTATTCGCGGCTCGCGCCGCTGGTGCGCGCCACGGGCAGCGCCACCTTCGCCAATTATATCCAGCGGATCCGCGCGGACGACCAGGAGCGGCGGCGGGCGGTTTCGGCGCTCACCACCAACCACACTTTCTTCTACCGCGAGCCGCATCATTTCGAGCATTTCATCGAGACGGTGCGGCCCGAGCTGGTCCATGCCGCCGAGACGGGCAAGCCGGTGCGGCTCTGGTCGGCGGGATGCTCGACGGGCGAGGAGACCTGGTCGCTGGTGCTGTCGCTGCTCGGGCCGGACCGGACCGAGGGCCGCCGGCTGGCGCAGCGCGACGTGGCGGTGCTCGCCACCGACATCGCCGATCACGCGCTCTCCGCGGCGCGCGAGGCGAGCTATGCCGCCGATGCGCTGAAGCCGGTCCCCGAGCCGCTGCGCCGCGCCTGGTCGGAAAGCCGGGACGGGCGCGCCGCGATCGTGCCCGACGCCACCGCGCTGGTGCGCTTCCGCTGGCTCAACCTGCTGGGCGAATGGCCCATGAAGAAGAAGTTCGACGTGATCTTCTGCCGCAACGTGATGATCTATTTCGACCAGCCCACCAAGGAGCGGCTCGTGGAGCGGCTCGGGCAGATGCTGGTGCCCAATGGTCATCTTTATATAGGCCATAGCGAGCGCGTGACGGGCGCCGCCGCGCGATTTCTTTCGCCGGTCGGTTCCACCATTTACCGGAGGACGGCATGATCCGTGTTCTTGTCGTCGATGACAGCCCGACCATGCGGGCGCTGCTGTCGAGCCTGCTCGGCCAGGAGGCCGATATCGAGGTGATCGGCACCGCCGCCAATGCCGAGGAGGCGCGCGGCATGATCCGCGTGCTCGATCCCGACGTGGTGACGCTGGACATCGAGATGCCGGGCATGAACGGCCTGGATTTTCTCGAGAAGATCATGCGCCTGCGGCCGACGCCGGTGATCATCGTGTCCGGGCTGACGCGCGCCAACACCGATGCCACGGCGCGGGCGCTCGAGATCGGCGCGGTGGATTGCTATGCCAAGCCGCAGCGCGCCGGCCAGCTGCTGACCGACGATGGCGGCCGGCTGGCGGGGCTGGTGCGCCAGGCGGCGCAGGTGCGGATGCGCGGCCGCGAGCCTTCGCGGCAGATGCTGGGCTCCACCGTGCGCGCCATCGGCTCGCACGATGTGCGGCTGGTCGCGGTCGGCGCCTCGACCGGCGGGGTGGAGGCGCTCACCACCATGCTCGGCGCCTTTCCGGCCGATTGCCCGCCGACGCTGGTGGTGCAGCATGTCAACGGCGCCTTCGCCGGCGCCATCGCGCGGCGGCTGGACCAGCATTGCGCGCCGACCGTGCGGCTGGCCGAGCCCGATCTGCCGCTGCGGCGCGGCCATGTCTATATCGCGCCGGGCAACGAGCGGCATCTCCAGGTGCAGGGCATCGGCACCATGTCCGCCAAGCTGCGCGTCGCCGATCCGGTTTCGGGCCATCGCCCCAGCGTCGACATGCTGTTCCTGTCGGTGGCGCAGAATGCGGCTGCGGGGGCGGTGGGCGTGCTGCTGACCGGCATGGGATCGGACGGCGCCGCCGGGCTGCTGGCGATGCGCCGCGCCGGCTGCGTCACCATCGTCCAGGACGAGGCCACCTCGACCGTCTACGGCATGCCGCGCGCGGCGGCCGAGATGGGCGCCGCGCAATTCGTGCTGGGCCTGCCCGACATCGCCTCGCGCGCGCTCGCCGGAGGTGTGGCATGACCGTCTCCGCGCTCGCCAGCCCGCATCGCATCACCGTGATGCAGGGCAAGTCGCATGTCGCCAGCGGCCGCGAGACGGTGCTCACCACCGTGCTCGGCAGCTGCGTGGCCGCCTGCCTGTTCGATGCCGAGGCCGGGATCGGCGGCATGAACCATTTCCTCCTCGCCGAGCCGATGAGCACCAGCGGCCATACGGTGGACGAACATTATGGCGTCTACCTGATGGAGCTGCTGATCAACGGCATGCTGCAGGGCGGGGCCGCCAAGCACCGGATGCGCGCGCATCTTTATGGCGGCGCCAATCTTCACGCCGGAATGCGGGCGATCGGCACGATGAACGCCGATTTCGCGCGCTCCTTCCTCCGCCAGGAGGGGATCACGCTCACCCATGCCGATCTCGGCGGGACGCGGGCGCGCCGTGTGGAGTTCATGCCCGCCCTTGGGCGGGCCCGTTGTCGCCTGGTCGAGGGTCGTGGCCCCGCCGAGCAAAAACCCATCCGCGCGCTGCCGACCGGCGGCGACGTCGAACTGTTCTGACCGGAGGAGACCATGTCCAACGTCACTCGAGTATTGACCGTCGACGACAGCGCCAGCATGCGCGCGCTGTTGCTCCACGCCCTGCGCGACCGCGGTTTTGAGGTCGCCCAGGCGGAGGACGGCATGGCCGCGCTGGAATGGCTCGCCATCAACGACACCGACGTGGTGGTCACCGACATCAACATGCCGCGTCTCGATGGCTTCGGCCTGATCGAGAAGCTGCGCGACCATGCGCGGCATCGCGACCGGCCGATCCTGGTGCTCACCACCGAAAGCTCGGACGAGAAGAAGGCGCGCGCCCGCGCCGCCGGCGCGACCGGCTGGATCGTCAAGCCGTTCGACGCGGAAAAGCTCGCCAACGCCGTGCGCCGCGTGGCGCTCTGATCGTGCAACCCAGAGGAGAGAGAGCAATGGTCAGCCAGTTGATCACCTTCCAGGTGGGTGAACAGGTGTTCGCCATCGATATCATGGCCATTCGCGAGATCCGCGCATGGTCGCCCACCACCCGCCTGCCGCACGTGCCCGACTATGTCGCCGGCGTCGTCAATCTGCGCGGCACCGTGCTGCCCGTGATCGACATGGCCAAGCGGCTGGGCTGGGATCTTGGCGAGCCGACCGCGCGCCATGTCATCATCGTCACCCGCGTGGGCGACCAGCTGCGCGGCCTGATCGTGGACGCGGTGAGCGACATCGTCACCATCGATCCCGATACGCTGCAGCCGCCGCCCAATGCCGGCTCGGCGCCCGTCGTGCCCTTCCTTCAGGGCCTTGCCGCGATCGACGAGCGCATGGTGATGGTGCTCGATCTGCCGGCGCTGACCGGCGACGAGGATCTGCCGCTCGCTGCCTGACCGCCTGCCGTTCCTCCCGGAGAGTTTTCATGTCCGTCAAGAAAGTCCTGATCGTCGATGACTCGCTCACCATGCGGGCCTTGTTCACAAGCGCGCTGGAGAAGAGCAACGAGCTGGCGGTGGTCGGCGCGGCATCGGGGGCCGATATGGCGCGCGACATGATCCGCGAGCTGCGGCCCGACGTGATCACGCTCGATGTCGAGATGCCGGGCAAGAACGGCATCGAGTTCCTGCGCGAGCTGATGGAGACCAGCCCGCTTCCGGTGGTGATGCTCTCCACCCTGACCCAGAAGGGCGCGGACGTGTCGCTCAAGGCGATCGAGCTTGGCGCGGTGGATTGCTTCCCCAAGCCGACCAAGACCACGCCCGACGAGTTCGACAAGATCTCGGGCAAGCTCTGCAAGCTCGTCGCCACCGCCGCCAAGACCAACATGCTGGCCAAGCGCAGCGGCACGCCCTCGGCCGCCAAGGTGGCGGCCTATCAGTGGGACGGCTCGCTGGTGGCGCTGTCCGCCGGCATGGGCGGGATCGACGCCATTCCGCAGGTGCTGGCGAGTTTCCCCGCCAATTGCCCGCCCACCATCCTGCTTCACCCGATGGAGGACGGGCTGGCCGAGCCCTTCGCCGCCAAGCTCGCCACGACGATCGCGCCCAAGGTGGTGCTCGCCGCCGACGGGCTGCCGCTGGAGCAGGGCCATGTCTATCTCGTCGCCGACACGCGCTGGCATGCCGCCATCGACAAATGGCCGAGCGGCCGGCTGCGGCTGGTGGATCGCGATCCGGTCAACGGCCATCGTCCCTCGGCCGATCTGCTGTTCGGCGTGATGGCCAAGGCGGCGGCGGCGCGCGCGGTGGGCGTGATCCTTTCGGGCGGCGGCGCCGATGGTGCGGCCGGGCTGGCGGCGCTGCGCGGCACCGGCGCGGTCACCTTCTGCCAGGATGCGGGCTCCTCGCTGATCCACGAGGCCGCCGAGGCGGCGGTGGCGCGCGGCGCGGTGGTGCACCAGCTTCCCGCCGCCGCGCTCGGCGCGGCGATCCTCGCGGGCCAATCAACGCAGGTGGCGGCATGAAGGGCGACAATCTCTACCAGGCGATCGCCGACGAACTCGATCTTCTGCATCAGGATATCGAGGCGCTGGGGGCCGAGCTGTGCGGCGACGCGGATTTCGCGCGACGCCACATGCATCATCTCCAGCGGCTCGACGAGATCGGCCAGCGCCACAACCAGCTGGCGCAGGTGCTCCGCGCGACCGATCCCGGCGCGGCGGCGCGCAGCGTGTCGCTCGAGGCGCTCGCCGGGCGTCTGATGAGCAGCGGCACGCCCGATTTCTGGAACTGATCGCACGCGCGCCGGGCGGCTGAGGCCGCCGTCCGGCGCGCGGACATGATGGGCGGCGGCGCCGGCGCGCGCCGGGCTCAGCCGAGCCGGCGCACCCAGCCGTGCGGATCGGGCTCGCGGCCGCGCTGGATGCCGACCAGCCGCGCCTTGAGCGCCTCGGTGGCGGGGCCGCCCCCGCCATTGCCGATCAGGAACGCGCCCGAGGCCGATTTCACCTCGCCGATCGGCGTGATGACGGCGGCGGTGCCGCAGGCGAACACCTCGCGCAGCCGGCCCGAGGCGGCGTCGGCGCGCCACTGATCGAAGGAATAGGCTTCCTCGCGCACGCGGTGGCCGGCTTCCTGGGCCAGGGTGAGGATCGATTCGCGCGTGATGCCGGGCAGGATGGTGCCGCCGAGCGGCGGCGTCACCAGCGAGCCATCGTCCAGCAGGAAGAAGATGTTCATGCCGCCCAGCTCGTCCACCCATTTGCGCTCGGTGGTATCGAGGAAGACGACCTGGTCGCAGCCATGCTGGATCGCCTCGGCCTGGGCGAGCAGGCTGGCGGCATAATTGCCGCCGCATTTGGCGGCGCCGGTGCCGCCGGGCGCCGCGCGGGTATAATCCTCGGACACCCAGACGGTGACGCTGGTCTTGCCGCCCTTGAAATAGCCGCCCACCGGGCAGGCGATCACGCAATAGCGGTAGGACGCGGCCGGGCGCACGCCGAGAAAGGCCTCGTCGGCGAACAGGAAGGGCCGCAGATAGAGGCTGCCCTCGCCCTCCGGCACCCAATCGCGATCGGCGCGGATCAGCTCGTCCAGCGATTGCAGGAAAAGCGCCTCGGGCAGCTGCGGCATGGCGAGGCGCTGCGCCGAGGCGCGGAAGCGCCGGGCATTCTCCTCGGGCCGGAACAGCGCGATGCCGCCATCGGCGAAGCGATAGGCCTTGAGCCCCTCGAAAATCTCCTGCGCGTAATGGAGCACGGCGCAGGCGGGATCGAGCTGGAAGGGGGCGTGCGCCTCGACCCGCGCATCGTGCCAGCCAAAGCCCTCGCGCCAGCGGATCGTCACCATATGATCGGTGAATACGCGCCCGAAGCCCGGATCCTCCATCAGGACCGCCCGCTCGTTCGCGCTGCGCGGCGCGGCATGGGGGTGGAGGGTGAAGCTCGGCAACGTCGCAAGATCCATGGTGCGGCTCTCCTTTGCGAAGCGCTCCTAGCCGCAATCGCGGCCGCGTTGAAGCGCGGCCTTGCGCGGCCGCGAGCGGCGCCGCTAGGGGCGGGGCGATGATCCGTCCGCTCTTCTCCCGCCTTGCGGCGTGGCGCTACCGGCTCTGGTGGCGCTGGTGGGCGGCGCGGATCGGATCGGACGCGCTGATCGCGAGCGGCCATGCGCCGCCGCCGGGCTGGCGCCGGCGCGGCTCAGCCGGCGGAATCGCCATGCCCCTCGGTGAAGGTCCATTGGATGCGGACCCACACGCCGAGCTGCTGCCGGCCGCCGATCCGGGGCGGTAGCACGCGGAACTGCCACGCCGCCTGGCGCAGCGCGCGGGCGAAGCCGGAGCCCGGCGTCTCGTCAAGCTCGCGGCAATCCTCGACGCGGTAATCGGCGATCATGCGGCAGGCGATCATGCCGAAGCCGGTGCGCGGCGAGCGATCCGAAAGATAGCCGGTGATCATCGCGGGCGTGGGCCGGCTGTACCAGGCGACGTCATAATAACGCTCGCCGCCGCCGCTGCCGCCCGCCTGGCTCGCCCCGCCCGCCGCCGCGCCCGCGCCCGCGCCGGCGCCCGCCTCGGCGCCGCGCGCCTCGTTGCGATCGCCATGGCTGGTGCTCATCGTATGATCGAGCGAGGCCAGTTCGTTGCTGCTGAGCGGGATGACGTTCCAGGCCGGCACGGGCGCGGGCACCGGCGGCGGGGGCGGCGGCGTGCGCGCCGGGGCGGGCGCCGGCGCGGCGGCGGCATGGGCGGCGCGCGCCGCCTGGGCGGGCTTGCGGCTGGCGGAGGTGTCGCGCGTCTCGCCGGGGGCGAGCGCGATCGTCGTCAGCGCGCCGCCGCCGCGCGGGGGCGCCGGCTGGATCACGCCGAGCATGACGAGCATGAACAGGATCAGCCCGGTGATCGCCAGCGCGAGCAGCGCGGCGACCAGCCGATCGCGCGGCGAGGCCTGGCCCGCATAGCGAGGAGGGAAGACGGGCGCGGACCGCATGGGGATCGGTTAGAGATTTGCCGGCCCGGCGGCAATCCGCCGCCGCCGGGGTGACGGGAAGTTAATTCCGGCGGCCGGCGCATCGGCGGCGATGCAGCCGCGACGGCGCTGGCGCGTTCGCCCGCCACGGAGGTCCACCATGCCCAAGCTGCACGGATTGTTGGAAAATGCGCTCTATTTCGACGACAAGCCCCGCGCCGTCCGCTTCTTTTCCGAGGTGATGGGCCTGCCGATCATGCTCGACGAGGAGCGGCTGACGGGGTTCGACGCGGGCGGCCACTCGGTGCTGCTCGTCTTCCAGCGCGGCGGCTCGGTGGCGGGCGAGGACACGCCGACCGGCTTCATCCCCGGCCATGACGGCGCCGGCCCGCTGCACATGGCCTTCAAGATCGACGAGGCGGACTACGAGGCCTGGCGCGACCATCTCCTCGCCCAGGGCGTCGAGGCGCTGAGCGAGGTGCGCTGGCCGGCGGGCGGCCGCAGCTTCTATTTCGCCGATCCCGAGGGCCATTGCCTCGAGATCGCCACCCCCGGCCTGTGGCCCAATTACGCGCGGAAGGCGTGAGCGGCGGCCGCGATCAGCGGCACACCACCGTTACCGTGGTGCCCGCGCCCTGGGTCATCTTGCGGACCATCAGCGGGTTCTTGCCGGCGGGGCAATAGACTTTGAGCCCCGAGCCGGGAACGCTCATGGTGCCGCCGGGCCGTGCCGGCGCCGGGGCGGCAGCGGCGGCGTGGCGCCCGCTTTTGTCATGCGCGCGCGTGCCGTGCGCGGCCGTGGCCCCGCCGGCCTTGTGCCGGCTCTCGGAGTGCCCGGCCTTGTGCCGGCTTTCCGTATGCCCGGCCTTGTGCCGGCTTTCGCTGTGGTGGCGGGCGGCGGTGCCGCCCTTGCTCCTGTGCGTGCCATGATGGCGATCCGCCTGGCGATGCGTGCGGGCCGGCGCGGCGCCGGCGGCGAGAACGGACAGCAGCGCAACTGAGACGAGATCGCGCACGAGACGGGACACTGGCTTCTCCCCGATGGAACCGGCCGCCTTATGCGACGGGCCGGCCCCATTCCGCAACGGTCGCGCGCGCCGACGCGCGCGGCCGTCCGCTCAGCCGAGGCTGATCGCGCGCCCCTCGCGCGCGGAGCGGTAGATCGCCTCGATCAGCCGCAGGTCGCGCAGGCCTTCCTCGCCCGGCACGATCGGCTGGCGCCCCGTCAGGATGCATTCGGACAGATGATCGAGCTGCCCGACAAACTGGTTGGCGGGGGGCGGGGTGGGGCCCGCCTCGGTATGGTTGTTGCGGTTGATCCGCATGGTCTGGCCCTGATAGGCCGTGGCCGGCTCCATATCGATCCAGCCCTGATCGCCGACGATCCGGTAGCGATTGTGCGGGGAGGTGTAGCTCGACACGCAATTGGCCACGATCCCCGAGGGGAAGCGGAACATCCAGTCGATGCGATCCTCGACCGTGCGGAAGCGCGGATCGCTGCGATCGGTCGATTCCACCGCGCTCACCAGGATCGGCTCCTCGCCGGTCAGATAGCGCGTGGCGTTGAGGCTGTAGATGCCGATATCCATCAGCGAGCCGCCGCCCGACATGGGCTTGTCCAGCCGCCACTGATTGGGCTGGGCGTTGAAGCCATGTTCGGCGGTGATGATCCGCGTGGGGCCCACCAGCCGATCCTTGGCGAGCTTGATGCACAGCCGGTTATAGGGCTCGAACCGCGAGCGATAGCCGATCATCAGCAGCCGGTTGGCGGCGCGGCAGGCGGCGATCATCGCCTCGCATTCGGCCGAGGAGACGGCCATGGGCTTTTCGCACATGACATGCTTGCCCGCCTTGGCGGCGCGGATCGTATATTCCGCGTGCATGGAATTGGGCAGGATCACATAGACGATGTCGATATCCGGATTGTCGCGGATCCGGTCGTAGTCGGCATAGCTGTAGCGATGCGTCTGGGGGATGCCATATTCGGCGCCATAGCGCTCGAGCTTTTCGGGCGTGCCGCTCACCAGCGCGACCAGCCTGGACGAGGCGCATTGCGCGAATTGCGGCATGATCTGCTTGGTGGCGTAGGAGCCGAGGCCGACGATCGCATAGCCGAGCTTGCGATCCTTGGGCGCCGCCCAGGCCGGCGCGGCGGCGGCGGCGAGGCCGACCCCGAGGCCGCGGAGAAGGCTGCGGCGATCCTGCGGCGGTATCATGTCTCTCTCCTGGGCGATCCTTAAGTCGGCGCGCAGCTTGCCCGCGCCGGGGCGCCGCTGTCCACCGCTTAAGGGTCTTAGTTTGCTGCCGGAATCGCGAGATCGGGCGGCGCTGCAAAAGCGGGCTTTGCAGCACCCCGCGCTGCGCCTAGCGGGCGGGCATGGATCGTCGCTGGCCCCGCATCGTCGCCTTGTGGCTGATCGGCCTGCTGGCGGCCGCGCAGCTCGCCAAATTCGCCGTGCTGGCGCCGCAGCTGCGGCGGCTGCACCGGCTGGATCTGGCCGAGATGGGGCTGCTGATCTCGCTGATGGAGGTGGGCGGCGGGCTGTTCGGCTTTGTCGCGGGGCTGGCGCTGGGCCGCATCGGCGCGCGGCGCGCGCTGCTCGGCGGCCTCGCCCTGCTCTGCCTGAGCGGCGCGGGCGAGGCGGTGGCGCCCGATGCGGCGCTGCTCTTCCTGGCGCGCGGGCTGGAAGGCGTGGGCTATCTGCTGGTGGTGATCGCCGCGCCGACATTGATCGTGGCGGTGGCGCGGCCGGCCGAGCGCGGCACCGCGCTCGCGCTGTGGAGCAGCTTCGTGCCCGTCGGCCTGGCGCTGGGCAGCGCGGTGACGGGGCCGCTGGCGCATCCGCTCGGCATCGCCGGCACGCTGCTGCTGTGGAGCGGCGCCGGGCTGGCGCTGCTGCTGCTCGCGGCGCGGCTGCCGCTGGCCGATATCGCGATCGCGCCGCGCATCGCGCTGCCCCGCGCCGCCGCCTGGCCGGCCACGCTCGGCTTCGGCGCCTATACGCTGTTCGTCTGCGCGCTCACCATGTTGCTGCCGAGCTTCCTGATCGAGGCGCGCGGCGCCACCACCGCCGAGGCGGGGCTGATCGCGGGCCTGGCGTCGCTCGCGGCGCTGCCGGGATCGGCGCTGGCGGCGCGGATCATGGCGCGCGGTCCGCTGAGCGGCGCGCGGCTGCTCGCCCTGATCGCGCCGCCCACGCTGATCGCCGCGCTGGCGATGCCGCTGATCTTCCGCCTGGCCGATCGCGCCGCCAGCGCGGCGCTCGCGGTGGCCGCGCTCGGCCTGGGCGCGGTGGCGGCGCCCTTCCTGTTCGGACGCCTGCCTTTGCTCGCCGGCGCGCGGGGGCCGGCCGATCCGCGCATCGCCGCCGCCAACGGCCTGCTCACCCAGTTCGGCGCGGGGGGCGCGCTGCTCGGGCCGCCTTTGGGCGGCCTGGTGGTGCATCGCGCCGGCTGGACCGGGCTCGGCCTGGCATCGGCGCTGCTCGCCGCGACCATGCTCCTGCTCGTCGCGCTGGCCGAGGCGATCCACGCCCGCGCCGATTGACAGCGGCCGGCGAAAGGCGGAAACCAGTATCAATCGTTACAATTTGGCGGAGAGCCGCGATGCCCCATCTCGATGTGAACCCGCTCGGCCTGGACGGTTTCGCCTTTTGCGAATTCACCGCCCCCGATCCCGATCGCATGGCCGATCAGATGCTCCAATTCGGCTTCGTGCCGGCGGCGCACCATCCCGATCGCCCGGTGACGCTGTACCGCCAGGGCCGCATCCAGCTGCTGCTCAACCGCGCGCGCGACGGCCAGGCCGGCGCCTTCGCCGAGGCGCATGGCCCGTCCGCCAACGGCATGGCCTTTCGCGTCGCCGATGCGGCGGCGGCGCATGCGGCGGCGCTGGCGCGCGGCGCCAAGCCCGCCCCGGCCGAGGCCGGCGCGCTCGGGCCCGATGCCCATGTGCTCGAAGGGATCGGCGGATCGCTCCTCTATCTGGTGGATGGCGATCCCTTCGCCGGCTGGACCGAGGTGCCGGGCTGGCGCGCGGCGGCGGCCGAACAGGGGGTGGGGCTGGATCTGCTCGATCACCTCACGCACAATGTGCGGCGCGGCCAGATGCGCGTCTGGTCCGCCTTCTACGCGCAGCTTTTCGGCTTCGAGGAGCAGAAATACTTCGACATCAAGGGCAAGGCCACGGGCCTGTTCAGCCAGGCGATGATCGCGCCCGATGGCGCGATCCGCATCCCGCTGAACGAGAGCCAGGACGACAAGAGCCAGATCGAGGAGTTCATCCGCGAATATAAGGGCGAGGGCATCCAGCACCTGGCCTTCACCACCGAGGATATCTACGCCACCGTGGAAAAGCTGCGCGCGCGCGGCGTGCGGCTGCAGGATACGCTCGATACCTATTATGATCTGATCGAAGGCCGGGTGCAGGGCCATGAAGAGGATGTCGAGCGGCTGCGGCGCAACCGCATCCTGATCGACGGCTCTTCGGACGAAGGCATTCTGCTCCAGATCTTCACCGAGCCGCTGTTCGGCCCGATCTTCTTCGAGATCATCCAGCGCAAGGGCAATCAGGGCTTCGGCAACGGCAATTTCCAGGCGCTCTACGAATCGATCGAGCTGGACCAGATCCGGCGCGGCGTCATCACCGTCGACGCCTGATGGCGGACTATCTCCCCGGCTTCGGCAACCATGTCGCGACCGAGGCGGTGGCGGGCGCGCTGCCGTCGGGGCAGAATTCGCCCCAGCGCGTGCCCTTCGGCCTCTATGCCGAGCAGCTTTCGGGCACCGCCTTCACCGCGCCGCGCGCCGAGAACCGCCGTTCCTGGCTGTACCGGCTGCGGCCGAGCGCCGGCCATCCGCCCTTCGCGCCCTATGCGCGGCCCGGCGCGCTGCGCACCGCCCCGTTCGACGAGGTGCCGCCCAGCCCCAACCGGCTGCGCTGGGATCCGCTGCCGCTGCCCGAGACGCCCACCGATTTCGTGGACGGCCTCTTCACCTATGGCGGCAACGGCGATGTCGCCGCCGGCACGGGCATGGCCGCGCACGGCTATGCGATCAGCGCCAGCATGGTCGATCGCGTCTTCGCCAATGCCGATGGCGAGCTGCTGATCGTGCCGCAGCAGGGCGCGCTCACGCTCGTTACCGAGCTAGGGCGCATCGCGGTGGCGCCGCTCCAGATCGCGCTGGTTCCGCGCGGCGTGCGCTTCCGGGTGGAGGTGACGGAACCGGCGCGCGGTTTTGTCTGCGAGAATTACGGCGCGCTGTTCCGCCTGCCCGAGCTGGGCCCGATCGGCGCCAACGGCCTCGCCAATCCCCGCGATTTCGAGGTTCCGGTGGCCGCCTTCGAGGATCGCGACGCGCCGGTGGAGCTGGTGCAGAAATTCCAGGGCCGGCTATGGACGACGCGCCTCGCCGCCTCGCCGCTCGATGTGGTGGCGTGGCACGGCACGCTCGCGCCGTGGCGCTATGATCTCACCCGCTTCAACACCATCAACACGGTCAGCTTCGATCATCCCGATCCCTCGATCTTCACCGTGCTGACCGCGCCGAGCGATACGCCGGGCACCGCCAATTGCGATTTCGTGATCTTCCCGCCGCGCTGGATGGTGGCCGAGCACAGCTTCCGGCCGCCCTGGTTCCACCGCAATGTCATGAGCGAGTTCATGGGGCTGATCGCCGGCGCCTATGATGCCAAGGCGGGCGGCTTCGTGCCCGGCGGCGCCTCGCTCCACAATCAGATGGCGGGCCATGGACCGGACCGCGCCAGCTATGAGGCGGCGGTGGCGGCGGAGCTGGTGCCGCATCGGCTGCGCGATACCATGGCCTTCATGTTCGAGAGCCGCGCCGTGATCCGGCCGACGCGCTGGGCGACCGAAACGCCGCTCGCCCAGCCCGATTATGATCTCTGCTGGGACGGGTTCGCCAAGGCGCGCCTGCCATGAGCCGGGCCGGGCTGGACGAAAGCCACGATCCGGCCCGCACCAGCTGGGTGGCGGCGGCGGGCGCGGGCGGCGATTTCCCGATCCAGAATCTGCCGCTCGGCCGTTTCGCCCCGCCCGGCCACGGGCCGCGCCCGATGGTGGCGATCGGCGATCAGGCGCTGGATCTGGTCGATATCGCCGATCTGCTGCCCGAGGCGGCGGCGGCGACGCTGGCGCAGCCCGGGCTCAACGCGCTCTTCGCGCTGCCCGCCGCCGATCGCCGCGCGCTGCGGCGGCGCCTCTCGGCGCTGCTCGCCGATCCGGCGCAGGCCGCGCGGCTCACGCCCTCGCTCCACCCGATCGCGTCCTGCACGCCGCATCTGCCGGCGCAGCTGGGCGATTACAGCGATTTCTATGTGGGCATCCACCATGCCCGGCAGGTGGGCGCGCTGTTCCGGCCGGATGCGCCGCTGCTGCCCAATTATGCGCATGTGCCGATCGGCTATCATGGCCGCGCCTCCTCGGTGCGCGCGAGCGGCGTGCCGGTGGTGCGGCCGCATGGCCAGAGCAAGGCGGCGGACGCGGCGGCACCGCGCTTCGGCCCGAGCGCGCGGCTCGACTATGAACTCGAGCTGGGGCTGTGGATCGGCACCGGCAACGCGCTCGGCACGCCGATCCCGATCGCCGAGGCGGAGGCGCATCTCGTCGGCCTGTGTCTGCTCAACGATTGGTCGGCGCGCGATCTCCAGGCCTGGGAATATCAGCCGCTCGGGCCGTTTCTGGGCAAGAGCTTCCACACCAGCGTCTCGCCCTGGGTGGTGACGGCGGAGGCGCTGGCGCCGTTCCGCCGGCCGCCCGCCCCGCGCGAGGAGGGGGCGCCGGCGCCGCTTCCCTATCTGCAGCATGAAGAGGATGCGGCGCGCGGCGGCTTCTCGATCCGGCTCGAGGCCTTTCTGTCCAGCGCGGCGATGCGCGCCGCCGGCCATGCGCCGCTGCGCCTGGCCGAGGTGGCGGCTGCCGATGCCATGTATTGGACGGTGGCGCAGATCATCGCGCACCATAGTTCCAACGGCTGCAATCTCCGCCCCGGCGACCTGATCGGCACCGGCACGCTGTCCACCCCCGGCGCGGGCGGCGCCGGCAGCCTGTTGGAACAGACACGCGGCGGCGCGGCGCCGATCACCCTGCCCGGCGGCGAGACGCGGCGCTTTCTGGAGGATGGCGATCGCATCACGCTGCGCGCGCGCGCCGAGGCGCCCGGCGCGGTCGCCATCGGCTTTGGTGAGGTGACGGCGGAAATCGTCGCGGCCGCCGGCTGATCCGCTTCAACTGGCGGCAAATCGCGCTACAGATGGGCCATGCCGGCCCGCAGCGAGACGCTTCCCCACCGCCGCGCGATCATCGATCGCCGCCTCGTCGCCGATCGCCTGGCCGCGCTGCCCGATACGCCCGCGACGCTGCGCCAGGACGCCACCCAGATCTTGCGCGCGGCGCTGGCGGACGGCCGGGCCGAAGTGGCGCGGCGGCTTACCGAGCATCCCTCGCGCGGGCGCGAGGCGGCGGCGGCCTATGCCTTTCTCGCCGATCAGATCCTGCGGCTGGTGTTCGATCTCGCGGTGGAGCGGCTTCGCGCCGAGCCGGCGCGGGCAGCGTCGGATCAGCTCGTGCTGGTCGCGGTGGGCGGCTATGGCCGGGCGGAGATGGCGCTCGCCTCGGATGTCGATATCGCCTTCCTCACCCCGGCCCGGCCCAGCGCCTGGGCCGAGGCGACGATCGAGACGATCCTCTATCTGCTCTGGGATCTCGGCCTCAAGATCGGCCATTCCACGCGATCGATCGACGAGATGGTGCGCCAGGCGCGCGCCGATCTCACCATCCGCACCGCGCTTCTGGAAAGCCGCTATGTCTGGGGTGACGAGGCGCTGTTCGACGAGGCGTGGCGGCGCTTCAATGGCGAGGTGGTGGCCGGCACCGCACGCAGCTTCATCCATGACAAGCTGGCCGAGCGCGATGCCCGCCACAAGCGCATGGGCGACAGCCGCTATGTGGTGGAACCCAATGTGAAGGAGGGGAAGGGCGGGCTGCGCGATCTCCACGCGCTCTTCTGGATCGGCAAATATGTGTTCAACACGCGCGCGGTGGGCGATCTCGTCGGGGTCGGGCTGTTCAGCGCGGACGAGCTGCGCCAGTTTCAGCAGGCCGAGAATTTCCTCTGGGCGGTGCGCTGCCAGATGCACCTCATCACCGGCCGCCCCGAGGAGCGGCTGACCTTCGATCTGCAACGCGAGGTGGCGGCGCGGATGCGCTACAAGGACCGGCCGGGCCGATCGGCGGTCGAGCGGTTCATGCAGCATTATTTCCGCACCGCCAAGCTGGTCGGCACGCTCACCGGTCTGTTCCTCGCGCATCTCGACGAGAGCTTCGCCGCGCGCGCGCGGCTGCGCCTGCCCAAGATGCGGCGAAGGCCGCGCAAGCTGGACGGGTTCGTGCTCGACGCGGGGCGGCTGGCGCTGCCCGACGAAGGCTTCTTCCTCGCCGATCCGGTGCGGCTGATCGCGCTCTTCACGCTGGCGGATCGCCACGGGCTGGAGATCCACCCGCTGGCGATGCGCCAGGCCTCGCGCGATGCCGCCGCCATCACCGCCGCGGTGCGCGCCGATCCGCGCGCCAACCGTCTCTTCCTCGAGCTGCTCACCTCGCCGCGCGAGCCCGCCAAGGTGCTCCGCTGGATGAACGAGGCCGGCGTGTTCGGCCGGTTCGTGCCCGATTTCGGCCGCGTCGTGGCGCGGATGCAGTTCGATATGTACCATCATTACACGGTGGACGAGCACACCATCCACGCGATCGACCTGCTGTCGCGGATCGAGCGCGGGCTGCTGGCCGAGGATCATCCGATCGCGACCGAGCTGATGAGCCGCATCGTCGCGCGGCGCACGCTCTATGTGGCGGTGCTGCTGCATGATATCGCCAAGGGCCGGAGCGGCGATCATTCGATCCTCGGCGCCGAGGTGGCGGAGCGGCTCTGCCCGCGCCTCGGGCTCACCCCCGCCGAAACCGAGACGGTGGCGTGGCTGGTGCGCTACCATCTCCTCATGTCGGCCACCGCCTTCAAGCGCGACCTCGCCGATTTCAAGACGATCCTCGATTTCGCCGAACAGGTGCAGAGCCCCGAGCGGCTGCGGCTGCTGCTGATCCTCACCATTGTCGATATCCGCGCGGTCGGGCCGGGCGTGTGGAATGGCTGGAAGCGCCAGCTGCTCGGCCAGCTCTACGAGGCGGCGGAGGAGGTGCTGCGGCTCGGCCACAAGCAGAAGGGCCGCGCCGAGCGGATCGGCGCCAAGCAGGAGCGGCTCGCCGAGGCGCTGGGCTGGGACGCGGCGCGCTTCGCCGCCTATCGCCAGCGCATGCCCGAAAGCTATTGGGTGGCGGAAGCGGGCGATTCGCTGCTCGCCAACGCCCGGATGATCGCCGAGGCGGATGAGGCGGCGCTGCCGCTGTCGGTCTTCACCCAGCCCGATCCCGAGCGCGGCGCGACTTTGGTCACCGTCTATGCCGCCGATCATCCGGGGCTGTTCTACCGCATCGCCGGCGGCATCCATGTCGCCGGCGGCACCATCATCGATGCGCGCATCCACACCACGCGCGATGGCATGGCGGTGGACAATTTCCTCGTCCAGGATCCGCTGGGCGGCCCGTTCGACGATCCCGACCGGCTCGACCGCATCCGCACCACCATCTCGGACGCGCTCGCCAATCGCGCGCGGCTCAACGATCGGCTCGCGGACAAGAAGCCCGCGCGGATCCGCGCCGAGGCCTTCCATGTCGAGCCCAATGTGCTCATCGATGGCAAGGCCTCCAACCGCTATACGGTGGTGGAGGTGAATGCGCAGGACCGGCCGGCGCTGCTGCACGCGCTGGCGCACGCGCTCTTCCAGTCCAAGGTGACGATCCACTCGGCCCATATCGCCACCTATGGCGAGCGGGCGGTGGACACCTTCTACCTGACCGATCTGACCGGGGACAAGATCGCCGGCACCCAGCGGCTCAAGGCGCTGGAGCGGCGGCTGCTGGCGGCGGCGGCGGGCCAGACGCTGGCGGAGCCGGCCTGATCCGGCCGGCTCCCGCGTGACGCCGCGGCGCCGGGCTTATTTGGGGGCGAGCACCATCAGCATCTGGCGGCCTTCCATGCGCGGGAACTGCTCCACCTTGGCGACCTCGGCGACATCCGCCTGAACGCGCTGGAGCACCTGCATGCCGAGCTGGCCATGGGCAAGCTCACGACCTCGGAAGCGCAGCGTGCACTTCACTTTGTCGCCCTCTTCGATGAACTCGAAGATCTTCTTCATCTTCACGTCGTAGTCGTGGTCGTCGATGTTCGGACGCATCTTGATCTCTTTGATTTCCTGCGTCTTCTGCGACTTGCGCGCGAGGTTCGCCTTTTTCTGCGCCTCGTACTTATACTTGCCGACATCGAGGAACTTGCACACCGGCGGATCGGCGTTGGGCGAAACCTCAACCAGGTTCAGGCCCAGCTCATGCGCCTGCTCCACCGCTTCGCGCGTATACATGACGCCCAGATTCTCACCCTGCTCATCAATCACGCGCACGCGCGGGACATTGATGAACTCATCATAGCGGGGGCCGTTGAGGGGCATGGGCGGCGCACCAAGCGGGCGGCGCATCATCGGCGGTCGTATAGCGGCTTCTCCTGTGGTCGTGCCTATTCCAGCGCCATATAGTGATTCACGCAGGCGAACGGAAGATGCGCCCGGGCCGGTCCTGCATATTGGTGGCGGCTGTTCCTTTTAGGACGCGGCGGCGAGATCGCCCGCGCGCGGCGGATGCGCGGCGGGGCCGAGCCGCTCCATCGCCTCGGCCTCGATCTGGCGCAGCTCCGCGATCGTCTGCGCGATCGCGGCCTGCTGATGCTCCAGCGCCTCGCGCCGCCGCTCCGCCGCCTCGGCGAGCCGCCGCAGCTGCTCCAGATGCTGCGGATCGGCATCGTAGAGATCGAGGAACTCCTTGATCTCCTTGATCGAGAAACCGAGCCGCTTGCCGCGCAGGATGAGCTGCATGCGGCCAAGCTCGCGCCGGCCATAGACGCGGATCGCGCCCACCCGGCGCGGCTCGATCAGCCCCTTGGCCTCGTAGAAGCGCAAGGTGCGGCTGGTGATGCCGAGTTCGTCCGCGACATCCTGGATGGTGCGCAGCTCGCCGCGCGCCTCATCCATTGGGCCGGCCCGCCTTGGCGCGTTCCTCCGCCACCAGCTCCTTTTTGGAAAGCTTGCCGATCAGTGTCTTGGGCAAGGTGTCTCGAACCTCGATCTCGCGGGGCAGTTCGAGTTTGTTGATATGCGTCTTGAGGAAATCGCGCAATTCCAAGCCCGTTACACTGGCGTCGGGCTGGAGCGTGACAAAGGCCTTGGGCGCCTGGCCGCGATAGGGATCGTCGATGCCGATCACCACCGCCTCGCGCACCTGCGGGTGCAGATAGAGCGCCTCCTCGATCACGCGGGGATAAATATTGTAGCCGCCGCACAGGATCACGTCCTTGATGCGGTCGACGAGGAAGAGATAGCCGTCCTCGTCGAGATAGCCGACATCGCCGGTGCGCAGCGCGCCATCGACGAACACCCGCGCATCCTCGTCGGGTCGCCGCCAATAGCCCTTCATCACCTGCGGCCCGCGCGCGCACACCTCGCCGCGCTGGCCCGCGGGCAGGCGCCGGCCGGGATCGTCGAGGTCGCGGATCTCGATCACCGTGGCGGGGAAGGCGGGGCCGCAGCTATTGTCCTTGATCGCGCCGTCCAGCGGATTGCAGGTGATGATCGGCGAGGCCTCGGACAGGCCATAGCCCTCGACCACCCGGCAGCCGGTGCGCGCCTCGAAGCTCTGGCGCACGTCGAAGGGCAGCGGCGCGCCCCCCGAGATCGAGAATTTGAGCGAGCCAAGCGCGCCGAGCTTGGCCTTGGGCAGGGTGTTGAGCGCGCCATAGATGGTCGGCACGGCGAACAATTCGGTGCAGCGCGTGCGCTTCATCGTCGCCAGGAAGAGCTTCATCTCGAAGCGCGGCAGCAGTACGATCGTCGAGGCGGTGTCGATGCCGTGGTTTAGCACCGTGGTCAGCGCGAAGACATGGAAGAGCGGCAGCACGCCCATGATCCGCTCGTCGCGCAGGTCGAGGCTGCCGGTGTGGATCGTCATCTGCGCGCTGTTGGCGGCGAGATTGGCGTGGGTGAGCATCGCCGCCTTGGGCACGCCGGTGGTGCCGCCGGTATATTGCAGCACCGCCACATCGTCGGGATCGCGCGCCACGGGATCGGCCGGCGCCGCGCTCGCGAGCAGCGAGGTGAAGGCGAGCAGCCGCCCGTCCTCCCGGACGCGCGCGATCGCCTTGCGCTTGAACAGGCGGTAGAGCAGCCGCTTCAGCGGCGGCAGCGCCTCGCTGATCGGGCAGACGATCAGCGCGTCCAGCGCCAGCGTGTCGCCGAGCGCAACGAGCTTGTCGTGATATTCGGGCACGTCGCAGCAGGCGACGATGCGCGCGCCGCTGTCGCGCAGCAGATGCTCGATCTCGCGGCCGGTATAGAGCGGGTTGATGTTCACCACCACGCCGCCGATCCGGTGGATGGCGAAATAGAGGATCACATAGGCCGGCATGTTGGGCAGGCAGAGGCCGACCGGCGTGCCCTTTTCCACGCCGAGATCCTGCAGGCCGCGCGCCGCCCGCGCCACCAGCCGGCCAAGCTCGGCATAGCTGATGGTGGCGCCCATGAAATCGAGCGCCACCGCGTCGCCCGCCCGCGCGACGCTCGCGTCGAGCAGGTCGGTGAGCAGGCGCGGCGCGGGGCCGGCGGCGATCGGATCGCCGGCCGGATTGGCGCGGGGCGGGACGCGGGCGGCGCGCATCGCGGCCATCAGAAGGTCATGTGCCCGCCCAGGCCGAACACCAGGGCGTGGGCCTTGTAGAGCTGGCCGGAGGTGAGGATCAGCGTCTGCAGCGGCGTGCCGGCATAGGCGGCGGTCGCCTTGTCGATCGGGTTGGACGCGATCTTGGTGTAGTTGACCGAGGCGTCAAGGCCGAGATGCTGGGTCAGCTGGTAGCTGGTGCCGCCCGCGAAGGTCCAGCGATTGCCGTCGGGCACGCGCGGATCACGCTCGCCATCGGCGATCGGCGAGAGATCGCGCTGCACGCCGCCACGCAGCGTCCAGCGCGGCGTCACGTCCCAGTCGAAGCCGAGCGAATAGGCGTAGCGGCTGCGATAATTCTCGGGCAGCGCCGCGTTCACCGGCGCGGCGAGCGTGATCTGGTCGAACTTCTCCCAGCCGAAGCGCGTCACCTGCGCGTTGACGGTGAAGCTCGGCACGATGTGATAGCGCGCGCCGACATTCACCTGCCACGGCGTGGTGAACTGCGCGCGCGCGGGATCGATCGTCCGGTTGACGCCGGCGGCCAGGGTGATCGGATCGGCGAGGCCGTCCACGATCAGCGTGCCCTTGAGCTTGTGCTTGATCGCCGATTTGTAGCTGGCGCCGAGATCCACTTTCTCATTGTGGAACTGGAAGCCGAACGAATAGCCGACATCCCAGCCATCGCCCTTCAGATATTGATGCCCGTCGGGGAAGGCGGCGGAGATCGGATCCGGCAGATAGTTGGACAGGGTGGCGCGGACATATTCCACGTTCACCGCCGCGCCGAGGCTGATCGACGGCGCCGGCGAGAAGGCGAGTCCGGGCTGGATGTCGTAGGTGCGCAGCCGCGTCTTGTCGGCGCTGTAGCGTGCCCAGGAGTCGGAATCATAGTTGGTGGTGAAGCTGTAGGGCGAGGTGACGGTCAGCCCGGCGGCGAGCTTGTCGGTGATCGGGAAGGCGAAGCCGCCATTCGGGAGATAGCCGTCATTCACCGGGTTGGAGAAGGTCTGGTTGCCGCCCACCGCGCTGTTCGAGCCGGGCACGACCTGGCCGGTCGGGAGGGCCAGCGTCGGCCGCACCACGCGCGTGTTGACATTGCTCGACCGCGCGCGCGGATAGAGCGCGGTCACGCCGCCATAGGCCTGAAAGCCGGTGATCCCGCCGATCGCCGCCGGATTCCACCATTGCTGCTGGGCGCCGCGCTCGGCCGCCTCGCCGGACCAGGCCCGGCCATTGGCCTTGACCGACTGTTCCTGCAAGTAGAAGGCCGCGGCATCCGCCTGGCTGGCCGCGGCAAGTCCGGCGGCGATCACGGCCAGGGCAGTCGCGCCGCGAAGCGCACGATCATAAGCAAGAAGCACGGGCAATCTCCCTTTTGTTCCTCCAGCGCCTTTTATGGTCAAGGCAGCCGCGTCCAGGTTTCGGTCTTGCACAGGGGCACGAACACACAGCCACGTAACTTCAGGTGGTTCGCATCGACGATGGTGATGCGGCCGCTATAGGTGCGGCCGTCGGCCCCATTATAGACCTCGCCATCCACCCAGGCGTCGGATTCCTGTCGAAAGCCGCTGAGCATCAGCATATTCTTGAGCGGGCGGCCGCGCAGCGCGGGGTTCTTGTTGTTGACATCCTTGCGCGCCGGATCGGCCCGCAGATCATCGGACGAGACCAGCCGGCCGCACAGCGAGGCGCCGCAGCGCTGGATCTCGATCACGGCATTTTTGGTGGGCGAGCGCCAATGGCCCACCGCGCTGTCGCTGGATGGCCCCGCCATGGCGGCGGCCAGCAAAGCGCCGAGCATCAGAAGCGGCATCATACCTCCTCACACATCGCTCTCCCCGCCCGACGCTCTTGACGGCGTCCCGGCGGGCCGGGGCGGCGCGACCGCCTCCGACTCCTCTACCATAGCCAGATTTGGCTTGACGTATAGGGAAAAGATCGCACCTTAAGGACAAGCAATGCGGAGGCCCGACTCCGCCCGCCCCTTGGAGAGGAGTGTCGATGAGCGACGTCGTGATCGCGGGTTATGCCCGCTCCCCCTTCCACCTCGCCAACAAGGGCGCGCTCGCGCGGACCCGCCCCGATGATCTCGCCGCCGCCGTGATCCGCGGCCTGATCGAGCGCACCGGCGTCGATCCCGCCCTCATCGAGGATATCATTGTGGGCTGCGCCTTTCCGGAAGGCGAGCAGGGCATGAACGTGGCGCGGCTGATCGGACTATTGTCGGATCTGCCGCTCTCGGTGGGCGGCATGACGGTGAACCGCTTCTGCGGCTCGTCGATGAGCGCGATCCACATCGCCATGGGGCAGATCGCGATCGGCGCCGGCGAGGCCTTTATCTGCGCGGGCGTCGAGTCGATGAGCCGGGTGCCGATGGGCGGCTACAACCCCCTGTTCAACGCCGATCTCGCCGAGCGTAACGCCGGCGCCTATATGGGCATGGGCGAAACCGCCGAGAATGTGGCGGAGAAATACCAGATCACCCGCGCCGAGCAGGAGGCGTTCGCGGTCGCCAGCCAGCACAAGGCCGCCGCCGCGCGGGCCGAGGGCCGGCTGAAGGACGAGATCGTGCCGATCGCCACCAAGGCCGGGCTGGTGACGGAGGATGGCATCATCCGCCCCGACACCACGGCGGAGGTGCTGGCCGGGCTCAAGCCCGCCTTCGACAAGGACGGCACCGTCACCGCCGGCACCGCCTCGCCGCTCACCGATGGCGCCTCGGCGGTGCTCGTCACCTCGGCGGCGTTCGCGGCGCGCCACGGCCTCGCTCCGCTCGCGCATATCCGCAGCGTCGCGATCTCGGGATGCGATCCGGCGATCATGGGAATCGGCCCCGTGGGCGCGAGCCGCAAGGCGATGGAGCGCGCGGGCGTCACCGCCGAGCAGATCGATCTGGTCGAACTCAACGAGGCCTTCGCCAGCCAGGCGCTCGCCTGCATCCGCGATCTCGGGCTCAAGCCCGAGAGCGTCAATCTGGATGGCGGCGCCATCGCCATCGGCCATCCGCTCGGCGCCACGGGCGCGCGCATCGTCGGCAAGGCGGCGGCGCTGCTGGCGCGCGAGGGCGGCCGCTTCGCGCTCGCCACCCAGTGCATCGGTGGCGGCCAGGGCATCGCCACGGTGCTGGAGCGCGCGTGATGGGCGAGACGATCCGCAAGGTCTGCGTCATCGGGGCGGGCACGATGGGCGCGGGCATCGCCGCGCAGATCGCCAATGCCGGCGTGCCGGTGCTGCTGCTCGATATCCTGCCCAAGGACGGCGCCGATCGCGACGCCGTCGCCAAGAACGCGGTCGCGCGCCTCGCCAAGGCGCAGCCCGCCGCCTTTATGAGCCCCGCCGCGATCAAGCTGGTGGAGACCGGCAATCTCGAGGATCATCTCGATCGCATCGCGACGTGCGACTGGGTGATCGAGGCGATCATCGAGCGGCTCGATCTCAAGCAGGCGCTCTACGCCCGGATCGAGGCGATCAAGCGGCCGGGCACGGCGATCTCGTCCAACACCTCGACCATCCCGCTCGACCGGCTGATCGAGGGACGCGGCGAGGCCTTTGCCCGCGATTTCCTCATCACCCATTTCTTCAATCCGCCGCGCTATATGCGCTTGCTCGAAGTGGTCGGCGGCCCGGCCACCGATGCCGCCCTGCTCGCGCGGGTCAGCGATTTCGCCGATCGCGCGCTCGGCAAGACGGTGGTCCGCGCCAAGGATACGCCGGGCTTCATCGCCAATCGCGTGGGCACCTACTGGCTGTCGGTCGCGGTCAACGCGGCGATGGATCTCGGCCTCACGGTCGAGGAGGCGGACCAGATCGGCGGCAAGCCGATGGGCGTGCCCAAGACGGGCATTTTCGGCCTGATCGATCTGGTCGGGATCGATCTCATGCCGCTGCTCGCCCGTAGCCTGACCGAAACGCTGCCCAAGGGCGATCCCTATTTCGACACGGTGCGGCCGCTGCCGCTGGTGGATCGCATGATCGCCGAGGGGCTGACGGGCCGCAAGGGCAAGGGCGGCTTCTACCGGCTGGATCGCAGCGGCGGCGGCAAGGTGAAGCAGGCGATCGATCTCGCCTCCGGCGCCTATCGCGCGGAGGCGCGGCCGCCGCGCCTGCCCGGCGCGGCCGAGCGCGATCTCGCCGCTTTGGTGGCGCTGCCCGACAAGGCCGGCGCGTTCGCCTGGACGGTGCTCAGCCAGGTGCTCGGCTACGCCGCCGCGCTGGTGCCCGAGGCGGCGGCGGACATCGTCGCGGTCGATACCGCGATGCGGCTCGGCTATAACTGGAAGTTCGGCCCGTTCGAGCTGATCGACCGGCTCGGGCCGGGCCGGCTGGCGGCGCGGCTGCGCGCCGAGGGGCGGCCGGTGCCGCCGCTGCTCGATCTCGCGGGCGATCGCCCCTTCTACCGCGTCGCCGATGGCGAGCGCGCCTATCTCGGCGTCGACGGCGCCTATCATCCCATCGTCCGCCCCGAGGGCGTGCTGCTGCTGGAGGATGTGAAGCGCGCCTCCGCGCCCCTGCTCAAAAACGGCTCGGCCGCGCTGTGGGATGTTGGCGATGGCGTCGCCTGCCTCGAATTCACCGGCAAGATGAATGCGCTGGACGGCGATGTCATGGCGCTGATCAACCAGACGGTCCCGCTGGTGCAGAGCCGCTTCAAGGCGCTCGTCGTCTATAATGAGGGCAGCAATTTCTCCGCGGGCGCCAATCTCGGCCTCGCGCTGTTCGCGCTCAACATCGCCGCCTGGGGCGAGATCGAGAAGCTCATCGCGGGCGGCCAGCAGGCATACAAGGCCCTCAAATATGCGCCTTTCCCGGTCGTCGCCGCGCCGGCGGGCATGGCGCTGGGCGGCGGCTGCGAAATCTGCCTCCACGCCGATGCCATTCAGGCCCATGCCGAAACCTATATGGGGCTGGTCGAGGTCGGGGTCGGGCTCATCCCCGGCTGGGGCGGCTGTGGCGAGCTGATCGATCGCATCGTCAAGGCGCCCGGCACGCCCAAGGGGCCGATGCCCGCCGTCGCCAAGGCGTTCGAGACCATCTCCACCGCCACCGTCTCCAAATCGGCGGCCGAGGCCAAGGCGCTGCACTTTCTGCGCCGCGACGATGGCATCACCATGAACCGCGATCGCCTGCTGGCCGATGCCAAGGCCAAAGCGCTGGCGCTCGTTCCCGGCTATGCGCCGCCGCCGGCGCCCGAATTCCGCCTGCCCGGCGCGGGCGGGCGCGTGCCGCTGACGGGCGCGGTGCGCGATTTCCAGAAGAAGGGGCTCGCCACCGCCTATGACGGTGTGATGGGCGGCGAGCTGGCCCTGGTGCTGACCGGCGGCGACGCCGATCTGGTCGATGTGGTGACCGAACAGCAGCTGCTGACGCTCGAGCGCGCGGCCTTCATGCGGCGGGTGCGCGATCCGCGCACCATCGCGCGGGTGGAGACCATGCTCGAAACCGGCAAGCCGCTGCGCAACTGACCGCGCCGCATCGCGGCCGGCAACGAGACGAGAGGAGTGCGCCCGTGCAAGTCTACAAGGCTCCGCTGCGCGACATGCGCTTCGTGCTGCATGAGCAGTTCACCGATGATGGCTTTGGCGGGCTCGCCGCCTTTGCCGAGCATACGCCCGATCTGCTCGACGCGGTGCTCGAGGAATCGGCCAAGGTGGCGGAGGAGCTGCTGCTGCCGCTCAACGCCAGCGGCGATCTCGAGGGCTGCACCTATGAGAATGGCGTGGTGCGCACGCCCCAGGGCTTCAAACAGGCCTATCGCCAGTTCGCGGAGGCCGGCTGGCCCGCGCTCGCCGCGCCGGTCGAATGGGGCGGCCAGGGCCTGCCCGAGGCGGTGAACAAGCTCACCGAGGAGATGATCTGCGCGGCCAACGTGTCGTTCAGCCTCTATCCGGGGCTCACCCATGGCGCCACCACGGCGCTGCAGGGCCATGCCAGCGACGCGCTGAAGCAGGCCTATATGCCCAAGATGGTGTCGGGCGAATGGTCGGGCACCATGTGCCTCACCGAGCCGCATTGCGGCACCGATCTCGGCCTGCTGCGCACCCGCGCCGATCCGCGCGAGGATGGCAGCTACGCGATCACCGGCTCCAAGATCTTCATCTCGGCCGGCGATCATGATCTCACCGACAATATCATCCATCTCGTGCTCGCGCGGATCGCCGGCGGCCCCGCCGGGGTGAAGGGGATCAGCCTGTTCCTCGTGCCCAAATTCCTGCCCAAGGACGATGGAACGCCGGGCGCGCGCAACGGCGTCACGGTCGCCGGCATCGAGCACAAGATGGGGCTCAAGGCCTCGGCCACCTGCCAGATCAATTTCGATGGCGCGACCGGCTGGCTGGTCGGCGAGGCCCATAAGGGCCTGGCCGCCATGTTCACCATGATGAACACCGAGCGCGTCTCGGTGGGCGTGCAGGGGCTCGGCCTGGCCGAGCTCGCCTATCAGTCGGCGGTCCATTACGCCAAGGAGCGGCTCCAGGGCCGCGCCCTGTCCGGCGCCAAGAATCCCGACGGGCCGGCCGATCCGATCATCGTCCACCCCGATGTGCGGCGCATGCTGATGACGATCCGCGCCTATGCCGAGGGCTCGCGCGCGCTCGGCCAATGGTGCGCCCGCGCGCTTGATGCCGAGGCCCATGCCGAGGATCCCGAAACGCGGCTCCGCGCCGGCGATTTCGTGGCGCTGATGACGCCGGTGGTGAAGGCGCTGTTCACCGATCTCGGCCATGAGGCGGGGCAGCTCGCCATCCAGGTCTATGGCGGCCACGGCTATATCCGCGAACATGGGGTCGAGCAGATCGCGCGCGATGCCCGCATCGCGATGATCTACGAAGGCACCAACGGCATCCAGGCGCTCGATCTCGTCGGCCGCAAGCTGCCGGCGCATATGGGCCGCAGCCTGCGCGCCTTCTTCCATCCCGTCTCCACCTTCCTCGAGGATATGGCGGGCGAGCAGGACAAGGGGCTGAAGGCGATGACCGCCGGGCTGCAGCAGGCGTTCGGCGCGCTCCAGCTCTCCACCGCCACCATCGCGCAAAAGGGGCTGAAGGATCCGGAAGAGGCGGGCGCCGCCGCGACCGACTATCTGCGGCTGCTCGGCCTGGTGGCGATGGGCTATTGCTTCCTCAAGGCGGCGCGGATCGCGCATCGGCGCCTCGCCGAGGGCAGCGAGGAGACCGATTTCTACCGCGCCAAGATCGTCACCGCCGGCTTCTTCTTCGATCGCATCCTGCCCCAGGCGACGGCGGCCTTCCTCGCCATCAAATCGGGCAAGCGCGCGATCATGGCGCTGGAGATCGACGCTTTCTGACATGGCCGCCGCCCGCGCCGCGAGGCCGGGCGGGGCGGGCGGCCGTCGGGATGCGGGTCGCGCGCGCCGGATCAGCCGGCGATCGAAAGCGCGGTCCGCGTCATCTCCTGGTCCGCCTTGAAGCTGGCGGCGTTGGCCTGATAGGCGCGCTTGGCGGCCGCCTGCTTGCCCGCCTCGCGCACCAGATCCACCGGCCGCTCGGCCAGCCGCTGATTGGTATCCCCCGCCTGCGCGGGAGCAGAGGCCGGCGCCGCCGCCGCCGGGGGCGGAACCGCCCCGCGCGCGGCCGCCGGCGCCGCGTCCTGCGTCGCCGCGCGCGCCGTCCGCGCCGCGCTCGCATCGAAACGCGCCATGCTGGCGCGCATGCCCGAAACCGCTCCGATCGCCATCATCGTCCACCCTCCTGGATCGCCGATCCTGCGCCCGAACCTGCTACCACCGAATTGGCGAAGAGGGTTGCGCCCCCGTTCAGCACGAGCCCCGCGCCGGCCTCGCAGTATCGACGGATCACGGATCTTCGCCTCGGCGACGGCATCCCGATGGGCACAAGGCCGCGCCGATCGGGGCGCGGGGCTAGTGTCCGATTGCACCTCAAACATCTCACGGGGCCTGGCCTAAAGGTCATAGCGCGGCGCTTCGCCGTCTAACAGCAGCGGCGGATAGACGATGGGCTTATCTCCGAAATGCCGCCGCAGCGAACGCTCACTGCGCACCCCAAGGTCTTCCTCCGGATCGATCTCGTCCGGGTAGAAATAGGTGACGTGGAATCTGCCATCGCGAAGCACGAATTCCAGCTCCGTCCACCGATCGCGCGCATTCTGTGCGTCCCACAAATCCAAAAGCCCGTACGTCAAACGATCGCTCATTTCCGAGCGGTAGAGAAAATGATTGCCAAGTTCCTTGAAGATGGCGGGTCTGATCATGTTGTGATCTAGTTGAGTGTAGAGCAACGTGGGTTCGGACGGGTAATCGGGGTCTTCCATCAGCGACTGACCGATCTCGTTCAGCAGGCGCTCCGACTCATTTTCCACCATGGCGCTTCTCCGGCGGTTTATTGACGAATCTCGCACTCTTCTTCAGGCCATCGACCGTCCACCACACATTGATGTTCGACGGCCGAACAGAATTGCTGCCGAACTGCGGTGCGATTTGCACCGTCACCGCCCGACCGGCCCGCTTGTCCCTC
Organism: Sphingomonas morindae; assembly: GCF_023822065.1. Classification (NCBI taxonomy): domain Bacteria; kingdom Pseudomonadati; phylum Pseudomonadota; class Alphaproteobacteria; order Sphingomonadales; family Sphingomonadaceae; genus Sphingomonas; species Sphingomonas morindae. Next base: position 2,119,865 of record NZ_CP084930.1, read on the forward strand.
GCCCACTCGTCCTCGAGCCGACGATAGGCGCCCCGGTTGACGCTGGCATCCTGCGCGAAATGGTTGAACGCGTCCCTCGGGCCGTTGAAGCGCGCCGCGATGTAGTGGCCGCCATCGTCGCTCGCCCGCCGCTCCGATCCACCCGCCTGACGCTGCGACGCGCGGGAACGCACCGGCGCTTGAGCGATCGTGAGGCTCCCGGACACGTGTCGCGTCCGCTCCCGCGCATCGATCTGGTACGTGTAACCGTTGCGAACGACCGTGCGGAGACCGTCGCTCGGTGGCTTCGCAGGCCGCGCTGTGACCGTGCGCGGCGCGGCGGCGCGGTTTGAAGGCGTAATGGCGCGCGTCGAAATGCGCGAAGACGTCGGGCGAGCCTCCCGCTCGGCTGATCCCCACGTTCCCGCTGCGCCACCTCCACCGAAGCTGCCGCCGCCGCCGCCGGTAAAGCCGCCACCCGCCCATGGTCCTGCGCCGCGGTCGGACGCTTTGGGAGCCGTGTCGCGAGCATTTGGCGACGCGGTCCGCCTTGGCACCTGAGAAGCAATGCGTCGCGCCGGGCCGTGCGATGGCGCGGGGGCCGGGTGCGCCGGCTGATCCCATGATCCGGCCGCACCGCCACGGCCCCCCTGGCCATAGCTGCGTCCCGCGCCGACGAAGGTGAAGCGTCCGGTCTCAGGATCATGCCATGGATTGAACTTGCGCTCGATCCCGTCCGGCCCTTGTGGAGAGGGCAGCCTGCCGGTCCGCAGCCATATCGAGAAGGCGCGCCGTCGTTCATTTTCCGATATGTCGATCATGGTGCCCCGCTATCCACGCGGCGAGAACATCTGAGCAACATTCTCCTACATGTCAAGCTGGGTCGGGTCCGCGGTCGACACCGCGCCGCGAGGCCGAGCCCCGTCCTGCCCGAGCGGCCTTTTCAAGCGACTGGTGCCGGGTGTCGGACTCGAACCGACGACCTCCCGCTTACAAGGCGGATGCTCTACCAGCTGAGCTAACCCGGCGGCGGCTGCTTCCATGCGTCATGGCACGCCGAAGGTCCAGCCTTCGCGCGCGGCGAGTCGCGGCGTCAGCGCGGGCGGGTGCCAGAGCGCCGGCTGCCCGGCGGCGCGGCGTAGCCAGGCGGCGCCCAGCACGGCATCGGCGCGATGCTCGTCATGGCGCGCGTCCGGGGCGCCCGGCCGGCTCTGCAGATGGGCGAGGGCGGCGGCGAGATGCGCCGGATCGCGCAGCTTGGTCGCGCCGCGCCGTCCGGCGGCGCGCGCGGCGAGCCCGGTATAGATTTCCACCAGCAGCGGCCCGCGCGCGGGCACGGGATCGAACGGCCAGACCGGCAGCCGCCCCGCCAGGCGGTGCAGCAGCCGCATCCCCGTCAGCGCCGATTTGCCGACCTGCGCCGGCCCGACCAGCACGAAGCTGCTCTGCGCCGGGCCCAGGCCGGCGGCGCGGCAGGCGGCTTCGGTCACGCGCAGCCGCCCGCCGCCGGCCGCGCCGAAGCGCGCGCCCCGCAGGCCGCCGGGGCGCCGGAAGTAGGGCGCGATCGCAGGGTCCGCGAGCACATCGCCCAGGCCCAGCCCGGGGGCGTCGGCGGCGCGCGCGTCGATCAGCGCCCAGAGCGCGCGAGCGTCGGCGGGGCTCCCGTCCCAGCCGGGGAAGAAGGCGCCGGCGTCCGCGAACGGCAGCGAGGCGGAAAAGTCCACGCCGATCAGCAGGTCGCTGCCGCGCGCGGCATGGTCGAGCAGCCAGTCCGCCAGCGCGGGCCGGCTCCACCCGCCGGGCGGATCGACCAGGGCGGGCGCCTCGGTGCCCGCCGCGCACCAGGCGAGCGCGAGGCCCGGCGGGCGCGCGACCGCCGCGCCCGACCAGTCGATACAGGCGAAGCGCGCGAAGCGCCTCACCCGCGCCGGTCGCGCCGCAGCCGCTCCCAATAGGCCAGCCGCTCCGCGATCTTGGCCTCGAAACCGCGCGGCGAGGGCGTGTAGAAGCTTTGCGGCGTCATCTCCTCGGGCCAGTAATCGTCGCCCGAAAAGGCATCGGGCGCGTCATGGTCATAGGCGTAATCCTGGCCATAGCCGATCTGCTTCATCAGCTTGGTCGGCGCGTTCAGGATCGTCTTGGGCGGCATCAGCGAGCCCGTCTGCTCGGCGGTGCGCCGCGCCGCCTTATAGGCCACATAGCCGGCATTGGATTTGGGCGCGGTGGCGAGATAGAGGCAGGCCTGCGCCAGCGCCAGCTCGCCTTCGGGCGAGCCCAGAAAATCATAGGCGTCTTTCGCCGCCAGGCAGTGGGCGAGCGCCTGGGGATCGGCCAGCCCGATATCCTCGATCGCCATCCGCACCAGCCGGCGCGCCAGATAGAGCGGCTGCTCGCCCGCCACCAGCATCCGCGCGAGATAGTAGAGCGCCGCCTGCGGATCCGATCCGCGCACCGATTTATGCAGCGCCGAGATGAGGTTGTAATGGCCCTCGCGATCCTTGTCGTAGACGGCGACGCGGCGGTGGAGCAACGCCGCCAGCCCGGCCGGATCGAGCGGCGCGGGCGGCGCGATCGAGACCAGCGTCTCGGCCTGGTTGAGCAGGAAGCGGCCATCGCCATCCGCCGAGGCGATCAGCGCGGCGCGCGCCGCCTCGGTCAGCGGCAGCGTCGTCCCCAGCAGCGCCTCGGCGCGGGCGAGCAGATCGCCCAGCGCGGCGCCGTCGAGCCGGTTGAGGATGAGCACCTGGGCGCGGCTGAGCAGCGCGGCGTTTAGCTCGAACGAGGGGTTCTCGGTGGTCGCGCCAACCAAGATGACGGTGCCATCCTCGACATAGGGCAGGAAGCCATCCTGCTGCGCCCGGTTGAAGCGGTGGATCTCGTCCACGAAGAGCAGCGTGCGCGTGCCGGTGCGGCTATGGTCGCGGGCTTCGGCGAACACCTTCTTCAGATCGGCGACGCCCGAGAAGACCGCCGAGATGGCGACGAAGCGCAGCCCCACGGCGGCGGCGAGCAGCCGCGCGATGGTGGTCTTGCCCGTGCCCGGCGGCCCCCAGAGGATCATGGAGGAGAGCCGCCCCGCCGCCACCATCCGCCCGATCGCGCCGTCCGCCCCGGTGAGATGCGCCTGGCCCACCACCTCGGCCAGCGTGCGCGGCCGCAGCCGCTCGGCCAGCGGCGCGCCCGAGGGCGGCGGCGGCGGCGCGGAGACGGGATCGGAGGAGAAAAGGTCCATGTCCCGCATATGGCGGCGGGGCGGGGCTTGGCAAAGAGGGGCGCCGTACCTCTTGCACATCACGATGCCTCAAGATATATCGTGAGTCGTCTTAGAAGGAGCTTTTGCACATGTGGACCGAGGATATGGAGGGCTTTCCCTCCCGGCACGATCTTGGATCGATGCACCGTCACGCGCACCCGCACCGCCACCGTTTCGGCCACCGCTTCGGCCACGGCTTCGCCGCCGCCGGCTTCGGGCGCGGCGGCTTCGGCTTCGGCTTTGCCGGGTTCGATGAGGCGGAACCGCGCGGCGGCCGGCGCCGGCAGTTCGATGGCGCCGGGCTGCGGCTGATCCTGCTGCGGCTGATCGCGGACGCGCCGCGCCATGGCTATGATCTGATCCGCGCGATCGAGGAGCGCACGGGCGGCGCCTATGCGCCCAGCGCCGGCGTCGTCTATCCCACGCTCACCCTGCTCGCCGAGATGGAGCTGATCGCCGAGGCCCCGGCCGAGGGCGCGCGCAAGATCTACGCCGCGACCGAGGCGGGCGAGCGGCTGCTGGTCGAGAAGGCGGAGGAGGTCGCGGCCCTGATGGCGCGGCTGGACGCGCTCGGCGCCGCGCGCGAACGGCCCGATGTCGCGGCGGTGCGGCGCGCCATGCACAATCTCAAGGCGGTGCTGCGGCATCGCCTGGGGCGCGAGGCGGTGCCCGCCGAGACACTGCACGAGGCCGTCGCGCTGATCGACGAGGTCGCGCGGCGGATCGAGCGGCTGTGAGCGGCGTGGACATCGCCGGCCCCGCCAGCAGCGAGGCCTGCGTGCCGACCAAGCTCGGCGCGCGCTATCTCCAGCAGCTCTGCAAGCATTGGGCGCACAAATTCGCCGTGGAACTGGAGGACGCGCGCGGCCTGGTGCCGTTCGACCCCGCCACCCGCGCCGAGTTCCTGGCCGAGCCGGAGGCGCTCCGCGTCCGGATCACCGCGCCCGATGGCGAGCGGCTCGCGCAGATGCAGCGCGTGGTGGCCGCGCATCTCGATCGCTTCGCCTTTCGCGAGGCGCCGCTCTCGTTCGACTGGACCTGACGCGCGCGCCGCTCAGCGCGCGGGCGGTACCTGGCCGCCGGCCCAGGGCACGCCGCCCAGGCCGGGCGCGCCACGGCTGCCGCGCGCGCGCTGGCGGATGATGCGGAGATAGCCGTCCACCATCGCCTGGTTCACCGTGTCCCATTCATAGGCGCGGCTTTCCGCGCGGCCGGCCGCGCCGGCGCGGGTGCGGGCGTCCGCGTCGCGGCAATAATGCTCCACCGCGTCGACGAAATAATGGACGGCGCCGGGGCGGATCAGCTGCCCGGTCAGGCCGGGCACGACCAGGCTGCGGCTGCCCGTGGCGTCGGCCGCCACCACCGGGACGCCGCACGCCATCGCCTCCAGCGTCACATTGCCGAAGGTCTCGGTGACGGAGGGGTTGAGCATCACGTCCATCGAGGCGGTGGCGCGGCCGAGATCGGCGCCGCGCTGGAAGCCGGCGAACACGGCATCGTCGGGCAGGCGCTTCTCGAACCAGTCCCGCGCCGGGCCATCGCCGACGATGAGCGCGCGCGCGCGCACGCCGCGCCGCGCCAGCCCGTCGATCGTGTCGGCGAAGACATCGAGCCCCTTCTCCATCACCAGCCGGCCGACAAAGCCGATCGCCACCTCGTCATCCTGGATGCCGAGCGCGCGGCGCCAGCCGAGATCGCGCGCCTCGGGCGTGAACACGTCGCGCTCGACCCCGCGCGACCAGATGCCCACGTCGAAATTCATCCGCTGGTCGCGCAGCAGCTGCGCCATGCTGTCGGAGGGGGCGAAGATGGCGTCGCAGCGACGGTAGAAGCGCCGCAGCGCGGCCTCCACCATCGGCTCGAGAAAGGCGAAGCCGTAATAGCGCGGATAGGTTTCGAAGCGGGTATGGACCGAGGCCACCGCCGGGAGCGCATTCTTGTGCGCGTGGCGCAGCGCCGCGTGGCCGAGCAGCTCCGGGCTGGCGACGTGGATGAGATTGGCGCCGAAGGCGTGGATGTCCTTCTTCACCCCCGGGGTGAGCACCAGCGGCGCGCGATATTCGGCGCGGCCCGGAAGCGGGATGGCCGGCACGCCCACGAGATCGCCGATCGGCTCGAAGGCCGGCTTCTTCACCTTGGGCGAATAGACGCGCACCGCCGCGCCCTGGCGCAGCAGATAGTCCACCAGCCGGTTCAGCGCCTGGTTGGCGCCGTCGCGGACATAATTGTAGTTGCCGGTGAACAGCGCGATGCGCAGATCGGTGACGTCCATTTCGGGTCCGATAGCGTGCCCGGCGGCAAAGGCAAATCCGGGATGCGCGCAGCCGGCGTCATCCGCTTCGCGGATCGCCCGCCTCATGCTCCAGCAATTCGTGCCGCACGCGGGTGGAGCGGTTGGCGAGATGGATCTCGTACAGGAACAGCAGCAGCGCCACCATCAGCGACAGGGTGGCGAGCACGAAGAGCAGGGCGGTGGCGCGGCCGAAGCCGCCGCCGATCAGCCCCGAGATGAACAGCCCCGCCACCACCAGCGCGATCGCCAGCGCGCTGACCGTGCCGAAGGTGATCGCGGCGCTGACGATCCGCATCCGCCGATCGAGCAGCCGCAGCTCCCACACGGCGCGATCGCGCTCCTCACCGGGGCCAAGCTCGGGGATGCGCAGCTCGACCACGCGCGAGCGATCGATCACCCGCGCCAGCCGGCCGGCAAACAGGTTGAGGATCTGCCCCAGCCCGGTGAGCAGGAAAACCGGCCCGACCGCGAGCTGGATGGTGTGCGCGATCGTCTGGCTGGGAAGCTCGGTCATCATCCTTGGCAGGATGGCGGGGCGGCCGCGTCCGGTCAACGCCGTGCCGAAGCCGCCAATATGGGGCTTTGTCCTTGTTCCCCGATGGTTGGCAGCTAAGCCGTTGCCCGGGGGGACAGCGAAGATGATGATGGGGTCGGTCACCGATCGGGCGAACGGGTGCGCCGCCGCGCCGGCGCCCGATCTCCGCTTCGCCTATCATCGCGGGCTGGTGCCGCTGTTCGCGCTGCTGCTCGGTCTCGCCCTCGCCGTCGCGGGGCTGCTCCATTGCGCCGCCGCTTTGCTCTGGCCGTGGATGGCGCGCCCGCTCGCGCTGTTCGACGCAGCGGTGGTGGTCGGCGCGCTGGGGCTGGTCCGCTCCTTCCGGGTCCGGCCGGTGCTGGTGCTCCAGGATCGCCTCGTGCTCCATGCCGGCTGGCTGGCGCGGGTGTCGCTGCCGCTCGCCTGCGTGCGGCTGCGGCCGCACTGGTCGCCGGGCCAGCTGGCGCGGCCCGATCTGCTCGATCTCGCGCTGGTCGGCGCGCCCAATATCTGGCTCGATATCGAGCCGCCACTGCGCCGCCGCGGCCGGTTGGTGCGGGTGATCGTGCACCGGCTGGATGATCGCGAGGCGTTCGTCGCGGCGCTGGTGGCGCGCGGCCGTGCTCCGGCGGTGCCGCGCTAAGCCGGCGGCGGCGCGCGCCGCTCGGCCGGCCGCATCCCGATCCCCGCTCCGCGCGATCCACTTTGCGTCGACGCCGCCGACGCGCTAACCCGCCGGGAATGATCGATGCTGAGGATCCATTGGGGCCGCTCGACCCGGGCTTCGCCACGCGCTTCGTGCGCGATGACAGCCGGCCGCCCTGCCAACTCTACCTGATCTCGCCGCCGGTGCTGCCGGACGATTTCGCGGACCAGCTCGCGCGCGCCTTCGATGCCGGGCCGGTGGCGGCCTTCCAGCTGCGCATCAAGGATATGGACGAGCATGGCCTGGCCCGCCTCGCGGCGCCGCTCCAGACGCTGTGCGCGCGCCACGATGTCGCCTTCATCGTCAATGATTCGGTGAGCCTGGCCAAAAGGCTCGGCGCCGACGGCGTGCATCTCGGCCAGACCGACGGCGATGCCCGCGAGGCGCGCCAGCTGCTCGGGCCCTCGGTGCAGATCGGCGTGACCTGCCACGACAGCCGCCATCTGGCGATGGAAGCGGGCGAGGCGGGGGCGGATTATGTCGCCTTCGGCGCCTTCTACCCGACCGAGACCAAGGCGGTGCGGCATCGGCCGGAGCTTTCCATCCTGTCCTGGTGGTCGACCCTGTTCGAGCTGCCCTGCGTCGCGATCGGCGGCATCACGCCCGCCAACGCGCGGCCGCTGGTGGAGGCGGGCGCGGATTTCCTCGCGGTGAGCGGGGGTGTCTGGGCGCATCCCCAGGGGCCGGACCGGGCGGTGGCGGCCTTCGCCGCGCTGCTGGCATGATCCGGCGGCTGGCGCGCCTGGTCGCGATCGCGGCGATCGTCTTCGATCTCGCGGCGGCCTGGGCGCGCTGGCGGTACGGGCCGAGCCCGTCGGGCTTTGTCCGCGCCACCATCGTCACCGTGCTGGCGCTGATCCCCTGCGCGCTGGCCTTTGCCGCCACCATCGTCGCTCAGTCGCGCCGGCGGATGCGCAGCACACGCGGCGCCTTCACGCGGATGCGGCTGCCGATCAAGGTGCCGCGCGCCTATGTCGGCGCGGCGGCGCTCGGCTTCATCGGCACGCTGGCGGCGATGGGCGAGGGGTTCGGCGCCTATATCCTCCTCGCCGGCGTCGTGCTGATCGCGCTGGCCCTCTCGCAGGCATTGCCCGGCGGCGTGCAGGGATACGCGCGGCGCTGAGCGGCGTTGTCTTGTCCCATTGGCGGGAAGGACGACCATGATGCACAGGGCCGCGAGGCTGTTTCCCATTGTCGCGCTCGGGCTTGCCGGCGCGTCGCTCGGTGCGCAGGCGGCCGTGGCGCCCGCGCGTCCGGCGCCGGCCGCCAGCACGACGCCGCCGGTCGATCCCAAGATCATGCTCGTCCAGGTCGCGCTCGATAGGCTGGGCTTCGGCCCCGGCGTGATCGACGGCCGCACCGGGCAGACGCTGACGCTGGCGATCAAGGGGCTGCAGACCGCCGCCGGCCTGCCCGTGACGGGCACGATGGATCCCGCCACCGCGCAGGCGCTCGGCAAGGCGGGCGTGGCGCAGCCGGTGCGCGACATCGTGCTCACCCCGGCCGATGTCGCCGGGCCCTTCGTCGGGCCGATCCCGAAAAAGGAGGATGCGCAGGCCAAGCTGCCCGCGCTCGGCTATCAGAATGCGCTGGAGATGCTCGCCGAGCGCTACCACACCACGCCGGCGACGCTGATCGCGCTCAACTCGCCCGACACCAAGCTCGTCGCCGGCACGCATATCCGCGTGCCCGACGTGATCACCAACGCGCGCGACTATCCGGCCGATGCCAAGCCCGAATGGAAGGCGACGCTGGCCGGGCTCAACGTCGCCTCCACCCAGCCCCAGGCGGATCACATCGTCGTCAGCAAATCGGCCAAGGCGCTGATGGTCTATGATGCGGGCGACAAGCTGGTGGCGCAGTTCCCGGTCACCACCGGGAGCAGCCACGATCCGCTGCCGCTCGGCACCTGGACCATCTACGGGGCCGATACCAATCCCAAGTTCCACTTCAATCCGAAGCTGTTCTGGGATGCGAAGAAGGGCGAGACCAAGGCCATGCTGCCGCCAGGGCCGAACGGCCCGGTGGGCGTGGTGTGGCTCGATCTCTCCAAGCCGCATTACGGCATCCATGGCACGCCCGAGCCGCAGAATATCGGCCGCACCGCCAGCCATGGCTGCGTGCGCATGACCAATTGGGATGCCGCCCGGCTGGCGCTGATGGTGAAGCCCGGCACCAAGGCGATCTTCAAGGCATGAACCGCTTCGGCATCGCCATCGCCGGGCTGCTGCTGCTGCTGCTGATCGGCTTCGCGGCCGTGGTGCGGGTGACGGGGCCGGGCTGGAGCGGCACCAGCCCGCACGTCGTCGCCCCACCGCCGGCCGCGCCCGGATCGCCCGCGCCGGGCGGGGCGCCGGCGACGCTGCCGGTGCCGGTGCAGGGCGTCGCGCGCGCGCAGCTCAGCTCGAGCTGGTCCGATCCGCGCGACGGCGGCACGCGCGCGCATCACGCCATCGACATTCCCGCGCCGCGCGGCACGCCGGTGCTGGCGGTGGCGGACGGGACGATCGAGAAGCTCTACACCTCGGCGCTGGGTGGGCTGACCGTCTATGAGCGCACGCCCGATGGTGGGCTCGTCTACTACTATGCCCATCTCGATCGCTATGCGCCGCAGCTGGCCGAGGGCCAGATGGTGCGCGCCGGCCAGGTGCTGGGGGCGGTGGGCAGCACCGGCGATGCCGATGCGCGGGTGCCGCATCTCCATTTCGAGATCCACCGCATGGCGCCCGGCGAAGCCTGGTGGCAGGGCGAGGAGCTGGACCCCTATCCCATATTGCGGCGCGGCTGAGCTTGCCCCGGCGCGGGCGCGCGGGTAAAGCGCGCGCCTGCTCTTTCAAGCTTAGGCGAGACTTCCCATGAAGATCAGCGGCGTGGACATTCGTCCCGGCAATATCATCGAATATGAGGGCGGCATCTGGCGCGCCGTGAAGATCCAGCACACCCAGCCCGGCAAGGGTGGCGCCTATATGCAGGTCGAGATGAAGAATCTCATCGACGGCCGCAAGAACAACGTCCGCTTCCGCTCGGCCGAGACGGTGGAGCGGGTGCGGCTGGACACCAAGGATTTTCAGTTCCTGTTCGCCGATGGCGAGGATCTGACCTTCATGGACAAGGACAGCTACGAGCAGATCACCCTGCCGCGCGACCTGCTCGGCGATGCCGCCGCCTTCCTGCAGGACGGAATGGACGTGGTGATGGAGCTGCACGAGGAGCGGCCGATCTCGGTGCAGCTGCCCGATCAGGTCGAGGCGACGATCGTCGAGGCCGATGCGGTGGTGAAGGGGCAGACCGCCTCGTCCAGCTACAAGCCGGCGATGCTCGACAATGGCGTGCGCGTGATGGTGCCGCCACATATCAGCAGCGGCACGCGCATCGTCGTCGATGTGTACAGCCAGGAATATGTGCGCCGCGCCGATTGAGCGCCGCGCCCCACACCCTCGGCGCGGGCCGGCCTTAGCCTGGCCCGCGCCCCATCGCCCCCGCCGGCGCGCGGGGGAAAGGACGATCATGGTAGCCCATTCCGGTCTCATCACCGTCATGCAGAAGGCGGCGCGCAAGGCGGCGCCCAAGCTGCGCCGCGATTTCGGCGAGGTCGACGCCTTGCAGGTATCGCGCAAGGGGCCGGCCGATTTCGTGTCGCAGGCCGACAAGGCGGCCGAGCGCACGATCTTCGACGAACTCAAGCATGCGCGGCCCGATTGGGGCTTCGTGATGGAGGAGGGCGGCACGATCGAGGGCGATCCCGACAAGCCGCGCTGGATCGTCGACCCGCTCGACGGCACCAGCAACTTCCTGCACGGCATCCCCCATTTCGCCATCTCGATCGCGGTCGAGGATCCGCGCGCGGGCGTCACCCATGGCCTGGTCTACCAGCCGCTCACCGATGAGAGCTTCTGGGCCGAAAAGGGGCGGGGCGCCTGGCTGCACGATCGGCGGCTGCGCGTCTCCAGCCGGCGGGCGCTGGCCGATGCCCTGGTCGCCACCGGCATCCCGTTCAAGGGCCATGGCGATTTTGACAGCTGGCAGCGCATCTTCCGGACCCTCGGGCCGGAGGTGGCGGGCATCCGCCGGTTTGGATCGGCGGCGCTCGATCTCGCCTGGGTCGCCGCCGGCCGCTATGACGGCTTCTGGGAAACCGATCTGAAGCCGTGGGATGTCGCGGCGGGCGAGCTGCTGGTCCGCGAAGCGGGCGGCTATGTCACGGATTTCCGGGGCGGCGATCAGCTCGCCGAGCGGCGCCAATGGCTCGCCGCCAATGACGGGCTCCACCCCAGCCTGCTCAAGCTCGTCGCCGCCGCGCTGCGCTGAGCCCGGCCGATCGGCCGTCGCCCCAAGGCGGCGGCCGCGCCGGACCTGAATTGCGATTCATTCTCATGGCCCCGGCGGGTTGCTTCGCAGGTGCGGCAGTCCTAGGAAGCGGCCGTTAAGCTGCGCACTCGCGCGTGTTCCGCCCGGAGAAAGCCATGGCGTCCGTCGCCGTCCAATATCTCCCGATTCTCCTGTTCCTCGGCGTGGCGCTGATTCTGTCGTGCGTCTTCGTGTTCCTGCCCCAGGGCGTGGCGCGGCTGACCGGGGCCTATAAGCCCAACGCCGACAAGCTCGCCGAATATGAATGCGGCTTCCCCGCCTTCGAGGACAGCCGCATGCAGTTCGACGTGCGCTTCTACCTCGTGGCGATCCTGTTCATCGTCTTCGATCTCGAGGCGGCGTTCCTCTATCCCTGGGCGGTCTCGCTCAAGCAGATCGGCTGGACCGGCTGGCTGTCGATGATGGTGTTCCTGGGCGAGCTTGTGCTCGGCTTTGCCTATGCGTGGAAGAAGGGAGCGCTGGAATGGGAGTAGAGGTCGCCACCGACCCGCAGGCGCCGTACCTGCCGGAGACCGCGCAGAAGGCACCCGACCAGGCCTTTTTCGACGATCTTAACACCGAGGTGCAGGACAAGGGCTTTCTTGTCACCTCCACCGAGGATCTGTTCCACTGGGCGCGCACGGGCTCGCTCTGGTGGATGACCTTCGGCCTGGCCTGCTGCGCCGTGGAGATGATCCACGTCAACATGCCGCGCTATGATCTCGAGCGCTTCGGCGTGGCGCCGCGCGCCAGCCCGCGCCAGTCGGACGTGATGATCGTCGCCGGCACGCTCTGCAACAAGATGGCGCCCGCGCTCCGGAAGGTCTACGACCAGATGTCGGAGCCGAAATACGTCATCTCCATGGGCTCCTGCGCCAATGGCGGCGGCTATTATCATTACAGCTACTCGGTGGTGCGCGGCTGCGACCGCATCGTGCCGGTAGATATCTACGTGCCCGGCTGCCCGCCGACCGCGGAGGCGCTGCTCTATGGCGTCCTGCAGTTGCAGCGGAAGATCCGCCGCGTCGGCACGATCGAGCGGTGAGGGCATGACGGCAAGCTTCCCCAAATTCGCCAGCAACCAGGGCGTGATCGAGGCGGCCACCGCCGCGCTCGGGCCCGTGCTGATCGAGGCGGTCGAGCGGGTCGGCGAGATCCAGCTCTTCGTCCGCCGCGAGAGCGTGGTCGACGCGCTGCGCCGGCTGCGCGACACGCCGGGGCTGGAATATCAGCAGCTGATGGAGATTGCCGGGGTCGATTATCCGACCCGCGATCTGCGCTTCGAGGTGGTCTATTGCCTCCTCTCGCTGACCCGCAACCACCGGCTCCACGTCCATGTCCGCACCGACGAGAGCCAGCCCGTGCCTTCGGTGACGGGCCTGTGGCCGGTCGCGAACTGGCTGGAGCGCGAGGTGTACGACATGTACGGCGTGCTGTTCGACGATCATCCCGATCTGCGCCGCATCCTCACCGATTATGGCTTTCAGGGCCATCCGCTGCGCAAGGACTTCCCGATGACGGGCTATGTCGAGATGCGCTATTCCGAGGAGGCCAAGCGGGTCGTGTACGAGCCGATCAAGCTCCAGCAGGATTTCCGGACCTTCGATTTCCTGAGCCCGTGGGAAGGCGCGGCCTATCAGCTGCCCGGCGACGAGAAGGCGCCGCAGGCGCCCGGCGCGCAAACCCCGCTCAAGGCCGATGAGGTGAAGCGCTAATGGCGACCCTCCACCAGCTCACCGAGCTTGATACCCAGGTCGATCCCGTCCCCAAGGGCGAGGTCGAGATCAAGAACTACACGCTCAATTTCGGGCCGCAGCACCCGGCCGCGCACGGCGTGCTGCGGCTGGTGCTGGAGCTGGACGGCGAGATCGTCGAGCGGGTCGATCCGCATGTCGGCCTGCTGCACCGTGGCACCGAAAAGCTGATGGAATGGCGCCCCTGGCTCCAGAACGTCCCCTATTTCGATCGTTTCGACTATTGCTCGCCGCTGTGCATGGAGCACAGCTTCGTGCTCGCGATCGAAAAGCTCATGGGGCTGGAGGTGCCGCTGCGCGGCCAGTATCTGCGCGTGCTCTTCGCCGAGCTGACGCGGATCTCCAACCACCTGCTCAACCTTGGCAGCCACATCATGGACGTGGGCGCGATGACGCCCAATCTCTGGCTGTTCGAGCCGCGCGAGGACACCTATAATTTCTTCGAGCGGGCCTCGGGCGCGCGGATGCACGCCAATTATTTCCGTCCGGGCGGCGTCCACCAGGACGTGCCGCTGGCGCTGCTGACGGATATCGGCGACTGGCTGGACAGCCGCCTGTCGCCGCTGTTCGAGGACGCGATCCGCCTCGTGGCCGACAACCGCATCTTCAAGCAGCGCAACGTCGATATCGGCACGGTGAGCCGTGACGACGCGATCGCCTGGGGCTTTTCGGGGCCGATGATCCGCGCCGCCGGCATCCCCTGGGATATCCGTCGCTCCCAGCCTTACGACGTGTATGATCGCATGGAGTTCGATGTGCCCGTCGGCACCCAGGGCGATTGCTATGATCGCTTCATGGTGCGCGTCGAGGAAGTCCGCCAGTCGGCGCGGATCATCAAGCAGTGCATCGCGCAGATGCCGGACGGCCCGGTGCTGACCAGCGATCGCAAGGCCGCGCCGCCGCGCCGGGGCGAGATGAAGCGCTCGATGGAAGCGCTCATCCACCATTTCAAGCTCTACACCGAGGGCTTCCACGTCCCCGAGGGCGAGGTCTATGTCGCGACCGAGAGCCCCAAGGGCGAGTTCGGCGTCTATGTCGTGTCCGACGGCACCAACAAGCCCTACCGGGTGAAGGTGCGGCCGACCGCGTTCAGCCACCTCCAGGCGATGGACTTCATGATGAAGGGGCATATGCTCGCCGATACCACCGCGATCCTCTCGGCGATCGACATCGTGTTCGGGGAGTGCGACCGCTAATGGCCGACGCTCCCATCCTGCCCGACGAGGGCGAGGTCCGCGCGCGCTGGGGCGGGTTCGCCTGGAACGAGGACAGCGCCGAGAAGGCGCGCGTCATCCTGGCGCGCTATCCCAAGGGGCGCGAGCAATCGGCCGTGCTGCCGCTGCTCGATCTCGCCCAGCGTCAGGTCGGCGCCGAGACGCAGACCCAGGGCTGGCTGCCCGTGCCGGTGATCGAATATGTCGCCGCCTTCGTGAACGTGCCCTATATGCGCGTCTACGAAGTCGCCACATTCTACACCATGTACAATCTAGCCCCGGTCGGTCGCTACCATGTCCAGGTGTGCGGCACGACGCCGTGCATGCTGCGCGGCTCGGACGACGTGCTTGCCGCGTGCAAGAACAAGGGCCTGGTGAAGGGCAGGACGACGCCGGACGGGCTCTTCACGCTCACCGAGGTGGAATGTCTGGGGGCCTGCGCCAACGCCCCGATGGTGCAGATCAACGACGACAATTTCGAGGATCTCACCTACGACAGCACGACCGCGCTGCTCGAGGCGCTGGCCGCCGGCGAGGCGGTGACGCCGGGCTCGCAGATCGGGCGCCGGGCGAGCTGCCCGGAGGGCGGCCCCACCTCGCTGCCCGAGATGGTCGACGCCAATCATGATTACCGGGATCGCTGGTGATGCTAGAAGACAAGGACCGCATCTTCACCAATGTCTACGGCTTCCAGCCCTGGGGGCTGAAGGCGGCGCAGGCGCGTGGCGACTGGGACAATACCAAGGCGCTGATGCTGCGCGGGCAGGACGCGATCATCGACGAGATCAAGGCCTCGGGGCTGCGCGGGCGCGGCGGCGCCGGCTTCCCGACCGGCACCAAATGGGGCTTCATGCCCAAGGAGCCCAAGCCGGGCCGTCCCAATTTCCTCGTCATCAACGCCGATGAATCCGAGCCGGGCAGCTGCAAGGATCGCGAGATCATCCGTCACGATCCGCACAAGCTGATCGAGGGCGCGCTGATCGCCGGCTATGCGATGCGCGCGCGCGCCGCCTATATCTACATCCGCGGCGAATATATCCGCGAGGCCGAGACGCTCTACGCGGCGATCGCCGAGGCCTATGACGCCGGCCTGATCGGCCGCAATGCGTCGGGCTCGGGCTATGATTTCGACGTGTTCCTGCATCGTGGCGCCGGCGCCTATATCTGCGGCGAGGAAACCGCGATGCTGGAGAGCCTGGAGGGCAAGAAGGGCCAGCCCCGGCTCAAGCCGCCTTTCCCGGCCGGCGCCGGCCTCTATGGCTGCCCGACGACGGTCAACAATGTCGAATCGATCGCGGTGGCGCCCACCATCCTGCGCCGCGGCGCCGGCTGGTTCGCCTCGTTCGGCCGCGAGAACAACAAGGGCACCAAGCTCTTCCAGATCTCCGGCCATGTGAACAAGCCGTGCGTGGTCGAGGAGGCCATGTCGATCCCGTTCCGCGAGCTGATCGATCGCCATTGCGGCGGCATTCGCGGCGGCTGGGACAATCTGCTCGCGGTGATCCCGGGCGGCTCCTCGGTGCCGCTGGTGCCCGCGTCGCAGATCATGGACGCGCCGATGGATTTCGACGGGCTGCGCGACGTGAAGTCGGGCCTCGGCACGGCGGCCGTGATCGTGATGGACAAGTCCACCGACATCGTCCGCGCGATCAGCCGGATCAGCTATTTCTACAAGCATGAATCCTGCGGCCAGTGCACGCCGTGCCGCGAAGGCACCGGCTGGATGTGGCGCGTGATGGAGCGGCTGCGCGAAGGCCAGGCCGAGATCGAAGAGATCGACATGCTGGAGGAAGTGACCCGGCAGGTGGAGGGCCACACGATCTGCGCGCTCGGCGACGCCGCCGCCTGGCCGATCCAGGGCCTGATCCGCCACTTCCGCCCCGAGATCGAGCGCCGCATCACCGCCCGCCAGGCCGGCGCGGCCCCGCTGGCGGCGGCCGCCGAATAATGGCCGCGCCCGCTTCCCCCCGTTTTCGCGAAGAGACGCACTGATGCCCAAGCTCAAGGTCGATGGGATCGAGGTCGAGGTGCCCGCCGGAGCCACGGTGCTCCAGGCGTGCGAGGCCGCCGGCAAGGAGATTCCGCGCTTCTGCTATCATGAGCGGCTTTCGATCGCCGGCAATTGCCGCATGTGCCTGGTCGAGGTGAAGCCGGGGCCGCCCAAGCCGCAGGCCTCCTGCGCCTTGCCCGCGGCCGACAATCAGGAAGTCCGCACCGACAGCGCCATGGTGAAGAAGGCGCGCGAGGGCGTGATGGAGTTCCTGCTCATCAACCATCCGCTCGATTGCCCGATCTGCGATCAGGGCGGCGAGTGCGATCTCCAGGATCAGTCGGTCGCCTATGGCCGCGGCCATTCGCGCTATGACGAGAATAAGCGCGCCGTCACCGAGAAATATATGGGTCCGATCGTCAAGACCCAGATGACGCGCTGCATTCAGTGCACGCGCTGCGTGCGCTTTGCCGAGGAGGTGGCCGGGGTCGAGGAGATCGGCGCCATCTATCGCGGCGAGAATATGCAGATCACCTCCTATCTGGAGCGGGCGGTCTCGAGCGAGCTGTCGGGCAATGTCGTCGATCTCTGCCCGGTCGGCGCGCTGACCTCCAAGCCCTATCAATATGAGGCGCGGCCCTGGGAGTTGAGCAAGACCTTCGGCATCGACGTGATGGATGCCGTGGGCACCAATATCCGCCTCGATTCGCGCGGACGCCAGGTGCTGCGCGCGCTGCCGCGCCTCAACGAGGAGGTGAACGAGGAATGGGCCTCGGATAAGACCCGGCACGCGGTCGACGGCCTGGTCCGCAACCGGATCGACAAGCCCTGGGTGCGCAAGGACGGCAAGCTGGTGCCGGCGAGCTGGCAGGAGGCGTTCGCCGCCATCGCCGCCGCCGCCGCCGGGCTGCGCGGCGATGCCGTGGCCGGGCTGGCGGGCGATCTCGCCGAGGTCGAGAGCGTCTATGCGCTCAAGCAGCTGCTCGCCGGCTTCGGCTCCACCCTGCACGAGGCGCGGGTGGATGGCGCGATGTTCGATGTCGCCGCGCCGGCCGACTGGCGCTTCAACCCCGGCATCGCCGGCCTCGAGACGGCGCGCACCATCCTGCTGGTGGGAGCCAATCCGCGCTGGGAGGCGCCGCTCGTCAACACCCGCATCCGCAAGGCGGTGAAGAAGGGCGCCAAGGTGTTCGCGATTGGCCCCGAGGTCGATCTCACCTATCCCGCGCGCTGGCTCGGCGAGGATATTAACGCGCTCGGCGCGCTGCCCGAGGAGATTGGCGGCGAGGGCGTGGTGGTGATCGTGGGCACCGGCGCCTGCGCGATCGAGGGCGGCTATGGCGCCGCCCGCCAGACCGCCGCCGCGCTGGGCGCGGGCTTCGGCCTGCTCCACACCGCCGCCGGCCGGGTGGGCGCGCTGGAGCTTGGCTTCGTCACCGAGGGCGGGCTTGCCGCCGTCGCCGCCGCGGCGCCGAAGCTGCTCTTCCTGCTCGGCGTCGACGAGACGGATCTGAGCCCCTTCGCGGAGAGCTTCACCGTCTATATCGGCACGCATGGCGATCGCGGCGCGCGCGCGGCGGATGTCATCCTGCCGGGCGCGGCCTATCCGGAAAAGCCGGGCACCTGGGTCAATCTCGAGGGCCGGGTGCAGCGCGCCGAGCGCGCCGTCTTCCCGGTGGGCGATGCGCGCGAGGATTGGACGATCCTGCGCGCCCTGTCCGGCGTGCTCGGCCGGCCGCTGCCGTTCGACACGCTCGCCCAGCTGCGCCAGCGCATCGCCGCCGATCACCCGACGCTGGCCGAGGAGGGCATCGCCCCCGTCGCCGCGCTGGGCGCCGCCGCCAAGGGCGGCGATGTGTCCGGCGCGATCCGGTGGCCGATCGAGGATTTCTACCTGACCAATCCGATCGCGCGCGCCTCGCCGACGATGCGCCGCTGCTCGGCCGAACTGCTGCATGGCGCGCAGTTCGCGGAAGCGGCGGAGTGAGCGGCCCCATGGCGCAAGCGACGATCCCGAGTGCAAGGAAGGCCGGTCGATGACCGACGCGATGACCCCCTATCTCGGCTATGAGCTGGCCTGGTTCGTGGCCACCCTCATCGGCTGTCTGCTGATCGCGCTGCCGGTGATGCTGGCGGTGGCGATGGCTATCTATGCCGAGCGCAAGCTGTGGGCGGCCTTCGCGCTGCGGCGCGGCCCCAATGTCGTGGGCCCGCTCGGCCTGCTGCAGAGCTTCGCCGATGGTCTCAAGGTCTTCCTGCAGGAAACCATCGTGCCGGCGGCCGCCAACCGCACGCTGTTCCTGATCGCGCCGATCATCACCTTCACCGTGGCGCTGATCGCCTGGGCGGTGATCCCCTTCGGCCCCTCGATGGTGCTGGCCAATGTCAATGTCGGCCTGCTCTACATCCTCGCCGCCTCGTCGCTGGGTGTGTACGGCGTGATCCTGGCGGGCTGGGCGTCCAACTCCAAATATCCCTTCTACTCGGCGATCCGCGCCGCCGCGCAGATGGTGTCCTACGAAGTGTCGATCGGCTTCGTGCTGATCTCGGTCGTGCTCTGGGCCGGCAGCTTCAACATGCAGGACATCGTGCTGGCGCAGAAGGGCACGATCCTCGGCGTGATCAGCTTCAACGCGCTCAACCCGCTGCTGCTGCCGATGTCGGTGGTGTTCCTGATTTCGGCCATGGCCGAGACGAGCCGCACCCCCTTCGACCTGACCGAGGCGGAGAGCGAGCTGGTCGCCGGCTATCAGACCGAATATTCGTCCATGGCCTTCGCGCTCTACTGGCTGGGCGAATATGCCAATGTCATCCTGATGTGCGCGCTCAACAGCGTGCTCTTCTGGGGCGGGTGGCTGCCGCCGGTGGATTGGGCGCCGCTCTACGCCGTGCCCGGCATCCTCTGGCTGTTCGCCAAGATGCTCGTCGTCTTCTTCATCTTCGCCTGGGTGAAGGCCACCGTTCCCAGGTATCGCTACGACCAGCTGATGCGGCTGGGCTGGAAGATCTTCCTGCCCCTGTCGCTGCTCTGGGTGTTCCTCGTCTCCGGTTGGCTGATGCTGACCCGCTTCCACGGAGCCTGACGCGATGAGCGTTGCGCATTACGTCAAGTCCTTCACGCTCTGGGAGCTGTTGAAGGGGCACGCGCTGACCCTGAAATATTTCTTCAAGCCGAAGGCGACGCTCAACTATCCGTTCGAGCGCAACCCGCTGAGCCCGCGCTTCCGCGGCGAGCATGCGCTGCGCCGCTATCCCAATGGCGAGGAGCGGTGCATCGCGTGCAAGCTGTGCGAGGCGGTGTGCCCGGCGCAGGCGATCACGATCGAGGCCGAGCCGCGCGACGACGGCTCGCGCCGCACCACGCGCTACGACATCGACATGACCAAGTGCATCTTCTGCGGCTTTTGCCAGGAAGCCTGCCCGGTCGACGCGATCGTCGAGGGGCCCAATCTTGAATATGCCACCGAAACCCACGAAGAGCTTCTCTACGACAAGGCGAAGCTGCTCGAGAATGGGGACAAGTGGGAACGGGTGCTGGCGGCGAACCTTGCCGCCGACGCGCCCTATCGTTAATCGCGCGTAGCGAAACCAAGGGGCCAGCCGCAAAGTGATCCAGGCCATCGCCTTCTATCTGTTCGCCGTGGTGGTGATCGCGTCCGCCGCGCTCGTCATCACGTCGCGCAACCCGGTCCACTCGGTCCTGTGGCTGATCCTGGCGTTCTTCAACGCCGCCGGGCTCATGCTGCTGGTCGGCGCCGAATTCATCGCGATGCTGCTCGTCATCGTCTATGTCGGCGCGGTCGCGGTGCTGTTCCTGTTCGTGGTCATGATGCTCGACATCGACTTCGCGGAGCTGCGCGCCGGTTTCGTCCGCTATCTGCCCTTCGGTCTGGCGATCGCGCTGGTGCTGCTGGCGGAGATCATCATCGCCGCCGGCGCCTGGTCCAATGGCGGGGTGCAGATGGCCGCGCGTGTCGCGCCCACGCCCGACGCGGCGGTGACGCCGAACATCCAGGCGCTCGGCATCCTGCTCTACACGCGCTACCTCTTCATCTTCGAAGGGGCCGGCCTGGTGCTGCTGGTCGCGATGATCGGCGCGATCGTGCTGACGCTGCGCGCCCGCACCGGCGTGCGTCACCAGAATATCAGCCGCCAGACGATGCGGCGCCCGGAGGATGCGGTGCGCAACACCAATCCGCCGGTCGGCCAGGGAGTGACGCTGTGATCGGCCTCCAGCATTATATCGCCGTGTCGGCGATCCTGTTCGTGATGGGGGTGCTCGGCATCTTCCTCAACCGGAAGAACGTCATCGTCATCCTGATGGCGATCGAGCTGATCCTGCTCGGGGTGAATCTCAACCTCGTCGCCTTCTCGGCCTTTCTGCACGATCTGGTCGGGCAGATCTTCGCCATGTTCGTGCTGACGGTGGCCGCCGGCGAGGCCGCGATCGGGCTCGCCATTCTCGTCATCTATTTCCGTGGCCGCGGCACGATCGCGGTGGACGACATCAACCGGATGAAGGGCTGAGCCGCTTCCATGATCCAGCTCCTCGTCTTTCTGCCGCTCCTCGCCGCGATCGTCGCCGGCCTCGGCAATCGCGCCATCGGCGCGGTGCCCGCCAAGCTGGTGACGACGCTGTCGCTGCTCGTCTCCTGCGCGCTCGCCTGGCCGATCTTCATCGGCTTCCTCACTGGCGCCTCGCACGCGACGGTGGTGCCGGTGCTCACCTTCATCCGCTCGGGCGACCTGCAGGTCGATTGGGCGCTGCGCGTCGACAGCCTGACGGCGGTGATGCTGGTGGTGGTGACGAGCGTGTCCGCGCTCGTCCATCTCTACAGCTGGGGCTATATGGCGGAAGATCCCGACCAGCCTCGCTTCTTCGCCTATCTCTCGCTCTTCACCTTCGCCATGCTGATGCTGGTGACGGCGGACAGCCTGGTGCAGATGTTCTTCGGCTGGGAAGGCGTGGGCCTCGCCTCCTATCTGCTGATCGGCTTCTGGTATTATAAGCCCTCCGCCAACAAGGCCGCGATCAAGGCCTTCGTCGTCAATCGGGTGGGCGATTTCGGCTTTTCGCTGGGCATCTTCGGCACCTTCCTGGTGTTCGGCACGGTGTCGATCCCGACGATCCTCGCCGCCGCGCCGCATATGGTCGGCTCCACCATCGGCTTTCTCGGCTATCGCGTCGATACGATGACGGTGCTGTGCCTGCTGCTGTTCATCGGCGCGATGGGCAAATCGGCGCAGCTCGGCCTCCACACCTGGCTGCCCGACGCGATGGAGGGCCCGACGCCCGTCTCCGCGCTGATCCACGCCGCCACCATGGTGACGGCGGGCGTGTTCATGGTGTGCCGCCTCTCGCCCATGTTCGAGGCGAGCCCGACCGCGCTGACCGTGGTGACGATCATCGGCGCCTGCACCTGCTTCTTCGCCGCAACGGTGGGCACGGTGCAGACCGACATCAAGCGCGTGATCGCCTATTCGACCTGCTCGCAGCTCGGCTATATGTTCTTCTCGGCCGGGGTCGGCGCCTATGGCGCGGCGATGTTCCACCTCTTCACCCACGCCTTCTTCAAGGCGCTGCTGTTCCTCAGCGCGGGTTCGGTGATCCACGCCATGCACCATGAGCAGGACATGCGCTTCTATGGCGGCCTGCGGAAGCACATCCCGCTCACCTTCTGGGCGATGATGGCGGGCACGCTGGCGATCACCGGCGTCGGCATCGAGGATGTGTTCGGCTTCGCCGGCTTCTATTCCAAGGACGCGATCATCGAGAGCGCCTATGCCAGCGGCACCCAGGCTGGCGGCTTCGCCTTCGCGATCGGCGTGATCGCGGCGCTGCTCACCAGCTTCTATTCGTGGCGCCTGATGTTCCTCACCTTCTTCGGCAAGCCGCGCTGGGCCGCGTCGGAGCATATCCAGCACGCCGCCCATGGCGACCATGGCCATGACCATGCGCACGATCACGCGCACGGCCACGATCACGACCATGACCATGCGCATGCCGCGCACGCTCATGGCGCGACCGCGCAGGCGCTGGCCGATCATGGCAGCGATGCGCATGGCCATGACGCGCACGCCCATGCGGTCGCCGCGCACGACGCGCCCGACGAGAGCGCGGGCGGCGAGCCGGCGACGGATTCGCGCGACTGGACCGAGGTGGAGCAGGGCACGGCCGGCTATCATCCGCATGAGAGCCCGTGGCCGATGGCGGTGCCGCTCATCCTCCTGTCGATCGGCGCGGTGTTCGCGGGCTTCGTCTTTGCCGGCCCGTTCGGCAATCTGCACGATTTCTGGCAGGGCGCGATCGTGGTGAAGGCGCATCTCCAGCATGCCGCGCATGAGAGCCCGGCCTGGGTGAAGCTGTCGCCCACGGTGGTGATGCTGCTCGGCCTCGTCACGGCCTGGTTCGCCTACATCCGCGACGTCACGGTGCCCAAGCGCTTCGCCGGCACCTTCCGGGGGCTCTACGCCTTCCTGCTCCACAAATGGTATTTCGACGAGCTGTACGACCTGCTGTTCGTGCGCCCCGCCTTCGCGATCGGCCGCTTCTTCTGGAAGGCGGGCGACCAAGGCACGATCGACCGCTTCGGCCCCGATGGCGTCGCCAAGCTGGTGGTGGTGGGCAATCGGCTGACCGCGCGGGTCCAGTCCGGCTATGTCTATACCTATGCGCTGGTCATGCTGATCGGGCTTGCCGGCGCCGCCACCTGGGCGGTGACGCGATGAGCGGCGCCCTTCTCCACTCCGCCGGGATGACGGTACGATAATGAACGGATTTCCCATTCTCTCCGTCATGCTGGCGGTGCCGCTGCTGGCGGCGATCTGGTGCGTGTTCGCGCCGGGCGAGGGCGAGGCGCGCGCCACCCAGGCGCGCTATGTGGCGCTGATCGCCACGCTGATCGATTTCGGCCTCGGCATTCTGCTGTGGCTCGGCTTCGACCAGGCGGGGCCGCGCTGGCAATTTACCGAGCGCGCCGATCTGTTCGGCCGCTTCTCCTACGCGCTGGGGATCGACGGCATCGCGCTGCTGCTCATCCTGCTGTCCGTCTTCCTGATGCCGCTCTGCGTGCTGGCCAGCTGGAAGGCGATCGGCAAGCGCGTGCCGGAATATATGGCGGCGTTCCTGCTCATGGAAACGCTGATGGTCGGCGTGTTCGCCGTGCAGGATCTGTTCCTCTTCTACATCATGTTCGAAGGCACGCTGATCCCGATGTATCTCATCATCGGCATCTGGGGCGGCGCGCGGCGGATCTACGCCAGCTATAAGTTCTTCCTCTACACGCTGCTCGGCTCGGTGCTGATGCTGGTGGCGATGCTCTACATGGCGCGCACCGCGGGCACGACGAACATCCCGGCGCTGCTCGCCTTCAACTTCGATCCGGTGGTGCAGCGCTGGCTGTGGCTCGCCTTCTTCGCCTCCTTCGCGGTGAAGATGCCGATGTGGCCGGTCCATACCTGGCTGCCCGACGCGCACGTCGAGGCGCCGACGGCAGGCTCGGTGATCCTGGCGGGCGTGATGCTGAAGATGGGCGGCTATGGCATGCTGCGCTTCTCGCTGCCCATGTTTCCCGATGCCTCGGTCTATTTCTTCTGGCTGGTGATGGCGCTCTCGATGGTGGCGACGGTCTATACCTCGCTCGTCGCGCTGGTGCAGACCGACATGAAGAAGCTGATCGCCTATTCGTCGGTCGCGCACATGGCGCTCGTCACCTTCGGCCTGTTCGCGATGAACCGCCAGGGGATCGAGGGCGCCTATATGGTGATGCTCGGCCACGGCCTCGTCTCGGGCGCGCTCTTCCTGTGCGTCGGCGTCGTCTACGATCGGCTCCATACCCGCGAGATCGCGCGCTATGGCGGCATCGCCAACAACATGCCGGGCTACGCCACGATCTTCCTCTTCTTCACCATGGCCTCCATCGGCCTGCCCGGCCTGTCCAACTTTCCGGGCGAGTTCCTCTCGATGATGGGCACCTACCGGGCCTCGTCCTGGGCGGCGCTGATCGCGGTGACGGGCATCATCACCAGCGCGGCCTATATGCTGTATCTCTACCGGCGGATCGCCTTCGGCCCGCAGAAGAATGC
This sequence comes from Sphingomonas morindae, assembly GCF_023822065.1. Taxonomy (NCBI): domain Bacteria; kingdom Pseudomonadati; phylum Pseudomonadota; class Alphaproteobacteria; order Sphingomonadales; family Sphingomonadaceae; genus Sphingomonas; species Sphingomonas morindae. The sequence continues at coordinate 2,144,021 of NZ_CP084930.1, forward strand.
GGATGCCGCCGCGATGCCGGACCTGGACGCGCGCGAATATGCGATCCTCGTGCCGCTGGTGCTCGCCACCATCTGGATGGGTGTCTATCCCGAAAGCTTCCTGGCGCCGATCCGCAAGGATGTCGGCCTGGTGATGGAGCGGGTGGCGCATGCGCATCCGCCCAGCGACGCCCAGCCCACCCCCGGCCACCCCGCACCGGCGCATGCCGAGGGACAGGAATAAGATGAACGGCTCCTACCTCCTCTCGCTTCCCGAGATCATCCTCAGCCTGGGGTCGATCGTGCTGATGCTGGTCGCCGCCTGGGGCGGGGACAAGGCGTCGCGCGCGATCAGCATCGTCGCGGTGGCGCTGCTCGTCGCGGCGGGCTTCGCGGCAATCGGGCCGCTCGGCCATGGCGGCGTCGGCTATGGCGGCCTCTATGTCGCCGATGCCTATTCCGCCTTTGCCAAGCCGCTGATCTATCTGGCCACTGCCGTCGTCCTGATGATCGCGCCGGGCTTTTTCGAGCGCGACGGCGAGATGCGGGCCGAGTTCCCCGTGCTGCTCCTGCTCTCGGCGGTCGGCATGGGCGTGATGGTTTCGGCGGTCGATCTGCTGACGCTCTATGTCGGCCTCGAGCTGCAGTCGCTCTCCGCCTATGTGTTGGCGAGCTTCCTGCGCCGCGATCAGCGCTCGGCCGAGGCGGGGCTGAAATATTTCGTGCTCGGCGCGCTCGCCTCGGGCATCCTGCTGTACGGCACCTCGCTGCTCTACGGCTTTGCCGGCACCACCAGCTTCGCCGGCGTCGCCGCCGCCTTCAAGGGCGGCGCGGGCGTGGGGCTCACGTTCGGCCTGGTGTTCGTGCTCGCCGGCCTCGCCTTCAAGATCTCGGCCGTGCCCTTCCACATGTGGACGCCCGATGTCTATGAGGGCGCGCCGACCCCGGTCACCGCCTTCTTCGCCTCCGCGCCCAAGGTGGCGGCGCTCGGGCTGGCGATGCGCGTCGCGATCGAGGCGCTCGGCCCGGCGACCGATGCCTGGCGCCAGATCGTCGTCTTCTGCGCGCTGGCCTCGACCATCCTGGGCGGCGTGGCCGCGATCGGCCAGACCAACATCAAGCGGCTGCTCGCCTATTCGTCGATCAACAATGTCGGCTTCGCGCTGTTCGGCCTCGCCGCCGGCACCCAATATGGCGTGTCCGCGACGCTCACCTATCTCGTCGTCTATGTGGCGATGACGCTGGGCTCGCTGCTGTGCGTGCTGCAGATGCGCGACGCCGAGGGCAACCGCACCGAGACGATCGCCGCCCTGTCCGGCCTGTCGCGCAGCCGGCCCGGCCTGGCCGCCGCCTTCGCCTTCTTCATGTTCAGCCTCGCCGGCATCCCGCCGCTGTTCGGCTTCTGGCCGAAATTCCTGGTGTTCGATGCGCTGGTGGAGATCGGCATGTGGCCGCTGGCGATGATCGGCATCGCCACCTCGGTGATCGGCGCCTTCTATTATCTCAAGATCGTGAAGACGATCTACTTCGACGATCCGGCCGCGCCGCTGGCGCCGAGCCGCTCGAAGGTGGAGCTGGTGCTGATCGCGCTCGCGGCGCTGTTCGTCTCGCCGCTCGGCTATCTCGCGATCACGCCGCTCGACGGCGCGAGCATGGCGGCGGCGGCGGCCCTGTTCTGATCGCGCTCCGCACCGTCGCCGAGACGGACTCGACCAATGACGATATGGCCGCGCTCGCCGAGGCGGGCGCGGCCGAGGGGCTCTGGCTGCGCGCCGAGCGCCAGCGCGCCGGGCGCGGCCGCCAGGGCCGCTCGTGGATCTCGCCGCCCGGCAATCTCTACGCCAGCACGCTGGTGCGGCTGGGCGCGGGTGATCCCCCACCGGCCTCGCTCGCCTTCGTGACCGGCGTGGCGCTGCACGAGGCGCTCTCCGCCTTCGCGCCCGGCCTCGCGCTCAAATGGCCCAACGACATTCTCGGCGGCGCCGCCAAGCTGGCCGGCATCCTGCTGGAGCGGCGCGGGGCGGCGGTGATCATCGGCTGCGGCGCCAACCTCGCGCATCATCCCGATCTGCCCGAGCGCCCGACCACGGCCATCGCCGCGCTCGCCGGCCATGCGCCCGATCCCGATGCGGTGCTGCACGCGCTGGCGGAGAGTTTCGCGCGCTGGCTAGGGCGCTGGCGAGGCGAGGGGGTGGCGCCGGTGCTGGCGCGCTGGCAGGCGCTGGCGCATGCGCCGGGCACCGCGCTGGCGGCGCATCTGCCCGATGGCACGCGCATCGCGGGCCTGTACGAGGGGCTGGAGCCCGATGGCGCGCTGCGGCTGCGCTTGGCGGACGGGACGCGGCATGTCATCCACGCTGCCGATATTTTCCTGGTGCAGGATTAAGCCATGCTGCTCGCGATCGATGCCGGCAACACCAACATCGTCTTCGCGCTGGTCGACCAGTCGGCCGCGCGGCCGCTGATCCGGGCGCGCTGGCGCATCGCCACCGACCCGCGCCGCACCGCCGACGAATATGCCGTGTGGCTGCACCAGCTGCTCCAGCTGGAGGGGCTGGACCGCGGCGCGGTGGACGCGGTGATCCTCTGCACCGTGGTGCCCCGCGCGCTCCACAATCTCGAGGTGCTGGCGAGCAAATATTTCGGCTGCGAAGCGCTGGTGGCGGGCCGCGCGCCGGTGGAATGGGGCATCAGGCTGGACGTCGCCGAGCCCAAATCGGTCGGCGGCGATCGCGCGGTCAACACCATTGCCGCGCATGCGCTGGCCGAGGGCGATCTGATCGTCATCGATTTCGGCACCGCCACCACCTTCGACGTGGTGGATTATGCCGGCGCCTATAAGGGCGGGATCATCGCGCCCGGCATCAATCTGTCGCTGGACGCGCTGGTCGCGGCCGCCGCCAAGCTGCCGCGCATCGCGATCGCCGCGCCGCTCGGCGCGGGCGTGATCGGGCGCACCACCGAGGATCAGATGCTGATCGGCATCTATTGGGGCTATGTCGCCATGCTCGAAGGGCTGGTGGCCCGGCTCAAGGCGGAGATCGCGCGGCCGGTGACGGTGATCGCCACCGGCGGCCTTGCGACCCTGCTGGCCCAGCATACATCGGTATTCGACCGGGTTGAACCCGACCTCACCATCACCGGCCTGGCGTTGATGCATCGCCGGCTGCTTACCGTACAAGGATGATTGCTTGACCATTCCCGGCGACGAATTGCTGTTCCTGGCCCTTGGCGGCTCGGGCGAGATCGGCATGAACGTCAATCTCTACGGCACCCAGGGCAAATGGCTGATGGCCGATCTGGGCGTCAGCTTCGCGGATCCGAACTATCCCGGCATCGACGTGGTGCTGCCCGATCTCGGCTTCATCGAGGAGCGCAGCGCCGATCTTCTCGGCCTGGTCATCACCCATGGCCATGAGGATCATATCGGCGCCATCCCCTATCTCGCGCTCGATCTCGGCTGCCCCATCTACGCCACCGCCTTCACCGCGGGGCTGATCCGCGCCAAGCTGGACGAGGAGGGGCTGGCGGATCGCGTCAAGGTCAAGCTCGTCAAGGTCGGCCAGCCGGTCAAGATCGGGCCGTTCGCGGTGGAATGGGTGCCGATGGCGCATTCGATCCCCGAGATGAACGCGCTGCTGATCGAGACCAAGCATGGCCGCGTCTTCCACACCGGCGACTGGAAGCTGGACGAGACCCCGGTGATCGGCCAGCCCTCCGGCGAGGCCGCGCTGCGCGCGATCGGCGATCGCGGCGTGCTCGCGCTGATGGGCGATTCCACCAATGTCTTCAACAATGAGGCGTCCGGCTCGGAAGCCAGTGTGAAGGCCGATCTGGAGCGCGAGATCGCCGCCGCGCCCGGCCGGGTGCTGGTGACGACCTTCGCCTCCAACGTGGCGCGGCTGCAGACCTTGGGCCAGGTGGCGGTGGCGACGGGGCGGCAGCTCTGCGTCGCCGGCCGCTCGCTGGACCGCATCACCAAGATCGCGCGCGCCGTCGGCTATCTGCCCGATTTCCCGCCGACCGTGGATTTCGACTCGGCGATGCGGCTGAAGCCGCGCGAGCTGATGATCGTCGCCACCGGCGGTCAGGGCGAGGCGCGGGCGGCGCTGTCGCGCATCGCCCATGGCAGCCACCGGCTCGCGCTCAGCGAGGGGGACACGGTGCTCTTCTCCTCCAAGCAGATCCCCGGCAATGAGGAGGCGATCGGCATCGTCCAGAATGCGCTGGCCAAGCGCAACATCCGGATGGTGACGGAGCGCCAGGCGCATATCCACGTCTCCGGCCATCCCGGACGGCCCGAGATCGAGCGCCTCTATGGCTGGCTCAAGCCCGAGATCGTGGTGCCCGTGCATGGCGAGCGCCGGCACATGGCCGAACATGCCCGGCTCGCGGCCGCGCTCGGCGTCCCCGCCTCGATCGTGCAGAGCAATGGCGATGTCGTGCGGCTCGCACCCAACGGGCCCAAAATCATCGGCCATGAGCGGTCGGGCCGGCTGGTGCTCGATGGCGACGTGATCCTGCCGGCGGACGGCACCACGCTCAACGATCGCCGCAAGCTCGCCGCCAACGGTCTGGTGACGGTGGGCGTGGCGGTGGACAAGGCGGGCCATCCGCGTGGGCGGCCGCAGATCGGCATCCACGGCCTGCCCGTGGAGGAGGACCGCGCCGACTTTATCGAGGATGCCGCCGAGGCGGTGCTCGACGCGCTCACCGACGCCCCGCGCGACGAGGCCAAGAAGCGGGACGCGGTGCGGCTGGCGGTGCGCCGGCGCGCCACCGCCTGGACGGGCAAGAAGCCGATCGTCGAGGTGCTGCTGCTGCGCGTGTGACGGCGCGGCGGTGGGGTGGCGACCGCGCGCGTTGGCGCGGCGGCGCGACTGGTCTAGAAGCGGGCGATGCGCTGGTTCTCCATCATCGCCATCTATTTCCTATTCTGGTTCCTATCGCTGTTCGTGATGCTGCCGATCGGGATGCGCACCGCCGACGAGGCGGGCGCGCCCAAGGTGCCGGGCCAGGCCGACAGCGCGCCGCACCAGTTCCGCCCCTGGCCGATCGTGGCGCGCACCACGCTGTGCGCCGCGATCCTGTTCGGGCTGTTCTACGCCATTTATCGGCAGGGCTGGATCGACGTGCATCTGCCCGCCGACGCGGTGAACCGGATCCCCGGCTAAGGCTGCGCGTCAGGCCTCGGCGGGGGGCAGGGTGAAGACGAGCCGCGCGCCCGGCCCGATCCCATCCTCCACGACGATATCGCCGCCCATGGCGCGGGCGAGCCGGCGCGAGATATAGAGGCCGAGGCCCGAGCCGGGCTCGCTGGCGCCGAGCCGCTCGAACTTCTCGAACACGCGCGCGCGATCGGCGGGGGCGATGCCGCGCCCCTCGTCGATCACGATCGCCGCCGCGCCGCGCTCGGTGCGCTCGACCGTGACGGTGACGGTCGATCCTTCCGGGCCGAAGCGCACGGCATTGCCGATCAGATTGACGAGCACCTGGAGGCACCGGCCGAAATCGCCGAGCGCGAGGCAGCGCTCCTGCGGATCGGGGCGGACGATCTGGATCGCCCGATCGTCGGCGCGGACCGCGAGCAGGCCGGCGGCGCGACGCGCGCAATCCGCCAGGTCCAGCGGTTCGCGCTCGGTCGCGAAATCCTCGCGCTCGACGGCGTCGAGATCGACCAGATCGCCGACCAGCCCGAGCAGATGCCGGCCGGCGGTGGCGATATCGCCGGCATAGCCGCCATAATCGGCGCGGAGCGGCCCGTCCTGCTGGAGCCGGATCGATTCGGCGGCGGCGACGATCCGCTGCAGCGGGCCGCGCAGCGCCGTGTCGAGCCGCTGCGAAAAGGCGCCGTCGGCGACCACGGGCGTGGCGGGCGCGGCGGGCAGGGCGGTAGCGGTGCCGCGAAAGCCGGTGAGCCGCCCGAGCCCGTCGTGCAGCGGCACGGCCGCGAGGCGGAAGCGGGCACCGCTGGCGCGCACCGTGACGCGCTGATCCTCGAAGCCGCGCCCCTGGGCCAGCGCATCGAGCAGCGGCGGCCCTCCTTGCGCGCCCTCCTCCAGGATCATCAGCCGCGACAGCGGATCGCCCAGCGCGGGGCCGGCCGCGCCGCGCATCGCGCGCACGCCTTCCTCGGAGAGCGCGATCAGCCGCAGCGCGCCATCCGTCTCCCAGGTCCAGTCGGCCTCGGCGCGCAGCCGGTCGAACGCATCGGCGCCCTCCTCGGCGGGCAGCGGACCGCTTGGCGCGCGGCGCGTCCAGCCGGCGATCGCCAGCGTCACGCCATCCTCGTCGGGCCGCGCGCGGACCCAGAGATCAAGATCCTCCTCGCCATCGGCGGCGAGCACCGCGCGCGACACCGGCACCGCCAGCCGCCGCGCGAGCCGCGCGAGCTGCGCGAGCTGCGGAATGGCGAGCGGGCCGCGCACCTCGCCGCCGGCGCGGCGGTGCAGCGCGGCGAGCACGGGATCGGCGACGACCAGCCGGCCCTCGCGATCCACGCGGCCGCGCACCGGGCCCTCGGCGGGGCTCACAGCGCGCGTCCCAGCGCGGCGAGGCCGGCGCGGTAGAGCGGTTCCAGCCGGGCGCGGCGCACCGCCGCGCGTGCCTGATCGGGCCCCAGCCGGTCAAAGCCCTGGAGCAGCAGCGCGGCGCGTTCGGCCGGATCCGGCCCGACGCCGCGATCGAGCGCGATCGCCAGCGCGAGGATCATCGCCGCCGCCACCGGCCGCGCCACGTCGCAGCCGCGCAGCAGCAGCGCCGCGCGCGCCGGCATGGCGAGCATGGCGTGCGCCTCATCAAAGCCGATCCCCGCGCGCACCGCGAGCAGCGCGGCCAGGGTGGCGATGCGGCCGGCGGCGAGCGTGCCCGCGAGCAGCGCGTCGTCGAGCTGGTCGGCGGCGCGCAGGCCATGGGCGAGGCGCATCGCGGCGGCGCCGATCCCATCGGCCTCGTCGATCGCGGCGAGGGTGCGCGCCACCGCGCCCTCGGCGGCGCGATGCAGCGTCTCCTCGCTGCCGGGGCCGGCCGCGCCCAGCGTGGCGAGCGCGGCGTCGGCGAGGCAGGCGGCGACTTGCCAGAACAGGGCGTGGCGATCCTCGGCGGAAAGATCGTGCAGCGGCAGCAGCGGATCGCCGCTGCGATCGAGGCGCGTGGCCTCGGCGGCGCGGACCGCGAAGCTTTCCGCCGCGAGCGTGCCGCCGATCGGATCGAGCCGACGCGCGCCCGGCGCCTCCTCCTCCACCGCCAGCCCATAGCCGCGCACCAGCGCCGCCGCGAGGCGATGCTCCTCGGCGCGGGCGAGCGCGGCGGCGGCGAGGCCGGAGCGTTGCAGCAGCCCGGCGCCGACGAAGCGCGCGGCGCAATCGAAGCCGGGGGCGGCGTCGAGCAGCGGTTCGGCGCCGCGCAGCAGCGCCTCGATCGACTGGATCAGATGCTCGACGATCAGCCCGGCGCGGGCGCGGGTCTCGTCGTCGATGGCGAGGGCGAGCGGGCGGGCGAGTTCGTGCGCGGCGGCGGCGCGGCGCGCATCGGCGAGTCGATCCGCGGCGGCCGCCGCCCCGAGCAACGCGCCACCCGAATCGGACTCTTCATCGGGGAAGCGACGACCGGACATGGGAGCTGCCTACGAAATCGTGATTAACGAGCCGCTAAAGGGGCTTGCCGCCGGTCTCCGAAGCCGTGCCGGCGCGCGCGGCGAGCAGATGCTGGACGCTGGCGAAGGACAGGGCGGCGTAGAAGGCGAGCAGCGCCAGCCCCGCCAGCGTTGCCTGGGCGATGGCGGCGGCGCCGAAGAGCAGCACCAGCGCATCGGCGTCCGCGATCCAGCCGGGCGGAGGAAGGCCGGCGAGGCGGCCGAGCAATCCCGTCTCGCGCGCCGTGGCGGCGCTGGCGCCGATGGTGATGGCGGCGAGCAGCGGCGCGATCCAGCCCGCATCCATGCGGTGCGCCGCAAAGGCGGCGAGCGCGGCGGCCATGGCGAGGCCGCGCAGCCGCGCCGCGCCATCCCCGGGGCCGGCGGCGGACAGGCGGATCGACGCCACCAGCCGCCCCAGCGCCTCGAGCAGCGCGCCGCCGACGAGCAGCAGCAGCCCGAGCAGCAACAGCCCCCACCAGGCGCAGGGAATGGCGAGCAGCGCCGCCGCCACCGCGCCGCGCCGCAGCCAGCGCGCATCGAGCGGACGATCCAGCACCAGCCCGACGAGCAGGCGCGCCAGCGGGCCGTAGAGGCGCCGCATCGGCCAGGCTTCGCCCGACAGGTCGCGCATCAGGCTGGCTTCGGTGGCGGCCCGCGCGCCGGCGCGGCTGCGCACGAGCAGCACCGGCCCGGCGGGGCCGAGATCGGCGCCATCGGCGCTATCGAGCCGCCGCGCCGAGGCGCCGACCGCGCGGCGCAGCAGCGTGGAGTGGAGATCCCAATCGCCCAGCATGGCGACGGTGCGCCGGAGCAGATCGCCGCTGACCAGCGCCAGCCCGCTCCAGCGCGCGCCGGAATCGATCCGCTCGAAGGCGCCGTCGGGCCTGGCTTCGCCGATCGTCAGCAGCGCGGGCGCGGCGCTGGCGGCGAGGCGGGCGACCTGTCCGGCCGGGGCGAGCGCGCCATCGGCGAAGATCAGCACGCGCTCGTCCGGGTGGAAGCGATCCGCGCCATCGCCGGCGGAGCGCGCGACATCGACGGTGATGCCGTCGCGCCGCAGCCGGTCGATCGCGCTGGTGAGCGCCGCCGGCACGCGCTCCACCAGCAGCACGACATGGCCGGCGCCGGCGGCCACGGCGAGCCGCACCTGCCGTTCCAGCAGGGCATGGCCGGCGACCGGCAGCGTGGCGATCAGCCCCGCGCCGTCATCGGCCTCGCGCACCGCCGCGATCAGCGCCGCCAGCACAAGGCCCCTCTCTTTCCGTCGCTCGTCACCGGCCTGCGATAGCCTTGGCGTGGCGGCCCTGCCAAGCCGCCGGGCCCTGCCTTTTTGTCCACCGTTTTTTCTCCGCCTCACGGCCAATATGTGCGCGATCCGGGGCCATGCGACTGGCCCCGCGCCCCCCGACGGTGTTACCATGCCGGTATGAACCAGGGGGCTTATTGGGCGGGCAGCCCGCGCGCATCCGAAAACGACGCCATGATCCGCGAGTCGGTTCCGCCCGAGCTGCTGCCGCCGCCGGTGGACGCGCCGCCGCCGCCGCCCAACTGGCGCGCGCGGGCGCTGCTGGGGCTGTTCGCCTTCGCGGCGCTGGCGTGGCTGGCGCTGGCGATCGGGCTCGGCCTGTCCGCCGCCTCGGCGGGCGGGATCGACGCCGCCGGGCTGGCGCGCGGCATCAGCCTGGCCAGCGGTCCGCTCGCCCTGCTGGTGGCGCTGCTGATCCTGTGGCAGCGCAATGCCAGCCGCGAGGCGGGCCGCTATGCCGATGTCGCGCGGGGTGTCCGCATGGAGACTTTGGCGCTCGACGCGGTGCTGAGCCTCGCCTCGCGCCGCCTCGCCGAGGATCGCGCCGCCGTCGCCGAACAGGCGGACCGGCTGCTCAGCCTCGCCGACCAGACTTCCGCCAAGCTCACCGACGCCACCGCGCTGCTCGCGCGCGAGATCGCCGAGCTTGGCCGCCAGAGCCGCGATCTCGATGCCGCCGCCGGCACCGCGCGCGTCGATATGGGCGTGCTGCTGGCCGATCTGCCCGTGGCCGAGGGGCAGGTGCGCGGCCTCGCCGAAACGCTGCGCGCGGCCGGCGTGGGCGCGCACGAACAGGCGGCGGCGCTGCAGGCGGTGCTCGCCGCGCTCGCCGGCCGCGCCAAGGAGGCGGAGGAGAACGCCGCCGGCGCCGCCAACCGGCTTTCGGCCCAGGTTTCGCGCATCGCCGGTGCGAGCGAGGTCGCCACGCGCGACATCGACGAGGCCGGCACGCGCATGACGGGCGCGATTGATTCGGTGATGCACCGCGCCGCCGAGGCGGTGGGCCGCGCGCAGAGCGCCGCCGAAGCCGCCGCCGAGCGCGCCGCCGCCACGCTGGAGGCGCGCGTCGCCGCGATCCGCCAGGAGGTCGCGGCGCTGGCCGAGACGCTCGCCGCGCAGGATCATGTCGGCGCCGAGCTGGTCGAGCGCATCCAGCGCGGGCTGAGCGCGGTCGAGGCGCGCTTCGCCGAGCTGGACGAGACGGGCGGCGCCCGCACCCAGCGGCTGGGCGAGGCGCTTGGCCTGCTCTGGACCCATGCCGAGCGCACAATGGCGACGCTCAACGATGGCGGCACCGCCGCCACCACGCTGATCAACCGCACCGAGACGCTGAAGGGCGCGATCGCCGCCTGTCTTGGCGAGCTGGGCGAGGCCCTGCCCGAGGCGATCGGCCGGCTGGAGCGTCAGGCGGCGCGCAGCCAGGCGCTCGCCAGCGCCGCGCTGCCCGAGGTGGAGCGGCTGGAGAGCGCCGCCGCCACCGCCGCCGCCGCGCTCGAGGCCGCGCGCACCGAGCTGGACGCGCGCCGCGCCTCGATCGAAGCGCTGGGCGAGGCCATCACCGCGCGGCTGGCCGGCGCCCGCAGCGACGCCGAGGCGCTCGACGCGGCGGTGGCCGGCGCCGACAGCCGCGCCGAGAAGCTCGCCAGCTCGACCAGCCCGCGGCTGGTCGAGGCGCTGATCCGCGTGCGCGAGACCGCAGGCCAGGCCGCGCAGCGCGCGCGCGAGGCGCTCGGCGCGATCGTGCCGCACAGCGCCTCGGCGCTCGGCGAGGCCAGCCGCAAGGCGCTCGAGGCCGCCATGACCGAGACGGTGGACGCGCAGGTGGCGCGGATCGCGGGCGTCTCGCAGGAGGCGGTCGCCGCCGCGCGCGCCGCCGCGGACAAGCTCGAGTCCGATCTCGCGCGCATCGCCGAGACCAGCGCCTCGGTCGAGGCGCATATCGCCGCCGGCAAGGCCGAGGTGGAGAGCAGCGATCGCGACAATTTCTCGCGGCGCGTCGCGCATCTGATCGATTCGCTCAACTCCACCTCGATCGATGTCGCCAAGCTTCTCTCCAACGAGACCGCCGACAGCGCCTGGGCCGCCTATCTCAAGGGCGATCGCGGGGTCTTCACGCGCCGCGCGGTGCGGCTGCTCGACAATGGCGATGTGCGCGAGATCACCCGGCATTATGAGGGCGATGCCGAGTTCCGCGATCAGGTGAACCGCTATATCCACGATTTCGAGGCGCTGCTCCGCCCGATCCTCGCCACGCGCGACGGCTCGACCCTGGCGGTGATCCTGCTCTCCTCCGAAATGGGCAAGCTCTACGTGGCGCTTGCCCAGGCCATCGAGCGCCTCCGCGCCTGAGCGCCGCGCGGCGCCGCTCCGCTCCATCGGTCCGTCGGGAGGAGGGCGCCGGCCCCCGCCGCGTGGAGCGATGATGTGCGGAGGCCCCGCCCCGACGCGCCTCGCGCCTCCGCGCGCGCGACCGGCGGTCGTAAGCGGAGCCCCACAACGCCCGTCGCCCCCGCACGGGCGGGGGTCCAGGCCCACGGGCGCGGCCGGAGCCGTGCGTCGAAAGGAAGAACCTGGATCCATGCCTGCGCGGGGATGACGGAACAGGGGCGCCGCGCCGACGCGCGCCGTCGGGAGGACGCCGTGTCGACGCGCGCGATCGGGAGGATGCCGCGCCGACGCGCGCCGCCAGAAGCGTGCCGCGCCGACGTGTGTCTGCAGCGTGGCGCGGAGCCGACGGGGTGCCTGCAGGAGGACGCCGCGCCGACAGGGGTCTGCAGGAGGGCTTCGGTCGCCGGCGCGTCGAGTGACCATGCGGAGGACCTGGCCCTAACGCGCCCCGCGCCTCCGCCTGCGACGGGCTGCCGAGAACAGTGCCCTCAAGCCGCGTCGCCCCCGCGCAGGCGGGGGCCCAGGCCCGCAGGCGCGGCCGGGGTCGTGCGTCGAAAGGAAGAACCTGGATCCCCGCCTGCGCGGGGATGACGGAAAAGGGGGCCGCGCCGACGCGCGCCGCCGGGAGAGTGCCGTGTCGACGCGCGCCTGCCGCGTGGCACGGAGCCGACGGGGTGCCGGCAGGAGGGCGCCGACTAGCGCCGCGTCGAGCGACAATGCGGAGGACCTGGCGCCAATGCGCCCCGCGCCTCCGCCCGCAACGGGCCGCCGAGATCAGCGCCCTCAAGCCCCCGTCGCCCCCGCGCAGGCGGGGGCCCAGGCCTGCAGGCGCGGCCGGGGCCCTCCGTCCAAAGGGAGGGCCTGGATCCCCGCCTGCGCGGAGATGACGGAAGGGGGCGCAGCGCCGACGCGCGCGATCGGGAGGAGCCCGCGCCGCGCCGCAAGGAAAAGGCCGCGCGCCCCCAAGGAGCGCGCGGCCTTGGATCAGGCGGCCGGCGGCTTAGCGGTCGCCGATGGCGACATAGTCGCGCTGGGTCGGGCCGGTGTAGAGCTGGCGCGGACGGCCGATCTTCTGCGCCGGATCGGTGATCATCTCGTTCCACTGCGCGACCCAGCCGACGGTGCGGGCGAGCGCGAAGAGGACGGTGAACATGGTCGTCGGGAAGCCGATCGCCGAAAGGATCACGCCCGAGTAGAAGTCCACATTCGGATAGAGCTTCTTCTCGATGAAATATTCATCGTTGAGCGCGATCTGCTCCAGCTCGCGGGCGACGTCGAACACCGGATCGGTGACGCCCAGCTTCTCGAGCACCTCGTTGGCGGTCTTCTGCATCACCGTCGCGCGGGGATCGTAATTCTTGTAGACGCGATGGCCGAAGCCCATCAGCCGGAAGGGATCGTCCTTGTTCTTGGCGCGGGCGATATATTCCGGAATGCGATCGGGCGTGCCGATCTCGCGCAGCATGTTGAGCGCGGCCTCGTTGGCGCCGCCATGCGCGGGGCCCCACAGGCAGGCGATGCCGGCGGCGATGCACGCGAAGGGGTTGGCGCCCGAGGAGCCGGCGAGCCGGACCGTCGAGGTGGAGGCGTTCTGCTCGTGATCGGCGTGCAGGATGAAGATCTTGTCCATCGCCGCTTCGATCACCGGATCGACGACATAGTCCTCGGCCGGGACCGAATAGGTCATCTTCAGGAAATTGCCGGTGTAGCTCAGCGCGTTGTCCGGATAGACGAAGGGCTGGCCGATCGAATATTTATACGCCATGGCGGCGATGGTCGGCATCTTGGCGATCAGCCGGTGGCTGGCGATCTCGCGCTGCTTGGGATCGTTGATGTCGGTCGAATCATGGTAGAAGGCCGAGAGCGCGCCGACCACGCCGCACATGATCGCCATCGGATGCGCATCGCGCCGGAACCCGCGGAAGAAGGTGGCGAGCTGCTCGTGCACCATGGTGTGGCGCGTGATCGTGCGGTTGAACTTGGCCAGCTCGTCCTGCTTGGGCAGTTCGCCGTTGAGCAGGAGATAGGCGACCTCCATGAAGCTCGACTTCTCGGCAAGCTCGCCGATCGGGTAGCCGCGATGCAGCAGCACGCCCTTGTCGCCATCGATATAGGTCAGGCCGGACTGGCACGACGCGGTGGAGGTGAAGCCGGGATCATAGGTGAACATGTCCGTGTCGGCGTACAGCTTGCGGATGTCCACCACGCTCGGGCCGACCGAGCCTTCCATGATCTTGTAGTCGAAGCTCTTGTCGCTGATGTTCAGCGTCGCGCTGCCGTCGGCCATAGGGTAGTCCTCCGTCCTCTTGTCTGAGCGCATGCCGGCCGGGCGGCCGGATACGGATGGGTGCTTAGCTCGCCGATCGGAGCTGATCGGCGAGACGTGCCAGGCTTTCATCACGACCCAGCAGCAACAGCACGTCGAAAATGCCCGGGCTCGTCGTCCGGCCGGTCAGCGCCGCCCTGAGCGGCTGCGCCACCTTGCCAAGCCCGACACCGGCCGCCTCCGCCACGCTGCGCACCGCCGCATCCAGCGCCTCGGCCGTCCAATCGGCCGTCTCCAGGGCGCGGGCCGCGTCGGCCAGCAGGGTCGCGCCGGCCCCCTCCAGGAGAGCCTGTGCGCGCGGCTCGATATCTAGCGGGCGGGCGCGAAAAAGGAAGGTGGCGCCGTCGGCAAGTTCGCGCAAATCCTTGGCCCGAACCTTCAGCACGGCCATGCCGCGCTGCAGCAGCGCGCGCTCGTCGGCGGTCGCTTCGCGGCCCAGCATTTCGGCCAGGAACGGCGCGACAAGGCCCGTCAGCCGGGCATCGTCGGCGGCGCGGATATAGTGGCCGTTGAGATTTTCGAGCTTCTTCGTATCGGTGCGCGCGGGCGAGCGGCCGATATCGCGCAGATCGAAAATCTCGATCGCACGCTCGCGCGGGAGAATCTCCTCGTCGCCATGGCCCCAGCCGAGTCGCAGCAGATAATTGCCGAGCGCCTCGGGCAGGATGCCGAGCTCGTCGCGATAGGCCTCGACGCCGAGCGCGCCGTGCCGCTTGGAAAGCTTGGCGCCGTCGGGCCCGTGGATCAGCGGGACATGGCCATAGACCGGCTCCTCCCAGCCCATGGCGCGGATGATGCCGAGCTGGCGGAAGGCATTGTTGAGATGATCGTCGCCGCGCACGACATGGGTAACGCCCATATCGTGATCGTCCACCACCACCGCGAGCATATAGGTGGGGGTGCCGTCGGAGCGGAGCAGCACCATGTCGTCCAGCTCGGCGTTGCGCACCGTGACGCGGCCCTGCACCACATCCTCGAGCGTCGTCTCGCCCTCGGTCTCGGCGCGCAGCCGCACGACATAGGGCGCGCCCGCCGGGGCTTCGGCGGGATCGCGATCGCGCCAGCGCCCGTCATAGCGGAGCGGCAGCTTCCTGGCGCGCTGCTCGGCGCGCATCGCCTCCAGCTCCTCGGCGGTGGCGAAGCATTTATAGGCGCGGCCCTGCGCGAGCAGCTGATCGGCGACCTCGGCATGGCGGGCGGCGCGGGCGAACTGGAACACGGCCTCGCCGTCCCAATCCAGGCCGAGCCAGCGCATGCCGTCAAGAATGGCGTCGATCGCCGCCTGGGTCGAGCGGGTGCGATCCGTATCCTCGATGCGGAGCAGGAACCGGCCGCCCGTGTGGCGCGCCCAGAGCCAGTTGAACAGCGCCGTGCGGGCGCCGCCGATATGGAGAAAGCCGGTCGGCGAGGGCGCGAAGCGGGTGACGACGGGCCGGTCGGCCGGGGATGTCGGGATCGTTTCGGCGCCGCTTGCGCTCACGCACTCTTCCTTCACAGTGGCGGGATGAAATGGGTCGGGCGCGCCCCTAGCATGGCGGCGGGGGTGCGGCAAACCTTCGCCCGCCGCGCCGGGGCGCTGGAGCATTGGCTGGAAGCGGAGCGGGACCAGCTGCCGCTCTGGCTGCCGGTGATGCTGCTCGCCGGGATCGCGGCCTGGTACGCGCTGCCCGGCCGCGCCGCCTGGGCGGCCTGGTGCGCGGCCATGGCCGGGCTGGCGCTGGGCGCGCTGGGGCTGGGCGGCGCGAGCCGGGCGGCGCGCGCGCTCGGCCTCGCCGCGCTCGGCCTGTGCGCGGGCTGCGCGCTCATCTGGCACAAGGCCGAGCGCATGGCGACGCCGCGGCTCGATCGGCCGCGCGTGGTCCGGCTCGTGGCGGAGGTGCGCGGCGTGGAGGCGCTGCCCGCGCGCGGCGGTACGCGGCTGACGCTGGCCCCGCGCGGCGACGCGCTGCCGAAGCGCGTGCGGGTGATGCTGGCCGATGCGCCGCCCGCACCCGGATCCGCCATCGCCCCGCCCCTGACGCTCGCGCCCGGCATGGTGCTGGCGCTGCGCGCGCGGCTGGTGCCGCCGCCGCCGGCGCTGGCGCCCGGCGGCTATGATTTCCGCGCCACCGCCTGGTTCGCCGGGCTGGGCGCGAGCGGTCGCGTGCTGGATCGGCCGGTGCGGCTGGCGGGGGTGCCGTCGCGCGGGCTCGAGGCCCGGCTGGGCGCGGCGCGCCGGGCGCTGGGCGCGCGCATCCTGGCGCGGGTGCCGGGCGCGGCGGGGGCGGTGGCGGTGGCGCTGGCGACGGGGGATACCGGCGCGATCGCGCCGGACGATGCCGAGGCGTTCCGTCGCTCGGGTCTGGCGCATCTCCTGTCGGTGAGCGGGCTGCATCTCAGCGCCATGGTCGGCGCCACCATCTTCGCGGCGCGGCGCCTGCTGGCGCTGCTCCCCTGGCTGGCGCTGCGCATCGCCGTGCCGCTGCTGGCCTCCGCGCTGGGGGCGGTGGCGGGCAGCCTCTATACGGTGCTCACCGGATCGGCGGTGCCGACGCTGCGCGCGCTGATCGCGGCACTGCTGGTGCTGGCGGGCGCGGCGCTGGGGCGGGAGGCGATCACGCTGCGGCTGGTCGCGAGCGGCGCGCTGCTGGTGCTGATCGCCTGGCCCGATCAGGCGGCGGGGCCGAGCTTCCAGCTCAGCTTCGCGGCGGTGCTGGCGCTGGTCGCCCTGTATGAGGCCGCGCCGGTGCGACGCCATCTGGCGCCGCGGCCCGAGCCCGCCGTCCGGCGATGGGCGCGCGCCGGGGCGGGGCTGTTGCTGGCGGGGCTGGTGGTGGAGGCGGCGCTGATGCCGATCGCCATCTACCATTTCCACCGCGCGGGCTTTTACGGCGCGCTCGCCAATCTCGTCGCGATCCCGCTGACCAGCGCGGTGGTGATGCCGGCCGAGGCGCTGGCGCTGCTGCTGGAGCCGCTCGGGCTCGCCGCGCCGGCCTGGTGGGTGGTCGCGCAGGCGCTCGCGCTGCTGCTCTGGCTCGCACGGCGCGTGGCGCTGCTGCCGGGAGCGGTGGCGCTGGTCCCCGATATGAGCCGAACGGCCTTCGCGCTGATCGTCGCGGGCGGGCTGTGGCTGGCGCTGTGGCGCACGCGGGCGCGGGTTGCGGGCCTGGTGCCGCTGATCGCCGGGCTCGGCCTCATCGCCGCGACGCCGCCGGTCGATCTGGTGGTGACCGCGGACGGCCGCCATGTCGCGCTGCGTCGCGCCGATGGGTCGCTCGCGCTGCTCCGCGCGCGCACCGGCGACTATGTGCGCGGCGCGCTCGCCGAACTGGGCGGGCAGGAGAGCGCGGCGGCGCTGGCGTGGGAGGCGCTGCCCGAAGGGCGGTGCAGCGCCGATTTGTGCCTCGCCGAGCGGGCGGCGGCCGGTCGGCGCTGGCGCATCGCGGCGACGCGCAGCGCCTATCCGCTGCGGCGCGCGGCGCTGGCGCCGGTCTGCGCCTGGGCGGATATCATGGTCAGCGAGCGGCGGCTTCCGGGCTGGTGCCGGCCGCGCTGGCTCAAGGCGGATGCCGCGCTGCTCGCCCGCACGGGCGGCCTCGCGATCCGCCTCGCCCCGCCGCGGATCGATACCGTCGCCGCCTGGGCGGCGGGCAAGCCCTGGGCGGACTCGCCCGTGCGTTGACGGGTGTCGTCTCGAGCCCGGCACAGCGCGCGGGCGGGCGAGACGGCGGGCGCTTTTGGAGCCGGCCGCAGCGTGGGCGCGTCACGCCGTGCGTGGCGCTCGCGCCGCAGCGCGGGCGGATCAGTAGCGGCGCAGCAGCCCCGAAAGCCGGCCCTGCACGCGCACCTGGCCCGGCTCGTAGCGTTGCGCGCTGTAGCTGCGATTGGCGGGATCGAGCCGGATCATCTGGCCCTCGCGGCGGAAAAATTTGAGCGTCGCCTCGCTCTCGTCGATCAGCGCGACCACGATCTCGCCGTCACGCGCGGTCTCGGTGCGGCGGATAAGCGCGTAGTCGCCATCGAGAATGCCGGCCTCGATCATCGAATCGCCGGCGACCTCGAGCGCATAATGTTCGCCCGGCCCGAGCAGCGCGGCGGGAACGGGCAGTGTCGCCTGGCCTTCCAGCGCCTCGATCGGGAGGCCGGCGGCGATGCGCCCGTGCAGCGGCAGTTCCACCACGCTGTCGTTCGCGGCGCGGGGCAGCGGACGCGGCGCCTCGGCCAGCGGCGCGGCCTTGGCGGGGATGGTGCGCTCGGGCATCTTCACCACCTCGAGCGCCCGCGCGCGATTGGGCAGGCGGCGGATGAAGCTGCGCTCCTCCAGCGCCCGGATCAACCGGTGCACGCCGGACTTGGATTTGAGATCCAAGGCGGCCTTCATCTCCTCGAACGAGGGCGAAACGCCATCCGCCTCAAGCCGATCATGGATGAAGAGGAGCAGCTCATGTTGCTTGCGCGTCAGCATTGGAAACCCCGCATCCAGGAACGGATGGCGAACGTATAAGAAACCGTTCGGGGCGTGTCAACGTACCGATCAGGCGAAATCGAGCAAAGCCGCCGAGTCGCCGATCGCCGCCGACGGCGCATGGGGGGGGCGGACGATCAGCCCGTCGGCCGCCGCCAGCGCCAGCAGCGCCGCCGAATCCTGTCCATCGGGTGCGAACGCGGTGTCGCCCTCCAGCCGCGCGCGCAGATAGTCCGCGCGCACGCCCGTCGCGGGCAGCGCCGCGCCCAGCCGCACCGTGCGCGGGCGCGGCCAGGGATGGGCGCTGCCGGCGAGGTGCGCGAGCAGCGGCAGCAGGAACAGCGTCGCGGTCACATAGGCGGAGACGGGGTTGCCGGGCAGGCCCAGCACCACCGCGCCGCCGAGGCGGCCGGCGAGCAGCGGCTTACCCGGCCGCATCGCCACCCGCCAGAAATCCAGCGTCGCCCCGGCTTCGGTCAGCGCCGGGCGGATCAGATCATGATCGCCGACCGAGGCGCCGCCGGTGGTGACGATCACGTCTGCCTCGCGCGCGGCCTCGCGGAACGCCTGCGCGATCTGGGCGAGATCGTCAGGGATGATGCCGCGATCCGCCACGATCGCGCGCGGCCCGATCAGCGCCGTCAGCATCGGCGAGTTGGAGGCGGGAAGCTGGGCGCCCGCCAGCGGCGCGCCTGGCGGCACCAGCTCGTCGCCGGTCGCGATCAGCGCCAGCCGCGGCAGGCGGCCGACCGAGAGCGTGCCATGGCCGCCGATCGCGGCCAGCGCCAGCCGCCGCGCCTCGATCCGCGCGCCGGCCTCGATCAGCACCCGCCCCTCGGCGAAATCGGTCGCGCGGGGGCGGATATTGCCGCCCGGCCCGCGCGGCCCCTCGCCGGCCATCACCAGCCGCGTGCCCTCGCGTGCGGCTTCTTCCTGGATGAGCACGCAATCCGCGCCCTCAGGCACCGGCGCTCCGGTGAAGATGCGCGCCGCCTCGCCCGGCGCCAGCGGGCGGCCAAGGCCGCCGCCGGCGGCGCTTTCGCCCACCACGCGCCACGGGCCGGGCCGTTCTGCGTAGCGGATCGCATAGCCGTCCATGGCCGAGAGCGCCGCCGCGGGCTGGTCGCGCCGGGCGAGCACCGGCGCCGCCGCGTACCGCCCGGCGGCGAGGCCAAGCGCGACCGTTTCGGCGGCGAGCGGCGGGGCGAGCGCGAGCAGACGCGCCTGTGCCTCGGCGACGGGCAGCAGGCTCATGCCGCCCGCCACGGGCCCGAGCGACCGCCCGATTTGGCGAGCAGCCGCACCGCCTCGATCGTCATGCCGCGATCCGCCGCCTTCACCATGTCGTAGAGCGTCAGCAGCGCCACCGAGACGGCGGTCAGCGCCTCCATCTCCACCCCGGTGCCGTGGGTGGTGCGCACCGTGGCGGTGGCGGTCACGGCGGCGGGTTCCAGCACCAGCTCCAGCGTCACCCCGTCGAGCGGCAGCGGGTGGCACAGCGGGATCAGATCGGCGGTGCGCTTGGCCGCCATGATGCCGGCGATCCGCGCCACCGCCAGCACATCGCCCTTCGCGGTCGCGCCCTCGCGGATCAGCGTGGCGGTCGCCTCGGCCATGGTGATGCGGCCGCTGGCGGTCGCCTCGCGCGCGGTGCGGGGCTTGTCCGACACGTCCACCATGCGCGCGGCGCCGGCTTCGTCGATATGGGTGAGGCCGCTCACCCGATCAGCTCGGCCGTGGCGCGGGCGAGATCGGGCTGGCGCATCAGCGTCTCGCCGATCAGGAAGCGGCGCACGCCGAGCGCGGCGAGGCGATCCAGATCGGCGCGGGACGCAAGCCCGCTCTCGGCGACCAGCGCGACATCGTCGGGCACGTGGCGCAACAGCCGCTCGGTGCGCGCGAGATCGACGGAAAAGTCCCGCAGATCGCGATTATTGACGCCGATAAGCCGCGATCGCAGCCGCAGCGCCCGGGCAAGCTCGGCCTCGTCATGCACCTCGATCAGCACATCCATGCCGAGCGCGAAGGCGGCGGACTCGATCTCGGCGAGCTGGCCATCGTCGAGCGCGGCGACGATCAGCAGGATCGCGTCGGCCCCGGCGGCGCGCGCCTCGGCCGCCTGCCAGGGATCGACCATGAAATCCTTGCGCAGCACCGGCAGGGTGCAGGCCGCGCGCGCCGCCTCGAGATCGGCCAGCCGCCCCTGGAAATAGGGCGTGTCGGTCAGCACCGAGAGGCAGGCGGCGCCGCCCTCGGCATAGGCGCGGGCATGGGCCGGCGGATCGAAATCCTCGCGGATCAGCCCCTTGGAAGGGCTGGCGCGCTTGATCTCGGCGATCAGCGCATAGCCATCGATCGCCTTGGCGGCGAGCGCGGCGGCAAAGCCGCGCGGGAAGAGCGCGCCGGCGGCGCGCCGCTCCATCTCGGCCTGGGGCGTGGCCGCCTTGCGACGGGCCACCTCCTCGCGGGTGGTGGCGCAGATCTCGGTGAGGATGGTCATGTCAGAAGCCGATCCATTGGCGGAGCAGAAGGCGGGCGGCGCCGCTGTCGATCGCGTCGGCGGCACGCGCGGCGCCGGCGGCGAAATCGCCCGCCTCGCCCGCGACGATCAGCGCGGCGGCGGCGTTGAGCAGCACCGCGTCGCGATAGGCGCCGGCGGCGCCCTCGAGCAGCGCGGTGAGCGCGGCGGCGTTGAAGGCGGCATCGCCGCCGCGCAGCGCGTCCAGCGTGTGGCAGGCGAGCCCGGCCTCTTCGGGCCGCACCCCGGCCTCGCCCTCGCCACAGGCGCCGATCCGCACCGCGCGGCTGCCGCCGGCGATCGAAAGCTCGTCCAGCCCCTCGTCGCCCGAGACGATCATCGCGCTGTCGGTGCCGAGCAGACGCAGCGCCTCGCCCACCGTGCCGATATAGTCGGTGCGCGCCACGCCGATCAGCTGGCGCCGCACCTGCGCCGGATTGCACAGCGGACCGATGATGTTGAAGATGGTGCGCCGGCCGATCGCGCGGCGCACCGGCGCCAGCCGGCCGAGCGCGGGATGGTGGGTCTGCGCGAAGAGAAAGGCGATGCCCAGCCCCTCCAGCGTCTCCTCGGCGGTGGCGGCGGCGCGGTCGAGATCGAGGCCCAGCGCCTCCAGCGTGTCGGCCGCGCCGGCGCGGGAGGAGGCGGCGCGATTGCCATGCTTGGCCACCGGCACGCCGCAGGCGGCGACCACGATCGCCACCGCGGTGGAGATGTTGAGGCTGTGCGCGCCATCGCCGCCGGTGCCGCACACGTCGATCGCGCCGGCGGGGGCGCGGATCGTGCGCATCCGCTGGCGCAGCGCCCGCGCGGCGGCGGCGATCTCGATCGCCGTCTCCTCGCGCAGCGTCAGCTCGGTGAGGAAGGCGGCCACCGCCGCATCGGGCACGCTCCCGTCGAGAATATCGGCGAAGGCGGCCTCCGCCGTCTCGAAGGACAGAGGCGTCGCCGGATCGGGCAGCAGCGCGACGCTGGTCATGCCGCGCCCGCAAGCGCGCGCGGGCTCAGGCCGGCGGCGCGCAGGAAATTGGCGAGCATCGCATGGCCATGCTCGGTGGCGATGCTTTCGGGGTGGAACTGCACGCCATGGATCGGCAGCGTCGCGTGGCGGAACCCCATGATCGTCCCGTCCTCGGCGCGGGCGTTGACGCGCAGCTCGGCCGGCAGATCCGCCTCCGCCACGATCAGCGAATGATAGCGGGTGGCGGTGAAGGGCGAGGGCAGGCCCTCGAACAGGCCGGTGCCGTCATGATGGACGAGGCTGGTCTTGCCGTGCATCAGCGTGGCGGCGCGCGCCACCGTGCCGCCGAAGCTGGCGCCGATCGCCTGATGGCCGAGGCACACGCCGAGCAGCGGACGCCCCGCCGCCGCGCAGGCCGCGACCAGATCGAGGCTGATCCCGGCCTCGCGCGGGGTGCAGGGCCCGGGCGAGATCAGGAAGGCGCTGGCGCCGCTGCTCAGCGCCTGGCCGACCCCGATCGCATCGTTGCGCACCACATGCACCTCGCTCCCCAATTCCTGGAGATAATGGACGAGGTTCCAGGTGAAGCTGTCGTAATTGTCGATGACCAGGATCATGGCGCCGGACTTAGGCCGCCGCCGCGCGCGGAGCAATGCCGCCGTCAGCCCTGATCCTGATAGGCGAGCTGCAAAATGCCCCAATGGCGCCCGCCAATGTGGATGGCGGCGATCACCTGCTTGAGCAGCATCACCCCGCCGCCGCTGATCGGCCGACGATAGGCCTTGAGCACGAACGGCCGGCTGGTGGCGCATTGCTCGCGCTGATCGGGATAATCGAAGAATATGCGATCGCGGCTATATTCGCTGTTCCAGCCGGCATCGTCGGGCCGGCGGGGCTGCGAGCGCTCGGGCATCTGCACCGCGCCGAAGGTGCGCCGGTCGGTCAGCGTCATGCCGAAAAAGCCGGGAAGCCGCCGCGCCGCCTCCTGGCGCGGCCGCGCGGCCGCGACCAGAGCAGGCACGGCGGGATGGTCGAACTGCTGCGGCATGGTGCCCGGCACGGGCTGATAGGCATCGGAGAAGATCGCGTCCGCCGTCAGCCGCCCGGCGGCGGTTTCCGCCTCCAGCGCCGCGCCGATCGCGGCGGCGGTCTCGAGCGCGAAGCGGATATAGGGCGTGTCCGGTATCTCCACCGTGCTTTCGGCGATGATCTGAAGCAGCACATTGGTATCGTCGCTGATCGCGCTGACGCGGCGGCTGAGATCGGTGAGGCCATCGGCATGGGCGCTGGCGCTGGTCGTCAGCGCGCCGATACCGCCGCGCAGGCCGGACACCGACTGGACGATCGATTCGGTCCGCCGCGCCACCGCGTCGCTGTCGAAGGAGAGCCCCGTCATCAGCTGCTTCAGCTCGTCCGACAGCGCCTCGATCTGACGGGTGCCGCTATGCGCCGCGCGCGCCTTGTCGACGCCGCGCTCGATCTTGGCGAGCATCGACCCCGCCTCGCCGGTCAGCGCGTGGATCGAGCGGTCGATCGTCTGGGTGGCGGCGGCGGTCTCGAGCGCGAGCTTCTTCACCTCGCTCGCCACCACCGCGAAGCCGCGCCCCGCCTCGCCGGCGCGCGCGGCCTCGATCGTGGCGTTGAGCGCGAGCAGGTTCACCTGCCCGGCGATCCGCCCGATCGCCTGGGTGACGGTGGCGACCGCCGCCAGCGCCTGGTTGAAATTGCCGAGCCCGGCATGGATGTGGCTCACCTGATCGATCAGCTCGACGACATTGGCGGTGGCGAGCGCCAGCCGCCGCGTCGAATCGTCGATCATGTCGTTGGCGGCGACGGCCTTGTCCTTGGCCTCGTGCGCGGCGGCCGAGGCCGCCTGCTGGTCGCGCTCGAGCTGGTCGGTGTCGCCGCCGATCGCCTGCACCGTCCGCGCCTGCTCGGTCACGCGCTCGGCCAGCGCCTGGATGTCGGCCTGAAGATCGAGCGTGCGCAACCCCAGCGCACCGGAGAGGGTGGCGGCGTGACGCAGCGTGGCGGCGTGAGTCATGACGGGTGTAATCCAGCAACGCAACGGACCGGACCGGCATCGCGGAAAACAGCTAAAGCTCGGTTAAGGAGGCAGAAACCGAGCTGTCGCTCAGGATGCGGCGGCGATCCGCTCGGCCTCGCGCGCGGCGGCGAACAGCGCCCCGGCCTTGGCTTCGCACTCGCGCTGCTCGGCGGCGGGATCGCTGTCGGCAACGATGCCGGCGCCGGCCTGCACATGCATGACGCCGTCCTTCACCACCGCGGTGCGCAGCACGATGCAGCTGTCCATGCTGCCATCGGGCGAGAAATAGCCGACCCCCCCGGCATAGGCGCCGCGCGTCTCGCCTTCCAGCTCGGCGATGATCTGGCAGGCGCGCACCTTGGGCGCGCCCGACACCGTGCCGGCGGGGAAGCCCGCGAGCAGCGCGTCGATCGCATCCTTGCGCGGATCCAGATGGCCGGTGACGTTGGACACGATGTGCATCACATGGCTGTACAGCTCGACCGTGTAGCGCTCGGTGACGCGGACGCTGCCCGGCGCAGCCACGCGGCCGACATCGTTGCGGCCCAGATCGAGCAGCATCAGATGCTCCGCCCGCTCCTTGGGATCGGCGAGCAACTCCTCGCGGCGGGCGGCATCCTCGGCGGCGTCGCCACCGCGTGGGCGCGTGCCGGCGATCGGCCGGATCGTCACCTCGCCGTCGCGCGCGCGGACCAGGATTTCCGGCGACGAGCCGATCAGCGCGAACCCCGGCAGATCGAGGAAATAGAGGAAGGGCGACGGGTTGATCCGCCGCAGCGCGCGGTACAGCGCCAGCGGCGGCAGCGCGAAGGGGCGGGTGAAACGCTGCGCGAGCACCACCTGGAAGATATCGCCTGCGGCGATATAGTCCTTGGCGGCGGCGACCATCGCATCATAGCGGCCGGGCGCGAGCACCGGCGCGGGGGCCTGCTGGGCGGGGGCTTCCGGCGCCGGCGCGGACGGGGCGCCGGCTTCGGGCAAGGGTGCCTTGAGCCGCGCCTGGGCGGCCGCGATCCGCGCCTCGGCCGCGGCGACGCTGCCGCTCTCGGGCCAGACCGGCGCGACCCAGAACAGCTCGTCGGTGAGCCGGTCGAAGATCAGGATCAGCGTCGGCCGCACGAACAGCATATCGGGCAGCGCCAGCGGATTGGGCGCCGGGCGCGGCAGCGTTTCCACCAGCCCCACCGTTTCATAGGCGAAGAAGCCGACCAGGCAGGCGAGCGCCTTGGGCAGCCCCTCGGGCACCGCCATGCGGCACTCGGCCACCAGCGCGCGCAGGCTCGTCAGGCTGTCGGCCGGGCAGGGGTGAAAAGCCTCGCGATCGGCCAGCCAGGTGCGGTTGAGCGCGGCGTGCGCGCCCTCGGCGCGGAACACCAGATCGGGGGCGAGCCCGATCACGCTGTAGCGCCCGCGCGTGCGGCCGCCTTCCACCGATTCGAGCAGATAATCGCCGCGCGCAGGCTCGATCAGCTTGAGCGCGGCCGAGACCGGCGTCTCGGTATCGGCGATCTGCCGCCGCCAGACGATAGCGGGGCGTCCGGCGGCGAGCGCGGCCTCGGCCTCGGCGTCGCTCACGGCGCGGTGGCCGGGGTCGCGCCGAGCATCCGCGCCTTGAGCGCCAGGATCGCGGCCTCGTTGCGCTTCACCCCCACCGCCTTGGCGGCGGCGGTGGCGAGCTGCTGGACATATTCGTCCCCGGCCGCGCCCACCAGATCGCCCCGACTGCCCGCCACCAGCGGCGCCAGCAGCTTGGGATCGGCGGGCACGATTTTGGCGAGCTGGACGATATACCAGCCCTGACCGCCTTCGGCCGGCACCAGCTGCGCGGTACCGGCTGCCATGGTGAAGAGCGCCTTGAGGCTCGCCGGCACCTGCATGCGCGCCTGGGCGAGATCGATGCGGCGGCCCGCGCCGTCGTGCGGCGGCGGCAGCGGCACCGGCGCGGCCTTGAAGGCGGCGGCCATGGGCGTGCCCGCCTTCACCTTGGCGAGCAGCGCCTCCGCGATCGCCTTGGCGCGCTCCGAGGCGCGCAGGGCGGTGAAATCGGCGGCGACCCGCGCCTTCACCTGCGCGAAGGGCAGCGGCGCCGAGCGCAGCACACGGGCGACGGCGAGCAGCGCATAGCGTTCGCCCGGCTGGATCGTCTCGATGCTGGCGCTACCGTCGGTGGCGGCCTGGAAGCCGGGGCGCAGCAGCGGCTGCAGCTCGGCCGGCGGCGTATAGCCGGGCTGATCGGGCGCGAGGCCGGCGGCGGTGAGCGGCTTGGTCTCGACCACGGTCAGATGGTTGCGCGCGGCGAGGTCGGCAAAGCCGGTGCCCTGGTCGAGCGCGTCCTGGGTGCCGTTGATAAGCTTGGCGAGCGCCGCGTCCTGCTTGGATTTGGCGAGATCGCCGGCGATCTGCGGGCGCGCCACGGCATAGGGCGTGGCGGCGACCTTCTCGATCGCGTCGACCTTGACGACATGCCAGCCCAGCGCCGAGCGCGCCGGCGCGGTGATCCCGCCCGACGCCGCCGCGAAGGCGGCATCGGCGACGGCGGGGCTGCTCTGCGCGGCGAACTGGGCTTTCGTCTTCTTGCCCACGGCGATGTCGCCGGCGGCGAAGCCCAGTGCCTTGGCGGCCTCGGCGAAGCTCTTGCCGCCCTTCACGCTGGCGGCGAAGGCATCGGCCTTGGCCTGGCTGTCGAGCACCACCTGCGACAGGGTGCGCGTCTCGCGCGCGCCATATTGGTCGGGCTTGGAATCATAGACCTTGCGGATCTCGGCCTCGCTCGGCGTCGCGGCCGCCGCCACCTGATCGCGCCCGATCAGCGCATAGCGCAGCACGCGCCGCTCCGGCAGCGAATAGGCGGCGAGATGCGCCTTGTAGAAGGATTGCAGCTCGGCATCGCTGGGCGCCTTGCCGTCCTTCATCGCGGCGGCCGGCACCAGCCCGATCGTGCCCTGGCGCTGTTCCACCAGCAGCGCGGCATAGGGACGCACCAGCCCATCGGGCAGGGTGACCGCGCCGCTCGCCGGCAGATACAGCATCTGGCGGATGAGATCGCCCGCGATATCGCGCCGCAGCGCCGGCTCGGCGATATGCTGCTGCGCCAGCGCGGCGCGGAACACCGCCTGGTCGAACTTGCCCGTGGGCCCCTGGAAGGCGGAGATGCCCGCGATCTGCCCGTCCACCTGGCGCGCGCTCGCGGCGAGGCCGATCTTGCGGCCATAGGCCTCGAGCGCGGTGGCGGAGATGGTCTGGTCCACGGTCGCGTCGAAGCCGCCGCCGGCGACGAACTGGGTCAGCTCCACGCCGGGCTGCTGCTGCGCGATCTGCGCATATTGCCGGCGGACGCGCTCCTCCATCTCGGGTACGGTGATGGTGCGATCGCCCACCTTGGCGAGCACGTCGCCGCTCGGCTCGGTCAGCGCGGAGGCGCCGGGCAGCTCATGGGTGAAGACGCCGGTGACGATGAACGCCAGCATGATCAAGGCCAGCAGCCCGAGGGCGAGCTTTGAAGCGAGCGTGCGGCGGAAAAAGGCGATCATGATGTTCCGATTTCGGCAAGAGCAATCAGCCTGCTCCCTTAAGCAACCGCGCCGCGCTCGACAAGCAAGCCGGGCGCCCCTTATCGCGGATCGAAAGCAAGCAAGAAGGGGAGAGGATTGTGACGCCGCTGATCGCCGGTAACTGGAAGATGAACGGATCGCGCGCCGCGCTGGCCGAGCTGGACGCGATCGCCGCCGCCGCCGCCGCGACGCCGGGGGTGGAGGTGGCGATCTGCCCGCCCTTCACGCTGATCGAGCGGGCGGTGGCGCGCCAGCCGGGGCTGCTGATCGGCGGCCAGGATTGCCATGCCGAGCCGCACGGCGCCTTTACCGGCGCCGTCTCCGCCGCCATGCTCGCCGAGGCCGGCGCGCGGCTCGCGATCGTCGGCCATTCGGAACGCCGCCGCGACCAGCACGAGACCGACGCGATGGTGTGCGCCAAGGCCGAGGCGGCGATGGGCGCGGGCCTCATGACCATCATCTGCGTCGGTGAGACCGAGGCGGCGCGCGCCGATGGCGGGACCGAGGCGATGGTCGCGCGGCAGCTGCGCGGCTCGGTGCCGCACAGCGCCGGCGATCATCTGGTGATCGCCTATGAGCCGATCTGGGCGATCGGCAGCGGCCAGACGCCGACCGTGGAGGAGGTGGCCGGCGTCCACGCGCTGATCCGCCGCAGCCTGGCCGGGCTCCTGGGCGAAACCCGCGCGGCCATGGTGCGCATCCTCTATGGCGGCTCGGTCAACGCGCACAACGCCGCGGCGCTGCTCGCGGCGCCGCATGTCGATGGCGCGCTGGTCGGCAGCGCCAGCCTGACCGCCGCCGATTTCGTTCCGATCATCGAGGCGGCGGCCTAAGGGCCGCCCGCGGCTCAGCTGGCGGGCTTGACGAACTTCAGCGTCATCCGGTCGCTCTCGCCGATCGCGGCATATTTCTCGCGATCGGTGTCGCCCAGCGAATAGGTCGGCGGCAGCGTCCACACGCCCTTGGGATGATCGTGATCGTCCTTGGGATTGGCGTTGATCGTGCTGGCCCCGGCGAATTGGAAGCCCGCCGCCATCGCCAGCCGGATCACCGTCGACTGTTTGACATAGCCGTCGGTCTTCTCGCGCGCCGTGTCCATCTGCTCGGGCAGCCGGTGCTCGACGATGCCCAGCACGCCGCCCGGCTTGAGCGCGCGATACCAATCGGCAAAGGCCTGGGGCGCGTTGCCGTCCCCCGCCTGCGACGGATCGCCGAGCAGATTGTGGATGTTGCGGAAGGTGAGCACGAGATCGGCGGTGCCGTCGGGCACCAGCTGGCTGGGCTGGCCGGCGGTAAAGGCGGTCACCTGCGCCTTGCCGTAGCGCGCGGCATCGCCCGCGACGAGCGCGTTGAAGCTGTCCGTCGCCTTGCCCGGGGGCACCGCCGCGACATAGTGGCCGCCGCCGGCCGCGAGATAGGGCGCCAGGATGGCGCTGTACCAGCCGCCGCCCGGCAGCACCTCCACCACCGTCATATCCGGCTTGATCCCGAAAAAGGCGAGCGTCTGGGCGGGATGGCGATAGCGATCGCGGGCGCGATCCTTGTCCGGCCGGCCGGGATCGGCGATCGCCTTGGCCAGCGCCGGATCGGCGGCGACGCGCGGCGCGGCGGGATGGGCGGCGCGGGCGGGCGCATGGCCGGCGGCGGCCGGCTTTTTCGGCGCGGCGGCGAGCGGGGCGAGCGCGGTGGCGGCAAGGGCGAAGGCGATCAGGCGGCGCAAGGCAACTCTCCCTAAAGGACGTCGCCGATGCTGGCCGTTGATCGCGTCCGGCGCAAGCGCCGCGCGCGGCGTCTAGAGGCAGGCCTCGAGAAAGGGCTGGTCGAAGCCATATTGCCGGGCCTTGTCCAGCGTATAGGGGCGCAGGCCGGCGGAGCGGTACTCGCCCATGATCTTGCCGTCCTCGCCCTCGTCCAGATATTCGAACTTGAACAATTCCTGGGTGACGATCACCGGCCCTTCCATGCCGATCACCTCGGTGATGTTGGTGACGCGGCGCGAACCGTCGCGCAGGCGCTTCACCTGCACGATCAGGTCCACCGAATCCGCGATCTGCCGGCTGATCGCCTCCTTGGGCACCTTGATGTCCGACATCATCACCATGTTCTCCATACGCGCCAGCGCCTCGCGCGGGCTGTTGGAGTGGAGCGTGCACATCGAGCCGTCATGGCCGGTGTTCATCGCCGAAAGCATGTCGAAGCATTCGGCGCCGCGAATTTCGCCCAGAATGATGCGATCCGGGCGCATACGCAGCGCGTTCTTGACGAGATCGCGGATCGAAATCTCGCCCTGGCCCTCCAGATTGGGCGGCCGCGTTTCCAGCGGCAGCCAGTGCGGCTGCTGGAGCCGCAGCTCGGCCGCGTCCTCGATGGTGAGCACGCGCTCGCCCGGGTCGATCATCTTGGACAGGGCGTTGAGCATGGTCGTCTTGCCCGAGCCGGTGCCGCCGGAAATGACGATGTTGAACCGGCTGGCGCCGGCGATCTTGAGCGCCGTGGCCATTTTCTGGCTCATCGACCCGCCCGAGGCCATCATATCCAGCGTGATCGGCTTGGCGGAGAATTTCCGGATCGAGATGGCCGTGCCGCGCAGCGACAGGGGCGGGACGATGACGTTGACGCGGCTGCCATCCTCCAGCCGGGCGTCGGCCAGCGGCGTGGTCTGGTCGACGCGGCGGCCGACCTTGTTGACGATGCGCTGCGCGATCTGGAACAGATGCTGCTCGTCGCGGAACCGGATCTGCGACAATTCCAGCCGACCGCGCCGCTCGACAAAGGTCTGCTCGGGACCGTTGACCATGATGTCCGACACTTCGGGATCGGCCAGCAGCTCCTCGAGCGGACCATAGCCGAGCAGCTCGTCGATCAGCACCTTTTCCAGCGCGAACTGTTCGCGGCGGTTGAGGTTGATCTTGAGCTCGGCCAGCACCTCGCTGATGATCGGGCGGAATTCCTCCGCCAGCTCGTCCTTGCCGAGGGTCGCGGCGGCTTCCGGATCGACCCGCTCGAGCAGGCGCGGCAGCACCTGCTCCTTGATCTTGTGGACCGAGGCATCGAAGCCCTCGGCGCGGCTGGCGGCGACCGTTTCCTGGCGGCTGGCGAGCCGCGCCATCGCATCGGCGGCGCTTTGCGGGGCGGCGGCCTCGCCGGCCGGCGCGGCGACGGGGGTGGGCGCGGGCGCGGCGCCCTCGGCGCTGTGCATCGGCCGGGCCACGCCGAAGGCGGGGCGGGCGCCACCATTGGGGCCGTTGGGGCCGCTCCGCTTGCCAAATGCACTCATCGCGCCAAGATCGCTCCGTGTCCGAGACGGAGCCCGATCTAGGGCTTAGTGGTTAAAGCTCGGTAATTCGCGCGGAAACTATATCAGGCAAGGGTTTCCGCGCGTTCGGCCAGCACCGTCAGCCCCTCGGGCGTGACTTCGGCGAAGCCGCCTTCGACGCGGATGCGCGCGCTGACATTATTCTCGCTGGCATAGACGACGAGTTCGCCGTCGCGCACCGTCGCCATCAGCGGGGCGTGGCCGGCGAGCACGCCGAAATCGCCCTCGGTGCCGGGCACCACGACCATATAGACCTCGTCCGAGCGGACCAGCTTTTCGGGCGTGACGAGTTCAAAGTGAAGAGTGGCCATGGCCTATGTCCTGCAATGCGGGGCGCGGAAAAGGGGCAGGGGCGATCGCGGGCCGGGCGGCAGGCGCCGCCGCAGGCCCGCGATCGCGCCGCGCTCAGGCGGCGTCCGCCAGCTTCTTCGCCTTCTCGACCGCCTCGTCGATCGAGCCGACCATGTAGAAGGCCGCCTCGGGCAGATCGTCATGCTTGCCTTCGACCACCGCCTTGAACGAGCGCACCGTGTCCTCGATCGACACGAACTTGCCCGAAATGCCGGTGAACACCTCGGCGACGTGGAAGGGCTGCGAGAGGAAGCGCTGGATCTTGCGCGCGCGGCTGACCGTCAGCTTATCCTCCTCCGACAGCTCGTCCATGCCGAGGATGGCGATGATGTCCTGCAGCGACTTGTACTTCTGCAGCGTCTCCTGGACGGAGCGGGCGACCTCATAATGCTCCTGGCCGACCACCGCCGGGCTGAGCGCGCGGCTGGTGGAATCGAGCGGATCCACCGCCGGATAGATGCCGAGCTCGGAAATGGCGCGGCTCAGCACGGTGGTGGCGTCGAGATGGGCGAAGGAGGTGGCCGGCGCCGGATCGGTGAGATCGTCGGCGGGCACGTAGATCGCCTGCACCGAGGTGATCGACCCCTTGTTGGTGGAGGTGATGCGCTCCTGAAGCGCGCCCATATCGGTCGACAGCGTCGGCTGATAGCCCACGGCCGAGGGGATGCGGCCGAGCAGCGCCGACACTTCCGCGCCCGCCTGGGTGAAGCGGAAGATGTTGTCGACGAAGAAGAGCACGTCCTGGCCCTCGACGTCGCGGAAATATTCCGCGTTGGCGAGGCCCGAGAGCGCGACGCGCGCGCGGGCGCCCGGCGGCTCGTTCATCTGGCCATAAACCAGCGCGACCTTGGAGCCTTCGGAGATCGGATTGCCGTCCGCATCCTTGGCGATCACGCCCGCATCGAGAAATTCGTGGTAGAGATCGTTGCCCTCGCGGGTGCGCTCGCCCACGCCCGCGAACACCGAGGTGCCGCCATGGCCCTTGGCGATATTGTTGATCAGCTCCTGGATGAGCACCGTCTTGCCCACGCCGGCGCCGCCGAACAGGCCGATCTTGCCGCCCTTGGAATAGGGGGCGAGCAGATCGATCACCTTGATGCCGGTGACGAGGATCGAGGTCTCGGTCGACTGGTCGACAAAGGCGGGCGCCTCGGCATGGATCGGGGCGAGCGTGTCGGCGCCGACCGGGCCGCGCTCGTCGATCGGATCACCGATGACGTTGAGGATGCGGCCAAGCGTCTTGGGGCCGACGGGCACGCGGATCTGGCCGCCGGTGTCGCGCACTTCCTGCCCGCGGGTGAGGCCGTCGGTCGAATCCATGGCGATGGTGCGGACGGTGTTCTCGCCGAGATGCTGGGCGACCTCGAGCACGAGCTTGCGGCCCTCGACGCTGGTTTCCAGCGCCGAGAGGATGGCCGGCAGCGGGCCGTCGAACGTCACGTCGACGACGGCGCCGATCACCTGGCTGATGCGGCCTACGGTATTGGTGGTGAGTGCGGGTGCGGTAGCCATGACGTCCTGCCTTCTGCCCTGTCGATCCGGCGCGCCGCCGGACGACCCTGATTTAAAGCGCCTCGGCGCCGGAAATGATTTCCACCAGCTCGGTGGTGATCGCCGCCTGACGGCTGCGATTATACTGGATGGTCAGCTTGTTGATCATGTCGCCGGCGTTGCGGGTCGCATTGTCCATCGCGGTCATGCGGCTGCCCTGCTCGGACGCGGCATTTTCCTGGAAGGCGCGGAACAGCTGCACCGCGATGTTGCGCGGCAGCAGCGCCGCGAGGATTTCCTCCTCGTCGGGCTCGAACTCGAACGCCGCCGTCGCCTCGCCCTGCTCGGCCGGGGCGCGCGCCGGGATCTCCACCGGGATCAGCTGCACCTCGGTCGGCTGCTGCACGAGCGCCGACTGGAATTTGGCGTAGAAGAGATGCGCCACGTCGAACTCGCCCGCCTCGAAGCGGTGGGTGATGTCCTGCGCCACCTCCATCGCATCGCCGAAGCTCACCGTCTTGATGTGCGTCTGATCGACCTGGTGGACGATGAGGCCCGGATAGAGCCGCGCGATCACGGCCCGGCCCTTCTTGCCGATGAGGTAGAATTTCACCTGCTTGCCGGCGGCGATGAGCGCATCCGCGCGGCGCCGCGCGGCGCGCACGATATTGGCGTTGAACGCGCCGGCGAGGCCGCGCTCCGATGTGGCGACCACCAGCAGATGGACATCGTCCTTGCCGGTGCCGGCGAGCAGCTTGGGGCTCTCCGGGCCGATCGTCACGCCGCTGGCGAGCCGCGCCATCACCTCGGCGAGCTTGTCGGCATAGGGACGGCCGGCCTCGGCCGCTTCCTGCGCGCGGCGCAGCTTGGCCGCGGCGACCATCTTCATCGCCTTGGTGATCTTCTGCGTCGACTTCACCGAGCCGATGCGAAGCTTGAGAGCCTTGAGGCTAGGCATGGATGCTGACCGTCTTTCTTCCTCGTCGCGCCGGTGTGCGCCGGCGCGACGCTCCCCTTAGCCGAAGGTCTTGGCGAAGCTGTCGAGCGCGCTCTTCAGCTTGGCCTTGGTGTCGTCCGCGAGATCCTTGCTGTCGCGGATCGCGGCCAGCACGCCGCTATGATGCGCGCGCAGATCGGCCAGCATGGCCTCCTCGTAGCGCGTCACGGCGTCCACCGGGATGGCATCCAGATAGCCCTGGGTGCCCGCGAAGATCGAGGCGACCTGCTCCTCTACCGGCATGGGCGAGAATTGGCGCTGCTTGAGCAGCTCGGTCAGCCGCGCGCCGCGATTGAGCAGCTTCTGCGTCGAGGCGTCGAGATCGGAGCCGAACTGCGCGAAGGCCGCCATCTCGCGATATTGGGCGAGCTCGAGCTTGATCGAGCCGGCCACCTTCTTCATCGCCTTGGTCTGCGCCGAGGAGCCGACCCGGCTCACCGACAGGCCGACATTGATGGCCGGGCGGATGCCCTGGTAGAAAAGGTCGGTCTCGAGGAAGATCTGGCCGTCGGTGATCGAGATCACGTTGGTCGGGATATAGGCGGACACGTCGCCCGCCTGCGTCTCGATGATCGGCAGCGCGGTGAGCGAGCCGGCGCCATGCTCGTCGCTGAGCTTGGCGGCGCGCTCCAGCAGGCGCGAGTGGAGGTAGAAGACGTCGCCCGGATAGGCCTCGCGGCCCGGCGGGCGGCGCAGCAGCAGCGACATCTGCCGATAGGCGACCGCCTGCTTGGACAGATCGTCGTACACGATCAGGCCGTGCATGCCGTTGTCGCGGAAATACTCGCCCATCGCGCAGCCGGTATAGGGCGCGAGGAACTGCATCGGCGCGGGGTCCGAGGCGGTGGCGGCGACGACGATGGTATAGTCCATCGCGCCATTTTCCTCGAGCTGGCGCACGATCTGCGCCACGGTCGAGCGCTTCTGCCCGATCGCGACATAGATGCAGTAGAGCTTCGCCTTCTCGTCCGTGCCGGCGTTGACGCCCTTCTGGTTGATGAAGGCGTCGATCGCGACGGCCGACTTGCCCGTCTGGCGATCGCCGATGATCAGCTCGCGCTGGCCGCGGCCCACCGGCACCAGCGCGTCCAGCGCCTTGATGCCCGACTGCATCGGCTCGTGCACCGACTTGCGGGCGATGATGCCCGGCGCCTTCACCTCGACGCGGCGACGCTCGCTATGCTCGATCGGGCCCTTGCCGTCGATCGGGTTGCCGAGCGCGTCGACCACGCGGCCGAGCAGGCCACGGCCGATCGGCACGTCCACGATCGTCTCGGTGCGGCGGACGGTGTCGCCCTCCTTGATCTCGGCATCCGAGCCGAAGATCACGACGCCGACATTGTCGGCCTCGAGGTTGAGGGCCATGCCCTTTACGCCATTGGCGAATTCCACCATCTCGCCGGCCTCGACGCTGTCGAGCCCCCAGACGCGGGCAATGCCGTCGCCCACCGACAGCACCTGACCAACTTCGGAGACCTGCGCGTCGGTGCCGAAATTGGCGATCTGGTCACGGATGACCTTCGAGATTTCTGCGGCCCGGATGTCCATGTTCAGCCTTTCATCGCATTCGCGAGCATATTGATCTTGGTGCGGATCGAGCCGTCGATCTGGCGCGAGCCCATGCGCACCACGAGGCCGCCGAGAATCGCCGGATCGACCTGCGCGTCGATCGCGACCTCGCGCCCGAAGCGCGCCTTAAGGCGATCCTTGAGCGCGCCCAGCTGGGTGGCGTCAAGCGGATGGGCGCTGATCACCTGCGCCTCGGTGACGCCGCGATGCGCCGCCACCAGCGCCTTGAACGCGCGCAGGATCGCGCCAAGCTCGCGGAGCCGGCCGTTGCGGGCGAGAACGCCCAGGAAGTTGGAGGCGATCGGCGAGAGCTGAAGCGTGCCGGCGGCGGCGGCCACCGCGCGGGCGGCGTCGCGCCGGCCGATCAGCGGGCTCTGCGTGAGCAGCCGGAATTCCGCGCTCTCGGCCAGGGCGGCGCGCA
Source organism: Sphingomonas morindae (assembly GCF_023822065.1). Classification (NCBI taxonomy): domain Bacteria; kingdom Pseudomonadati; phylum Pseudomonadota; class Alphaproteobacteria; order Sphingomonadales; family Sphingomonadaceae; genus Sphingomonas; species Sphingomonas morindae. The sequence continues at coordinate 2,179,322 of NZ_CP084930.1, forward strand.
CCGTGTCGAGATCGGCCGAAACCGTGTCGATTGCACGCTCGTCACGCGCCAGTTGAAACAATGCGGTGGCATAGCGACCGCTCAAGCTGGCCTGGATGCCGGCGGAAATGTCCACGCCCTGAAGACCCCCGATCCCTAGAAGACCCTCATATGCGAAAAGGGGCCGCCGCAAGGGCGCCCCCGCATGGGTCGCCGGCCGGTTAGCAGGGGGGGACGGCTTATGCAAGCCGAGCCGCCGCCGGCGCTTCGGCACGGGCCGCGCCGCTCGCACGGACGCCATCGCCGCCCCCTTAGGCGACGGCCGTCCTTCGATTCGGCCTATTCATACCTTAGTCTTTTTTAAGGGGTTGCCGAGCTAGACAGCGGATCATCGATCCGGGGGCTAAGACCTTGACACTAAACCAGATTATACGCCGCGGCGGCGTCGTGCTCGTCGCATCCCTGCTCGCGGCCGCGCTGGTCGTCGGGCTGGCGGTAAACATGGTCCGGCTGGGTGGCCCGCTGGACGCGCAGGTGCAGCAGGTCAACGCGCTCACCGCCGATATCCTGCCGCCGCCGGAATATATCATCGAACCCTATCTGGAGGCGACACAATTGCTGCGCGCGCCGGCCACCCTGTCGACACGGCGGGCGCGGCTGGCCTCGCTGCACGCCACCTTTTCGGAACGCCGCGACGTGTGGCGCGCCAGTCCGCTCGCGCCGCGCCTCAAATCGGTGCTGATCGACGAGGCGGGGCGCGCCGCCGACGGTTTCTGGACCGAGCTGGAGCAAGGCTTCCTGCCGGCGATCGAGCGTAACGACGCGGCCGCCATGACGGCCAGCTATGCGCGGCTGAGCCGCAGCTACGAGACTCATCGCCACGCGATCGACCGGCTGGTCGATCTCGCGACGGACGAGCAGACCCAGGTCCAGGCGCGGACCGGCCGGATCGCGGGCTGGGCGAGCCTGGCGATGATCGCGGTGGCCGTGCTGGTGCTGTCGCTGATCCTCGCGGCGCTCCTCTTCATCCGCAGCCGCGTGCTGGCGCCGATCCGCGCGATGAGCGCGGCGATGGACGGCATGGCCGCCGGCGATTACGGCATCGCCGTGCCAGGCCTCGGCCGCGCCGACGAGATCGGCGCCATGGCCGCCGCGCTCGCCAGCTTCCGCGACGCCGGCATCGCGCAGGCGCGCACCCGCGCCGAGCAGGCGGCGGTGGTCCAGGCGCTCGGCACCGGGCTCGATGCGCTCGCCGCCGGCCATCTCGACGCGCGGCTGCGCGAGGCCATGGCGGCCGAGTATGAGCCGCTGCGGCTGGGCTTCAACCAGAGCCTCGACGAGCTTTCGGAAAGCATGGCGCAGGTGTCGCGCACGGCGGCGGCGATCGCCCTGGGCGCGGGCGAGATCCGCGCCGCCTCTGACGATCTCGCCCAGCGCACCGAGCATCAGGCGGCGGCGCTGGAAGCCGCAGCGAGCGAGATGAACCAGGTGACCGCGCTGGTCGAGGAAACGGCGCGCGGCGCGGTGGACGTGCGCGATACGATTCGCGCCGCGCAGGACGAGGCCGATGCGGGCGGCACGGTGGTGGGCCAGGCCGTCACCGCCATGGCCGGGATCGAGCGCTCGGCGAACGAGATCGCCCAGATCATCAGCGTGATCGACGGCATCGCCTTCCAGACCAACCTGCTCGCGCTCAATGCCGGGGTGGAGGCCGCGCGCGCTGGGGATGCCGGTCGCGGCTTCGCGGTGGTGGCGAGCGAGGTGCGCGCGCTCGCCGAACGCTCGGCCGAGGCGGCGCGCACCGTCAAGCGGATCATCGCCGATTCCGGCGATCAGGTGGCGCACGGCGTGGCGCTGGTGGGCGGCGCGGGCAATGCGCTGACGCGGATCGTCGAGCGGATCGGCCAGGTCAGCGCGGTGATCGAGACGATCTCCGACGGCGCGCGCAGCCAGGCCGAAAGCCTGCGCCGCGTGACCGGTGTGGTCGGCGACATGGACCGCTCGACCCAGCAGAATGCCGCGATGGTGGAGGAAAGCACCGCCGCCGCGCGCAGCCTGGCGGGCGAGGCGGAGGCGCTCAACGCGCTGGTCGGCCGGTTCCGGCTGCCGTCCGCCGCGTCGGCGGAGGCTGGCGGGCGCGGCACGGCGACGCGGCAGATCGGCCGCGCCGCCTGATCCCGGCGCCGGGGAGCGCACGGTCCGGACGCGCGTTCAGCGGCCCATGAGACCGACCCGCACCGACGATCGCGATCCCACCATCCCCGCGCTCAGCCTCGTCTTCGGCTATGGGCCGATGCTGCCGATGCTGATCGGGGCGGGGATCGCCTGGACCATGGCCTTTCCCTGGCCGATCATCGCCACCTCGCTCACCGTGCTCTGGGCGGGCGCGATCCTGCTCTTCCTGTCGGGCGTGCGGCGCGGCCTTGCCTTCCACACCCCCGGCGGCGAGCGGCCGGTGCAGATGCTGACGATGCTGTGGCTGTTCCTGCTGGGGCTGGGCGCCTTTGTGGTGCGGACCCCGGTGGCCGCGCTGATCCTGCTGCTGATCGGCTATGGCTCGATCGCGATCCTCGATCCGATCGCGGCGCGGCGCGAGGAAGCGCCCGCGCATTTCGCGCGCCTGCGTCCGCCCCAGATGCTGGTGGGGATGATCGGCCTGGCGGCGCTGCTCGCCTATCACCTCACGCGCGGCTGATCGGATCAGGCGCGGATCGGGAAGCGCAGCAGGCGATCGGCCAGCGGCACCAGCGCCTCGGCCGGACCATGGCCGAGCGCGCGCGCGATCGCGGGATGCTGGGCGTCCAGCCCGCCCGTCAGCGCGCCGAACGCCGGCAGGATCAGCTTGGAGCGGCTGGCCACGAAACAGCGCCGCGCCACCCGCCGGCCCTTCACCGTCAGCCGCAGCTTGGGATGGAAATGGCCCGAAAGCTCGGGCATGTCCTCGTCCGGCTCGGCCTCGTGCCGCAGCATCAGCCCGTCGACGCGCTGCTCCGCCACCACCGTGCCGCCGCAATGATCCGCGAGCGTGGCGGCGCCGGCGTCATGATTGCCGGCGATCCATGTCCAGCGCGTGCGCCGGGTGAGGCCGCGCAGCCGCGCCTGATCGTCCGGCGCCAGCCGCTCGCATCCCTGCGCATCGTGGAAGCTGTCGCCCAGGCACCAGATCTCGCCCGCGTCCGTCGTCTCGACCAGCGCCGCGACGGCGGCGAGCGTGGCGGCGCTGTCATAGGGCGGCAGCATCTGCCCGGCGCGCGCGAAGAAGCTCGCCTTTTCGAGATGGAGATCGGCGAGGATCAGGGCGCGCCGGGCGGCCCACCATAGGGCGCCGGGCGCAAGCGCGGCCAACTCCGTGCCCGCGAACGAAAAGCGAACCATGGCGGCGCGCTAGCACGGAGCGTCGGCCCGCTCAACCGCCGCCGCGCGCTCAGGCGCCGAGCGAGTCGATCACGGCGCCGACGATATCGGGCGAGGGGGTGGCGAGCTTGGGGCTGGGATGCGCGCCATAGATGAAGCCATAGACGGGATAGGCGGTGGTGCCGAGCCCCTGGCGATCGCGCCACCACACGCGCACCGCGCTCCAATCATGCGCGTCGGACACGTCGACCAGCGTCACGTCGCGCTCCACCTGGCCGCGCACGCCGCCGATGCGGGACCAGTTGGCGTGGGTGATCATCAGGATGCTCGGCGAGACGATGCGGCTGACGACGGCGACATGGCCGAGTCGCATCGGCCCGTGCGGCTTGAACACCAGCACCGCGCCCACGCGCGGCGCGCCGCCCTGCGCGTAGCGGCCGGCGGCCTGGCTCCACCAGGTCCAGGCATCGCCGTGGAGATCCAGCCCCGACATTTCGCGCGCGAAGGGCACGCATTCCAGCCCCGTGCCGATCCGCCCATCCAGCGTGTCCGGCGCCTGCGCGGCAAGCGGCGCGCAGGCCAGGGCAAGCCCCAGAGCAAGCCTTCGGATCATATGGAAGCGACCCCTTGTCCCTCATCCCTGAACCGATTCGGTCCTATAGCCGATTCGGTCGCGTTTATGGTTAACGGCTAACCCATAGCCTCGGCCACCAGCGCTTCGGCCTCGATGAGCAAAGCGTCGTCTGAGGCGCCGGTCGCCACCCGTTCGCGGCCGATCAGCACCAGCACCGGCACCGCCAGCGGCGAGACCCGCGCGAGCGGCTTGTGGAGGATGCGGGCCGCCGCCGTATCGAGCATGCGGGCGAGCCGGCCGACATCGGTCATCCGCGCCCGGGCATCGTCCCACGCCGCCTGGAGCAGCAGATGGCCGGGTTCGTAGCGGCGCAGCACATCGTAGATGAGATCGGTGGAGAAGCTGACCTGGCGCCCGGTCTTGCGCTTGCCAGGATGCTGGCGCTCCACCAGCCCGCCGATCACCGCCACCTCGCGGAACGCGCGCTTGAGCAGCGCCGATTCCTGCACCCAGTCGACAAATTCATGTTCCAGAATGTCGGGCGAGAAGAGCGGGCGGGGATCCGCCACGGGCTGAAGCGAATAGCAGGCCAGCGCATAATCCGAGGCGACGAAGCCGATCGGCTGGAAGCCGGCGCTCTCCATCCGGCGCGTCAGCAGCATGCCGAGCGACTGGTGCGCGTTCCAGCCCTCGAAGCCGTAGACGACCATATAGTGGCGGCCCTCGCGCGGGAAGCTTTCGATCAGCAGCCGGTCGGGCGGGGGGAGCACCGAGCGCTCCGCCTGCATCTCCAGCCAGTCGCGCACATCGTCGGGGAAGCGCGGCCATTGCGCGCGCTCCGAAAGAAAGTGGCGCACGCGATCCGCGAGATTGGTCGAAAGCGGCATGCGCGCGCCGCCATAGGTCGGGATGCGCGCCGGCCGGCTGGTGGCGCGCACCAGCACGTCCTCGCCGGTGATCGATTCCACCTCCAGGCTGAGCCCGGCGAAGAAGAAGGTGTCGCCCGGCGCCATCTGCGCCGCGAAGCCCTCCTCGACGCGGCCGAGCGTGCGGCCGTTGCGGAAGCGCACGCTTAGCATCGCGGCTTCGACGATGATGCCCGCATTGAGCCGGAACTGGGCGGTGAAGCGCGGATGCGCCACGCGCCACAGCCCGTCCCCGCCCAGCACCAGCCGCTTATACTGGTCATAGGCGCGCAGCGCATAGCCGCCGGTGGCGACGAAGCCGAGCACGCGGTCGAACGTCTCGCCGTCGAGCGTGGCATAGGGCGCGGCCTCGCGCACCTCGTCGAACAGCGCGTCGCGGGCGAAGGGGGCGGCGCCAGCCACCGCCATGATATGCTGGGCCAGCACGTCGAGCGCGCCGGGGCGGAACAGGTCGGGATCGCGCTCGCCCGCCTGGACCGCATCCAGCGCGGCGCGTGCTTCCAGATATTCAAAGCGGTTGCCGGGCACGATGATCGCCTTGCTCGGCTCGTCCAGGCGGTGATTGGCGCGGCCGATGCGCTGGAGCAGCCGCGAGGAGCCCTTGGGCGCGCCCATCTGGATGACGAGATCGACATCGCCCCAGTCCACCCCGAGATCAAGGCTGGCGGTGGCGACCAGCGCGCGCAGGCGCCCGTCCGCCATCGCCTGCTCCACCTTGCGCCGCGCCTCCATGTCGAGCGAGCCGTGATGGATGCCGATCGGCAGATGCGCCTCGTTGACCGCCCAGAGATCCTGGAAGATCAGCTCCGCCAGGCTGCGCGTGTTGCAGAAAACGATGGTGGTGCGGTGCGCGGCGATTTCCGCCATCACCTGTTCGGCGGCATAGCGGCCGGAATGGCCCGCCCAGGGAATGCGGCCATCGGGCAGCAGGATGCGGATGTCGGGCGCGGCGCCGCTCTCGCCTTCCACCAGCGCCACCGATTGCCAATCGCCATCGCCCGTCAGCCACGCGCGGTAGAGATCGGGATCGGCGACCGTCGCCGACAGCGCGACGCGCCGCATGCCGGGCGCCAGCCGCGCCAGCCGCGCCAGCGCGAGCGCGAGGAGATCGCCCCTCTTGGTGGGCGCGAAGGCGTGCACCTCGTCGATCACGACGCGCCGGAGACCGGCGAACAGCGTCTCCGCCTCGGGATAGCTGAGCAGCAGGCTGAGCGACTCGGGGGTGGTGAGCAGGATGTCGGGCGGGTCGGTACGCTGGCGCGCCTTGCGATCGGACGAGGTGTCGCCGGTGCGCGTCTCCACCCGCACTGCCAGCCCCATCTCCTCGACCGGGGTGAGCAGGTTGCGCTGCACATCCACCGCCAGCGCCTTGAGCGGGGAGACATAGAGGGTGTGCAGCCCGCGGCCGGCGCCCTGCTCGATCAGCTCGCACAAGGTCGGCAGGAAGCCGGCCAGCGTCTTGCCCGCGCCGGTGGGCGCGACGAGCAGCGCCGAGCGGCCCGCCCGCGCCGCCGCCAGCATGGCGCGCTGGTGCCGGCGCGGCGCCCAGCCGCGCGCCGCGAACCAGGCGGCGAGCGGCGGCGGCAGCCGTTCCGCCTCGGCATCGGCTGGCGTGGCGGCCGGGGCAAGGGAACTCTCTCTCATCTGGCGGCCTATACCAGCATGGCGCGGACTGGTTCCTGGATCGATCCCCGGAAGGAGGGCATTTACCTGCCCGATGCCGATGCCTGGATCGATCCCTCGATCCCGGTGCCGCGCGCGCTCGTCACCCATGGCCATGCCGATCACGCCCGGGGCGGCCATGGTGCCGTGCTCGCCACCGCCGAGACGCTCGCCATCATGGCGACGCGCTACGGCCCGCAGAGCGGCCAACCGGTGGGCTATGGCGAGACGGTGCGGCTCGGCCCCGTTTCGGCGCGCTTCGTGCCCGCCGGCCATGTGCTCGGCTCGGCCCAGATCGTGCTGGAGAAGGGCGCGGAGCGGGTGGTCGTCTCGGGCGATTACAAGCGCCGCGCGGATCCCACCTGCGCCCCGTTCGAGCCGGTGCCGTGCGACATTTTCGTCACCGAGGCGACCTTCGGCCTGCCCGTGTTCCGCCATCCCGACACCGGCGCCGAAATCGACCGGCTTCTGGAGGCGCTGCACGCCAATCCCGACCGCTCGGTGCTGGTCGGCGCCTATGCGCTGGGCAAGGCGCAGCGGGTGATTGCCGAGCTGCGCCTGCGCGGCCATGCGGCCCCCATCTATCTTCACGGCGCGCTGGAGCGGCTCTGCGCGCTCTACGAGACGCTGGGCGTGGCGCTCGGGCCGCTGCTGCCCGCCACCGGCGCGCCGGCCTCGGCGCTGCGCGGTGCGATCGTGCTGGCGCCGCCCTCCGCGCTCAACGATCGCTGGTCGCGCCGGCTGCCCGATCCCATCACCGCCATGGCCAGCGGCTGGATGCGCGTGCGCCAGCGCGCGCGGCAGAAGAATGTCGAGCTGCCGCTCGTCATTTCCGACCATGCCGATTGGGACGAACTGACCGAAACGGTGGCGGAAATCAGGCCGGGCGAACTGTGGGTGACGCATGGCCGCGAGGAGGCGCTGGTCCATTGGTGCGCCCAGCGGCAGATCCGCGCCCGCGCGCTCGCGCTGATCGGCTATGAGGATGAGGATGACTAGCCGGCGCGTGCGGATCGGGCGCCGAGCGGAGCATCCGGTTCTACAGACCTCCGGTCACGTGAAAATATCCTGTACCTTGCTTCACCTCAAGTTCAGGTGGCGGGGGCACACCGTGGCACTGAATGTGGCGTGGAGTGACATAGATGGCGACCCGTCTGGCCGATCCCGTCCCGCCGCCGCGCGGGCAGCCTGCGGATCGCCCGGAGGCCGGCTATGCACTCGCGGTGATCGTGCCGACCTTCAACGAGGCCGCCAATGTCGCCCGCATCGTCGCAACGCTGGACGCGGCGCTGGCCGGCATCGCCTATGAGATCCTGTTCGTCGACGATTGGTCGGGCGACGGCACCGCCGCGGCGATCGCCGCGGTTGCGCGCGGCCGCGCCGACATCCGCGTGCTGCGCCGCTATGGCCGGCGCGGCCTTTCCTCGGCCGTGATCGAGGGCATGATGGCGACCATGGCGCCCGTCGTCGCGGTGATCGACGGGGACGGCCAGCATGACGAGCGGCTGCTGCCGCGCCTCTACGCGCTGGTGGCGAGCGGCGAGGCCGATATCGCGATCGGCTCGCGCTATTGCGCGCGCGGATCGACGGGGGAGTGGGACGCGGCGCGGCTCCGCACCAGCCGCCTCGCCACGCGCCTGTCGCGCTGGGTGCTGAAGGTGCGCGTCGAGGATCCGATGAGCGGCTTCTTCGCGGTGCGTCGCGACCGGGTCGAGGCGCTGCTCCCGCAGCTTTCGGGCAAAGGCTTCAAGATCCTGTTCGATCTGCTCAGCGCCGGCGGCCCGCCGCCGCGCGTGGTGGAACTGCCCTTCCGCTTCCGCTGCCGCGCCGAGGGCGAAAGCAAGCTCGGTCCCGGCGTGGCGCTGGATTATGGCGTGATGATCGCCGAGCGGCTGATCAGCCGGCTGCTGCCCGCGCGCTTCGTGCTGTTCGCGCTGGTCGGCAGCCTCGGGCTTGGCGTGCACCTGGCGGTGCTGCGCGCGCTGCTCGGCGCCGGCGCCGCCTTTTCGCGCGCGCAGGCCGCCGCCGTGGTGACCGCAATCGCCTTCAACTTCCTCCTCAACAACAGCCTGACCTTCCGCGACCGGCGGCTGCGCGGCAAGCGGCTGCTGCTTGGCTTGGCCAGCTTCTACGCGGTGTGCGGCTTGGGCGCGCTCGCCAATATCGGCACCGGCTCCGTGCTCTTCGCGGCGCATAGCCGCTGGTGGGTGTCGGGCGTGGCGGGCGCGGTTGTCGGCTCCTTGTGGAATTTCGCGGCCTCCGCGCTGGTGACGTGGCGCAAGCGCTGAGCGTGCGATCGCGTTCGGGAGGGCTGGCCGGCGCGCTGCTGCTGCTGGCGGCGGTGGCGCTCCGCTGGCGCGCGCTGGGCAACCCCGTCATCCATATCGACGAGCAATTCTACTTTCTCGTCGGCGGCCGCATGCTCGAGGGCGCGCTGCCCTTTGTCGACATTTTCGATCGCAAGCCGGTCGGCCTGTTCCTGATCTACGCCGCCTGCCGCTGGATCGGCGGCGCCAGCCCGCTCGCCTACCAAGTCCCCGCGCTGCTCTGCGCCTGGGCGACGGCGCTGCTGATCCACGGCCTGGCGCGCCGCTTCGCCGGGCCGATCGCCGCGCTGGGCGCGGGGCTGCTCTATCTCGTCTGGCTGACGCTCGCCGGCGGGGAGGGCGGGCAGGCGCCCGTCTTCTATACGCCGCTGGTGGCGGGCGCGGCGGCGCTGATCGCGCGCCGGCTCGCGGGCTCGCGCCCGGCTGGCTGGCGGGGCACCGGATGCGCGGCGATGCTGCTGATCGGCCTGGCGCTCCAGATCAAATATAGCGTGGTGTTCGAGGGGCTGTATCTTGGGCTGGTGCTGCTCGCCGCCGCCTGGCGCGATGGGCGCCGCCCCGCCGCGCTGGCGCTCGACGCGCTTGTCTGGATCGGTTGCGCGCTGCTGCCGACGGCGGCGGCGGCGGCCTGGTACGGCGCGATCGGCCAGGGCGGGGCGTGGTATTTCGCCAACATCGCCTCGATCCTCGCGCGCCGGCCCGAGGCGCCGGCAATGGTGGCGGAGCGTATCCGCGTCATGCTCGCGTTGATGCTGCCGCTGGTGCTGGCGGTGCCGCTGCGGCGCTGGACGGGCGCGCGGCCGACGGACGCGGGCGCGAGCGCGGCGCTGCGTTTCGTGGATGGCTGGGCGGCTTCGGCGCTGCTCGGCGTGGTGCTGTTCGGCACCTGGTTCAACCATTATGCCTTGCCGCTCTTCGCGCCCTTCGCGGCGGCGGCCGCCCCGCTCGGCCGCCGCACGATCGGGCGCGTCTATCTGGTGCTGGCGCTGGCGATCGGCACGGTCTGGGGGCAGCGGCTGCTGCTGCGGCACCAGCATTCGCGCGGCGATGCCCGCGTGCTGGCGGCGGCGACGGCGGCGGCGCGGGGCGCGACGGGCTGTCTGTTCGTCTATGACGGCTATCCCGCTTGGTACGATACGACCCACAGCTGCCTGCCCACGACCCGGCCCTTTCCCGCGCATCTCCAGGCGCTCAACGAGCAGGGCGCGACCGGGATCGACGAGGTGCGCGAGGTGCGGCGGATCATGGACGCGCGGCCAAGCCGCGTGATGACGCTGACGCCACGCTATGCGGGCGAAAATCTGGCGGCGCGCGCGATCGTGGCGGCGCGGCTGGCGCGGGGCTATCGCGTGCTGCTGCGCGCGCCCATCGATGGGCGGATCCTGCTTGTCTATGCGCGGCGCGACACGGTGCCCGCCGATCGGCCGGCGCTTACGCTTCCTCGCTGAGCCGCGCGCGCAGCCAGCCCGCCGGGGCGGCGACCGCGAAGGCCGAGGCGATTCCCCAGCAGACCTCGGTGATCCGCGCCACCATCATCTGCCCGGCGCTGTTCTGGTGGGGCACCAGCAGGATGATCGTCGCCGTCACGCCCGAGAGCCGCGCCGCGCTGGCGATGTTCGCGCTCCACGCGGCGAGAACGGCGATCGCCACCGCGCCGGCATAGCGCGGCACCAGCGGCAGCGGCCATTGCGCGAAGGCGAGGCCGACCAGGCCGCCCAGCGCCGCGCCGAGCGCCTGGTCGCGCGCGGTGGAGCGGACCGCCGCGAGATCCGTCTGCGCCACCACCAGCGCCGTGATCGCTGCCCAGAAGCCCTCGCGCAGGCCGATCGCGCGGGTCGGCAGATAGGCGAGCAGCGCCGCCGTCACCGCCAGCCCGGCATGGACGAGCCCATCGGCCAGCCGGTCGATCGTCGGCATCCGCTTGGCGGCGGTGGCGGAAAGCCGGGCGAGGCGGCGCGAGCGGGCGCGGGCGGTGCCGGAGCGGGAAGGCATGCGCGTCTAAGCCCCTGTCGTCGCGAGCGGTTCCCCAGCTTAGCGGCGGGCGAGCAGAAGGTCGCGCGCGGCGTTCACGCGCGCCGCCAGCGCGGCGCTGCCCCCGGCATCGGGATGGACGCGGGCGATCAGGCGGCGATGCGCGGCGACGATCTCCTCGGCCGAGGCATCGGCGCGCACCGCCAGCAGCGCGCGCGCCTCGGCGTGGCTGAGCGCGGGCTTCTGCCGGCGCTGCGCGAGCCACCAGATCGCCGCGAGCAGCGCCAGGACGACGATGAGCTTCATGCGGCCGCGCTCACGCGGCGGCGGGCCGGTCGCGGTTGAACAAGGTGGGCGCCTCGGGCAGCTCGAGCCCCGACACCATCTCGCGCAGCTCCTGGCGCGCGGCGACATGGCTGAGCCCCGCCTCGCGGATCGCGCCGAGATCGAGCAGGGTGAGCCCGCGCGGGAAGAGCTCGCGATAGATCACGCGCTCGCCGAGGCCGGGGATGACGCGGAAGCCCACGCGCTTGGACAATTCGTCCACGGCTTGGCCGACGCGGCGCATATTCTTGGCCTCCAGATGCTGGAGGCGGTTGCGCAGCACCACCCAATCCACCGTGCCGCCATCGGATTTGGCGCGCGCCTTGCGCGCATCCCACACCACTTCGGCGTAGAAGCTCGGGCGCTTGATACGATAGGTTTCGGGATCGACCTGGCCGATCAGATCGAGATCGATGAAGCTGTCGTTGATCGGCGTGACGAGCGTATCGGCGCGCGCCGCCGCCTTCATGGCGTGCGGATCGTCACGGCCGGGCGTGTCGACCACCACGAACTCGGCCTCTTCGGCGAGCGCGGCGATGCGATCCTCGATGCCGTCGCCCCGGGCGGGATCGAACACCTCGAACCGCGGCGTCGCCAGCTCCACCGAATCGCGGCGCATGGTCGCGGCGCGGTTCTCGAGATAGCGGACCATGGTGCGCTGGCGCGTATCGAGATCGATCGCGGCGACGCTGCGTCCCTGGGCGGCGAGCGCCACCGCGACATGCACCGCCGTGGTGGATTTGCCGGTGCCGCCTTTCTCGTTGGCGAAGACGATAATATGGGCACGGGGCACGGACTTGCCTCTTGTTAGCGATCGCGGCGATCGGGAGCGGCCCCCTTGATTTGGACGGGCGCTCGCCCCACAGAGCGCGGCCAAGACATATCGGAGCGCTGCGTCCCGTGCAAATCATCCGTGACCTGCCGGCTTTGCGCGCCACGCTGGGCGAGCGTCGCCTCGCCGGGGATCGAATCGCGCTGGTGCCGACGATGGGGGCGCTCCATGCCGGGCATGTCGCGCTGATCGAGGAGGCGCGCCGCCGGGCGCCGCTGGTGGTGGCGTCGATCTTCGTCAATCCCCGCCAGTTCGCACCCGGCGAGGATCTGGACCGCTATCCGCGCCGCGAACGTGCCGATGCGCAGATGCTCGAGGAGGCGGGCTGCGCCCTGCTCTGGGCGCCCAGCGCCGACACCATGTATCCCCAAGGCTTCGCCACCAGCGTGACGGTGGGCGGCCCGTCCGAGCCGCTGGAAGGCGCGGCCCGGCCCGGCCATTTCGACGGCGTGGCGACGGTGGTGCTCAAGCTGCTCAACCAGGTTCAGCCCGATGTCGCGCTGTTCGGCGAGAAGGATTGGCAGCAGCTTGCGGTGATCCGCCGGCTGGTGGCGGATCTCGATCTCGCCGCCGAGATCGTGGGCGTGCCGATCGTGCGCGACGATCAGGGCCTCGCCCTCTCCTCGCGCAACGCCTATCTCACGCCGGAGGAGCTGGCCGCCGCCCGGGCCCTGCCGCGCGCGCTGGGCGAGGCGGCGGGCGCCATTCTGAAGGGCCAGCCGGTCGAGGCGGCGCTCGCCACCGCCTGCGCGCGGCTGAGCGAGGCGGGCTTCTCGGCGATCGACTATGTGTCGCTGCGCGATGCCGAGACGCTGGCGCCGCTCGACGCGCTGGGCGAGCGGCCGGCGCGGCTTCTGGCGGCGGCGAAGATCGGCGCCGCGCGGCTGCTCGACAATCTGGCGGTGGCGCGCTGAGCGCCTCCGCTGCGTCTTTGGTCTAGTCGCCCGGCTAATCCGCAGGCCCGGCGCCCGTCTTAACCAATTTTTTGGCCGCCGCCGCCAGACTCCGGGTCATGGCGAAGGATGAGCGACGATCATGGCGAATTCGATTCACTCTGCACGTTTCCTGATGGAATCCCGACAGGCCGAGGCCGCGATGGACGAGGCCGAGGCTTTGTACGATCTCGGCATCGCCTGCTCCACCGGTGCACGCGGCGAAGCCGTCGATCTGATCGAGGCGCATAAATGGTTCAATCTCGCGTCGGTGGCGGGCTCGCTCGATGCGCAGCGCTGCCGCGCCGAGATCGCCGAGGAGATGACCGCGCGCGAGATCGTCGAGGCGCAGCGCAAGGCGCGGGCCTGGCTTTCGCAGCGGACCGCCCGCGCGGCCTGACTATTCCCCTTCCTTGCGGAAGGGGGTGAGGGCGGCGAGCGCATCCATGTCCTGCGCGACCATCTCGGTCTCGCGGACGAGGAAATCCTCGACCGCGGCCCTGAAGCCCGGATGCGGGATATGATGGGCCGAAAAGGTGGGCACCGGCGCATAGCCCCGCGCCAGCTTGTGCTCGCCCTGCGCGCCGGCTTCCACCCGCGCCAGCCCGCGGGCGATCGCGGCTTCGATCGCCTGATAATAGCAAAGCTCGAAATGGAGGAAGGGCACCTCCTCGGTACAGCCCCAATAGCGGCCGTAGAGCGCGTCCGCGCCGATCAGGTTCAGCGCGCCGGCGATCGGGCGGCCGTTGCGATAGGCCAGGAAGAGCAGCACCTTGTCCGGCATCTTCGCGCTCAGCAGCGGGAAGAAGGCGCGGGTGAGATAGGGCCGGCCCCATTTGCGGCTGCCGGTATCCTGGTAGAAGGCCCAGAAGGCGTCCCACTCGGCGCGGCCGATCTCGGCGCCCGGCACCGCGCGGAATTCCAGCCCCGCCCGGGCGGCGGCGCGTTCCTTGCGGATCGCCTTGCGCTTGCGCGAGGCGAGCGCGGCGAGAAACGCCTCGAAATCCGCATAGCCCTGATTGTGCCAGTGGAACTGGCTGCCGGTGCGAATCAGCCAGCCGGCCTCGCGGAACAGCGCAACCTGGTCCGGCGCGAGGAACGTGGCATGCGCCGAGGAAAGATCATGCTCGGCCACCAGCGCTTCGGCGGCGGCGATCAGCGCCGGCGCGGCGGCCGGATCGCGCAGCAACAGGCGCGGCCCCGGCACCGGGGTGAAGGGCACGGCGATCTGGAGCTTGGGATAATAGGCGCCGCCCGCGCGCGTCCAGGCATCGGCCCAGCTATGGTCGAACACATATTCGCCCTGGCTGTGGCTCTTGGCGAAGGCGGGGAGGATCCCATCGGGCCGGCCGTCGTCACCCTCCACGAGGATCGGCACGGGCTGCCAGCCGGCGCGCGCGGTGGCGCTGCCCGATTCTTCGAGCGCGGCGAAGAAGGCGTGGCTCACAAAGGGATTGGCGGTGCCGGCACAGGCATCCCAGGCGGCGGGATCGATCGCCGCCACACCCTTTTCCACCCGCGCTATCGCCGCGCTCATGCCGCTTCCCAGATCGGACGATCGGCATAGGCGGCGGCGCGGGCGCGGTCCTCGGCGGTGCGCACCGTCCAGCTCAGCACGGGCCGGCCGCGCGCGCGAAAGCCGGACACCAGGGCGGAGGGCAGGCAACGCACGTCATAGGCGAGGAAATCGGGATTGGCGTAGCAAAGCGCAAGCCGCCGCCGCAGCGCCGCGCGGCGGCCGGGATGCTCGGTCATCACCAGACCGCGCGGCCGATCGGGATCGTGACGGCCGAACCAGCGGACGATGCGCGGATCGAAGCTCATGATCGCGGCCAGCCCGGCATAGGGCCGCAGCGCGGCCAAGGTGCCGCGGCACAGCGCGACGGGGAGGTGGCGGTCGCTCTTGATCTCGACGAACAGCGGCACGCGGCCGCCGATGGTGGCGAGCAGCGCGCCGAGCGTCGGCACGGCCTCGCCATTGGCCAGGCGGAGCGCGCGCCAGTCGGCGTCGACGAGCGCGCCGGGGCGGCCGCAAAGCCGCCCGGTATCGGCATCGTGGAAGACGAGCACGGTCGCATCGCCGCCCAGCCGCACATCGCATTCGATCGCGAAGCCGCCGGCGATGGCGGCCTCGGCGGCGGCGAGGCTGTTTTCCGGAACGCCGCCCCCGTGCAGACCGCGATGGGCGACATCGCGGGCGATCAGGCCGTCAGCGCGCGAGCGCGACGATCGCATCGACCTCGACCGAGGCGCCGAGCGGCAGCGCCGGCACGCCCACCGCCGCGCGCGCATGGCGCCCGGCCTCGCCGAACAGGGCCACCATCAGCTCGGAGGCGCCGTTGGCGACCTTGGGCTGATCGAAAAAGTCCGGCCCGGAGGCGACGAAGGCGCCGAGCTTGACGATCCGCTCCACGCGATCGAGCGAGCCGCCGAGCGCCATCTTGATCTGCGCGACCAGCATCAGCGCGCAGCGCCGCGCCGCTTCCTCGCCGCGCGCCACGTCCGCCGCCGAATCGAGGCGGCCGGTGAGCAGGCGATTGTCGGCGTCGAAGGGCAGCTGGCCCGAGACATGGAGCAGGCCGCCCGCTTCCACCGCCGGCACATAGGCGGCGACGGGCGTGGCGGGGGCGGGAAGGGTGAGGCCAAGCTCAGCCAGGCGTGCATCGATATCCATGGCGCCAGCGCTAGGCGCGGGCGGCGCTGCCGGTCAAGACCGGGGCGGGCCGTCCCTCGGCGAAGCGGTCGAGCACCCAGTCCGCGCCGGCGGCCCAGTCGTCGATCCGAACATGCGCGGCGGGGGCGGGCGGCCGGTGCGTGGCGACCAGCGGCTCGGCGATCATGTGGAGCCGCCACACTTCGGGCGTGGTGTCCGCCACCGAGGCGTGCTGGACCGCGAGATCGTCCACGAACACCGCCACGCTGGGCCGGATCTCGTCGAGCAGCCGCCGCAGCGCCGGGCCCTTGCCCCCCTGGTTGCACACCACGCGATGGCGGATCCCATGGCCGGCGAGCTGGTCCAGCCGGGGCGTCTGGCGATGATCGGGCAGGTTGGTGAGGATCACGATGTCCGCCACCGCGCCAATCCGCGCCAGCGCATCGATCGCGCCGGGGGTGGGCTGCTGGCGCGGCATCTCGGTATCGAAAAAGGCGTCGAGATAGGGCCAGACCTCGGCCGGCTCGACCGGCTGGCCGGTGTCGCGCCGGATCAGCGCCTCGCCCCAATTCTCCTCGTGGATCAGAAAGTCGATGCCGTGCGCCTCGTCCAGCCAGTCGCGGAAATGGGCGACCATGTGGAGCAGCACCTCGTCGCAATCGGAGATGAGCAGGGGACGTGCCATTACCGGGACTCCAACTGGGACTGGGCCGCGATCAGGGCCTCGGGCGGCAGGCTGAGCGCCTCGGTGCAGGCGAGCAGATCGGGTTCATGGCCGGCGAGGAAGCCGAGCACCGCCGCGAGCAGCGCGGGCTCGGTGGCGCGGGCGCGCAGATCATCGGCGTCGAGCCCGGTGAGCGCGAGCAGCCGGTCCGCGCGCGAGGGCTCGGTCAGCACCCAGGCGAGCGCCTGGAGTGCAACCACTGTGGCATCGGGATAGTTTGTCTTGGACGCGGCCAATCGCTATCTCCGCCTCACATCTTCACCAGGGATCGTGGCATTTGACGGGCAAAGTGCTCGTTGTCGAGGACAACGAACTCAATCTGAAGCTGTTCTGCGACCTGCTCGAGGCGCATGGCTATGCCACGCTCGCGGTGCGGGACGGCCGCGACGCGCTGGACCAGGCGCGCGCCTTCGCGCCCGACATGATCGTGATGGATATTCAGCTCCCGCATGTCAGCGGTTTGGAGCTGATCGCGGCGATGCAGGGCGATGACGCGCTGCGCGATGTCCCGATCATGGCGGTGACCGCCTATGCCACGCCGGCCGACGAGGAGCGGGTCCGCGCGGCGGGCGCGACCTCCTATGTGTCCAAGCCGATCTCGGTGATGCGCTTCATCGAGGCGATCGAGGCGCTCGGCCGTTCCGACGGCGCCTGAACGCACGAAAGCGCCCCGGCCGCGTGGCCGAGGCGCCCCTTGCGCCGAAGCGGCGGCCGCAGCCGCCAGCCTCTTACTTGATCTTGGCTTCCTTGAACTCGACATGCTTGCGCACGACGGGATCATATTTGCTGAAGCTCAGCTTCTCCGTCTTGGTCCGGGGGTTCTTCTTGGTCACGTAGAAGAAACCGGTATCGGCGGTCGACACGAGCTTGATCTTGACGGTGGTCGGCTTGGCCATGCTGCCCTCTAATGCGTTGGCGATGCCGCGAGGGCGATGGCCACGCGAATCGTCTGAATGCAAAAGAGCGGCGTCGCCGCCGCTCGGATCGGTGCGGCTCCTGCGCGAAAGCCGCCCGGCTGTCAAGCTGTGCCCGGGTTTAACCGATCTGCAAAGAGGATGCGCTAGTCTGGTGCGAACCAGACGGGAGAGGGTGCATGCCGCCGATCATGCGGGAAAGCGGGCCGAACACCAAGGGCCAGGCGCGCCGCCCTATCCCGCCGTCGATCCTCGCCGCGGCGCCCGACGCCGAGGCGCGGCGTCAGGTCCGCGGCGAATTGTGCCGCCGGCTGGACGTGCTGGAGGCGGGGCTGGGCCAGCGCGACGGCATCGCCGCGCGACTCGAAGCGCAGCATATCCTGGCGCTCGCCGCCGAGCAGCGGCTCACCAGCGCCGCGCGGCTCGCCGAGGGGCTTGCGGCCGTGCTCCGCGCGGGCGGCCGCGGCGCGGCGATCCAGCCCTGGATCGATCGGCTGCGCGACGCGATCGGCTGCGAGGCCGAAGGCGCCGCCGCCGGCGATGCCTGGATGGCGTCGGTGATGGTCCGGCTCGCCTGCTGAGGCGGGCGGCCCTTTCCCTCGCCGCGCCCGCGGCCTAGCCTCGCGTGCATGGATGGCCTGCTGCCCGCTTTTCTGCTCGCCGCGCTGACCCAGATCGGCGATCGACCCGAGCGGCTGGTGATCGCGCTCGGGCAGCGGTACCGGCGCACCGGCGCGGCGCTGCTGGGTGTCGCGCTCGCGGCGATCGCGCTGATGGCGCTCGCCGGCGCGGGCGGCGCGGCGCTGGCGGGGTCGATCAACCATCGCGGGCTGCGGCTGATCGAGGGGCTGGCGCTGCTGCTCGCGGCGGCGGGCGGCCTGTGGCGCGGCAAGCCCGCGCCGCCGCTGGACGGCTGGCGGCTGGGCGCCACCGCCACCGCCGCCCTGAGCCTGTTCGTGCTGGCGCTGGGCGAGCGCGCGCAGCTGCTCGTCGCGGCGATCGCGGGAGCGAGCGGCCAGCCGGTGGCGACGGCGATCGGCGGGAGCGCCGGCCTGGTGCTGGGCCTCGCCCCCGGCGCGGCGCTGGGCGCGCGCTGGGCACGGCTGGCGCCCTTGCGCGCGATCCGGATCGGCCTCGCCGCGCTGCTCGCGCTCGCCGGGGCCGGGCTGATCGTGAGCGCGCTCGAACTGATCTGAGCCCCCTTCCGGCCGAGCGGATCGATCGTGCTGATCGAGTTGATTTTCGATTGAGCGGCGAACCCTTTTTCGCTTCTGTCGTTCAGCACCCGAAACTGTACACAGGCAGGAGAACCGCCATGGCCGATGCGCCAGCCCCCGCGCTCGACACCCCGACCGATTTGCAGAACCGCAACACCAGCACCGCCGCCGACGCGCTCAACGGCGTGCTCGCGGATCTGTACGCGCTGTATCTGAAGACCAAGAATTTCCACTGGCACATGTCGGGCCCGCATTTCCGGGACTATCACCTGCTGCTGGACGATCAGGCGGCGCAGATCCTCGGCATCACCGATGCGGTGGCCGAGCGGGTGCGCAAGACCGGCAATCTCACGCTGCGCTCGATCGGCGACGTCTCGCGCCGCCAGTCGATCCGCGACAATGACGCCGAGTTCGTCGAGCCGCTCGCCATGCTTCAGGAAGTGCGTGACGACAATCTCGCGCTGATCAAGACCTTCCGCGAGGCGCGCGAGCGCTGCGAGGAAGCCGGCGATACGCCCACCTCGTCGCTGATCGACGAGTGGATCGATCAGGCCGAGGAGCGCGCCTGGTTCCTGTTCGAGGCCGCGCGCAAGGCCTGAGTGGCCGCCTCAAGGCGTTGCGAGGCGGGGCGGGGTGGCGGGAACGCCGCTCCGCCCCTCTCGTTTACCCTCTGGAACCAAGGAGCCGCGCCATGATCAAATGGGCAATCATCTTTCTGGTGCTGGGCCTGATCTTCGGCGCGATGGGCTTTGGCGGCCTGGGCGGCGCCTTTGTCGGCATCGCCAAGATCCTGTTCGGCATCGCGATCATCGTGTTCCTGGTGCTGCTGGTGCTGGGGCTGATGGCCGGGCGCGCCATATCCTGAGCCGTGCGGCGCTTCGCCAAGCTGCTTGACGGGCTCGTCTACACACGATCGCGCAATGCCAAGCTCAAGCTGATCGAGGATTATCTCCGCGCTACGCCCGATCCCGACCGGGGCTGGGCGATGGCCGCGCTGACCGGCACGCTCGATCTCAAGACGGTCAAGCCCGCCGCCATTCACGACATGGTGGCGCGGCGGATCGATCCCGTGCTGTTCGCGATGAGCCGCGATTTTGTCGGCGATCTCGCCGAGACGGTGGCCTTGCTCTGGCCCAAGGCCGGGCACGAGCCCGAGGCGCTGGACGATGGCACGCTCACCATCAGCGCCGCGATCGAGCGCCTGTCCGGCCTGCCGCGCGGCGAGGCGCCCGAGGCGCTGGCCGCCATGCTCGATCATCTCGATGCCTCCGGCCGGTACGCGCTGCTCAAGCTGGCGACGGGCGCGCTGCGCGTCGGCGTCTCGGCGCGGCTCGCCAAGACCGCGCTCGCCCAGACCTTCGGGCTCGATGTCGACGAGGTCGAGGAGCTGTGGCACGGGCTGGCGCCGCCCTATGCGCCGCTCTTCGCCTGGGCCGAGGGGCGGGGCGAGCGGCCCGCGGCGGGTGCGCTGCCGGTCTTCCGTCCCTTCATGCTCGCCCATCCGCTCGAGGACGGCACCGCCCTCTCGCTCGAGGACTATGCCGCCGAGTGGAAATGGGACGGTATTCGCGTCCAGATCGTCCGCGCCGGCGGCGAGACGCGGCTCTACAGCCGCGCGGGCGACGATATCACCGGCAGCTTTCCCGAGATCGCCGAGGCCTTTGTGCTGGAGGCGGTGTTGGATGGCGAGCTGCTGGTGCGCGGCCAGGCGCAGGGCGGCGCCGCGCATGGCGGCGCGGCGGCGAGCTTCAACGCGCTCCAGCAGCGGCTGGGGCGCAAGCAGGTGAGCGCGCGCATGCTGGCGGACTATCCCGCCTTCGTCCGCGTGTACGACGTGCTGGTGGACGGCGCGGAGGATCTCCGGCCGCAGCCCTGGCGGCTACGGCGCGCGCGGCTCGAGCGACTGGCGGCGGCGCTGCCGGCCGATCGGTTCGATCTCTCCATGCTGATCGAGGCGCCCGATTTCGCGGCTTTGGGCGAAATCCGTCTCGGCGCGCGCGACGCCGCGATCGAGGGGCTGATGCTCAAGCGGCGCGACAGCCCCTATCTGGGCGGCCGCAGGGTGGGGGCCTGGTACAAGTGGAAGCGCGATCCGCTCGTCGCCGATTGCGTGATGATGTACGCGCAGCGCGGCCACGGCAAACGCTCCAGCTTCTATTCGGACTATACCTTCGGCTGCTGGACGGCGCCGCCCGAGCAGGGAGGCGAGCTGCTGCCCGTGGGCAAGGCCTATTCGGGCTTCACCGACGAGGAGCTGGCCGGACTCGATCGGTTCGTGCGCACCCATACGGTGCAGCGCTTCGGGCCGGTGCGCGAGGTGGAGAAGACGCTGGTGCTGGAGGTGGCGTTCGATTCGATCCATGCGTCCAAGCGCCACAAGAGCGGCCTGGCGATGCGCTTTCCCCGGGTCAGCCGGATTCGGCGTGACAAACCCGCGGCGGAGGCCGATCTGATCGCCACGCTCAAGGCCATGGTGCCCGCCGACGAGGCGTAAGCGGCTTGCCCCGAATCGAAGCGTCTGTTAGGGGGCCGGCTTTCCGGGCGCGGGCCTGTCCTGCGGCCGCCCATTCTACGCGCTGCGGTGGTTCTGCGGGGAGTGTGCCCTGGTCCCCACCCGGCCGGCTGGAGATTATCGGTTTATGCAGATCATCGTTCGCGACAACAATGTCGACCAGGCGCTCCGAGCTCTCAAGAAGAAGCTCCAGCGCGAGGGCGTGTATCGCGAGATGAAGCTGCGCCGCCACTATGAGAAGCCGTCGGAGAAGCGCGCGCGCGAGCGCGCCGCCGCCATCCGTCGCGCCCGCAAGCTGGAGCGCAAGCGCGCCGAGCGCGACGGCGTCCGGTAAGCGGCACGCCGGCGATCGGGTCTGCCCGCTCGCGGGCTGAAGGCCGGCGCTCCGCTGCGGGGCGCCGGCTTTTCGCGTTCTGGGTGCCGCGCGGCGTTCAGGGTCTGGACGCGGGCCGCCGCTGCGGGCAAGAGCGGCGCCAAGAGTGACACTGCGAGGATTGCCATGTCCGAAGTTACCGCCGTTCCGCTGCGTCCCGTCGGCAAAGGCACGGTCAGGCGTTTGTGGCTGGGCGTCGCGGCGGCGGTGCTGATCGGCGGCGGCCTGGCCTGGGCGGGCACCGCGCGGCAGGTCGCCATGGGCGAGCCGCCCGCCGTGTTCCTGGCGAAGAACGCCAAGAAGCATGGCGTCCACACCACCGCCTCCGGCCTCGAATATCAGGTGCTGAGCCAGGGGCAGGGCAATACGGCCGGCGCCACCGACATCGTGCTCATCGATTATGACGGCAAGCTGCTCGACGGATCGACCTTCGATTCCACGGCGCAGCACGGCTCGCCGGCGGTGATGCCGGTGGCGGGCTCGATCCCCGGTTTCTCCGAAGGATTGCAGCTCATGAACCGGGGCGCGCGCTACCGTTTCTGGATCCCGCCGCAGCTCGGCTATGGCGCGCAGGGCGCGGGCGACGGGGTGATCCCGCCCAACAGCGTGCTGGTGTTCGATGTGACGCTTCGCGAGATCGCGCCGCAGCAGCCCGACGCCGGCATGGCGGGGATGACGGGGCCCGGCGGCCAGCCCTGAGCCCAGGCGGCGGACGGCGGCGGCGCGTGCGCCGCCCGCCGCGCCGCGATCACGCCTCGCGCTGCGCCACCTGCGGCGCCAGCCCGCTCTTCCGCTCCAGCGCCACCTTGGTCATGGCGACCAGCGGATCGGCGAACATCAGGCCGAGCAGCCCGAACAGCGCGCCGAGCAGCAGCTGCATGCCGAGCACCAGCGCCGGCGCGAGATCGACCGAGCGGCGCGCCACGATCGGCACGATCACATAGCCGTCGAGGATCTGCACCATCGCATAGGCGCCCACCGCCAGCAGGCCGGTGGTGGTGCCCGCCGAGAAGCCGACCAGGATCGTCAGCGCGCCCGAGATGATCGCGCCGATATTGGGGAGGAAGGCGAGCAGCCCGGTGAGAATGCCCAGCAGCAGCGCCATCGGCACGCCGACCAGCGACAGCGCGACCCCGATGAACACGCCTTCCACCGCCATGCCGAGCAGCCGCCCGGCCATGAGCCGGCGCATGGTGTGCGCCATGTCGGAGGTGGTGCGATAGAAGCCGGCGCGCTTCTCCATGGGCAGCAGCCAGGCGAAGCCGCGCTCGTAGATGCGCGGTTCGGCGGCGATGAACAGGCCGAGCACGATGATCATCGCACCCGAGGTGACCGCGCCCAGCGCGGTGCCGACCGCGCTGGTCAGCTGGCCGAGCGATCCCATCAGCTGCTTGGACAAAGCGGTCATCGTGCCGCCCCCCTGGGGCAGCAGGCCGAAGCTTTCCGCCCAGCCCTCGACGCGCTGGACCTGGAGCGTCACCACCGTCTTCAGCGCCTCGAACTGACCGACCAGCTCAACCCCGGCATAATAGACGACGCCCAGCAGGAAGGCGAAGGCGACGAGCGCGACGATCGCGATGCGCAGCCCGCGCCGGATCGGCAGCACCCGCCCCAGCAGCCGGGCGCCGCCGTCCAGCATGGCCGCGAACACCGTGCCGCCCACGATCAGCAGCAGCGGCTGGGCCAGGACATAGATCAGCACCACGGCGAGGATCACCGAAACCCACACGATCGCGCGGGTCAGCTCGGCGCGCGTGCGGGGATCGCTGAGCGTCAGCGGGCCCGGCGCCTCGGGCGCGCGGCGCGCCTCCTCGTCGGTCATCGCGGCGCGCCGGCGCGCGCGGGGTGCAGGCTGGTGCCGCTGCGGCCGCCGCGCAGCGCGGTGAACCAGCTCAGCGGGTTGTACCATTGGGACGAGCCATCGAGCGAGAAGGTGATGAACTCGGCCCGACCGCCCAGATTTTCCCACGGCACCGGGCCGCCCAGGCCCAGCTCCTCGATCGGATAGCGGCTGTCGGCCGATTCGTCGCGATTGTCGCCCATCACGAAGACATGGCCCGCCGGCACGGTGATGGGCCCATAATCATCGCCCGAGCCGGGGATATAGCCCATGTCGATCGTGTCGTAGCTGCGGCCTGAGGGCAAGGTCTCGCGGAAGCGGGGCAGCGCGCAATAGGCGCGGCCGTCCTTGCCGGTGATGCGGTACTGCGCCTCGAGCCCGCGATCGCAGGGCACATTGGCATCGACCGGAATCATCGCCGGCGTTTCCGCGAGACGCGGGATCGGCTTGCCGTTGAGGATCACCTGGCCCTCGCGCACCTCCAGCGTATCGCCCGGCAGGCCGATCACGCGCTTGATATAGTCGCTGCTCTCGCCCGGCGGGGTGAGGATCACGACATCACCGCGCTCGGGCATGTGGCCGAAGATGCGGCCGTGCATGAAGGGCAGGACATGGAAGCTGGGCGAGGCGTAGCTCCAGCCATAGGGAAATTTCGTCACCACCAGCCGATCGCCCTTGATGAGCGTGGGCATCATCGATTCGGACGGGATGTAGAAGGGCTTGGCGATCAGGCTGTGAAAGGCCAGCACGGCCAGCACGAGCCAGAACAGGCCCTTGATCTCGGCCCACCAATCGGTGCCCTGCCTGGTCTTGCCGGCGAGCGGCGCGCGGTCGGTGGTGTCGTTCAAGCGGGGATCCTCGGTCATTCGGCCAGCGTCCTGGCCTCGATCACGACCAGCGCCTGGGCCCAGGGATGATCGTCGGTCATGGTGAGATGAACATGGGCGACGCAGCCTTCCGGCACCAGAGCATCAAGCCGTGCCCGGGCGCCGCCGGTGAGCGACAGGCTCGGGGCGCCGGAGGGCAGGTTGACGACTCCGATATCGCGCATGAACACGCCCTGACGAAAGCCGGTTCCCACCGCCTTGGAAAACGCCTCCTTGGCGGCGAAGCGCTTGGCCAGGGTGGCGGCGCGCGTGAAGGGCCGGCTCTCGGCCTTGGCGCGTTCGTGATCGGTGAAGACGCGGGCGAGGAAGCGGTCGCCATGGCGATCGAGCGCGGACTGGATCCGCGTGATGTTGCACAGGTCGGAGCCCAGGCCGAGGATCATCGCGCCGCGTCCATCGCCGCGCGCATCCGCCGGATCGCCGCCTCGAGCCCCACGAAGATCGCCTCGCCGATCAGGAAATGGCCGATATTCAGCTCGCGCACCTGCGGGATCGCCGCGATCGGGGCGACATTGTCGAAGGTGAGGCCATGGCCGGCATGGACCTCGATGCCGTTCTTGGCGGCCAGCGCGGCACCATCGGCGAGGCGGCGCAGCTCGGCGGCCTGGGCCTCGCCCTCGCTCAGCGCGTAGCGGCCGGTATGCAGCTCCACCACGGGCGCGCCGAGCGAGAGCGCCGCCTCGATCTGGCGCGGATCGGGCTCGATGAACAGGCTGACGCGCACGCCCGCCTCGCCCAGACGCGAGACGATCGGCTTGAGGTGGTTATGCTGGCGCGCCGCGTCCAGCCCGCCCTCGGTGGTCACTTCCTCGCGGCGCTCGGGCACGATGCAGGCGGCGTGCGGGCGATGGCGCAGCGCGATCGCCAGCATCTCCTCGGTGGCGGCCATCTCCAGGTTGAGCGGCAGCGCGATGCCACCGATCAGCCGGGCGATATCCTCGTCCATGATGTGGCGGCGATCCTCGCGCAGATGCGCGGTGATGCCGTCCGCGCCGGCGGCGGTGGCGATCTCCGCCGCGCGCAGCGGATCCGGGGTGCGGCCCCCGCGTGCGTTGCGGATGGTCGCGACATGATCGATGTTTACGCCAAGCCTCAAGGTCATGGCGGCGAGCCTATAGCCGAACCGGGCGAAATGGCGAAGCCATGTGTCAGTCCGCGCGACGCCGGTCAGGCGGCGCGGCTGCCGGGCTTGATGGCGGGCAGGGCGGCGAGCGCGGGCGGCAGCGCGTCGGCCGCATAGGTCGGCACGTCGAGCCGCACCAGCGCGGTCAGCGGCACGCCGACATCGGCCTTGCCGTTGGAACGGTCCACCAGGCAGGCCGCCGCGATCACCCGGCCGCCGGCCGCCTCGATCGCCGCGATCGCCTCGCGCGAGGACAGGCCGGTGGTGACGACATCCTCCATCATCAGCACCTTCTGCCCGGGCTCGAGCGTGAAGCCGCGCCGCAGCTCGAACTGGCCGGTGGGCCGCTCGACGAACATCGCCTCGACACCCAGCGCGCGCGCCATCTCATAGCCCGCGATCACGCCGCCCATGGCGGGGGAGACCACCGCCGTCACCCCGGCATGCACGGCGGGCGTCAGCCGCGAGGCGAGTTCGGCGCACAGCCGCGCGGCGCGGCGCGGATCCATCAGCACGCGCGCGCACTGGAGATAGGTGGGGCTGCGCAGCCCCGACGAGAGGATGAAATGGCCCTCAAGCAGCGCGTCGGCCGCCCGGAACTCCGCCAGAACCTCCTCGTCCGTCATATCATCCTCGAAACCGTGGTGGCCGGCCTGATAGGCGCGGGGCGCCGCCGCATCAATGCCGGGCAATTGCGGGGGCTGCGGATTCTTTTCGGGCCCGGGGCGGCTTGAGGCTTGCCGCCGCCACGCTATAACGGCGAGGATAAGGCCAAAGGCCAGTGGAGGGGTGCCATGGGTAAACGCATGAGGATGCTGGCCTTGGGCGGCGCCGCGATGCTCGCGTCGACGATTCTCGCGCCGACGATGCTCGCGTCGACGATGGCCGCGCAGGCGCAGGCGCAGGCGCCTACCGCCGCGAGTCCGACGGCGGTGCAGACCGCGCCTTTCGCGGGCGCCGCCGCCGAGACGGCGACATCGGCCCCCGCCACCGGGGTGTCGTCGGCCGCCCCGGCCGGCGGCACGGGCGCGGGATCGGGGGCCGCGGCGCCGGCGGCGACGCCCGCCAAGCCCGCGACGCCGCAATTCTACAAGCCGACCCCGGGCATCGGCCAGCCGACCGACCGGATTGGCCTGCAGCCGCAGGAAACCGCGAACGGCCAATATGCCGCCTGGTTTCACGATGGCGTGCTGCTGCCGATCATCACCGGCATCTGCGTGGTGGTGCTGTTCCTGCTGCTCTACGTGATGGCGCGGCACAATCGCCGCAGCAATCCGCAGCCCTCGGCGACCTCGCACAACACGGTGCTGGAAGTGGCGTGGACGGTGCTGCCCGTGCTGATCCTGCTCGGCATCGCCGTGCCTTCGATCAAGCTGATCGCGCGGCAATATGATACGCCCAAGCCCGATCTGACGGTGAAGGTGATCGGGCATCAATGGTATTGGTCGTACCAATATCCTGATAACGGCGATTTCGAGGTGGTGTCGAACATGCTGACCCCCGAACAGGATCGCGCCCGCGGCGAGCCGCGCCAGCTGGGCGTGGACGAGCGCATGGTGGTGCCCGCCGGCGCGGTGGTGAAGGTGATCGCCACCTCCGACGATGTGATCCACTCCTTCGCCGTGCCCGCCTTCTGGACCAAGATCGACGCGGTGCCCGGCCGCTTGAACGAAACCTGGTTCAAGGTGGACCGTCCCGGCGTCTATTACGGCCAGTGCTCGGAATTGTGCGGCGCGCGCCATGCCTTCATGCCGATCGCGGTGGAGGTGGTGACCAGGCCGCAATTCGCGCAGTGGATCGCGGCCAAGGGCGGCACGCTGGGCGGCAAGGCCGCCAGCCCGGATGCGACGTCCAATTCGCCGATCAGCAATCCTTCCGCCACCACCGCCAATCCCGGCAGCTTCGGCGGCGCTGTCGCCGGCGCCAAGACCGAAGCCGCCGCCGGCGCCAACATTCCGGTCGCGGGCGCCGCGACGAGCAGCAAGTAAGGCAGGCCCGATGACCGACACCGCCGCCAACGCCCATTTCTTCCAGGCCGAGGAAGGCCATGGCCACGATCACGACGCGGACCACAAGCCCGGCTTCTTCGCGCGCTGGTTCCTGTCCACCAACCACAAGGATATCGGCACGCTCTACCTGATCTTCGCGATCATGGCGGGGATCATCGGCGGCGCCATCTCGGGCGTGATGCGCGCCGAGCTGGCGCATCCGGGCATCCAATATCTCACCTGGCTGTCGGGCGAGACGGGCGACGCCGCGCTGCACTTCTGGAACGTGCTGATCACCGCCCATGGCCTCATCATGGTGTTTTTTATGGTCATGCCGGCGATGATCGGGGGCTTCGGCAACTGGTTCGTGCCGATCATGATCGGCGCGCCGGACATGGCCTTTCCGCGTATGAACAACGTGTCCTTCTGGCTGATCGTGCCGGCCTTCATGCTGCTGCTCGGCTCGCTCTTCGTGCCCGGCGGCACCGGCAACGGCGCGGGCACGGGCTGGACCGTCTATGCGCCGCTCTCGACCAGCGGATCGGCCGGCCCGGCGGTGGACATGGCGATTCTCGCGCTCCACCTCGCCGGCGCCTCCTCGATCCTCGGCGCGATCAACTTCATCACCACCATCTTCAACATGCGCGCGCCGGGCATGACGCTGCACAAGATGCCGCTGTTCGTCTGGTCGGTGCTGGTCACCGCCTTCCTGCTGCTGCTGGCGCTGCCGGTGCTCGCCGCCGCCATCACCATGCTGCTGACCGACCGTAATTTCGGCACCGCCTTCTTCGACGCCAGCGGCGGCGGCGATCCGATCCTGTACCAGCATCTCTTCTGGTTCTTCGGCCATCCCGAAGTCTACATCATGATCCTGCCGGGCTTCGGCATGATCAGCCACATCGTCGCCACCTTCAGCCGCAAGCCGGTGTTCGGCTATCTCGGCATGGCCTATGCCATGGTCGCGATCGGCGTGATCGGCTTCGTGGTGTGGGCGCACCACATGTACACCACCGGGCTCGACCTCAACACCAAGATGTACTTCACCGCCGCCACCATGGTCATCGCGGTGCCCACCGGCATCAAGATCTTCTCGTGGATCGCCACCATGTGGGGCGGTTCGATGGAGTTCAAGGTGCCGATGATGTGGGCGCTGGGCTTCATCTTCATGTTCACCGTAGGCGGGGTGACCGGCGTGGTGCTCGCCAATGGCGGCATCGACAACTACATGCAGGACACTTATTACGTGGTGGCGCACTTCCATTATGTGCTGTCTCTGGGTGCGGTCTTCTCGCTATTCGCCGGCTTCTACTATTGGTTCCCGAAGATGTCGGGCCGGATGTACAATGAGCTGCTCGGCCATGTGCATTTCTGGGTCTTCTTCATCGGCGTGAACCTGCTGTTCTTCCCGATGCACTTCCTCGGCCTGCAGAGCATGCCGCGCCGCTATCCCGATTATCCCGATGCGTTCGAGCATTGGAATTCGGTGGCGACGACCGGCTACCACATCATGGCGGCGAGCATGGTGGTGTTCTTCGTGAACATCCTCTGGGCGCTGATCGCGGGGCCCAAGGCGCCGGCCAATCCCTGGGGGCCGGGCGCGACGACGCTGGAATGGACGCTGTCCAGCCCGCCGCCCTATCACCAGTTCGAGCAGCTGCCGCGCATCGACGAGCACGGCCATCATTGAACCGGGCCATTGCGGTCTTAACTTCGCGGACGGATCGGCGTAGCAGCCGGTCCATCCGTTGCGTAAGAAGGACATGATGGCGACCGTAGCCGACGCGCTCGCGGCCGAAGGCGAGCCGATCGAGGGTTTGCCCGCGGACTGGCGGGATTTTCTCGCGCTGACCAAGCCGCGGGTGATGACGCTCGTGGTGTTCACCGGGCTGTGCGGCCTGTTGGCGGCGCCCGAATCGATCCATCCCGTGCTCGGCTTCGTCGCGATCCTCTGCATCGCGCTGGGCGCCGGCGCGGCCGGGGCGCTCAACCAATGGTATGAGGCCGATCTCGACGCCAAGATGCGCCGCACGCGCAACCGCCCGCTGCCCGCCGGGCGGATGGGGCGGCCGGCGGCGCTGCAATTCGGGGTGGGCCTCGCCGCCTTTTCGGTGATCCTGATGGGTCTGGCGGTGAATCTGCTCGCCGCCGCCATCCTGTCGGTGTCGATCCTCTTCTATGTGCTGATCTACACCGTGTGGCTGAAGCGCCGCACGCCGCAGAACATCGTCATCGGCGGGGCGGCGGGAGCGTTTCCGGCGCTGATCGGCTGGGCCGCCGCCACGGGCCGCGTCGATCTGCTGCCCTGTCTGCTGTTCCTGCTCGTCTTCCTGTGGACGCCGCCGCACTTCTGGTCGCTCTCGCTGTTCGTCAATTCGGACTATGCGGCGGCGGGCGTGCCGATGATGTCGGTGGTGGCGGGCCCGCGGTCCACGCGCCTCCAGGCCTTTCTCTACAGCCTGCCGATGGCGGCCGTGGCGGTGGCGCCCTGGCCGATGGGGCTGACGGGGCGGCTGTACGGCGTCGCCGCGCTGGCGCTGAGCGGCCTGTTCGTGGCCCTGGCGCTGCGCATGGCGCTCAGCGGCGAGACCGAGCCCGCGCGGATGCGCGCCGAGCGCCGGCTGTTCGGCTTTTCGGTCTTCTACCTCTTCGCGCTGTTCGGGGTGCTCGTGATCGACCGCTGGTTTCCGCTGTGACCGATCCGCGCGATCCGGCGGGCGAGCAGGCCCGGCTGCGCCAGGACGAGGCGATTCGCGCGCGTCAGCGGTCGCGCGCCAAGGTGACGGCGCTGCTCCTGTTCGCGCTGGTGCTGCTCTTCTACGCGCTCAGCATCGCCAAGATGGTGAAGTGACGAGGCGGCGGAACCGGCGCACGGGGCTTTTGGCGGCGGCGGTGGCCTGCCTGATGGTGGGGCTCGGCTTCGCGGCGGTGCCGCTCTACCGCATGTTCTGCCAGGCGACCGGCTATGGCGGCGCGGCCCGGATCGATCAGGGCGCGCGCGCGCCGGGGGCGATCGGCCGGCGGGTGCTGGTGCGGTTCGATGCTAATGTGAACAGCAAGCTGCCCTGGCGCTTCGGCCCCGAGACGCCGGCGATGACGGTGCCGATCGGCGCCCGCCAGATCGCCTTTTTCGAGGCGACCAATCTGAGCGATCACAGCATCACCGGCTCGGCCGCCTTCAACATCAGCCCCGACCAGGCGGCGACCTATTTCGTGAAGGTGCAGTGTTTCTGCTTCACCCAGCAGACGCTGGGCCCCGGCGAGACGCAGCGCATGCCGGTGGTCTTCTATGTCGATCCCGCGATCACCAAGGATCCCGATGCCGCGCGGGTGGGCGAGATCACGCTCAGCTACACCTTCTATCCGGTGGACCGGCCGGCCGCCGCCCGCTAAGCTTCCCCCAACAGGCCCGCAAAGGGTCGGATCATGGGGTAGGACGCATGGCCGGCGCGAAGAACCACCAATATCATATCCTGCCACCCAGCCCGTGGCCGATCCTCAGCGCCTTCTCGGCGCTGACGCTCGCGGGCGGGCTGATCATGTTCATGCATTCGGTGAAGTTCGGCGGGCTGGTGCTGCCGCTCGGCCTGGCGTGCGTGCTGGCCTGCATGGGCTTCTGGTGGGCCGATGTGATCCGCGAGGGGAAGGAGGGGCATCACACGCCGGTGGTGGCGCTGCATCTGCGCTACGGCATGATCCTGTTCATCGCCTCGGAGGTGATGTTCTTCGTCGGCTGGTTCTGGGCCTATTTCGATGCCGCGCTCTTCCCCAAGGCGGTGGAGGCGGTGGGCGGCGTGTGGCCCCCCAAGGGCATGGAGCTTATCAACCCCTTCCACTTCCCACTGCTCAACACGCTGATCCTGCTCTGCTCGGGCACCACCGTCACCTGGGCGCACCATGCGCTGATCCATGGCGACCGGCGCGGGCTGAAGCAGGGGCTGTGGTGCACCATCGCGCTCGGCCTGCTGTTCAGCAGCATCCAGGCCTATGAATATGTGCATGCGCCCTTCGCCTTCAAAGGCCATATCTACGGCGCCACCTTCTTCATGGCGACGGGCTTCCATGGCTTCCACGTCATAGTCGGCACGATCTTCCTGATCATCTGCCAGATCCGCGCCTATCGCGGCGATTTCACGCCGCGCGCCCATTTCGGCTTCGAGGCGGCCGCCTGGTATTGGCATTTCGTCGACGTGGTGTGGCTGTTCCTCTTCCTCGTCATCTATGTGTGGGGCAGCGCCGGGGCGACCTACGCGCCCTGACGCGGCGGCTATCGCGGGCGCGCCGGCGCCGGCTATAAGGATGGTCATGGACGATCCCGCGCCCGCGCTTCCGCCGCCGCCCCGCCTTGTCGCGATCGGCCTGAAGGGCCTGTGTCCGCGCTGCGGGGCGCCGACTTTGTTCTCGGGGCTGATCGCCTTCGCGCCGCGCTGCGCCGCCTGCGGGCTGGATTTCACGGCCTTCAATGTCGGCGACGGGCCGGCGGCCTTTCTCACGCTGATCGTGGGCACCTTGGTGTGCATCGGCGCGATCGCGCTGGAGCTGACCGCGCATCCGCCCTTCTGGGTGCATGTGCTGATCTGGGTGCCGGTGACGCTCGGGCTGGTGCTGGTGCTGCTGCGCGTCGCCAAGGCGATGCTGCTCGCCTCCGAATATCGCAACCGCGCGGGCGAGGGCCGGCTGGCGGAGCGCGATCCGCGATGAGCCTGCGCGCGCGCGTGCCGCTCGGGCCGACCCTGCTGGTCGCCGCCGCCGTGGCGCTGATGATCGGGCTGGGCGTGTGGCAGCTGCGCCGTATGCACGAAAAGGAGGCGCTGCTCGCCCGCTACGCCCAGGCCGCCACCTTGCCGCCGCGCGCCTTTCCGCGCGATCGCAGGGCGGTGGACGCGCTGTTCCGGCGCGCCGAAGCCTTTTGCCTGGCGCCCGTCACATGGCGCGCCGGCGCCGGCCGCGATCGCGCCGGAGAGCCCGGCTATCGCCATATCGTGGAGTGCAGCACCGGCGCCGAGGGACCCGGCGTGGCGCTGGACATGGGCTGGTCGAAAAGCCCCTCGGCGCCGCAGGGCTGGCGCGGCGGCACGGTGCGCGGGGTGATCGGGCCCGATCGCGGCGGCCAGATCCTGCTCGTCGCCGACCAGCCCGCCCCCGGCCTGCGCGCGAGCGCGGTGCCGACGATGGACGATATCCCGAACAATCATCTGGCCTATGCGGTGCAGTGGTTCCTGTTCGCGGGCATGGCGGTGATCATCTACGCGCTGGTGCTGCGCCGCCGCGCGCGCGAAGGCTGAGTGCGGCGGACCCGCGTTGCAAATCGCCATGGAAGCGCGCAGGAGAACGGCACCGGCGGGACGGCAAGAGGTGAAGATGATGCGGATCGGGGTGGCGGCATTGGCACTGGCGCTGGCGGGTCCGGCGATCGCGGCCGAGGCGCCGCCGCTGGAGGGCGGTGCCACCTTCATCAGCCCGATGGGTGAGCCGTTCCGCTCGACCGACGGGCTCTCCGGCGCCGAACATTGGTTCCGCGAGGCCGATGCCGATCATGACGGCCGCATCACCCGCGAGGAGATGCGCGCCGATGCCGAACGCTTCTTCAAGAAGCTCGACCAGGATGGCGATGGCGAGATCGGTCCGGACGAGATCACCCGCTACGAGACCGAGATCGCGCCCGAGATCCGCGTCGCCAGCACCATGGGCGACATGTCGCTCGCCAAGACGGACGATCAGGGCAATGTGACGCCCCCGCCTTACCCGACCCGGCTGGGCGCGGGCCGCTTCGGCTATCTCGACATGCCCGAGCCGATCATCACCGCCGACACCAATATGGACCGCGCGATCACGCGCGCCGAGTTCGACACCGCCGCCTTCCGCCGGTTCAAGATGCTCGACACCGATGGCGACGGCGCCATCACCCGCGCCGAGCTACCCAAGCTCTCCGCCAAGGCCGCGACCAGCTTCGGTCATGGCCATGGCGGCGGCGGCGGGGGCGGGCGTGGCGGCCGGGGGCATGGCCGGCATTGATCGCGCGCCGGGCGCGGGCGCCGTGGCGGCGCGCGCGATGGCGCCGAGCGTGGCGCGGCGAATCAGCCCGCTCGCCGGGCGGATCAGCCGCCCGTAGCGGCGCATCGCCCGCTGCGCGTCCGCATCGGCGCAGTGGATGCGCGTTTCGGTGACGAGGCAGGCGCCGTCCGCGTGCGGCGACGCGCTGTAGCCGATCGCCAGCCGCGCCACTCCGGCCCGGATCTGCGCGAAATCGGCCGCGTCGCGCAGCGGCACGAGGCCGGGATCGGCGCGCCAGAAGCGCCCCGCCAGCCCGAACACGATATAGGTCGTGGCCTGATCCAGAACGGTGAAATCCTCCCGCCGGAACGAGAGCGGTCCCGCGCCCATCAGCCGCGCGGGCAAGAGGCGCAGCGCCAGCAAGGCGGCGGCAAGCGGCAGGCGTTCGGGCCGGAAGGCGGCGGCGGCGGCGATCACCCGCTCTGGCGGGGCAGCGATGACCCGGCCGTGCCGGTGGCGGATGTGCCAGCGGGGGCAATGGCGATCGAGGCAGCGCATCCGGGCAGGATCGGCGATCGCGCTTTGCGCCGCCAGTCCGCAATATCACCAGGGCCCGCCGGCGGCCGGATCAGGCCATGCGGCCGGCGGCGAACCAGATGCGCGTGGCCTGGGTGCGCATGATCGGCGCGCCGCAATAGCGGCACTGGGCGCGGCGGATCTCGCCATCGCCGCCCTCCTTGATCTCGGCGGGCGTGTGCCTGCCCGCCGCGCACCGCTCGCGCCGTGTCAGTCGCCGTGTCGCCATCGCCTGCCTCCTTGCTGGAGACGGGCTTGTGCCAGCCTTGCCGGGCGCGCGAATGTCGGTCGCGTGTCGGCGAGTTGCGGCGCTTGTCAGCCCGGCAGCCGGCCGTCGAGCAGGCCGAGAATCGCGGAGAAGTCCTTGCCGCCGCCGCCGGCATTGGTGAAGCTCTGGTACAGCGCCGCCGCCGCCGCGCCCATCGGCACCGCCGCGTCCACGCCCTGCGCCGCGGCGAGCGCGAGCTTGAGGTCCTTCAGCATCAGCGCCGCCGCGAATCCGCCTTCATAGCCACGATCGGCCGGGCTTTCCGGCCCGACGCCGGGCAGCGGGCAATAGGCGGTGAGCGACCAGCTCTGGCCGCTGGCCTTGGAGGCGATCTCGTAGAAGGTGGCGGGATCGAGGCCGAGCCGCACCGCCAGCGCCAGCGCCTCGCAGGTCGCGATCATCGTGGCGCCGAGAATCATATTGTTGCAGATCTTGGCGGCCTGGCCCGCGCCCGCTTCGCCGGCATGGATCACCGCCTTGCCCATCGCCCGGAGGATCGGCGCGGCGCGGGCGAAGCCGGCCGCCTCGCCGCCGACCATGAAGGTGAGCGTGCCCGCCTGCGCCGCCGCGATGCCGCCGGAGACGGGCGCGTCCACCAGCACATGCCCCGCCGCCCCCGCCTCCGCCGCGACCGCGCGGGCGGTGGCGACGTCGATCGTCGAGCAGTCGATCAACAGCGTGTCGGGGGCGAGCGCCGGCAGCAGCGCGCGCACCGTGGACGCCACCGCGCCGCCCGCCGGCAGCATGGTGACGATCGCCGCCGCCCCGTCCGCCGCCGCCGCGGCCGACGAGGCGATCCGGCAGCCGCCCGCCTCGGCGCGCGCCAGCGCCGCCGGCGCGAGATCGAAGGCGCGGACATCATGGCCCGCCCGGGCCAGGTTGAGGGCCATGCCGCCCCCCATATTGCCGAGCCCGATAAAGGCGATGTCCATGTTCAGCTCCTCTCCGGCACCGGTCCGCTCTGGCGGCGGACGCGGGTGCGTCCTGGTCAGCGGCCGGTGTAATGGCCGGCGCGTTTCTCGACAAAGGCGCTCATGCCCTCGGCCTTGTCCTCGGTGGCGCAGAGGCCGTGGAAGAGGCGGCGCTCATAGGCGAGGCCCTGGGCCAGCCCGGTCTCGAAGGCGGCGTTGACCATCTCCTTGTTGGCGATGGCCGCGAGCGGCGGCATGGCGGCAACGAGCGCGGCGGTCTTGAGCGCCTCCTCGCGCAGCGCGGCGGCGGGAACGATCCGCGCCACCAGCCCGGCGCGCTCGGCTTCCTCGGCGTCGATCATGCGGCCGGTCAGGCACATCTCCATCGCCTTGGCCTTGCCCACCGCGCGGGTGAGGCGCTGCGAGCCGCCCATGCCGGGGCCGACCCCCAGCTTGATCTCGGGCTGGCCGAAGCGTGCCGTATCGGCGGCGAGGATGAAGTCGCACATCATCGCCAGCTCGCAGCCGCCGCCCAGCGCATAGCCGGCGACCGCCGCGATCATCGGCTTGCGGGTGCGGGTGAACTGCTCCCAGCCGGCGAAGAAATTGCCGGCATAGGCGGCGGCGAAGCCCATCGCCTCCATTTCCTTGATATCCGCGCCGGCGGCGAACGCCTTGTCGCTGCCGGTGAGCAGGAGGCAGCGCTGACCGGGATCGGCATCATAGGCGGCGGTCACCGCCAGCAGCTCGGCCAGAACCTGCGAATTGAGCGCGTTGAGCGCCTTGGGCCGGTTGAGCGTGACGAGCGTGACCGCGTCGTGCCGCTCCACGAGAAGGGTTTCGTAGGTCATTGCTTCATCATCTCCCGCGCCACGATCATGCGCATGATCTCGTTGGTGCCCTCGAGAATGCGGTGGACCCGGAGATCGCGCCAGAAGCGTTCGATCGGGTAATCCTGCAAATAGCCGTAGCCGCCATGCAGCTGGAGCGCGCGGTCCACCACGGCGGAGCCGGTATCGGTGGCGAGCCGCTTGGCCATGGCGGCGAACTGGGTGCGGTCCGCGCTGCCCTCGGTCACCTTGGCCGCCGCGACATAGAGCAGCGCCCGCGCCGCCTCCAGCTCGGTGGCCATGTCGGCAAGCACGAATTGCGTGTTCTGGAAATCGAGGATTCGCTGGCCGAACTGGCGGCGCTCGCCGGTATAGCGCAGCGCCTCGTCGAGGCAGCGTTGCGCGCCGCCGAGCGAGCAGGCGCCGATGTTCAGCCGGCCGCCGTCCAACCCGGCCATGGCGATCGCGAAGCCCTGGCCCTCGGCGCCGACAAGCTGGTCGGCGGGAACGCGCACATCGTCGAGATTCACCTGGGCGGTGGGCTGCGAATGCCAGCCAAGCTTGCGTTCGGGCGCGCCGAAGCTGAGGCCGGGCGTGTCCTTCTCGACCAGGAAGCAGGAAATGCCCTTCGGTCCGTCCGCGCCGGTGCGCGCCATCACCAGATAGAGATCATTGGCGCCGCCGCCCGAGATGAAGGCCTTGGATCCGGTCAGCCGATAGCTGTCCCCGTCGCGCACGGCCTTGGTGCGCAACGCCGCCGCGTCCGATCCCGAGCCGGGCTCGGTCAGGCAGTAGGAGCCGATCGTGCGCGCCGTCACCATGTCCGGCAGGAAGCGCGCCTTGAGCGCCGGGCTGGCGAAGCGGTCGAGGATCCAGGCCGCCATATTGTGGATCGAGATGAAGGCGCTGGTCGAGGGACAGCCATAGGCCATCGCCTCCATGATGAGCGCCGCCTCGAGCCGGCCCAGCCCGATGCCGCCGCTTTCCTCCGACACATAGATGGCGCCGAAGCCGAGCGCGGCGGCGGCCTCGATCGTCTCGCGCGGGAAGATGTGGTGCTCGTCCCAGTGGGCGGCGTGCGGGGTGATGGCATCGGCGGTGAAGCGCCGCGCCAGCGCCTGGATCTCGCGCTGCTCGTCGGTGAGGGCGAACTGGTTCATCGCTTCCATCCTCAGCCCATGGTCGGGATGACGAAGCTCGAATCGCCCTGGAGCGATCCGTCGGGCCAGCGTGCCGTCACCGTCTTGGTGCGCGTCCAGAAGCGCACGCCCTCCATGCCATGCTGGTTGGTGTCGCCAAAGCCCGAACGCTTCCAGCCGCCGAAGCTGTGATAGGCGACGGGCACCGGGATCGGCACGTTGATGCCGACCATCCCGACATTCACCCGGCTGGCGAATTCGCGCGCGGCATGGCCGTTGCGGGTGAAGATGGCGACGCCATTGCCATATTGGTGGGCGGACGGCAGCGCGATCGCCTCCTCGAAATCGCGCGCGCGGACGATCTGCAGCACCGGGCCGAAAATCTCCTCCTGATAGGTGCGCATCGCCGGGGTGACATGGTCGAACAGGGTGGGGCCGACGAAAAAGCCCTGCTCATGGCCCTGCAAGGTGAAGCCGCGCCCATCCACGACCAGCTCGGCGCCTTCGTCCACGCCCATCTGGATATAGTGCTCGATCCGCGCCTTGTGCTGCGCGGACACGACCGGACCATAGTGCGCGTCCGGATCGGTGGAGACGCCGACGCGCAACGCCTCGATCGCGGGGATCAGCCGCGCGCGCAGCGCCTCGGCCGTCTCGGCGCCGACCGGCACCACCACCGGCAGCGCCATGCAGCGCTCCCCCGCCGAGCCGAAGGCGGCGCCGGCGAGATCCTGCACCACCTGATCGAGATCGGCATCGGGCATGACGATGCCGTGATTCTTGGCGCCGCCCATCGCCTGCACCCGTTTGCCGGCGGCGGTTCCGCGCTGATAGACATAATGGGCGATGTCCGAGGAGCCGACGAAGCTCACCGCCGCGATGTCGGGATGATCGAGAATGGCGTCCACCATCTCCTTGTCGCCCTGCACCACCTGCAAAATGCCCTCGGGCAGCCCCGCCTCCTGGAACAAAGCGGCGAGCCGCAGCGGCACCGAGGGATCGCGTTCCGAGGGCTTGAGGATGAAGGCGTTGCCCACCGCGATCGCGACGCTAGCCATCCATAGCGGGATCATCGCCGGAAAGTTGAAGGGCGTGATGCCGGCGCCGATGCCGAGCGGCTGACGCATCGAGAAGACATCGATGCCGGGCCCGGCGCCCTGGCTATATTCGCCCTTGAGCGCGTGGGGGATGCCGCAGCAAAATTCCACCACCTCGAGCCCGCGCTGGATGTCGCCGCGCGAATCGGCGAGCACCTTGCCATGTTCGGCCGAGAGCAAGGCGGCGAGATCGTCCATCTCGCGCTCGACCAGCTCCTTGAAGCGGAACAGCACGCGCGCGCGGCGCTGCGGATTGGTGGCGGCCCAGCCCGGCTGGGCGGCGCGCGCGGCGGCGACCGCGCGCTCCAGATCGGCGGCGGTGCCGAGCGCGACCCGCTTGGCGACGGCCCCCAAATTGGGATCGTAAATATCGCCGAAGCGCTGCGCGGGCGCCCCAGCCTCGCCGGCGATGGCATGACCGATCTCGAGCATCGACCTCTCCTTGTCTTTTTACGCGCGCGCTGGCGCGGCCTAGTCTTTTCGCGCGCTTGGTGTCGCGGCTTGCGTTGTCGCCGGCAAGCCCTCCTTCCCGCAGGACGAGGCTGCGTTTATGCAGGGGCATGAACTGGGACGACATGCGCGTCTTCCTCGCGCTCGCGCGCGGCGGGACGCTGGCGGCGGCGGCGCGGCGCTGCAACCAGGATGCCACCACCGTCGCGCGGCGGCTGCAACGGCTCGAGGCGGCGCTGGCGCTGACCTTGTTCGAACATGGCCCTGCCGGCCAGACGCTGACCGAGGCCGGCCAGCGCCTGCTCGCCTCCGCCGAGGCGATGGAGGCGGGCGCGCGCGCCGTGCAGGCGCAGGCCGAAGCGGGGGCGGGGCTGGCGGGTCTGCTGCGCGTCAGCGTGTCCGAGGGGTTTGGCGCCTGGCTGGCCGGCCGGCTGGGCGGCTTTGCCGCCGCGCATCCCGGGATCGCGGTGGATCTCGTCGCCGCCACCGGTTTCCTCAACCCGTCGCGGCGCGAGGCGGACGTGGCGGTGATGCTCGCCCGGCCGCGCGGCGGCCCGTTGATCGCGGCCAAGCTCACCGATTACCGGCTGGGCGTCTATGCGGCGGACCCTTTGGTGGCGCGCGAAGGGGCGGTGCCCACGGTCGCAGCGCTGCGCCAGCGCGCGCTGATCGGCTATGTCCCCGATCTGATCTACGCGCCCGAACTGCGCTACCTGGCGGAGCTTGACGAGCGGCTCGAGGCGCGGCTGCGCAGCTCGAGCATCATCGCCCAGGCGCGGCTGATCCAGGGCGGCGCCGGCTACGGCATCCTGCCCTGCTTTCTGGGCGACGCGCTGCCGGGCGTGACGCGCCTGCTGCCCGGCGTCGCGATCCTCCGCAGCTTCTGGCTGGTGGTGCATCGCGACATGCGCCGGGTCGGCCGCGTCGCCGCCTTTCTCGATTGGCTGCGCGCGGAAACGGCGGCGGCGCAGGAAACGCTGCTGGGCGCGCCGCCGCCGGCGCGCGATTAGCGCCGGGCCTGCGCCTGCTCCAGCTGCTGCCGCCGATAGTCGCCCTGGCGTTCCAGCATCCAGCCGGGATATTCGGGCGCCAGCGCGCTCACCCGATCCAGCGTCGCCAGCTCTTCGGCATCGAGCCGGAGATCGGCGGCGGCGGTATTGTCGATCAGCTGCGCCTCGCGCTTGGCGCCGATGATGACACTGGTCACCGGCGGCTGGTGCAGCAGCCAGGCCAAAGCGACCTGCGCGACGCTGACATCGTGCGCCGCCGCGATCGGCCGCATGGCATCGATGATGTCGAAGCCGCGCGCCTTGTTCACCGGCGGGAAGTCGAAGGCGGCGCGGCGGCCCTCCCTGGCGTCGGTATCGCGATCATATTTGCCCGAGAGGAAGCCGCCGGCGAGCGGGCTCCACACCATCAGCCCGAGCGTCTCGGAGGCGAGCATCGGCGCGATCTCGCGCTCCAGCTCGCGGCCGGCGATGGTGTAATAGGCCTGGAGGCTCTGGAAGCGCGCGAGCCGGTCGCGCTCGGAAATGCCCAGCGCCTTCACGATCTGCCACGCCGCCCAATTGGACACGCCGATATAGCGCACATGGCCGTGGCGGACGAGCGTATCCAGCGCCTCGAGCGTCTCCTCGATCGGGGTGGCGGCGTCGAAGCCGTGGATCTGGTAAAGATCGATATGATCGAGCCCGAGCCGCGTGAGGCTCGCCTTGCAGGCATCGAGCAGATGATAGCGCGAGGCGCCGCGCTGGTTCGGTCCCTCGCCCGTGGGGCCGAAGGCCTTGGTGGCGACGACGATCTCGTCGCGGGCGAGGCCGAGATTGCGGATCGCGCGGCCGGTGATTTCCTCCGAGCGCCCGCCGCCATAGACATCGGCGGTGTCGACGAAGTTGATGCCCGCATCTACGGCGCGGCGCAGCAGGCCATCGGCTTCGTCCTGGCCGAGATTGCCGATCTGGCTCCACAAGCCCTCGGTCCCGCCGCCAAAGGTCATGGTGCCGAGGCAGAGTTCCGAGACGAACAGGCCCGTGCGGCCGAGGCGGTTCATGCGCATGGAAAAGTCTCCGGAGAGTAGGGGGGAGGCGGGGCGCGGACGCCCGGCTTAGCTGGGAAGCGGGTGCCGCCGTTCAATACGCGAA
The DNA here is from genome assembly GCF_023822065.1 of Sphingomonas morindae. Lineage (NCBI taxonomy): Bacteria > Pseudomonadati > Pseudomonadota > Alphaproteobacteria > Sphingomonadales > Sphingomonadaceae > Sphingomonas > Sphingomonas morindae. Next base: position 2,219,837 of record NZ_CP084930.1, read on the forward strand.
ACCCCGCAGCGGCGGCTTGGTGCCGGCGCTCAGCGCATCTCGTCGATGCGGCCGGCCAGATCGTCCAAATCCTGCGCCAGTTCCTCGGCGGCAAAGGCGAGGCCGAAGAGGCGGCCGGCGCCGTCCACGTCGATCGCCTGGCCGGCCTCGTCGCGACGGAAGGCGTCGAACGCCTCGGTGAAGCGCCGCCGGGGCGCCGCGTCCGGGCGCTCGACCCGGCGTGTCTCGCGCAATGCCACGGCGCAGGCCCGCGCCAGCGCCGCCTGGGCGCCGAGCAGCGCCGCCATCGGCCCGGCGAGCGGTGCCCGCGCGGCGTCCGGCAGCGGCCGGGCCAGCGCCCGGCTGATCGGCACCAGATCATTGCGGATGCGCCAGAGGGTGCGCGGCACGGCGGGCGGCATGGCGCGCCGGCTGAGCAGCGAGGCGCGTTCGCGCGCGGCGTCGCTGATCGCCGCCTCGATCTGGCCGAGCTGCGCGCGCAGCGCGGCATGGGCGAGGTGATCGGGCGCCGCGCCGCGTCCGGACGCGGCCTCGGCCAGATGCTCCAGCATCGCCGCCACCGCCTCGAGCAGGCCGGCGATGCGGCCGATCGCCACGCCGTGCGAGCGCGCCGGCAGCACCAGCAACATGGTGATCACCGCGATCGCGCCGCCCAGCCCGATCTCCAGGATGCGATCGATCACGAAGCGGCCCACCGACAGGCCGGCCGGCGCGCTGAGCAGCATGATCGCCGCCGTCACCGGCGCGATCCGCAGCTGCGGGCGCAGCGCCGCGACGAAGGCGCCGACGGCGGTGACGAGCAGCAGCGCCAGGCCGATCCCCAGCGCCGAGCCATCGTGCGCGGCGGCGCCGATCCCGCCGAGCAGCGCGCCGATCAGCGTGCCGAGCATCCTGTCCCCGGCCGCGCCAAGCGTGCCGCCGAGCGAGCCCTGCATCACGATCATCACCGTCAGCACGGCCCAATAGCCCTGCTGCAGATGGAGCAGCCGATAGGCGACATAGGTGGCGGCGGTGGCGACCAGCACGCGCAGCGTCTGGCGCGCGGCGGCGGCGATCGCGGGCGAGGGCGGGGCCATCAGCTCAGCCGATCGAGCGCCTCCTCGTCGAGGCCGCCGGGCACGATCATCACCGGGCAGGGCATCTGCCCGGCACCGGCCGCGAAAAATTCCACCAGCGGGCCGGGTCCGCCGCCCGCTTGCGCGCCCAGCACCAGCGCCGCGATGCCCGGCCGCTCCGCCAGCAGCGCCTGGATGGCGCGGGCCGGCTCGCCCTCGCGCACGGTGATGACGGGGCGCACGCCCAGCTCGTCCAGCAGCTCGCCCGCCGCCTGGTGGAGCAGCGCCTCGGCGCCGAGCCGCGCCTCTTCCTCGATCGCATCCTGCACGCCGCCCCATTGCACGAACTCGGCCGGGGCGACGATCGCCAGCATTTCCACCGTTCCGGCGGTCTTCGCGGCCCGGCGCGCGGCGAAGCGCAGCGCCACCCGCGCCTCGGGACTGCCATCCAAAACCACAAGATAGGTGCGGGGCGCGGGGGCTTGGGTCATTGTGCGAGGCTGCGGCATCCGTGCGTCGCACGCAAGCGCCGAGCCTTGACCGACCTCGGTTCAGCGGCGAAATGGGGCGGCGACAGACAGGAAGGCTTACGCTCCATGCCGATCGAACTCAAAATGCCGGCCTTGTCCCCGACGATGGAAGAAGGGACGCTGGCTAAGTGGCTGGTCAAGGAGGGCGATACCGTCGCCTCCGGAGACATACTGGCCGAGATCGAGACCGACAAGGCGACGATGGAGTTCGAGGCGGTGGACGAGGGCACGATCGCCCAGATCCTCGTGCCCGAGGGCACGGACGGGGTGAAGGTGGGTGCCGCCATCGCCATTCTCGCGGCCGAGGGCGAGGATGCCGCCGCCGCCAAGCAGGCGCGCCCGGCGGCCGCGGCCTCCGCGCCCGCCGCGGCCGCCGGCCAGGCACTGCCGCCCGAGGAGAAGGGCTATGGCGCCTCGCCCGTGGAGGATGCGCCCGTCATCGCCAAGGCCGAGGCCGCCGCTCCCGCTCCGGCGCGCGCTGAGGGCCGGGTGAAGGCGAGCCCGCTCGCCCGCCGCCTCGCCGAGCAGCAGGGGATCGACCTGGCCTCGCTCAGCGGCTCCGGTCCGAACGGGCGCATCGTGAAGGCCGATCTCGCCAAGGGCGGCACGGCCACCGCCCCGGCGGCCGCCGCCGCGTCGCAGCCGGCCGCCGCCGCCTCGGCCCCGGCCGCCGCGCCCGCGCCGAGCCCGGCCGTCATCCCCGACGTGCCGCACGAGATCGCCAAGCTCAGCAACATGCGCAAGACGATCGCGCGCCGCCTGACCGAGAGCAAGCAGCAGGTCCCGCATATCTATCTCACGGTGGATATCCGGCTCGACGCGCTGCTTGCGCTGCGCGGCGATCTCAATGCCGGGCTGGCCGCGCGCGGCGTCAAGCTGTCGGTCAACGACATGCTGATCAAGGCGCTGGCCGTGGCGCTGATCGAGGTGCCGGCGTGCAACGTGATGCTGGCGGGCGATCAGTTGGTCAGCTTCAAGCGGGCCGATATCTCGGTGGCGGTGTCGATCCCCAACGGGCTGATCACGCCGGTGGTGACGGGCGCCGACACCAAGAGCCTCTCGGCCATCGCCACCGAGGTCAAGGATCTCGCCGGCCGCGCGCGCGAGGGCAAGCTGAAGCCGGAGGAATATGCCGGCGGCACCGCCAGCCTGTCCAATATGGGCATGTATGGCATCAAGCAGTTCGAGGCGGTTATCAACCCGCCGCAGGCGATGATCATGGCGATCGGCGCGGGCGAGAAGCGCCCCTATGTGGTGGATGACGCGCTCGGCGTCGCCACCGTCATGTCGGCGACCGGCAGCTTCGACCATCGCGCGATCGACGGCGCCGACGGCGCCCAACTGATGGCGGCGTTCAAGCGGCTGGTCGAGAACCCGCTCGCGATGCTGGCCTGAGGCGACGCGCGTGCTGCATCCCGAGGAGCTGCCGCCGCCGGGCCTGCCGGCGGTCCGCGTCATCGCCATGCCGGCCGATACCAATCCCTATGGGGACATATTCGGCGGCTGGCTGATGAGCATGATGGATTCGGCGGCGGGTTCGGTCGCGTCGCGGCACAGCCATGGCCGCGCCGTCACCATCGCGGTGGAGGGCATGACCTTCCACCGCCCGGTGGTGGTGGGCGACGAGGTGTCCGTCTATGCGCGGCTGGTGCGGGTGGGGCGGACCTCGATGACGATCGACGTCGAGAGCTGGCGCCGCGCCCGCCACGATGACCGCAGCTACAAGGTCACCGAGGCCAAATTCACCTTCGTCGCGATCGGCGAGGATCGGCAGCCGCGCCGGGTGCCGCCGCTGCCGGACGAGACTGTCGCGGCCGCCTGACGGGCGGCGCGGCGCCTATTACCTATGCGGCGGCGCGGGCCGGCGGCGAATTGTCCGGCCGCGCGGATCGGCCGGAAACCAGTGGAAGGGTTGAGATGGCGGATACCTACGATCTCATCGTGCTCGGCTCGGGGCCGGGCGGCTATGTCGCGGCGATCCGCGCGGCGCAGCTCGGGCTGAAGGTGGCCATTGTCGAGCGCGAGAGCCTGGGCGGCATCTGCCTCAATTGGGGCTGCATTCCGACCAAGGCGCTGCTGCGGACGTCCGAGATCTACCATTATATGACCCACGCCTCGGCCTATGGGCTGACGGTGGAGAAGCCGGGCTTTGATCTGCCGGCCGTGGTGAAGCGCTCGCGCGGCGTTGCCGGCCAGCTCAACGCCGGCGTCAAGGGCTTGATGAAGAAGAACAAGATCACGGTGGTCGAAGGCTTCGGCACGCTCACCGGCAAGGGCGGCCTGCGCGTCGAGAAGGACGGCAAGACCACCGATCTTTCCGCCAAGAACATCATCGTCGCCACCGGCGCGCGGGCGCGCGAGCTGCCCTTCGCCAAGGCCGATGGCGAGCGGATCTGGACCTATCGCCACGCCATGACGCCCAAGACGATGCCGACCAAGCTGCTGGTGATCGGTTCGGGCGCGATCGGAGTCGAATTCGCCAGCTTCTATTCGGATCTCGGCGCCGAGGTGACGATCGTCGAGATGCTCGACCGGATCCTGCCGGTGGAGGATCATGAAGTCTCCGAATTCATGGCCAAGGCGCTCACCAAGCAGGGCATGCGCATCCTCTCCAAGGCCGGCGTGGAAAGCCTCGCGGCGACCGGATCGGGCGTGACCGCGAAGATCAAGCTGGCCGACGGCACGATCGAGGAAGGCAGTTACAGCCACGCCATCGTCGCGGTCGGGATCGTGCCCAACACCGAGGCGATCGGGCTGGAGGCGCTCGGCGTGAAGACGACGCGCGGCCATATCGACACCGACGCGATGGGCCGCACCAATGTGCCGGGGCTCTGGGCGATCGGCGATGTCACCGCGCCGCCGTGGCTGGCGCACAAGGCGAGCCATGAGGGCGTGATCGCGGCCGAGGCGATCGCCGGCAAGCATCCGCATGCCATGGACAAGCGCAACATCCCCGGCTGCACCTATTCGCGTCCGCAGGTCGCCTCGGTCGGGCTCACCGAAGCCCGCGCCAAGGAGGAGGGCTATAGCGTGAAGGTGGGCAAATTCCCCTTCATCGGCAACGGCAAGGCCATTGCGCTGGGCGAGGCGGAAGGCTTCATCAAGACGGTGTTCGACGCCAAGACCGGCGAGCTGCTCGGCGCGCACATGGTGGGCGCCGAAGTGACCGAGCTGATCGAGGGCTATACCGTGGCCAAGCAGCTGGAGACGACCGAGGCCGAGCTGATGGAGACGGTCTTCCCCCATCCGACGCTGAGCGAGATGATGCACGAGAGCGTGCTCAGCGCCTATGGCCGGGCGCTGCATTTCTAGCGCCGGCTTTCCCCCATCCGCACCAACGAAGGTGAATGCGCGGCGGGAATCGGTCCCCCATCCGGAACGGGTCCGGTCCTTCCGCGTTGCACCATGCCTGCGGACCTACGACACAGGAGACTAGAATGCGTAAGACCTTTACGATCCTTGCCGCGTCCGCGCTGGTGCTCGGCGCCGCCGCGTGCAGCAAGAGCGAGAACAGCGCCAACACCTCGGCCGGCGACAATATGCTCGTCCCGGCCGACGACAATGCGATGTCGGGCGACATGAACGCCACCGCCGACTCGAACATGGCCGGCGACAACAGCATGGCGATGGACAACGCCGCCGGTGGCGACAACATGATGAGCAACAGCTCGAACGCGCAGTGAGCCCCGTGCGCCGGCCGATCGCTCCGCAAGGACGCCGGCCGGCGCGCGGCGCCGCCGCCTGGCCCGCCACGCGATGAGCGGCGCCGAGCGGGCGGCGCCCCCGGCCGAAGGCGAGAGCCGCCTCGTCCTCTTCGCGGCGTTGGCCGCCAATCTCGGCATCGCCGTCGCCAAATTCGTCGCCGCTGCGCTGACCGGCTCCTCGGCGATGCTGACCGAGGGATTCCACTCGGTCGTCGACAGCCTCAATCAGATGCTGCTGCTCTGGGGACAGCGCCAGTCCGCGCGCCCGGCCGACGAGCAGCATCCCGCCGGCTATGGCCGCGAGCTCTATTTCTGGAGCTTCGTCGTCGCCATCCTGATCTTCGCGACCGGTGCCGGCCTCTCCGTCTATGAAGGCGTGGCGCATCTGCGCGCCCCCGAGCCGCCGCAGGACGCGACCGTCGCCTATATCGTGCTCGCCATTTCCGCCGCGCTGGAAGGCGCCAGCTGGTTCACCGCCGTGCGCGCCTTTGGCCGCGCAAAGGGCGGGCAGGGCTGGTGGCAGGCCATCCGACGCTCCAAGGATCCGCCCAATTTCATCGTGCTGTTCGAGGATAGCGCGGCCTTGCTGGGGCTGCTCATCGCCGGCGCCGGCATCTTTCTCAGCCACGCGCTCAACGATGCGCGCTGGGATGGCATCGCCTCGATCGCGATCGGCGTGGTGCTGGGGCTGGTCGCCATCGTGCTCGCCCGCGAATCCAAGGGGCTGCTGATCGGCGAGCGCGCCTCCCCCCAACTGATCGCGGCGATTCGCGCGGACATAGCGCGGCGTGCCGGCGTCACCTCGGTGGGCGATGTGCTGACGGTGCATATCGGCCCGCGATCGGTGTTCGTCGCGGCCAATGTCGATTTCGACGATGCGGTGCCGGTCGGCCGGATCGAGGCGCTGATCGCGGAGGTGGAGGCGGACCTGCGCCGCGACTGGCCGCAGATCGGCTCGCTCTACATCAAGCCGGTGGCGGCGGGCGGCCGCGCCGGCTGAGCCGCGCCGGCGACGACGCCGGGCTTGTTGACCGCGCGCCCCGGCCTCGGTATAGGGCCGCTCGCCTGCGGGACATGGACCGCCGGCGCGCTTGAACATTGCCGACGCTTGGGAAGGCTCGGGCGGGTCTGTAGCGACCGCCGAGCCTTGTTGCATTTTCGCGACCCCGCTCAGGGAATGGTCCGGGCTTGGCAAAGTAACCACTTGAAAGGTGAAGGCTTCAATGCCGACGATCAACCAGTTGGTCCGCAAGGGCCGCGAACCGCAGAAGGCCAAGAGCAAGGTCCCTGCGATGGAGCAGAACCCGCAGAAGCGCGGCGTCTGCACCCGCGTCTACACCACGACTCCGAAGAAGCCGAACTCGGCGCTTCGCAAGGTGGCCAAGGTGCGTCTCACCAACGCCCGCGAGGTCATCAGCTACATCCCCGGCGAGGGGCACAATCTCCAGGAGCACTCGGTGGTGCTGATCCGCGGCGGCCGCGTGCGCGATCTGCCCGGCGTGCGCTACCATGTGCTGCGCGGCGTGCTCGACACGCAGGGCGTCAAGGATCGCCGCCAGTCGCGGTCCAAGTACGGCGCCAAGCGGCCCAAGTAAGCTCCTGATCGGAAGGTAGACCCAATGTCCCGTCGTCGTCGCCCCGAGAAGCGCGAAATCCTGCCGGACCCGAAGTTCGGTGATGTCGTGCTCTCCAAGTTCATGAACTCGGTCATGCTGGACGGTAAGAAGTCCGTGGCCGAGAACATCATCTATTCCGCGCTGGACACGATCGAGGCGCGCGCCAAGCGCGACCCGCTCCAGGTGTTCCACGATGCGCTCAACAATGTCCGTCCGGGCATCGAGGTCCGGTCGCGCCGCGTCGGCGGCGCCACCTATCAGGTGCCGGTCGAGGTGCGCCCCGAGCGCGCCCAGGCGCTGGCGATCCGCTGGGTGATCTCGGCCGCGCGCGGCCGTTCCGAGCACACCATGGACGCGCGCCTTTCGGCCGAGCTGATGGACGCCGCCAACAATCGCGGCAACGCCGTGAAGAAGCGCGAGGACACGCACCGCATGGCGGAGGCGAACCGCGCCTTCTCGCATTACCGCTGGTAATGCCTATATGGGGTTGAACGCCTTCGGGCGCTCAACCCCATTCTCTTTGGTACAAAGCCCGCCGCGCCGCGCGGCATCGGAGTGAACGATCATGGCCCGCAGCCATCCGCTCGAGAAGTATCGCAATATCGGCATCATGGCGCACATCGATGCCGGCAAGACGACGACGACCGAGCGCATCCTCTATTACACCGGCAAGTCCTACAAGATCGGCGAGGTCCATGAGGGGACCGCGACGATGGACTGGATGGAGCAGGAGCAGGAGCGCGGGATCACGATCACCAGCGCCGCCACCACCTGCTTCTGGGACGATCACCGCATCAACATCATCGACACGCCCGGCCACGTGGACTTCACCATCGAGGTGGAGCGCTCGCTGCGCGTGCTCGACGGCGCGGTCGCCTGTTTCGACGGCGTGGCGGGCGTGGAGCCCCAGTCCGAGACGGTGTGGCGCCAGGCGGAGAAGTACAAGGTTCCGCGCATGTGCTTCGTCAACAAGCTTGACCGCACCGGCGCCAATTTCGAGCGCTGCGTGGAGATGATCAAGGATCGTCTCGGCGCGCGTCCGCTCGTCCTGTATCTCCCGATCGGCATCGAGGGCGGCTTCAAGGGCCTGGTCGATCTGGTCGAGAACCGCGCGATCATCTGGCTCGAGGAGAGCCTGGGCGCGAAGTTCGAATATCAGCCGATCCCCGACGATCTGAAGGACGCGGCCGAGGCCGCGCGCCTGGAGCTGATCGAGGCCGCGGTCGAGCAGGACGACGCCGCGATGGAGGCCTTTTTCGAGGGCACCGAGCCTTCGCCCCAGGAGCTGAAGCGTCTGATCCGCAAGGGCACGCTCAACTTCTCCTTCGTCCCCGTGCTCTGCGGCTCGGCCTTCAAGAACAAGGGCGTGCAGCCGCTGCTCGACGCCGTTGTCGATTATCTGCCGAGCCCGCTGGACATCCCGCCCGTCGAGGGCGTGAAGATGGACGGCGAGACCAAGGACACGCGCCCGGCGGACGATTCCGCGCCGATGGCCGCGCTCGCCTTCAAGATCATGAACGATCCGTTCGTCGGCTCGCTCACCTTCGCGCGCATCTACTCGGGCAAGCTCGAGAAGGGCACGGTCCAGAACACGGTGAAGGACAAGAAGGAAAAGATCGGCCGCATGCTCCTCATGCACGCCAATTCGCGTGAGGACATCGAGGAGGCCTATGCCGGCGACATCGTCGCCCTGGCCGGCCTGAAGGACACCACGACGGGCGACACGCTCTGCTCGCCTTCGGCGCCGATCATCCTCGAGCGGATGGAATTCCCCGAGCCCGTGATCGAGCTTTCGGTGGAGCCCAAGACCAAGGCGGACCAGGAGCGGATGGGCATCGCGCTCAACCGCCTCGCCGCCGAGGATCCCTCGTTCCGCGTCTCGACCGATCATGAATCGGGCCAGACGATCATCAAGGGCATGGGCGAGCTTCATCTCGAGATCCTGGTCGACCGCATGAAGCGGGAGTTCAAGGTCGAGGCCAATGTCGGCGCGCCGCAGGTCGCCTATCGCGAATATCTCGCGAAGAAGGTGGACGTGGACTATACCCACAAGAAGCAGTCGGGCGGCTCGGGCCAGTTCGGCCGCGTGAAGGTGACGGTGGTCCCCGGCGAGCGCGGCTCGGGCTTCCAGTTCTTCGACGAGGTCAAGGGCGGCAATATTCCGCGCGAATATATCCCCTCGGTCGAGAAGGGCTTCCGTGAGACCGCCGAGACCGGCTCGCTGATCGGCTTCCCGATCATCGATTTCGAGGTCCACCTGACCGACGGCGCCTATCACGACGTCGACTCGTCGGCGCTGGCCTTCGAGATCTGCGCCCGCGGCGCGATGCGCGAAGTGGCGCAGAAGTCGGGCATCAAGCTGCTCGAGCCGATCATGAAGGTCGAGGTCGTGACGCCGGAGGATTATCTCGGCGACGTGATCGGCGACATGAATTCGCGGCGTGGCCAGATCCAGGGCACCGACAGCCGGGGCAATGCCCAGGTCGTCGAGGCGATGGTTCCGCTGGCCAACATGTTCGGGTACGTCAACCAGCTCCGCTCCTTCACTCAGGGGCGCGCGCAGTACTCGATGATCTTCTCGCACTACGACGAGGTTCCCTCGAACGTGGCGGAAGAGGTCAAGGCGAAGCTGGCGTAAGGTCAAAACATTGGGTATGGGGCACGCCGCCTTTGGCGGCCGAGTCCCGCCGACGGATTGAGAGAAGGTAGGGAATAATGGCCAAAGCGAAGTTCGAGCGGAACAAGCCGCACTGCAACATCGGCACCATCGGTCACGTCGATCACGGCAAGACGTCGCTCACCGCGGCGATCACCAAGGTTCTGGCCGAGACCGGCGGCGCGACGTTCGTGGACTACGCCAATATCGACAAGGCGCCCGAGGAGCGTGAGCGCGGCATCACCATCTCGACCGCGCACGTCGAGTATGAGACCGCCGAGCGTCACTATGCGCACGTCGATTGCCCCGGCCACGCCGACTATGTGAAGAACATGATCACCGGCGCGGCGCAGATGGACGGCGCGATCCTCGTCGTGTCCGCCACCGACGGCCCGATGCCGCAGACCAAGGAGCACATCCTGCTCGCCAAGCAGGTCGGCGTGCCCACCATGGTCGTGTTCATGAACAAGGTCGACCAGGTCGACGACGAAGAGATCCTGGAGCTCGTCGAGCTGGAGATCCGCGAGGAGCTGTCCAAGCGCGATTTCGACGGTGACAATATCCCGATCATCAAGGGTTCGGCGCTGGCCGCGCTCGAGGGCACCAACGACAAGATCGGCAAGGAAGCCATCCTGCAGCTGATGCGCGCCGTCGACGAGTTCATCCCGCAGCCGGAGCGTCCGCTCGACAAGCCGTTCCTGATGCCGATCGAGGACGTGTTCTCGATCTCGGGTCGCGGCACCGTCGTCACCGGCCGTGTCGAGACCGGCACCGTGAAGGTGGGCGAGGAAGTCGAGATCGTCGGCATCTCCGACACCCGCAAGACCACGGTCACCGGCGTCGAGATGTTCCGCAAGCTGCTCGACTCGGGCCAGGCGGGCGACAATATCGGCGCGCTGCTGCGCGGCGTCGGCCGTGAAGAGGTGGAGCGTGGCCAGGTGCTCGCGAAGCCGGGTTCGATCACCCCGCACACCGAGTTCACCTCGGAAGTGTACGTCCTGTCGAAGGACGAGGGTGGCCGTCACACGCCGTTCTTCGCCAACTACCGTCCGCAGTTCTACTTCCGCACGACCGACGTGACGGGCGAAGTGACGCTGCCGGAAGGCACCGAGATGGTCATGCCGGGCGACAACGTCACCCTCGGCGTGAAGCTGATCGCGCCGATCGCCATGGATCCGGGCCTGCGCTTCGCCATTCGCGAAGGCGGCCGTACCGTGGGCGCCGGCATCGTCGGCACCATCACCAAGTAATCTGCTCAAGGGCCGCCCGGCTTCCTCCTGGAGGCCGGGCGGCCTTCTCTTTGCCCCGTGTACGCCCGGAAACGGGCAGGGGTTGGCTCTTTCGCATCGGTGGGAATCATGGACACGCAGAATATTCGTATTCGTCTCAAGGGCTTCGATCATCGGGTCCTCGACCAGGCGACCGGCGAGATCGCCGACACCGCCCGCCGCACCGGCGCGCTCATCCGTGGTCCGATTCCGCTGCCGACGCACATCGACAAGTTCACGGTCAACCGTGGCCCGCACATCGACAAGAAGTCGCGCGAGCAGTTCGAGGTGCGCACCTACAAGCGCCTCCTGGATATCGTGCAGCCCACCCCGCAGACGGTCGACGCGCTGATGAAGCTCGATCTCGCGGCGGGTGTTGCGGTCGAGATCAAACTGGCCTAAAGGGCCTGCACCGCGCGGGACGACTCGTCTCGCGCGTATTCGTTTCCCGCCGCGGCGATTCGTCGCCGCCCGGTCGAGACGGAGAAAGCTAGGGATACCGAACGGCGTATCTCCCCGGTTCTGCCGGGCATGCCGTTGTCCTGGTCCCCGCCTTTCGGCACCGGCGCCTGGCGCTTATGGCCGAGAACCGAGCCCGGGGCGGGGGCATGGCGGAATTGGGCTGGAGGTCTGCGGCGACGCAGGCCTTTTTCGTTGGCACGCTCCCCGGATCGGGGAGCCTCTGTGTGAGGAGTGGATCATGCGCACCGGCGTGATCGCGAAGAAGATGGGGATGACCCGGCTGTTCCAGGAGGATGGGCGCCACGTGCCCGTCACCGTGCTGCAGCTCGAGGGGCTTCAGGTTATCTCCCGCCGCGAGGCGGACCGTGACGGCTATACCGCCGTCCAGCTTGGCGCGGGTACGGCCAAGGCGAAGAATCTGAGCAAGCCCGAGCGCGGCCATTTCGGCAAGGCCGAGGTGGAGCCCAAGGCGGTGGTCGCGGAGTTCCGCGTCTCCGAGGAGAATCTCCTCGATGTCGGCGCCGAGATCTCGGCCGATCACTATGTGCCGGGCCAGCTGGTCGACATCCAGGGCCGCACCCAAGGCAAGGGCTTTGCCGGCGCCATGAAGCGCTGGGGCTTCGGCGGTCTGCGCGCCACCCACGGCGTGTCCGTCAGCCACCGTTCGCATGGTTCGACCGGTAACCGTCAGGATCCGGGCCGCGTCTTCAAGAACAAGAAGATGGCCGGCCATATGGGCGACCGGAACCGGACCCAGCAGAATCTCGAGATCGTCCGCACCGACGCGGAGCGCGGCCTGCTGTTCGTGAAGGGCTCGGTGCCCGGCTCGAAGGGTGGCTGGCTGTTCGTGAAGGATGCGGTGAAGGTGAAGATGCCCGAGGGCGTGCCCTTCCCGGCCGGTCTGCTCGATCGCAAGGCGGCCAATGCCGAGCAGCCGGCGGCCGTCGAGGCGCCTGCTGCCGACACCACGCCGGGCCAGGAGGGCTGAGCGCCATGAAGTTCGAAGTGAAAACGCTCGCCGCCGGCGCCGCCGGTGAGATCGAGCTCAACGATGCGGTGTTCGGCCTCGAGCCGCGTGCCGACATCCTCCACCGGGTGGTCACCTGGCAGCTCGAGAAGCGCCGCGGCACCGCGCGCGGCACCCGCGAGCGCGCCGATGTCGCGCGGTCGGGCAAGAAGCTGGGTCGTCAGAAGGGCGGCGGCACCGCCCGTCACGGCGATCGCCGCGCCCCCGTGTTCATCGGCGGCGGCAAGGCGCACGGCGCCCGCGTTCGCGACTTCAACCCGTCGCTGAACAAGAAGGTGCGCGCGCTCGGCCTCAAGATGGCGCTGAGCGCCAAGGCGAAGGACGGCGGCCTCATCATCATCGACACGCTCGATGTCGATGGCGGCAAGACCAAGGCGCTGGCGAACCAGTTCGCCGCGCTCGGCATCGCCTCCAAGGCGCTGGTGATCGATGGCGAGGCGCTGAACCTGAGCTTCGCGCATGCCTCGTCGAACCTGAAGGGTGTCAACCTCCTGCCGGCGATCGGCGCGAATGTGTACGACATCCTGAACCATGACACGCTCGTGCTGACGCGCGCCGCTGTCGAGAAGCTGGAGGCGCGCTTCCATGGCTAAGAAGCAGGAGCAGGGCCCGATCGATCCGCGTCACTATGACGTGATCGTCGGCCCGCACATCACCGAGAAGGCGACGCTGGTCTCGGAGCATAACGCGGTCGTCTTCAAGGTGGCGAAGGACGCCACCAAGCCGGCGATCAAGGCGGCGGTGGAAGCGCTGTTCAACGTCCAGGTTCTGGGCGTGAACACGCTGACGCAGAAGGGCAAGACCAAGCGCTGGAAGGGCGCGCCCTATCGCCGCACGGACGTGAAGAAGGCGATTGTGACGCTGGCCCAGGGCCAGTCGATCGACGTCACGACGGGGATCTGACGCCATGGCGCTCAAGCATTATAATCCCACTTCGCCGGCGCGCCGCGGCCTGATCCTGGTCGACCGTTCCGCGCTGTGGAAGGGCAAGCCGGTCAAGTCGCTGGTCGAGGGCCTGCGCAAGTCGGGCGGCCGCAACAACCAGGGCCACGCCACCGCGCGCGGCATCGCGGGCGGCCACAAGCAGAAGTACCGCTATGTCGACTTCAAGCGTCGCAAGTGGGATCAGCCGGCCACGGTGGAGCGGATCGAATATGATCCCAATCGTTCGGCCTTCATCGCGCTGGTGAAGTATGAGGATGGCGAGCTCGCCTATATCCTCGCGCCGCAGCGCCTTGCCGCGGGCGACGTCGTCGTCTCGGGCAAGAAGACCGACGTGAAGCCGGGCAATGCGATGGAGATCGGCCAGGCGCCGGTCGGCACGATCGTCCACAATGTCGAGCTGAAGCCCGGCAAGGGTGGCCAGATCGCGCGCGCCGCCGGCACCTATGTGCAGGTGGTGGGCCGCGATCGCGGCATGGTGATCGTGCGCCTCAATTCGGGCGAGCAGCGCTTCGTGCGGGCCGATTGCATGGCGACCGTGGGCGCGGTGTCGAACCCCGACAACGCCAACACCAACCTCGCCAAGGCCGGCCGCAACCGCTGGCTGGGCTATCGTCCGCTCACCCGCGGCGTCGCCAAGAACCCCGTCGACCACCCGCATGGCGGTGGTGAGGGCCGGACCTCGGGCGGCCGTCATCCGGTCACGCCGTGGGGCAAGCCGACCAAGGGTGCCAAGACCCGGCACAACAAGGCGACGGACAAGATGATCATCCGCAGCCGCCACGCGAAGAAGAAGAGGTAAGCGATGGCTCGTTCCGTCTGGAAAGGTCCGTTCGTGGACCTCAGCCTGCTCCGCAAGGCGCAGACCGCGCAGGAGACTAGCGCGCGCGCGCCGATCAAGACCTGGTCGCGCCGCTCGACGATCCTGCCGGACTTCGTCGGCCTGACCTTCAACGTCTACAACGGCCGCAAGTTCGTGCCGGTGTCGGTGAATGAGGAAATGGTGGGCCACAAGCTGGGCGAGTTCGCGCCGACGCGCTACTTCCCCGGCCACGCCGCCGACAAGAAGGGCAAGCGCTGATGTCCAAGCCCGCATCCCCCCGCAAGGTCGGTGACAAGGAGGCGCTCGCCGTCGCCACCGCCGTCCGTGGTTCGCCCTATAAGCTCAATCTTGTCGCGGGCCTGATCCGCAACAAGAAGGCCGGCGACGCGCTCAACATCCTCGCCTTCTCGAACAAGGCGATGGCGGTTGACGTGCGCAAGTGCCTGGCTTCCGCGATCGCCAACGCCGAGAACAACCATAATCTCGACGTCGACGCGCTCGTGGTGAAGGAAGCTTCGGTCGGCAAGGGCCTTGTCATGAAGCGCTTCGCCACCCGCGCCCGCGGCCGCAGCGCCCGCATCATCAAGCCGTTCTCGCGGCTGCGCATCGTCGTCCGCGAGCAGGAGGCCGAATAATGGGTCATAAGTCCAATCCGATCGGCATGCGCCTCCAGATCAACCGGACCTGGGACAGCCGCTGGTATGCCGACGGCGCCGATTATGGCCGCATGCTGCTGGAGGATCTCCGCATCCGCCAGTACATCTTCAAGTCGCTGCCGCAGGCCGCGATCTCGAAGGTGGTGATCGAGCGTCCGGCGAAGCTGTGCCGCATCTCCGTCTATGCCGCGCGCCCCGGCGTGATCATCGGCAAGAAGGGCGCGGACATCGAGAAGCTGCGTCGCACGCTCGGCAAGATGACCGCGGCCGATGTGAGCCTGAACATCGTCGAGATCCGCAAGCCGGAGATCGACTCCAAGCTCGTCGCCCAGTCGGTGGCCGATCAGCTCGAGCGTCGCGTCGCCTTCCGCCGCGCGATGAAGCGCGCGGTGCAGTCGGCGCTGCGGCTCGGCGCCGAGGGCATCCGCATCACCTGCGCCGGCCGTCTGGGCGGCGCGGAGATCGCGCGCACCGAATGGTATCGCGAGGGCCGGGTGCCGCTGCACACGCTCCGCGCGAATATCGACTATGCCGAGGCCGAGGCGCACACCGCCTATGGCGTGTGCGGTATCAAGGTCTGGATCTTCAAGGGTGAGATCCTGGGCCACGATCCGCTCGCGCAGGACCGGCTGATGATGGAAGCTCAGACGTCCGGAGTTCGGCCGGCGCGCTGAGGGGTGAATAACCCCCAGCTTGCCTGATCGACCGTCGTCACGGTGTCAGAAGGTAAGTAAGACATGCTGCAACCGAAGCGCACCAAGTTCCGCAAGGCCCATAAGGGCCGCATCCACGGCGATGCCAAGGGCGGAACCACGCTGAACCAGGGCGCCTATGGCCTGAAGGCCATGGAGCCCGAGCGGATCACCGCCCGCCAGATCGAGGCGGCGCGCCGCGCGATCACGCGCCACATCAAGCGCCAGGGCCGCCTGCACATCCGCATCTTCCCGGATGTGCCGGTTTCGTCCAAGCCCGCCGAAGTCCGCATGGGCTCGGGCAAGGGCGCGCCCGAATATTGGGTCGCCCGGGTGAAGCCCGGCCGGATCATCTTCGAGCTCGAAGGGGTCGCCGGCCCGCTCGCCGCCGAGGCGTTCAGCCGCGCGGCCGAGAAGCTGCCGATCAAGACCAAGGTCGTCGCCCGTCTCGGCGACACCAGCCATCTCGGCGGGGAGGCCTGAGGCACCATGGCGAAGTATGACGACATCAAGACGGCTTCGGACGATCAGCTCACCACCCAGCTGGGCGAGCTGAAGCGCGAGGCTTTCAATCTGCGCTTCCAGGCGGCGACCGGCCAGCTCGAGAAGCCCGCCCGCGTGAAGGAGGTCCGCCGGACCATCGCGCGCATCAAGACCGCCCAGGCGCAGCGCGCCCGGGCCGCGAAGTAAGGAGGAGCAGCCATGCCGAAGCGCGTGCTGACCGGAACGGTGGTCTCCGACAAGACCGACAAGACCGTGGTCGTCTCCGTGGAGCGTCGTGTGAAGCACGAACTCTATGGCAAGATCATCAAGCGGTCGAAGAAGTATCACGCTCACGACGAGAACAACGAGTATCGCACCGGCGAGACCGTTCGGATCGAGGAGTGTGCGCCGATCTCGAAGCTGAAGACCTGGAAGGCGATTGAGCGCGTTGGCGCCCAGCTCGTCGCGCCGGTCCCCAGCGATAACGCCTGAGCCGGAGGGACTGACTAATGATTCAGATGCAGTCCAACCTGGACGTGGCCGATAACTCGGGCGCCAAGCGCGTCCAGTGCATCAAGGTGCTCGGCGGCTCCAAGCGTCGGTTCGCGACGGTCGGCGACATCATCGTCGTGTCGATCAAGGAAGCCGCTCCGCGCGGCAAGGTGAAGAAGGGCGACGTGCATCGCGCGGTCATCGTGCGCACCGCCAAGGACATTCACCGTCCGGACGGCTCGACGATCCGCTTCGACGGCAACGCCGCCGTCCTCGTCAACAAGAACGAGGAGCCGATCGGCACCCGTATCTTCGGCCCGGTGGTGCGCGAGCTCCGTGCCAAGAACCACATGAAGATCATTTCGCTCGCGCCCGAGGTGCTGTGAGATGAGTGCGCTGAAGATCAAGAAGGGCGACCGCGTCGTCGTCCTGTCCGGCAAGGACAAGGGCAAGACCGGTGAGGTGACCAAGGCTCTCCCCAAGGAGAGCAAGGTGATCGTCGCCGGCGTGAACGTCGCGACCCGCCATCGCAAGCCGACCCAGGCCAATCCGCAGGGTGGCCTGGAGCGCGTCGAGGCGCCGCTCCATGTCTCCAAGGTCGCGATCGCGACCAAGGACGGCAAGCCGAGCCGCGTGCGTTTCGAGACGCAGGACGGCAAGAAGGTCCGCGTGGCCGTCAAGACCGGGGAGAAGATCGATGGCTGAGTATAAGCCTCGTCTCCAGAAGCTGTACGAGGACACGGTCGCCGAGGCGATGACGGCCAAGTTCGGCTACAAGAACAAGATGGAAGTGCCGAAGATCGAGAAGATCGTGCTCAACATGGGTGTCGGCGACGCCACCCAGGACAAGAAGCGCGTCGATCAGGCGGCCGCCGAGATGGAGCTGATCGCCGGCCAGAAGCCGGTGGTCACCAAGGCGAAGAAGTCGATCGCGCAGTTCAAGCTGCGCGAGGGCATGCCGATTGGCTGCAAGGTGACCCTGCGTCGCGAGCGGATGTACGAGTTTCTCGACCGCTTCGTGACCATCGCGCTGCCGCGCGTCCGCGACTTCCGGGGGCTCAACCCCAAGTCGTTCGATGGCCGGGGCAATTATGCGACTGGTCTCAAGGAGCAGCTGATCTTCCCGGAGATCAGCTACGACAAGGTCGACCGCGTGCGGGGCATGGACGTGATCATCACGACCACCGCCAAGACCGATGATGAGGCCCGCGAGCTGCTGCGTCTGTTCGGTTTCCCCTTCCCCCAGGAAGGTGGCACCGAGCAGAAGCAGGCGGCGTAACGGATAGGAAGAACTTAAGTCATGGCGAAACTGAGTTCGATCAACAAGAACGAGCGTCGCAAGCAGCTCGTTAAGAAGTATGCGGCGAAGTACGCGAAGCTGAAGGCGATCGCGAACGACCAGAGCCTGGATGAGGGTGAGCGGCTGATCGCGCGCCTTCGCCTGGCCGAGGTGCCGCGCAATGGTAACCCGACCCGGGTGCGCAACCGCTGCGAGCTGACGGGCCGCCCGCGTGCCTATCACCGCAAGTTCCGCCTCGCGCGCGTCATGCTGCGCGATCTGGCGAACAAGGGGATGATCCCCGGCGTGGTCAAGTCGAGCTGGTAAGGGCAGACAAATGGCGATCAACGATCCCGTGGGCGATCTGCTCACCCGCATCCGCAACGGCCAGCGCGCGCGCAAGGATTCCGTGCTCACGCCGGCGTCCAAGCTGCGTGCCCGTGTGCTCGACGTGCTCCAGCGCGAGGGCTATATCCGCGGCTACACCGAGGAGACTCTGAACGAGCATCCCGGCATCCGCATCGAGCTGAAATATTTCGAGGGCCAGCCGGCGATCCAGCATCTGGCGCGCGTCTCGAAGCCGGGTCGGCGCGTGTATAGCGGTTCCAAGGAGCTGCCGCGCGTCCGCAACGGGCTTGGCATCACCATCGTCTCGACGCCGAAGGGCGTTCTCTCCGACGCGGAAGCGCGCGAGCAGAATGTCGGCGGCGAGGTTCTCGCGGAGGTCTTCTGATGAGCCGCATCGGTAAGAAGCCGGTCCCCGTGCCGGCCGGCGTCACCGCCACCATCGCGGACGGTGCGCTGACCATGAAGGGCCCCAAGGGCGCGCTTGCGATCAAGCTCGCCGACGAGGTGACCTATTCGGTCGAAGAGGGCGCCGTTTCGGTCCAGCCCGCCAACGACACCAAGCGCGCGCGCTCCTTCTGGGGCATGCAGCGCACCCTGGTGCAGAATCTCGTGGTCGGCGTGACCGAGGGCTTCACCAAGACGCTGCAGATCACCGGCGTCGGCTACCGCGCCGCGGTTCAGGGCAAGAACCTGAAGCTGCAGCTCGGCTACAGCCATGACGTGGATTTCGCGATCCCCGAGGGCATCACCATCGTGACGCCCGATCCGGTGACCGTGAACATCAGCGGGATCGACAAGCAGAAGGTCGGCCAGGTCGCCGCCGAGATCCGCCGCTGGCGCAAGCCGGAGCCCTATAAGGGCAAGGGCATCAAGTATGCGGGCGAGTTCATCTTCCGCAAGGAAGGCAAGAAGAAGTAAGATGGCCAAGCAGCTCTCCCTCTTCGCCAAGCGGCGCCAGCGCGTCCGCACCGCCCTCCGCGCCAAGGCGGGTGGCCGTCCGCGTCTGTCGATCCACCGCTCGGGGCGTCACATCTACGCCCAGGTGATCGACGACAGCGCCGGCCGGACCGTCGCCTCGGCCTCGACGATCGACAAGGACGTCAAGGGCCAGGGCTCGGGCGCCGGGATCAAGGCCGCCGCCGAGGTGGGCAAGCGCGTCGCCGAGCGCGCCAAGGCCGCCGGCATCTCCACGGTCGTGTTCGATCGTGGCGGCTTCCTCTTCCATGGGCGCGTCAAGGCGCTCGCCGATGCCGCCCGTGAGGGCGGTCTGGAGTTCTGATGATGGCTGACGAAACGCAGACCGAAGCGCCCGTCGAGGCGACCGCTGCGCCGGAAGGTGCGCGCGAGGCCCGTGGCCCGCGCGGCGGCCGCGGCCGTGGTGGCGGCGACCGGGGCGGCCGTGGCCGCGATGGTCGCGGCCGTCGCGACGATCGCCGCAACCAGGAAGAGGGCGGCGAGGAATTCGTCGAGAAGCTCGTCCACATCAACCGCGTCTCGAAGACGGTGAAGGGCGGCAAGCGCTTCGGCTTCGCGGCGCTGGTCGTGGTCGGCGACGCCAAGGGCCGGGTCGGCTTCGGCCATGGCAAGGCGCGCGAGGTGCCCGAGGCCATCTCCAAGGCGACCGCCTCGGCCAAGAAGGCGATGATCCGCGTGCCGCTCAAGGAAGGGCGCACGCTGCACCATGACGGCGCGGGCCATTTCGGCGCGGGCCAGGTCTATGTGCGGTCGGCGCCGCAGGGCACCGGCATCATCGCCGGCGGTCCGATGCGCGCCATCTTCGAGTCGCTCGGCGTCCACGACGTGGTCACCAAGTCGACCGGCACGCAGAACCCGTACAACATGATCCGCGCCACCTTCGAGGCGCTCAAGGATCAGACCAGCCCCAAGTCGGTCGCGGCGCGCCGCGGCAAGAAGATTGCGGACCTGCTCGGCCGCGGCGGTTCGCACACCGCCGAGGCGGATGCCGCCGCCATCGTGGAGTGACGATCATGGCGACCATCAAGGTGACGCAGACCGGATCGCCGATCCGGCGGACCCAGGATCAGCGTGCGACGCTGATCGGCCTGGGCCTGAACAAGATGCACCGGAGCCGCGAGCTCGAGGACACCCCCGAGGTGCGCGGCATGATCCGCAAGGTGCAGCATATGGTGACGGTGAGCGAGGCCTGAGCCTCGCCATCGGCGGCGCCGCCTCGCGGGTGGCGCGGCCTTGCGGCGGCGGCGCCTGGCCGGTTCCAAATCCGCTTTGCAGCGGAGGCGGGATGGGCTAAGGGCCGCCGCTCCCATTTTATCGACGGGGCGGCCGGGCCGCCCATGCGCGACCATAGCGAAAGCGAGTGCAAGACATGAAGCTGAACGACATCCGCGACAATCAGGGTGCCCGCAAGTCCCGCGTCCGCGTGGGCCGGGGCATCGGCTCGGGCCTGGGCAAGACCGCCGGCCGCGGCCAGAAGGGCCAGAAGAGCCGCGAGGGCGTCTCGATCAAGGGCTTCGAGGGCGGTCAGATGCCGCTCCACATGCGGCTGCCGAAGCGCGGCTTCAACAATATCTTCGCCAAGGATTATGCCGAGGTGAATCTCGGCCAGATCCAGGCGCTGGTCGATGCCGGCACGCTGGCCACCGACGGCACCATCGATCATGCCGCGCTCAAGGCGGCGGGTGTCGCGCGCGGCGGCAAGGATGGCGTGCGCCTGCTCGGCAAGGGCGCGATCACGGCGGCGGTGCGCTTCCGCGTGGCGGGCGCATCGGCCTCGGCCAAGGCGGCGGTGGAAGCCGCCGGCGGCGCGGTGGAGGTGATCGAGGTGGTTCCGGCCGCCGAGAAGGCCGCCGCCAAGAAGAACAGCGTGCGCGACGCCAAGAAGGCCGCCCGCGCCTGATCGGCGCCGGCCGCCGGGCTTTGGCGATCGGGGCTTAGACAAGCCGGACGATCGCTACTATGAGGCGGCGGGCGCGACCTTGCGTCCCGCCGTCTTTCCGTTTCGGGGACTCTGAACTTCATGGCAACCGCCGCCAACCAGATGGCCGCCGGCCTCAGCCTTTCCAAATTCGCCCAGGCGGGCGATCTGAAGAAGCGGCTGTGGTTCACCGTGGGCGCGCTGATCATCTTCCGCCTGCTCAGCTTCGTGCCGCTGCCCGGCATCGATCCCCGCGCGCTCAACTCGCTGTTCCAGCGGACCAATGGCGGCGTGCTGGACTTTTTCAACACCTTCTCCGGCGGCTCGCTGCACCGCATGAGCCTGATCGCGCTCGGCGTGATGCCCTACATCACCGCCTCGATCGTGGTGCAGCTCTCGACCTCGCTTTCGCCCCAGCTTGAGGCGATCAAGAAGGAAGGCGAGAGCGGGCGGAAGAAGCTCAATCAATATACTCGCTATCTCACCGTGCTGCTCACCGCCGTGCAGGGCTATTTCATCGCTGTCGGCCTTGAGGGCTGGGGCGCGTCCAACGGCGTGTCGGCGGTGGTCGAGCCGGGCATGATCTTCCGCATCTCCACCGTCATCTCGCTGATCGGCGGCACCATGTTCCTGATGTGGCTGGGCGAGCAGATCACCAGCCGCGGCATCGGCAACGGCGTCTCGCTCATCATCATGGCCGGCATCGTCAGCCAGTTCCCGACCGTGATCAGCAATTTGCTGGAAAGCGGCCGGACCGGCGCCATCTCGCCGCTGGTGATCGCGCTGGCGCTGGGCGGCTCCTTCGCGCTGATCGCCTTCATCTGCTTCATGGAGCGCGCGGTCCGCAAGGTGCTGATCCAATATCCCAAGCGCCAGACGGCGCGGGGCATGATGCAGGGCGACAAGAGCTATCTGCCGCTCAAGATCAACACCTCGGGCGTGATCCCGCCGATCTTCGCCTCCTCGCTGCTGCTGATGCCGCTCACCATCGCCCAGTTCGCGGGCAATCGGGTGCAGGGGCAGGGCTGGTGGTCGGATGCGCTGATCACCATGACGACCTCGCTCCAGCGCGGCGCGCCGCTCTACATGGCGCTCTACGCCGTCGGCATCATCTTCTTCTGCTTCTTCTACACGGCCGTGGTGTTCAACCCGGAGGAGACTGCGGACAATCTGAAGCGCTATGGCGGCTTCATCCCCGGCATCCGCCCGGGCAAGGCGACCGGCGACTATCTCGATTATGTGCTCACCCGCATCACCGTGATCGGCGCCGCCTATCTGACGGTGATCTGCCTGCTGCCCGAATTCGCCGAAAAGGCGGTGAGCCTGCCGACCATGGCGCTCGGCGGCACCAGCCTGCTGATCGTGGTTAATGTCACCATGGACACGGTGACGCAGATCCAGAGCCATCTGCTCGCCCATCAATATGGCGATCTGATCAAGAAGGCGAAGCTGAGGGGCCGCGTGCGCTGAGGCGCACGCCGGAATAGCAGGGAGGGGACGCGCGAATGAACATCATCCTGCTCGGGCCGCCGGGGGCGGGCAAGGGCACCCAGGCGCAACGGCTCGTGCACGAGCGCGGCATGGTCCAGCTCTCGACGGGGGACATGCTGCGCGCCGCGATCAAGGCGGGTTCGCCGGTCGGGCTTCAGGCCAAGGCGGTGATGGAAGCGGGCGCGCTCGTCTCCGATGCGATCGTGTCGGGCATCATCGGCGAGCGGCTCGATCAGCCCGACACCGAGAAGGGCGCGATCTTCGACGGCTATCCCCGCACCCAGGCGCAGGCCGAGGCGCTGGACGCGCTGCTCGCCACGCGCGGCCGCGTGCTCGACCGGGTGATCGAGCTTGAGGTGGACGAGGATGCGCTGGTGGCGCGGATCGTCGGCCGCTTCACCTGCGCGGTGTGCGGCACGGGCTATCACGATGTGTTCAAGCTGCCGCGCGTGCCGGGCGTGTGCGACGTGTGCGGCGCGACCGAGTTCAAGCGCCGGCCCGACGATAATGAGGCGACGGTGCGCACGCGCATGGCCGAATATCGCGCCAAGACCGCGCCGATCCTGCCCTATTACGAGGCCAAGGGCCTGGTCAGCCGGGTCGACGGCATGGCCGATATTGAGGCCGTGGGCGCCGCGATCGACGCGCTGCTCGACGGCTGAGCCGCACGGCCCGGCGTCCGCGCAAAACCTTGCACGGAACCAAATCGCCGATCGGCGCGCGCCTCGCTTGACGGGGCCCGAGTCGGTCTTTATGAGCGCCCAATCCCGAAACCCGGCGTCCGGCGGTGCGCGTTCATGCGCGCGCCGGCCTTCCTCCGTACCGGCGGACCGGCTTTTCGGGTCGAAGCGACG
Organism: Sphingomonas morindae; assembly: GCF_023822065.1. Taxonomy (NCBI): domain Bacteria; kingdom Pseudomonadati; phylum Pseudomonadota; class Alphaproteobacteria; order Sphingomonadales; family Sphingomonadaceae; genus Sphingomonas; species Sphingomonas morindae. The sequence goes on from NZ_CP084930.1 coordinate 2,243,108, forward strand.
AGATGGGGCGCCTGGCCAGGGTGCCCTGTGGAGCAGGAGTTAAACGTCACATGGCACGTATTGCGGGTGTCAACATCCCGACCAACAAGCGCGTCGAGATCGCGCTGACCTATATCCACGGCATCGGTCCGGCCAAGGCCAAGGAAATCACCGGCAAGCTCGGCATCGCGCGCGAGCGCCGCGTGCAGGACCTGTCCGACCAGGAAGTGCTGCAGATCCGCGAGGCGATCGACGCCGGCTACACCGTGGAGGGCGATCTCCGTCGCCAGACCGCGATGAACATCAAGCGGCTGATGGATCTCGCCTGCTATCGCGGCCTGCGCCACCGCAAGGGTCTGCCGGTCCGCGGCCAGCGCACGCACACCAATGCGCGCACCCGCAAGGGCAAGGCCAAGCCGATCGCCGGCAAGAAGAAGTAAGCGGCTCGCGTCGGCCGCCCGGCGGCCGATGCCCCTGCTTCGCGCCGGCCGGCCGCGCGGCCCCGGCGATCCACGAGATCAAGGTCAGGATTATCAATGGCACGTGAACCGCAGCGCCTTCGCCGTCGCGAGCGCAAGAACATCACCGCCGGCGTCGCCCATGTGAACGCCAGCTTCAACAACACCATGATCACCATCACCGATGCGCAGGGCAATGCGATCGCCTGGTCCTCCTCGGGCATGATGGGCTTCAAGGGCTCGCGCAAGTCGACGCCCTATGCGGCGCAGGTCGCCGCCGAGGATGCCGGCAAGAAGGCCGCCGAACATGGTGTCCGCACCCTCGAGGTCGAGGTGAAGGGTCCGGGCTCGGGCCGTGAATCGGCGCTGCGCGCGCTCCAGGCCGTGGGCTTCCAGATCACCTCGATCCGCGACGTGACGCCGATCCCGCACAACGGTGTCCGTCCGTCCAAGCGTCGCCGCGTCTGATCGACAGTTCCGGCCGGGGTCGTGTGGCTCCGCGCCGTATTTCCGGCCGGGGGCGGACGCGCCACCCGGCCCAACCCTTGAGGGAAGACACATGGCCGTCAACGCCAAGAACTGGCAGGAACTGAAGAAGCCGAACGGCCTCGAGAAGAAGGCCGGCGGCGACACCAAGCGCCGCGCCACCTTCGTCGCCGAGCCGCTGGAGCGCGGCTTCGGTCTGACGCTCGGCAATGCGCTTCGCCGCGTTCTGCTCTCGTCGCTTCAGGGCGCCGCCGTCACCTCGATCAAGATCGAGAATGTGCTGCACGAATTCTCGTCGCTGGCGGGCGTGCGCGAGGACGTGACCGACATCGTTCTCAACGTCAAGCAGATCGCCCTGCGGATGCAGGGTGAGGGCACCAAGCGGCTCCAGCTCACCGCCACCGGCCCGGCCGAGGTGACCGCGGGGATGATCGCCACCACCGGCGATATCGAGGTGATGAACCCCGATCTGGTGATCTGCCATCTCGATAATGGCGCGACGCTCAACATGGAGCTGACCGCCGCCGCCGGCAAAGGCTATGTCGCCGCCGCGATGAACCGTCCGGCCGATGCGCCGATCGGTCTCATCCCGGTCGATGCGCTCTACTCGCCGGTCCGTCAGGTCGCCTACAAGGTCGAGAACACCCGCGTCGGCCAGGAACTGGACTATGACAAGCTGACGCTCACCGTCGAGACCGACGGCACCGTCACGCCCGAGGACGCGCTCGCCTATGCCGCGCGCATCCTGCAGGACCAGCTCCAGCTCTTCGTGCATTTCGACGAGGGCATGCCGCTCTCGGCCGGGGTGCCGCAGATGGCCGGCATCGCCGCGCCGGCGCCGGGCGCCGAGCCCGAGGCCGACGCCAACCAGCTCAACCGCTACCTGCTCAAGAAGGTGGACGAGCTGGAGCTTTCGGTGCGTTCGGCCAACTGCCTGAAGAACGACAATATCATCTATATCGGCGATCTCGTGCAGAAGACCGAGGCGGAGATGCTCCGCACCCCGAATTTCGGGCGCAAGTCTCTGAACGAGATCAAGGAAGTCCTTTCCTCCATGGGCCTGCGGCTCGGCATGGATATCCCCGGCTGGCCGCCGGAGAATATCGAGGAAATGGCGAAGAAGCTCGAGCAGGAATATTGATCCTGCCGGCTCCGCCCAGTCTCGGGCGGGGCGCAAGGGTGAGGGCGGTGCCCTGTTCCACCGCCCGGTCCGGAGTACCTGAAACGGCTCCGGGACGAACATGAGGACTATACCATGCGTCATCGCGTCGGAGGCCGTAAGCTTCAGCGGACCGCCTCGCACCGTACCGCGCTGTTCCGCAACCAGGCGGCCGCGCTGATCAAGCACGAGCAGATCACCACCACGCTCGCCAAGGCGAAGGAGCTTCGCCCCTATGTCGAGAAGCTGGTGACGCTGGCGAAGAAGGGCGGCCTCTCCAATCGCCGTCTCGCCCATGCCCGGCTGCAGGACGATACCCAGCTGACCAAGCTGTTCGATGTGCTCGCCGATCGCTATGCGGCGCGCAACGGCGGCTATACCCGCATCATCAAGGCGGGCATCCGCGCCTCGGACGCGGCGGCGATGGCGATCATCGAGTTCGTGGATCGCGACGTCTCCGCCAAGGGCCAGGATTCGGGCCCGGTCGAGAGCGACGAGGCGCTCGACGAGGCCGCCTGATCGGCGCAATCTCCGGCCCGTGCCGGCGTGCCAGGCCGCTCCCGCCATGCGGGGGCGGCCTTGTCGTATCTGGCGCGGCAGAACCGGATTTCCCTAATTTGCTGAGGTCGTTAGACTTGGGCTTCGACAGAGAGGGCCGCATGATCTTGGACGAAGCCGACATCAGCTATCCACCCACTTGGGCGAGCGGCCAGGTCGATACGCTGCATGGGGTTGCGGTGCCGGATCCCTATCGCTGGCTCGAGGCGGATGTCCGCTCCAGCGCCGAGGTGCGCGCCTGGGTCGAGGCCGAGGCGGCGCTCACCGATGCCTATCTGGCGCGGCTGCCGGCGCGGGCGGCGATCGCCGCGCGGCTCACCGAATTGTGGAACTATGCGCGCGTGTCGCTTCCCGTCCGCCGGGGCGACCGCTATTTCTTCCGCCGCAACAGCGGGCTCGATGCCCAGGCGCCGCTCTATGTGCGCGACGGGCTGGACGGCGAGGCGCGGCTGCTGATCGATCCCGCCCAATGGTCCGAGGACGGCGCCACCGCGCTCGCCGAATGGGCGCCTTCGCCCGACGGGACGCGGCTTGCCTATGCGGTGCAGGATGGCGGCAGCGACTGGCGCTCGATCCACATCCTCGATCTTGCCAGCGGCGAGACCAGCGACGTGCTGGCCTGGGTGAAATTCTCGGGGCTCGCCTGGGCGGGCAATGGCTCGGGCATCTTCTATTCGCGCTTTCCCGAGCCCAAGCCGGGCGCCGAGTTCCAGGCCGCCAATCTGGATCATGCGGTGCATTTCCATCGCCTCGGCACGCCGCAGAGCGCCGACTTTCTCGTCCATGCCACGCCCGATCGGCCCAAGCTCAGCCATGTCGCCGAAGTCACGGAGGATGGCCGCTGGCTGCTCATCACCTCCGCCGAAGGCACCGAGGCGCGCTACGAGCTGACGCTGATCGATCTCACCGCACCCCGGCTCAAGGCGCGCACGCTGGTGCGCGGGCTGGAACAGGATTGGCGGCTCGCCGGCGCGGTGGGCGACCATTTCTATTTCGTCACCGATCTCGACGCGCCGCGCCGGCGCGTGGTGGCGATGGATGTCGCCTCGCCGATGCGGCGGCTGCGCGAGATCGTGCCGGAAAGCGAGGATGTGCTGGAAGAGGCGCGGGTGGTCGGAGACCGGCTGCTCCTCTCCTATCTGCACGATGTCGCCGGACGGCTGCGGCTGGTGGGGCTGGACGGGCGCGGCGCGCGCGACGTGATGCTGCCGGGGATCGGCAGCGTGCTGGGCCTGTCGGGGCGCGCCGATGGCGCGGAGGGCTTCTACGCCTTCGCCAGCTATGACCGGCCGACCGAGATCCACCGCATCGACACCGCCACCGGCGCCCAGGCCTGCCACTTCGCGCCGCGCCTCACCTTCGATCCCGCGCGCTTCGTGGTCGAGCAGCACAAGGTGGTGGCGCGCGACGGGGTCGAGGTGCCGCTCTTCCTGCTGCGGCGGCGGGATTGCGTGCTGCCCGCGCCGACCCTGCTCTATGGCTATGGCGGCTTCGCCATCGCGCTCACCCCCGGCTTCAGCCCCGCCGCGCTCGCCTGGGCGGAGATGGGCGGTGTCTATGCGGTGGCCAATATCCGGGGCGGCGGCGAATATGGCAAGGCGTGGCACGATGCCGGCCGGCGCCACGCCAAGCAGACCGTGTTCGACGATTTCATCGCCTGTGCCGAGCATCTCGTGGCGAGCGGCATCGCGCGTGCCGATGGGCTGGCGATCCATGGCCATAGCAATGGCGGGCTGCTCGTCTCGGCGGTGACCAACCAGCGCCCCGAGCTGTTCGCCGCCGCGCTGCCGGCGGTGGGGGTGCATGATATGCTGCGCTTCACCCAGTTCACCGCCGGCCGCTATTGGACGGACGATTACGGCGATCCCGCGGATCCGCAGGATTTCGCCACGCTCCACGCCTATTCGCCGCTGCATCGCATCCGGGACGGCGTCGCCTATCCGGCGGTGCTGGTGGCGACCGCCGACACCGACGATCGCGTCGTGCCCGCGCACAGCTTCAAATATGCCGCCGCGCTCCAGGCCGCCGCGCTCGGCCCCAGGCCGAGGCTGATCCGCATCGAGACCCGCGCCGGCCATGGCGCCGGCAAATCCACCCAGGCGCAGATCGCCGAGATCGCCGATCTCTGGGCCTTCGCGGCCTATTGGACGGGGCTGCGCGGCTGAGGCGGCGCGGCGCGGCCCGGCTCAGCGCTCGCGCAGGCGCGGCATCAGCTCGACAAAGTTGCAGGGCCGGTGGCGATTGTCGAGCTGGGTCGCGAGGATGCCGTCCCACCCGTCCTTCACCGCGCCGGTCGATCCCGGCAGGGCGAAGAGATAGGTGCCGCGGGCGACCCCCGCGCAGGCGCGCGACTGGATGGTGGAGGTGCCGATCTTGGCATAGCTGAGCCAGCGGAACAGCTCGCCAAAGCCCGGGATCTCCTTGTCCCACACGCGCGCGAAGGCCTCGGGCGTCACGTCGCGCCCGGTCACGCCGGTGCCGCCGGTGGCGATCACGCAATCCACCTCCGGATCGTCGATCCAGCCGTGCAGCCGCGCGACGATGCGCTCGGCATCGTCGATCACGATCGCGCGCTCGGCGAGGATATGGCCGGCGCCGGTGAGCCGCTCCAGAAGCGCATCGCCCGACCGATCCTCCGCCAGCCCGCGTGTGTCGGACACGGTGAGCAGCGCGATGCGCACCGGCAGAAAGGGTCGGCTGTCGTCGAGCGGCATGATCGTCCTTCGGTCGGTCAGGGGCGGACCGCGCCGCTGCGCAGCGTCATGGTGGTGGTGGCGGTGGAAAGCCCGGCGCGGGCATCGCCGCCAAGGCCGGGGAAGCGTGGCCAGCGGCCCTGCGCCAGCGCCTTGAGGCTCAGCGGCCGCTCGCCCGCCTGGGCCTGGTACATCCAATAGTTGCGCAGCACCGTCGCGACATAGGCGCGGGTCTCGGCATAGGGGATGGATTCGATGTAGAGCAGCGGGTCGTTCTGGGCGCGGTTGTTGATGTCCCAGCGGGCGACGGCGTTCGGCCCCGCATTATAGGCCGCGATCACCTTGGGCAGCAGCCCGCCGGTGCCGGCCGCGCTCGCCAGCTGTTCGAGATAGGCCTGGCCATAGGCCATGTTGATCGCCGGGGTGGAGAGCGAAGTGCGCGCGACCGGCGAACCCCCGCGCCGCCGCTCGATCAGATCGGCGGTGCCGGGCAGCACCTGCATCAGCCCATAGGCGCCCGCCGGGCTGACCGCGTCGGTGCGGAAGCGCGATTCCTGCAGCGCATGGGCGAAGACGAGCGCGCGATCGATCTGCCAGCCGCCCTGGGGGATCCAGTTCGGCGCGGGATAGCGGGCCGAAACCTCCACCACCTGGCCCGCCGGCGCATTGTGCGCCAGCCAGATCTGGGTGGCGGGCAGGTTGAGCTGGGCGGCGAGGTGCAGCAGGGCGCGATGCTCGGCATCGGTGCCGATCTTGGCCTGCCAGCGCAGCATCTCGTCGGCGAGGCCGAGTTCCCCCACCTCGACCAGCGCGGCGGCGCGGCGCACATCGATATGGGTGGCGAGCTGCGTCCATTCGGACGGGGTGAGCACCGCGCGCGCGCCGGCGGCCTTGGGCGTCATGCCGAGCATGCGCGCGGCGAGCAGGCCGTAAAAGGTTTCGGGCACGCGCGCGGCGGCGCGCAGCTTCGCCTGGACGCGATCGAAGCGGCCACAGGCGAGTTCGGCGCGCGCCGTCCAGAACAGGCCGGCCGCCTTCATCTCGGCATCGCCGGCATTGCCGCTGACCCGCGCGAAATCCTCCTCGGCGGTCTGGCAGTCGCGCTGGCGCCAGGCGGAAAGGCCGGCCACCCAAGCCGCCTGCACCGCCCAGCCGCCTGGCCCGCGCGCGGCCTCGCCGGCGAGGCGGGTGGCGCTGGCATCGTCGCCGTTCAGATAATAGCTCCACGCGATGCGCTGCTGCCACTCGGTGCGCGCCTCGGGGGTGAGCTGGAGCGCGCTGGTGGCGAGCAGCGCCTCGGCGGCGGCGGGCTGATCCGCCTTGAGCAGCGGCCGCGCCTGCTGGGCCAGCGCGGCGGCGGCGACATCGCCCGCCGTCGCCGAGGCGGCGACGCGCGCGGGCGCGCCGTTCAGCCAATCGAGATCGCGCGGCTGCGGCAGGAGCGGCAGATCGGTGACGCCGCGCTTGCGGGCGAGCAGCGCGAGCTGCGGCGCCTGCGGCAATTCCGGCGCGCGGGCGAGCAGCGCGAGCAGATCGTCGCGTTCCACGCGCGGCGAATTCTTGGCGAGGAACAGCTCGGCGGTGGCGACGGGCGCGAGCAGGCTGTCGGGCGCCGCCGCGATGCCGGCGCGCGCATCGGACCAGGCGCCGGCGCGGATCGCATCGAACACGGCGCGATAGGTCTGGCGTTCCTGCGGATCGAGCAGCCCGGCCTGGCCCTGCGCCGCGGCGGTGGCGGCGCGCGGGGCGGGGGCGGGCGGTGTGGCCGGGGCGGGGGATGGCGCGGGCGCGGGCGCGTCCGCCGCCAGGGCGGCCGAGGCGAGCATGCTGCCGGCCAGCGCCAGCGCGGCGAGGGATCGGACGTGGGGCTTCACCGGACAAGCGCTCCAAGCAGGTGCTGCAGCGAACGCCATGCCTCGGCCTTGAGCGGAGGCTGGCGTCGCAGGGTGCGGGGATGGAAGGTGGCGATCGCCGCCACCTCGTGGCCGCCATGGTCGAGCGGCGTGAGCGCCTGGCTGGCGGCGAGCAGATCCCGATCGAACAGCGCCCGGCTCGCTTCCTCGCCGAAGCAGAGCAGCGCGCGCGGCCGCACCAGCGCGATCTGCGCGCGCAGCAGCTCCACCAGCGCGGGCGCGGCGGCGCCGAGCCGGCCGCCGGGCAGCCGCCCCGGCGAGAGCGGCGCGCAATACAGCGTCTCGCGCCGCTGGCCGATCGCGGTCAGCATGGCGTCGACCAGCGCGGCCTCCTCGGCGAAGAGGCGGCCGGCGCGCAGATCGGCCTCGTCGGGCATATCGGCGACGATCATCAGCGTGGCACCGGCGGCGCCGCTGGGCGCCACCCGGCGGCGCGGCGGCGGCGCTTCGGGCAGATAGGCCTCGGTCGCGAGCCAGGCCTGGAGCGCGGCGAGATCGTCGAGCGGCGCGGCGGCGGCCGGGGCGGCGATGGCGAGCGGCGCGGCGGGATCGGGCGCGACCGGCGCCGCGTGCGTGGCGGGCGGCGGCGGCGCCAGCCAGTCGCGCGGGGTTTCGAGAATGGCGCTGTCCACCCCCGCGTCGGACCACCAGCCCAAGGCGCTGGCGATCAGGTCGCCGAAGCGATGCTCCCCCCCGTTCAACATGGCCTGCTTTCACCCGGGGTTGACGCGCACGTCAAGTTTCATGCACCGCGAAGCTGGCCAAAGCGTTGTCGGCCTGCGGCGATCCGTCGTCTGCACGGTGGCAGGCGCGCGATCAGGGCCGGGGAGTAGGCATGTCCACACGCGAATCGATGGAATATGACGTGGTCATCGTCGGCGCCGGGCCGGCCGGGCTGGCGGCGGCGATTCGGCTGAAGCAGCGCGCCGCCGAAGCCGGCGGCGACATCTCGGTCTGCGTGCTCGAAAAGGGCTCCGAGGTCGGCGCGCACATCCTGTCGGGCGCGGTGATCGATCCCAAGGCGCTCGATGAGCTGCTCCCCGACTGGCGCGGGCAGGACAGCCCGCTGACCGTCGAAGTGACCGAAAATCATCACTGGGTGCTGCGCGAGCGCGCCCGCATCGCGCTGCCGCACTGGCTGATGCCGCCCTTCATGCACAATAAGGGCACCTATACGGGCTCGCTCGGCGCGCTCTGCCGCTGGCTGGCGGGCCAGGCCGAGGCGCTGGGCGTGGAGATCTTCCCCGGCTTCGCCGCCGCCGAGCTGCTGTTCGACGAGGCCGGCGCGGTCAAGGGTGTCGCCACCGGCGACATGGGCGTGGCGCGCGATGGCACGCACAAGCCCGATTATCAGCCCGGCATGGAGCTGCACGCCAAATATACCCTGTTCGCGGAGGGCGCGCGCGGCCATCTGACCAAGGAGCTGAAGCGGCTGTTCGAGCTGGAGCGTGCCTGCGATCCGCAGGTCTATGGCATCGGTCTCAAGGAATTGTGGGACGTGGATCCGGCCAAGCATGTGCCGGGCCGGGTGATCCACACCCAGGGCTGGCCGCTCACCGACGCCTGGGGCGGCGGCTTCGTCTATCACCAGGCCAACAACCAGGTCGCGATCGGCTTCGTGGTGGCGCTGGATTACAGCAATCCCTTCCTCTCGCCCTTCGAGGAATTCCAGCGCTGGAAGCAGCACCCCGCGATCCGGCCGCTGCTGGAAGGCGGGCGGCGCGTCTCCTATGGCGCGCGCGCGATCAACGAGGGCGGCTGGCAATCGGTGCCCCAGCTCGCCTTTCCGGGCGGCGCGCTGATCGGCTGCTCGGCCGGCTTCGTCAATGTGCCGAGGATCAAGGGCACGCATACCGCGATGAAATCGGGCATGCTGGCCGCCGAGCAGGCCTTTGCCGCGATCGCCGCGGGGCGCGGGCGGGATGTGCTGGACGGCTATCAGCCCGCGGTCGAGGCGAGCTGGATCGCGCGCGAGCTGAAGGGCGTGAAGAATGCCGAGCCGGCGGTCGCCAAGTTCGGCGGCACCATGGGCACCATGGTGGCGGGCGCGGACATGTGGATGCGGCTGCTCAAGATCGGCCTGCCCGTCACGCTGCGCCACAAGCGCCGCGACGCCGAGATGCTGCGCCCGGCGGCGGCCTGCACGCCGATCGCCTATCCCAAGCCGGACGGCGTCATCAGCTTCGACCGGCTGTCCTCGGTCTTCCTCTCGGGCGTCAATCACGAGGAGGATCAGCCGATCCACCTCACGCTCCGCGACACGGCGGTGCCGATCGAGGTGAATCTCGCCCTCTATGACAGCCCCGAGCAGCGCTACTGCCCGGCCGGCGTCTACGAGATTATCGGGCGCGAGGAGGGCGCGCCGCGCCTCCAGATCAACGCGCAGAACTGCGTCCACTGCAAGACCTGCGACATCAAGGATCCCACCCAGAATATCAACTGGGTGGTGCCGGAGGGCGGGGGTGGCCCCAATTATCCCAATATGTGAGCGGCGGCGGCGGCCGCCCGCCGGCCCTTGCGCAACGGGCGCCGATCGAACAAGGAGGGCTGGGGGCTGATGGTGCCGGATGCCGCTGACTGATATGACACCTCGCCTGCTCCTCCCGATCCTGCTGTCCGTCGCCGCCGCGCCGGCCTGTGGCCGCGCCAGCCTGCCGCCGCCCGCGCCCGCGCGATCGCCGCTGGCCGACTATGTGCTGGCGCGCGCCGCCGGGGATAATGGCGATCTCGATATTGCCGCGCGCGCGGTGGCGGCCGCGCTCGCCGACAATCCCGCCGATACCAGGCTGGGGCTCACCGCCTTCCGCCAGGCGCTGGCGGCGGGCGACATGGCGCTCGCCCGCAGCGCCGCCGAAGCGCTCGAGGCGCGCCAGGTGCTGCCGCCCGATGGCACGCTGCTGCTGCTCGCCGCCGCCGTCGCCGACAAGGATTATGGCCGCGCCCGGCTGTTGGCGGCGCGGGTGCGCAGCGAGAAGCTGTTCGGCTTCGTCGCGCCCGTCGCCGAGGCGTGGATCGCCTTTGGCCGACACGATCGCAACGCCGCTGCGCTGCTCGCCGCGCCGCAGCCGACCAAGCTCGCCGCCGCCGTCGCCGCCGAGCATCGCGCGCTGCTGCTGCTCGCGGGCGGCAAGCCGGCCGAAGGCATCGCCGCGCTCAACGCGCTCGAGCTGCCCGACACGGCGCGCGCGGCGCGGCTGCGCATTGCCGCCGCCGCGACGCTGGCGGCGCGCCACAAGCGCGATCTCGCGCTGACGCTCTTGACCGGCACGTCCGCGCCCGAACTCCGCGCCCGCGCGCTGCTGACGGCGCATCGCGCGCTGCCCGGCGGCGTCACCAGCGCGCAGACGGGGCTGGCGCGGCTGTTCACCGAGGTCGCGGCGGAAATTAATCGCGAGCAGGCGGCCGCGCTCGCGCTCGGCTTCGCCCGGATGGCGACGATGCTGGCGCCGCAGGACAGCGAGGCGCGGCTGCTCACCGCCAGCCTCCTGGCGGGTGGCGGCGATATCGATGCCGGGCTGGCGGCGCTCGGCCCGATCGGTCCGGACGATCCCTTCGCGGGCGCGGCGCGCGACGCGCGGGTGACGCTGCTGGTCCGCGCCGGCCGCGCCGATGCCGCGCTCGCCGATGCGCTGGCCGCGACGCGCGAGCCGGACGCCTCGGCGGCGGACTGGTCGCGCTATGCCGATCTGCTCGTCGGGCGCGAGCGCTATGGCGAGGCGGCCGCCGCCTATGACAAGGCGCTGGCGCTGGCCGGCGGGGCGCGCGCGCCGGCCGATCTCGCCTGGCCGCTGCTGCTCCAGATGGGCAATGCCCAGCTCGAGAGCGGCGATTGGCCGCAGGCCGAGGCGACCGTGAAGCGCGCGCTCGCGATCGCGCCCGATCAGCCGGCGATCCTCAACTTTCTCGGCTATTCGCAGCTGGAACATGGCGGCGATCCGGCGGCCGCCTCGGCGCTGATCGCCAAGGCGGCGGCGCTGGCGCCCGACGATCCCGCCATCACCGATTCGCTCGGCTGGTCCTGGTATGTGCGCGGCGATTATGCCCGCGCGATCCCGCTCTTGGAGCAGGCGGTGCGCGCCTCGCCCGCCGAAAGCGACATCAACGAGCATCTCGGCGACGCCTATTGGAAGGTCGGCCGCCAGCTCGAGGCGCGCTATGCCTGGCGCGCCGCGCTGGTGCCGGCCGGCCCCAAGGATGCCGCGCGGCTGCGCGCCAAGATCGACAATGGGCTGCCCGCCGCGCCATGATCGACGATGTCGGCTATGCCAAGCTCAACCTGGCGCTGCATGTGCGCCGGCGGCGGCCGGACGGCTATCATGATCTCGAGACGCTGTTCGCCTTCTGCGAAGCCGGCGACGGGCTCTCCGCCGAACCGGCCGATACGCTCGGCCTGACGATCGAGGGGCCGTTCGGCGCGGGGCTGTCCGCCGGGCCCGACAATCTCGTGCTGCGCGCGGCGGCGGCGCTGCGCGCGGCGGCGGGGATCGATGCCGGCGCCGCGATCCGGCTCGACAAGCGGCTGCCGGTCGCGGCCGGCATCGGCGGCGGCTCGGCCGATGCGGCGGCGGCGCTGCGCGTGCTCGCTCGGCTCTGGACGCTCGCGCCCGACGCGGCGGATCTGCGCGCGCTGGCGGCGGGACTGGGCGCCGATGTGCCCGCCTGCCTGGAGTCGCGCTCCTGCCGGGGCGAGGCGCGCGGGGATGCGCTGGTGCCGGTGGCGGACGAGGCGCTGCGCGGCACGCCGGTCCTGCTCGTCAATCCGCGCGTGCCGACGCTGACCGGGCCCGTGTTCCGCGCCTGGGACGGGGTGGATCGCGGACCGCTGGCGACCGGCGACGCCCTGCTCGCGATCGCGCGCGCGGGCCGCAATGATCTGGAAGCGCCGGCGATCCGGCTCGAGCCGGTGATCGCCACCGCGGTGGCCGCGCTGGCCGCCTGCGCGGGGGTGGTGCTGGCGCGCATGTCGGGCTCGGGCGCGACCTGCTTCGCCCTGTTCGAGAGCTCGGCCGCGCGCGACGCCGCCGCCGCGACGATCGCCGCCGATCACCCCGGCTGGTGGCAGCTGGCGACCCGGCTCCGCTGAGGCCGCGCGGGCGCCGCCGGATCAGGCGCTAACCTGCGCCATCGGCCGCGGCCCGCCCTGCAGGACGTGCTCGTGAAAGGCCTTGGCGTCGAACTTGCGCCCGGCGGCGTGGCGCGCCGTCTCGCGTAGCTCGAGCAGGCGGGCGAGGCCCAGCACCGGCGCCGCCGCCTCGCCCGGCATGGCGGTGATGCGATCCAGCGCGGCGGCCTGGGGGGCGCCGGTCATCTCGATCATGCGCTGCTCGGCCTCGGCGCGGGTCCAGCGCTGCTGGTGGATGCCGACATCGGCGACGAGGCGCGCGGCGCGCAGCAGCTCGTCCGCGAGCCGCGCGACATCCCCCCAGGGATCGCGCGCGAACAGCCCGGCCTCGGCGGCCAGCCGGTCGCCATAGGCGGCCCAGCCCTGCTCGAGCGCCGGCCAGGCGGCGGCCGCCACCAGCCGGGGCCGCGCCACGCCCGCCGCGCCGGCGGCGAGCAGATGGCGGCCGGGCAGGCCCAGCCGGTCCACGATCGGCGCCACGCCCGGGATCGGCAGCGCATAGACTGAACGCGCGTCGAGCCAGAGCCGCGCCGGCGCGCCCGCCAGCGCGGGCAGGTAGAAGGAGCCGCCCGGCTGCCCCGGCCCCAGCGCGGGCAGCGGCGCCACCTCGAGCGGCGGGGTGGTGGCGAGCGCGGGCGGCACCAGCCGGCCGAGCAGCGCGTGGGCCGCATCGAGATGCGTCCGCGCCGCCTCCACCAGCCCTTCGCGGCCGGCCGCGTCGTCGCTCGCCACCAGGCCGGGATGCGCGGCGAACAGCGCGGCGATCCGCTCCGCCAGCGTGCCCGTCTTGTAGCCGCGCAGCGCCAGCCGCTTGGTCAAGAGGCCGTTGATCCGCGCCACCTCCTCCCGCGCGTAGGATTGCGCCGCCTCGGGCGCGAGATTGGTATCGCCGGCCCGCGCGATATTGGCGGCGTGGAGCGCGTCACCGCCCTTCTGCGCCCACAGGCCGGGCTCGGCGCGGCCGGCGCGGGTCAGCGCGGCCAGCGTGTCGCGCAGCAGCGCCATGGCCGGCTGGACGCGGCGGGTGAGGCTCGCCTCGGCGCGCGCGCGGGCGGGGCCCTGGGGCAGGCGGACCAGCAGCGGATGATCCGCCGTCGGCGCCAGCAGCAGCCCGTCCAGCGCGGCGAGCGCGGCGCGGCCGGTGAGCATGGGCGGCAGGCAGCCGGCGTCGCGATCCGCGCGCAGCCCGCGCGCGGCGCCGAGCGTCGCGTCGGCGAGCGCGTCGAGCTTGGCGAGCCACGCCGCGAGCAGGTCCGGCGTATCGAGCGGCTGCCAGGCGGCGAGCGCGGTCACCGTCTCGGTCTGCGGACCGCAATAGGCGGTGACGCGATAGGGGCGGTGGATCGCGGCGAGCGGATCATTGCGGCCATAGCGCAGATCGCCGGTGCGCCCGGCCCGCTCGACCAGCGCGCGCAACCCCGCCTCTTCCGGCGTCGCGCAATCGGCGGGCAGGCTGGCGCGCAGATGCGCGAGCGCCAGCGCCACCAGCGCGTCGCCGTCGGGCGAGAGATCGTCGCACCGCGCGAGCAGCGCCGCATCGCCGTCGCCGCCGCGCACCATCGCCTCGGGCAGCGCGCCGGCCAGCGGATCGCCCAGCCGATCGAGCCCGGCGGCATCGGGGCAGACGGGCTGGGCCCGCGCGGAGCGGCCGCCCCACAGAAGAAGCCCGGCGGCGAGGCCGAGGGCTTGGCGTCGGGTGGCCATCGAAATCCGCTCCCTTTCGATCCAAATGGGTGACATGGCCGCCCGACTCTGGCAAGATGCCGGCATGTTCAGGCTAGAGACCCAAGGTGCTGTGGCGCGGGTCGTGATCGATCGCGGCGCCGCGCGCAACGCCATTCCGATCGCCGGCTGGACGGCGCTTGAAAAGCTCGTGAACGAGGCCGGCGCCCGCAAGGAGACAAGGCTGATCGTGATCGAATCGGCCGATCCGCACAGCTTCTGCGCGGGCGCCGATCTCGCCGAGCTTGCCACGCTGCGCGACAATCCCCGTCAGCGCCATGTCTTCCGCTGCGCCATGCTGAGCGCGTTCAAGCGCATCCGCGCGATCGGCAAGCCCACGCTCGCGGTGATCGAGGGCGGCTGCTACGGCGCCGGCGTGTCGCTCGCCATGGCGTGCGATCTGCGCGTCGCCGGGCCTGAGGCCGATTTCGCGATCACGCCGGCGCGCTTCGGCATCTCCTATCCGCAGGAGGATCTCTCGGCGCTGATCAAGCTCGTCGGCCCCGGCCAGGCGGCGCGGCTGGTGTATAGCGCCGAGCGGATCCCGGCGGACGAGGCGCTGCGCATCGGCCTGGTCGAGCTGATCGACCGCGAAACGCCGACCGGCGCCGCCATGGTCAAGGCCATAGCCGACAAGGCGCCGTACAGCCTGCTGGCGCTCAAGGCGACGATGGCGGGCCGCTTCGGGGTCGATCAGCGCTTCGACGATGCCTTTGGCGGGCGCGATTTCGCCGAAGGATTCGAGGCCTTCCGCCACAATCGCACGCCCGATTTCACGTGAGCGACGCGGCCACGCCGGCGTGGCGGGCGATTGCGGGCGGCGAGGCGATCCTGATCGTGGCCGATCACGCCTCGGCGCACGTCCCCGCCGATATCGCGCTGGGTGTCGACGCGGCGGTGCTCGGCCGCCATGTCGCCGTGGACATCGGCGTGGCGCCGCTGGCCGAGGCGCTTTGCGCCACGCTGCCCGCCTCGGCGCTGCTCGGCGGCGTGTCCCGTCTCGTCTGCGACTATAATCGCGAGCCCGACGCGCCCGGGCTGATCCCGCTGGAGAGCGATGGCATCGCCGTGCCCGGCAACCGGCTGGATGCGGCCGGCCGGGCCGCGCGGCTGGCGCGGTTCTACGAGCCCTATCATGCCGCCGTGGCGGCGGCGGTGGCGGCGCGGCCGACCGCGCTGATCGTCTCGCTGCACAGCTTCACGCCGCGCCTCGCCACGCGCCCGCACGAGGCGCGACCCTGGGAAATCGGCATCCTTTACAATCAGGATCGCCGCGCGCCGGCGGTGGCGCTGCCGCTGCTCACGGCGGCGGGGATCGTTGCTGGCGACAACCAGCCCTATTCGGGGCGCCTGCTCAACGCGACGATGAACCGCCATGCCGAAGCGGCGGGGCGGCCCTATCTCGGCGTCGAGGTGCGGCAGGATCTGATCGGCGACGCGGCGGGGGTGGCGCGCTGGGCGGCGCGGCTGGCGCCGGTGCTTGCCGCCACGGCGGCGGCGATGGCAACGCAATCGGACATGACGCGGCGGCGCGCCTAGCCTATGGCAGGGCCATGCGTCGTCGCTTCGCCCTGCTCCTGCTTCCGCTCGTCTTGGCCGCCTGCCAGAAAAAGGCCGAGGATCCCGTGATCGACGCGGCGGCGCGCGCCACCTCGCTGCCCTGCGCGCTGTCGGGCTCGGTGACCTTCCAGACCCAGTGCACGGTGGAGCGGATGGTCTCCGGCGACGGGCTGGCGCTGCTCATCCACCACCCCGATGGCGGATTTCGCCGGCTCACCGTCACCACCGACGGGCGCGGCGTGGTGACGGCCGATGGCGCCGAGACGGCGCGGGTGACGGTGATCGATCCGGGCACCATCCAGGTCGCCATCGACGATGATCGCTACCGCCTCCCCGCCACGGTGGAAGGCGCGACGCTGCCCGCGCGATGAGCCGGCCGATCCTCACCGCGGCCGAGACGCGCGCCGCCGAGCAGGCGCTGTTCGACAGCGGCGTGACGGTCGAGGCGCTGATGGCGCGCGCCGGCCGCGCCGTCGCCGATCGCGCCTGGGACAGGTTCGGCCCGGTGCCCGCGCTGGTCGCGTGCGGGCCGGGGAATAATGGCGGCGACGGCTATGTGGTGGCGCAGCGGCTGCGCCAGCGCGGCGTGGCGGTGCGCGTCTGCGCCTCGGCGCCGCCGACGAGCCCGGCCGCGCAGGCCGCGCGCGCGGCCTGGGAGGGTCCGGTCGAGCCGCTCGCCGAAGCGGCGCCGGCGCCGCTCTTCTTCGACGCGCTGTTCGGCACGGGGCTGACGCGGCCGCTGGACGAGGCGGTGGCGGCGCCCGCGCGGGCGCTGGCGGCGGCGGCACGGCACCGCGTCGCGATCGACCTGCCGAGCGGCATCGCGAGCGACGATGGCGCGGTGCTGAGCACGCCCCCGGCGGCCGATCTCTGCGTCGCCCTGGGCGCGCTCAAGCGCGCGCACCGCCTGATGCCGGGCCTCGCCGCCTGTGGCGAGGTGGTGCTGGCCGAGATCGGGCTTGATGCCGCCTCGTCGGTGGTCGAGATCGAGCCGCCACGGCTCGCCGCGCCCGGCGTGGAGAGCGACAAATACAAGCGCGGCAAGCTGCTGGTGGCGGCCGGCGCAATGCCGGGGGCGGCGCTGCTCGCCGCCTTGGCCGGTCAGCGCGCGGGCGCCGGCTATGTCGAGCTGCTCGGCCTTTCCGGCGATGCGCCGCCGCACGCGCTGGTGCGCCGGGCCTGGGACGATGCCGCGCTCGAGGATCGCCGCATCGGCGCGATCGTGATCGGCCCGGGCCTCGGCACCGAAAGCGAGGGCGCGCGGCGGCTGGCGCGGGTGCTGGCGGGCGACCGGCCGCTGGTGCTGGATGCCGATGCGCTGACCCTGATCGCGCGGCAGGGACCGGCGACGCTCCGCGGCCGCGCGGCCCCGAGCGTGCTGACCCCGCATATGGGCGAGTTCGCCCGGCTCTTCCCGGATGCGACCGGCAGCGCGCTGGACAAGGCGCGCCACGGCGCCGCCGCGACGGGCGCGGTGCTGCTGCTCAAGGGCGCGTGCACGGTCGTCGCCCATCCGGATGGCCGCGCCGCGATCAACCCGCCCGCGCCGGCCTGGCTGGCGAGCGCCGGCACGGGCGATGTGCTGGCCGGCACGATCGGCGCGCTGCTGGCGCAGCGCAGCGATGGCTTCGCGGCGGCCCAGGCGGGCGCCTGGCTCCATGCCGAGGCGGCGCGCCTGGCCGGCCCGCTGTTGATCGCGGACGATCTGCTCGCCGGGCTGCGCGCCGCCGCCCGCGCGTGCCTCTGAACGGGGCGGCGCGGATGCAGCGCATCACCCGCCTCGCCGCCCAGGGGGACGGCCTCACCGAACAGGGCAGCGCCGTGCCGCTGGCCGCGCCGGGCGACACGATCGACGCGGCGGGCGAGGTGCGTCCCGGCCCGCATCGCGCGGTGCCGCCGTGCCGCCATTTCCCGCAGTGCGGCGGCTGTCAGCTCCAGCATGTCGACGACGGCGCCTATGCCGATTTCCTCGTGGACCGCGTGATCGCCGCGCTGCACGCCCAGCAGATCGACACGCCCGCGATCCGCGCGCCCTATCTCTCGCCGCCGCGCACCCGACGCCGCGCCGCGCTGCGTGCCGAGCGGCAGGGGCGCGGCGTGCGGCTCGGCTTCAACGAGCAGGCGAGCCGGCAGATCGTCGACCTAGCCGAATGCTGGATCCTGGCGCCGCCGCTCTGGGCGCTGGTCGCGCCGCTGCGCACGCTGCTCGCCACGCTGCTGCCGGCGCGCAGCGTGGGCGAGGTGCAGATGACGCTCACCGATCAGGGCGTGGATCTGCGGCTCGCCGGCGTCGCCGCCGAAGGGCTGGCCGAGGCGGAGGCGCTGACGCGCTTCGCCGAGACGCACCGCCTCGCGCGGATCGCGGTCGATGCGGGCCATGGCGCCGAGACGCGCTGGGAGCCGCAACCGGTGACCGTGACGCTCGGCGGCACCGCGGTCGGCTTCCCGTCCGGCGGCTTTCTCCAGGCGACGGCGGACGGCGAGGCGGCGCTGGTCGCGGCGGTGCGCGAGGGCGTGGGCGCGGCGCGCACCGTGGCCGATCTCTTCGCCGGGCTCGGCACCTTCGCGCTGGCGCTGCCCGGCCGCGTGCTGGCGGCGGAGGGCGCCCGCGATGCGCTGCTCGCGCTCAAGGCGGCCGGGGCGGGGCGGATCGTGGCGGATCATCGCGATCTGTTCCGCCGCCCCTATGCGCCGGCCGAGCTTGCCCGCTTCGATGCGGTGGTGCTGGATCCGCCGCGCGCCGGCGCGCGCGAGCAGGTGGCGCGGCTGGCCGAAGCGCCGGGGCCGCGCGTCGTCTATGTGTCCTGCAATCCCGCCACCTTCGCGCGCGATGCGCGGATGCTCCTCGCCGGCGGGCGGCGGCTCGCCTGGGTGCAGCCGGTCGGCCAGTTCCGCTGGTCCACCCATGTCGAGCTTGTCGGCGTCTTCGATAGCCCCGCGGCCACACCGGGCTGATCGCGCGCCCGCCGGCCCAGGCCCCTTACAGCAAGCGGGGGCCGGCGCGCGGGCGCCGGCCCCCTCCTGTCGCATGCCCGGAGGCGCGGAGGCTCAGTCGTTGAAGAGCTTCGCGAAGGCGCGCTTCTCGCGATTGCGCCAATGGCCGCGATGATAGGCGTCGGACGCGATCAGCGGCATCACCGAGGTCGCCTCGGCGAACACCATCTGCTCCATCGCGGTGGACACCTTGCCCCAGGACGCGGCTTCCTGCAGCGTCGAGGAGGAGCAGGCGCCGTCGCGCACGTCCGCCACGGTGATCTGCACCGCATATTTGTGCACATCCACCTCATGGCCGAGGATTTCGGCGCAGACGACCGTATCCTGGATGAAGTTCTTGGGCACGCCGCCGCCGATCATCATCAGGCCGGTGGTGCCCGCCTTGATCTTGATGTCGGTCAGCTCGCGGAAATCGGCGATCGAGTCGATCGTCAGATAGGGCTTGCCCGCCTTCATGCTGTCGACCTGATGCTTCACGAGGCCGAAGCCCGCCGAGCTGTCGGTGAAGGCCGGGCAGAAGATCGGCACGTCATGCTCATAGGCGAGCTTGACGAGGCTGTTCTCCTTCTTGCCGTGCTGCACGAGATATTTGCCCATCTCGCGGATGAAGGCGCGCGAGCTATAGGCCTTGGGCGCGAGGCTCTCGGCGATCTCGAAGATGGTGTGATCGACGTTCTGCAGCGCCACCTCGTCAATATAGGTGTCGTAGATGCGGTCGATGTAGAGCGAGCGCAGCGTATCGTCGTCAGGCACTTCGTTGGCCTGATAATGTTTGTGGCCGAGGCCCTCGAAGAAATCCATGTCGACGATGGTGGCGCCGGTGGCGACGATCATGTCGACCATGTTGTTGCGCACCAGCTCGGCATAGAGATCCATGCAGCCGCCGGCCGAGGTGGAGCCGGCCACCACCAGCGCCACCGCGCAATCCTGGTCGGCCAGCATCATGTTGTACAGCTCCGCCGCGCGGCCGGTATCGCGCGAGGTGAAGCTCATCTTCTTCATCGCGTCGATGATCGGGCGCGCGTCGAAGCTCTTGATATCGATATGCTCGACCTGGGTCGCCAGCAGCTCGGCCTTGCGCCCGTCGTTGATCTTGGTTTCGTTGGTCATGGTGTCACTCCAGCACTAGCCGGCCGGCCCGCCCTGTGCGGGGGCGGGCGGCCTGCGGCATGCGCGGCCCAAGCCGCGAAGGCATGCCGGCAACCGCCGGCATGGCAAGGGGATCTTACAGCTTGACGACGCGGCCGGCGGCCGGCCGGGCGTTCGTCCCGACATAAAGGCTGACCATCGGCTCGTCATCCACCGCCACCGTCGCTTCGGTGCCGAAGCCGTTGAAGCCGGTGCGCATCGCCGAGCCATAGGCGCCGAGCATGCCGATCTCGATATAATCGCCCGGCTGCACGTCGGCGGGCAGCTCGAACGGGCCGACCATGTGATCCATATCGTCGCAGGTCGGACCGTAGAAGCTGAACGCCATCGTCTTGGCCCGGCTCTCCGACGCGCGGAGCAGCTGGACCGGGAAGCGCCAGGCGATGTGCGCCGCATCGAACAGCGCGCCATAGGCGCCGTCGTTGATGAACAGCTCGTCGCCGCGGCGCTTCTCGACGCGCACGATCAGGCTCGCATATTCCGCCGACAGCGCGCGGCCCGGCTCGCACCACAGCTCGGCCGAATAGCTGACCGGCAGGCTCTCGAAGCCCTCGTGGATGGTCCGGAAATAGGCCTCGAGCGGCGGCGGCTCCATGCCGGGATAGCAGGAGGGAAAGCCTCCGCCGACATCGATCACGTCCACCGTCACCGCCGCCGCGACGATCGCGGCGCGCACCCGGGCGATCGCCTCCGCATAGGCGGCCGGGCTCATCGCCTGGCTGCCGACATGGAAGCAGATGCCGAGCGCGTCGGCGACCTGGCGGGTGGCCATGAGCAGCGCCGGAGCCTCGCTCAGATCGGCGCCGAACTTGGACGCCAGGCTGAGCTTGGAGTGATCCGACGAGACGCGCAGCCGCACGCAGAGCGTGAGATCGGTCGCGCCTTGGGTGGCGCGCACGATCTTGGCCAGCTCCTCCTCGCTATCGAGCGAGAAGGTGCGGACGCCATGCTCGAAATAGGCCTCGGCGATCGCCTCTTCCGCCTTGACGGGGTGCATGAAGCACAGCGTCGCTTCGGGCAGGGTGGCGCGCACCAGACGGACTTCGCCGATCGAGGCGACGTCATAGTGCGTGATCCCGCCCGCCCACAGCGACTCGAGGAGCGCCGGGGACGGATTGGCCTTCACGGCGTAGAGCGACCGGCCCGGAAACTTCTCCGAGAAGAAGCGAGCGGCGCGCTCCGCGGCGTGCGGACGGACGAGCGTGACCGGGGCAACCGGACGGAGGGCGGCAGCTACCCCCAGCGCGCTATGATGCTTGTGCAATTCAAGGGACCTCCAACGGGTAGTTTCGGACGAAAGCTGCCTTGCGGTTGGAAGTCCCATGGGGCAGCGAGGGGGCGCATATAGAAACAGCGGACCCCCCTGTAAAGACCTTCAGGAAACCCCGCGTTTCCGGGCTTTTTGGCTGCGAATCACGGATGGCGTTAACGAGTGTCGGCGCGATTGGTGCGCGCCGGCCGCGCGGAGGCGGCGTCAGGCGCGGCGAATGGCGCCTGCGCGACGACAAATCGCATGCCGGACAGCAAAAAGGCCCGGCGGGCGGGCCGGGCCTTCAGCGGTTTTTCAAGGCGCGGGGAAGGGGCTCAGCCCTTCAAGCGCATGTCCAGATAGCCGTCCACCGAGCGCATCAGCTCGTCCATCTCGTCGGCGAAGAAGTGGTTGGCCTTGGGGATGGTGTCGTGATGGATGGTGATGTGCTTCTGCGTGCGCAGCTTGTCGACCAGCTTCTGCGTCGCCGCCGGCGTCGCCACCTCGTCCGCATCGCCCTGGATGATGATGCCCGAGGAGGGGCAGGGGGCGAGGAAGGAGAAATCATAGAGGTTCGCGGGCGGCGCGATCGAGATGAAGCCGCGCACCTCGGGCCGCCGCATCAGCAGCTGCATGCCGATCCAGGCGCCGAAGGAGAAGCCGGCGATCCAGGTCTGCGAGGCTTCGGGGTGGATCGATTGCACCCAGTCCAGCGCCGAGGCGGCGTCGGACAATTCGCCGATGCCGTTGTCGAACACGCCCTGCGACTTGCCGACGCCCCGGAAGTTGAAGCGCAGCGTGGCGAAGCCGCGCCGCACGAAGGTCTGGTAGAGGGCCTGGACGATGCGGTTGTTCATCGTCCCGCCCGCCTGGGGGTGCGGGTGCAGGATCAGCGCCACCGGCGCGCGCGGACGGGGCGCCGG
The DNA here is from genome assembly GCF_023822065.1 of Sphingomonas morindae. Classification (NCBI taxonomy): domain Bacteria; kingdom Pseudomonadati; phylum Pseudomonadota; class Alphaproteobacteria; order Sphingomonadales; family Sphingomonadaceae; genus Sphingomonas; species Sphingomonas morindae. The sequence continues at coordinate 2,265,073 of NZ_CP084930.1, forward strand.
GCTGAAGCGGCCTTCGAGACGGCCCTCGGGGCCGGGGAAAATGACTTCGGGCATCGGTCCTGACGCAAAGACGGCGACTATCGCCGGAGAAGCGGCGTCCTATATAGAAAAGCGCGCAGGCCGCGCAATCTTCGCGTGGCTAAGGAATTGAACCGGGAGCGCCGCGTCGCGTCATGGGCCTTCGCATCTATCTGGATCACGCCGCCACCACCCCGCTGCGACCGGTGGCGCGGGAGGCGCTGCTGGCGACGGCGGAGCGCTGGGCCAATCCCTCCTCGCCCCATGCCGAAGGCCGCGCCGCGCGCGCCGCGCTGGAACAGGCGCGCGCCCGCCTGGCCGATCGGCTCGGCTGGCGCGGGGCCATCCTCTTCACCAGCGGCGCGAGCGAGGGGCTGGCGACGGTGTTCGACCGCGCCTTCGCCGGACAGCATTTGATCTCGGCGGTGGAGCATGATGCGGTGCGCCGCGCCGCCCGCGCGCCGGTGATCGTGCCGGTGGAGCGCGATGGCCGGGTGGGCGCGCTCGGTCTCGCGCTCGCGCTCGAGCGCGGCGGCGAGCGGCCGCTGGTGGCCATCCAGCATGTCAACAGCGAGACGGGCGTCCTCCAGCCGCTCGACATCATCGAGGAGGCGGTGCGCGCGGCGGGCGGCCTGTGGCTGTGCGACGCGACCCAGTCGGTCGGCAAGCTGGCTCTGCCGGCGGGTGCCGATTTCATCGCCTTTTCCGCGCACAAGTTCGGCGGCCCGCCGGGCGTGGGCGCGCTCCTGGTGCGCGATCTCGCCACGCTCGCGCCCACCGGCGGCCAGGAGCAGGGCTATCGCTCGGGCACCGAGAACGGCCCCGGCATCGCCGCCATGGCCGCCGCGCTCGACGAGGGCGATGCCTGGATGGAGCGCGCGGCGGAGCTGCGCGCCCAGTGCGACGGCGCGATCGAGGCCGCCGGCGGCGAGATCGTCGCCCGCGCCGGCCCGCGCATCCCCACCATCGCCGCCTACCGCATGCCCGGCGTCGCCGCCGCCGCCCAGCTCATCCACTTCGATCTCGCCGGCTTCGCCGTGTCGGCGGGCAGCGCCTGCTCGTCCGGCACGCTGCGCACCAGCCCCGTGCTGGCGGCGATGGGCTTCGACAATATGGCGGCGGGCGAGGTGATCCGGATCAGCTTCGGCCGCACCACGCGGCGCGAGGAGGTGTGGCGCTTCGCCGAAAGCTGGCGTCGCATCGCCGAGGAGGCGCGCGCGCGGGCGGCATGATCTATCTCGATTACCAGGCGAGCACGCCGCTCGCGCCGGAGGCGGCGGCGGCGATGCGGCCCTTTCTGGGGGATGACGGGGCCAATCCGCACGGCCCCCATGCCGCCGCGCGCCGCGCCCGCGCGGTGGTGGAGCAGGCGCGCGACCGGGTGGCGGCGCTGCTCGGCCCAGGCGGCCGGCTCGCCTTCACCAGCGGCGCGACCGAGTCGCTCAACTGGGCGATCAAGGGCGTGGCCCGCGCCCGGCCGGAGCGGCCGCGACTCGTCACGCTCGCCACCGAACATGCCGCGACGCTCGATACGATGCGCTGGCTGGCGGGGCACGGCCATGAGCTGGTGGTGCTCCCCGTGGATCGCGCGGGGCTGGTCGATCTCGACGCCGCCGCCCGCGCCATTGACGGCCAAACAGCGCTGGTCGCGGCGATGCTCGTCAACAACGAGATCGGCGTGATCCAGCCGATCGAGGCGCTCGGCGCGCTCGCCCGCGCCGCCGGCGCGGTGATGCTGTGCGATGCGGTGCAGGGCTATGGCCGCATTCCGGTGCCGGTCGCGGCGTGCGATCTCATCGCGCTCTCCGCGCACAAGATCCACGGACCCAAGGGCATCGGCGCGCTGTGGCTGCGTGAGGGAATCGCGCTTGCGCCGCTGCTGCACGGCGGCGGCCAGGAGGCGGGCGGGCGTTCGGGCACGCTGGCGCCGATGCTGTGCGCGGGCTTCGGCGCGGCGGCGCGGCTGGCGGGCGCGCGCATGGCGGAGGATGCCGCCCATGTCGCGCGGCTCTGGACCCGCGCCCGCGATACGCTGGGGCCGGGCTGGCTGCTGAACGGCGCCGCCGATCCGCGCTGGCACGGCAATCTCAACCTCCGCCTCCCCGGGCTCGACGTGGCGCGGCTGATGGCGGAGACGCGCGACGTCGCCTTTTCCGCCGGCTCGGCCTGCGCCAGCGGTTCGGGCCGGCCGAGCCATGTGCTCCGCGCGCTCGGCCTGTCCGATGCCGAGGCGCGCGCCAGCCTCCGCCTGGGCTTTGGCCGCTATACCGAGGCGGCGGCCTTGGACGAGGCGCTGGCGCTGCTGATGGCGGGCGCGGCGCGCCAGGGGCTGGCGGCGGCATGACCGAAGAGTTTCACGGCGCCAAGCTGGCGCTGCTGCACGGCGACACGCTGCTCGCCTATCAGCGCGACGACCGGCCCGGGCTGCGCCATGCCGGCCGCTGGGATCTGCCCGGCGGCGGCCGTGAAGGCGCCGAGACGCCCGAGCAGACGGTGCTGCGCGAATTGGAGGAGGAATTCGGCCTCCGCCTCGCGCCGGATCGGCTGATCTGGCGGCGGCGCTATCCGAGCATGGACCATCCCGGCGCGTTCGGCTGGTTCTTCGCCGGCGCGATCGAAGCCGGAGAGATCGCCGCGATCCGCTTCGGCGAGGAAGGCCAACGCTGGGCGATGCTGGCCGTGTCCGATTTTCTGCGCCGGGCCGATGCGGTGCCGGCGCTGCAGGCGCGCGTCGCCGATTATCTGGGGGAGAGGCCGTGATCCGCGTGCGATTTCTGGATGCCGGCGGCCGCCCGGCGGGCGAGCGCGAGGCCGCGCCCGGCGCGCGGCTGCTCGATGTGGCGCAGGCCGATGGTCAGCCGCTGGAGGGAACGTGCGAGGGGCAGATGGCCTGCTCCACCTGCCATGTGCTGGTCGCGCCGGAGGATTTCGCCAAGCTTCCGCCCGCCTCGGAGGCCGAGGAGGATCTGCTCGATCTCGCCGCCCATGTCGGCCGCACCTCGCGTCTGGCCTGCCAGATCTGGCTCGATCCCAGCTGGGAGAGCCTGACCGTGCGGCTGCCCGGCGCCGCGCACGACATGACCGGGCGTTGACCGGCCGGCCGCGCCGCGCCATGGCCGCGCCATGGGAGCGATCACCGTCCGCATGAGCGAGGCCATGCAGGCCTATGTCGAGGCACAGGCGGCCGAGCAGGGCTATGCCGATGGCGAGGCCTTTCTCCAGGCGCTGATCATGGATCACCACGCCCGGCACGTGGAGGCGCTGCATGCCGCGCTCGCCGAAGGGCTGGCGAGCGGGCCCGCCAGCGCCAGCGCCGAGGCGATCCTCGCGGCGGCGGCGCGGGGCGGCGATGCGGCTTAGCCGAAGCGCCGAGGCCGATCTCCGCGCGCTCGCCGGGCTGATCGCGGCGCGCCAGGGCGCGGCCCCGCTCGCCCGCTTCGGCGCGGCGCTGCTCGCCCGGCTGGCGGCGCTGGACGCAGGCGAGCAGGCAGGCACGCCGCTGCGGCTCGCCGACGGCGCGGCGCTGCGCGCGGTGCCGCTCGGCGCGCAGATCCTCTATGTGCGGCAGGACGCGGCGGACGGGCCCGAGCTGGTGCGCATCCTCCACCGCCGCATGGCCGCGCCCGATGCGCTTGGCTAAGCTTGCGTCCGCCGCCGGGATCGACCATATGCCCGGCCGGGAGTCGGGCGGACGCTGCCGTCGCCAACTCGGTCAGGTCCGGAAGGAAGCAGCCGTAACGATTTCGCATCGGGTCGTCCCGGCTCCCACCCGCCGCACTTTGCGGCTACCCTCCCCATGATGACCGACTCCGCCACACCCTATCGCGTGCTCGCGCGCAAATACCGGCCGCAGCGCTTTGCCGAGCTGATCGGCCAGGATGCGATGGTGCAGACGCTGGGCAATGCGATTCGGCGCGGGCGGCTGGCCCATGCCTTTCTGCTCACCGGCGTGCGTGGCGTCGGCAAGACCTCGACTGCCCGCCTCATCGCCAAGGCGCTCAACTGCATCGGCCCGGACGGGCAGGGCGGGCCGACGATCGATCCCTGCGGCCAGTGCGAGCCGTGCCGCGCCATCGCCGAGGGCCGCCATATCGACGTGGTCGAGATGGACGCCGCCAGCCATACCGGGGTCGACGATGTACGCGAGATCATCGAGGCGGTGCGCTATGCCGCCGTGTCCGCGCGCTACAAGATCTACATCATCGACGAAGTCCATATGCTCTCCCGCAACGCCTTCAATGCGTTGCTGAAAACCCTGGAAGAGCCGCCCGCGCACGTGAAGTTCCTGTTCGCCACCACCGAGGTGAACAAGGTGCCGGTGACGGTGCTGTCGCGCTGCCAGCGCTTCGATCTGCGGCGCATCCCGGCCGATCTGCTGGCGCGCCACTTCGCCGCCGTCTGCGCCGCCGAGGCGGTGGCGGCCGAGCCCGAGGCGCTGGCGCTGATCGCGCGCGCGGCCGAGGGATCGGCGCGCGATGGCCTCTCCATCCTCGATCAGGCGATCGCCCATGCCGGGATCGAGGAAAGCGGCGTCACCGCCGCGCAGGTGCGGGCGATGCTGGGCCTGTCCGATCGCGGCGCGGTGCGGCGGCTGTTCGCGCATCTGCTCGCGGGCGACGCGCCGGCGGTGCTGGCCGCGCTGGCCGATCAGCATGCGCTCGGCGTCGATCCCGCCGGCTTGATCCGCGGGCTGCTCGAAACGGTGCACGGCGTCACCCGCCTCAAGGCCGGCGGCGCACCCGATCCGGCCTTTGCCGAGGAGGAACGCGCGGCGGTGGAGCAATGGGCGGAGCGGCTCAGCCATGCGCTGCTGCACCGCCTCTGGCAGCTGCTGCTCAAGGGCCTGGCCGAGGTGGAGAGCAGCGCCATCCCCCTGGAAGCGGCGGAAATGGCGCTGCTGCGCGTCGTCCATGCCGGCGAGCTGCCCGATCCCGCCGAGCTGATCCGGCGCCTCACCGCCGGCGAGATCGGCGGCGCGGCCGCGTCGCTGCCGGTCGCCGCCTCCGCCGCGCCCGTCGCGCCGCCGCCGCCGCGCGCGCCCGAAAGCTTCGCGGCGCTGATCGAGGCGCTCGACCGCAGCCACGCGCATCTCGCGCAGCAGCTGCATGATTATGCCAGCCTCGTGCGCTATGCGCCGCCCGAGCTGGTGCTGCACCCGCGGCGTCCGCTCGACGGCAATCTCGCCGCCGCGCTCAAGACGGTGTGCGACATTGGCTGGCAGGTCACCATCGCCGAGGCGGCCGGCGAGCCGACGCTGCGCGAGCGCGAACGCGAACGCGCCGACGAGGCCGCCCGCGCCGAACGCGAAAGCCCCGTCGTCGCGGCGGTGCTGCAAGCCTTTCCCGACGCCCGCATCGTCGCCGATCAAAGGAGTGGGTTATGAACATCGAAGAGCTGATGAAGGCCGCGCAGAATGTGCAGGAGCAGCTGAGCACCGCCCAGGCGTCGCTCGATCAGATCGAGGTGGAAGGCGCCGCCGGCGGCGGGCTCGTCACCGTGCGCGCCACCGCCAAGGGCCGCATCCTCGGCGTCTCGATCGACGACAGCCTGTTGCAGCCCTCGGAGAAGGCGATGCTCGAGGATCTGGTGGCCGCCGCCTTCAACGATGCGCGGACCAAGGCCGATGCCGCCTCCAGCCAGGAGATGGGCAAGCTCACCGCCGGCCTGCCGTTGCCGCCGGGCTTTAAGCTGCCCTTCTGATCGGGAGGGGGCGTTTTCGCGCGGCGCGGGGCTTTATCCGTCCGCCCGATCCGCTACAGCGCGGCGCATGAGTTCCGATCGCCGCACCTTCGCCATCATCTCGCATCCCGACGCCGGCAAGACCACGCTGACCGAGAAGCTGCTGCTTGCCGGCGGCGCCATCCATCTGGCCGGCGAGGTGCGCGCGCGCGGCGCCAATCGGCGCGCGCGCTCGGACTGGATGAAGATCGAGCAGCAGCGCGGCATCTCGGTCACCTCCTCGGTGATGACCTTCGTGCGCGACGGGCTGACCTTCAACCTGCTCGATACGCCCGGCCACGAGGATTTCTCGGAAGACACCTACCGCACGCTCACCGCGGTCGATTCGGCGGTGATGGTGATCGATGCCGCGCGCGGCATCGAGGCGCAGACGCGCAAGCTGTTCGAGGTCTGCCGGCTCCGCTCGGTGCCGATCATCACCTTCATCAACAAGGTGGATCGCGAGGGCCTGTCGCCCTTCGCGCTGCTCGACGAGATCGCCGACAAGCTGGCGCTCGACGTGACGCCGATGAACTGGCCGGTCGGCATGGGCGGCACCTATGAAGGCCTGTTCGATTTCGGCCGCTCGGCGCTGTTCCGCCCCGAACAGCCGCCGGAGCAGGTGGACGGGCTCGGCGATGCCCGGCTGGACGGGCTGGTCGAGGGCGCGCAACTGCTGCGCGACGAGGCCGAGCTGGCGCTGGGCGGCTATGGCGGGTTTGACGAGCAGGCCTATCGCGCCGGCGATCAGACGCCTGTCTTCTTCGGCTCGGCGCTGCGCGAATATGGCGTCGAGGCGCTGATCGATGCGATCGCCGCCTATGCGCCGCCGCCGCGCAGCCAGCCGGCCGCGCCGCGCCCGGTGCTGCCGGAGGATCCCAAGGTATCCGGCTTCATCTTCAAGGTGCAGGCCAATATGAACCCCGCGCACCGCGATCGCATCGCCTTTCTCCGCGTCTGCTCGGGCCGGTTCAAGCGTGGCATGAAGCTGCGCCAGGTCCAGACGGGCAAGACGATCGCGATCAACTCGCCCATCTTCTTCTTCGCGCAGGATCGCGAACTCGCCGAAACGGCGCTGCCGGGCGATATCATCGGCATCCCCAATCATGGCGTGCTGCGCGTCGGCGATACGCTCACCGAGGGCGAGACGCTCACCTTCACCGGCATCCCCAATTTCGCGCCCGAAATCCTGCGCCGCGTCCGCCTGCTCGATCCCACCAAGACCAAGCAGCTCCGCACCGCGCTCACCGACATGGCCGAGGAGGGCGTGACCCAGCTGTTCAAGCCGCTGATCGGCTCGCAATGGATCGTCGGCGTGGTCGGTCAGCTCCAGCTCGAGGTGCTGATCTCGCGGCTCTCGGCGGAATATGGCGTCCCGGCCGAGTTCGAGCCCGCGCCGTTCGATACGGCGCGCTGGATCTCGGCGGAGGATCCGGCGGATCTCAAGGCGTTCATGGCCGGACGCGGCAGCGCGATGGCGGAGGATCGCGATGGCGCCCCCGTCTTCCTCGCGCGCGACCAGTGGGAGGTGAACTATGTCGCCGAGCGCGCGCCCGAAATCCGCTTCTCGGCGACGCGCGAGCGCGCGGCGGCCTGAGCCGCGCTAGCGCACGCGCACCGCGCGCAGGATCTTCACCGGGCGGACCAGCGACTGGCCGATCGTCTGCTGGTCCCAGCCGCCGGGATAGGTTTTGGCGGCCAGCATCGCGCGCACCACGTCCATGCCGCGCACGACATGGCCGAAGGCGGCATAGCCCGGATAATTGGGCGCCTCGTCCAGATAGGCGCCCGGCCCGACGACGATGAAGAAATCGCCCATGGCGGTGCCCGGCGCGTTGCGCGCCATGGACAGCGTGCCGTCGATATGGCGCAGCCCGGTCTTGCCGGTCGGCTCATGCGCGATCGGGGGCAGCGATTTGGGCATGAAATGGTTGATCCCGCCCTGCACCAGCCCGGTCTTGGGATCGCGCTTGCCGCGCGCGGCGCGGTAGAAGCTGGTGCCGTCGAACCGGTGCTCGTCGACATAGCGCAGGAAGTTGCGCCCGGTGATCGGGGCATGGCGCACATCGATGGCGAGGGTGATCGGCCCCGCGCTGGTCTCCAGCCGGACTTCGGGCTCGGCGGCGGGGCGGGCGGCGGCAAGCGGGGCGGACAGGGCGGCGAGCAGCAGGGCGAGGCGAATCATCCGCGCCTTGTGCGGCGCGGCCGCCGCGCCAGGCAAGCCGTCACCGCGCGAGATAGCGCCAGAGATCGATCAGCGCGCCCGCCGAGATCGGCATCAGCATGAGCAACACCGCCAGCACGAAGGCGCTGTAGAGCAGCACCGTCTCGCCGCCGCGCGCCGGCTTTTCCGGGGGCCTGGGCTCGGGGTTCCAGCTTCTGCTGTCGAACGGCATGGGCGCCTCCACTCTCCACGGGGGAAAACGCCGCGGCGGCGGGAACGCTCCCCCCGGGCCCTGCCCGCGCAGGCCCTAAGCCTCTCCTGATCGTCCGCCGGCCTCGCTCTGGCGAGATGGCCTTTGGTCGAAACCCTGATGCCGCCGCCGCTTACGCCAAAACGCCCGCGCGGATCGCTCCACGCGGGCGTTGGCACGCATCGGCGGCGCGGCGGGGCGCCGCGCCGGATCGCTTAGCGCTTCGAGAACTGGAAGCTGCGGCGGGCCTTGGCCTTGCCGTACTTCTTACGCTCGACCGCGCGCGCGTCGCGGGTGAGGAAGCCGGCCTGCTTCACGGGCGTGCGCAGGATCGGCTCGAAGCGGGTCAGCGCCTGGGCGATGCCGTGCTTCACCGCGCCGGCCTGGCCCGAAAGGCCGCCGCCGGTGACGGTGCAGATCACGTCATACTGGCCCTCGCGGCCGGCCACGCCGAACGGCTGGTTGATCACCAGGCGCAGCGTGGGGCGCGCGAAATAGACTTCCTGATCGCGGCCATTGACCGTGATCTTGCCGCTGCCCGGCTTCAGCCACACGCGGGCGACGGCATCCTTGCGGCGGCCGGTCGCATAGGCGCGGCCGAGCGCGTCGACCTGACGCTCGCGCAGCGGCGCGGCGCTGGGGACATCGCCGAACGACGCCGAGGCGGCGGCAGCGGGTGCGCCCGCGTCCGCCGGCGCCTGGCCGGTGAGCGCCGCGAGATCGGAAAGGGACTGGCGATTGTCGGACATCAGGCGCCCACCTTGTTCTTGCGGTTCATGGCCGCGACGTCGAGGACATGCGGGTTCTGCGCGGCATGGTCATGCTCGGCGCCGGCGAAGATGCGCAGGTTGCGCATCTGCTGGCGGCCCAGCGGCCCGCGCGGGATCATGCGCTCCACCGCCTTTTCCAGCACGCGCTCGGGGAAGCGACCCTCGAGCACCTTCTGCGCGGTGATTTCCTTGATGCCGCCGGCATAGCCGGTGTGCTTGTAGTAGATCTTGTTGGCGAGCTTGCGGCCGGTGAAGCGCACCTTGGACGCATTGACGATGATGACGTTGTCGCCACAATCGATATGCGGGGTGAAGCTCGGCTTATGCTTGCCGCGCAGGATGTTGGCGACGATCGAGGCGAGCCGGCCGACAACCAGGCCCTCGGCATCGATCACGTGCCACTTCTTTTCCACCGTGGCCGGCGTCGCCGACTTGGTGGTCTTCATGAGCGCCTTCATGGCCCCAAATCTCCGATTCGCGAGAAACGCAGCGCGCCGCCCCTTGCGGGAGCGGCGCCACGGCCGGCTCAATGACGAAGATGGGCCGGCAAGTCAAGCAAAACGGGGCTTCTCGAAGAAGGTACTATGATACCACGGCGCTAGACGGCGGAAAGCCGCCGATTTCGGCCGGTGCTGTGCACCCCCCAGACCAGCGCGCCGAGCAGCAGCGTCGCCACCGCCTGATGGCCGACCGCGATCGGCAGCGCGACGCCGCTCATCAGCGTGGAAATGCCCAGCAGGATCTGCACCGTCACCAGCGCGATCAGCGCGGTGGCGATGCGCGGATGGCCGGCGCGGCGCGCGGCGGCGGCGATCATCATCATCGCCACCGCCACCACGAATGCCCACCAGCGATGCACGAACTGCACCGCGATCGGATTGTTGACGAGATTGGCGGCGGTGGAGCGCGCGCGATCCCAGCCGCCCTGCGGGAAGAGCCGGTCGCCCATCAGCGGCCAGGAGGCGAAGGCATAGCCGGCGCGCAGCCCGGCGGTGAAGGCGCCCAGCGTGATCTGGAGGAAGAGCAGCAGCAGCGCCACCAGGCCCAGCCCGCTCAGCCGCGCCCGCCCGGCGGCCCGGTCGCGCGCCAGTTCGCGCAGGTCCAGCGCCACCCAGATCAGCACCGCATAGATGAAGAGCGCGTTGACGAGATGCACCGCGAGGCGGACATGGCTCACCTCGGTGCGCGCCTGCAGGCCGGACTTCACCATCCACCAGCCGATCGCGCCCTGCAGCCCGCCCAGCGCGAGGATCGCCACCATGCGCCAGCCGAAGCCGCGCGGAATCGCGCGCCGCCACCAGGCCGTCAGCAGCACCGCCGCCATCACCAGCCCGATCAGCCGGCCGAGCAGGCGATGCACATATTCCCAGAAGAAGATCTGCTGGAACGCCGCCAGGCTCATGCCGCGATTGATCTGCTGATATTGCGGCGTCGCCTTGTAGGCGTCGAAGGCGGCCTCCCAGGCCTGGTGCGTCAGCGGCGGGAGCGTGCCCGACACGGGCTTCCATTCGACGATCGACAGGCCCGATTCGGTGAGCCGCGTGATTCCGCCCACCACCACCATGGCGAAGACGAGGCCGGCGACGAGGAACAGCCAGCGCGCCAGCGCCCGCGGGGCGGGGCGGGGCGCGGCCGGGCGCAGCGGCAGGCGCGAGGCGGAGCGGGGAAGCGCGGAAGCCATGGCGCGGCTATGCGCCGCGGGCCGCGCGCGTTCAAGAAAATGCGCTGAGGAGATATTGTATCATCGCGCCGTGCCGCTATATGCCGGCCATGGGAGTTTCCGCAGAAAGATCCGCCGCATCGGCCCGCGTCGCGGGGGCCAGCCGGCTGGATCGGCTGGCGATCGGCCTGTCGGGCCTGTGCCTGGTCCATTGCGTGGCGACGGTGCTGCTCGCCGCCAGCCTCGCCTCGCTCGGCGCGGCGCTCGCCAATCCCGCCTATCATGAAGTCGGCTTCGCGCTCGCGGTGCTGTTCGGCGCGATCGCGCTCGGCCGGGGCTTCCGCGCGCATCGCGATCGCCGCCCGCTGCTGCTCGGCGGCGCCGGGCTGGTGCTGATGGCGGCGGGGCTGGTGGTGCCGCACGGCCTCGCCGAACTCGCCTGCACCATGGCCGGCGTGACGCTGCTCGCCATCGCCCACCGGCTCAACGCCCGCCCGCGCGGCCTTGTGGAAGCGCGCCCGGCGGCCTAATTTCCCTCAATGACCGCCAGCATCCGCGCCGCCGCTCCGGTTTCCGGCCCGCCGCACGCCCATCGCCTGCCCGAAGGCGCCGCGCTGGCCGAGGCCGCCCGGGCCGCGCTGGAGAGCCGGGGCGAGCAATGGACGCAGCTGCGCGCGGCGGTGTTCGAGAGCCTGGGAGGGTTCGACCGCCCGGCTTCGGCCTATGATATCGCGGAGGATCTGTCGCGCCGTCAGGAACGGCGCGTCGCCGCTAACAGCATCTACCGCATCCTCGATCTGTTCGTGGCGAGCAATGTCGCGCAGCGCATCGAGAGCGCCAACGCCTATGTCGCCAATCCGCATCCGGGCTGCCGTCACGATTGCATCTTCCTCGTCTGTGCCCGTTGCGGCGTGACCCTGCACCTTGACGACGACGCGATCGCGGGGCAGGTGCGCGCCGCCGCGGCCGCGGCTGGTTTTCGCGCGGAGCGGCCGGTCATCGAGGTGCGCGGCTTGTGTCCGGCCTGCACCGCCGGCGGCGGAGATTGATCGCATCGGGCGTGGGCGATCTTTCTCCCTTCGACAGTGTGGGCGCCTTGTCGTAGACAGGGCGGCTTGAGGAGAATGGTTCGTGTCGCAACGCCCCGAAACGCCGCTGCTCGATCAGGTTGCTACGCCTGAGGAATTGCGCCGGCTAAAGCCCAGCCAGCTGCGCCAGCTCGCCGATGAGCTGCGCGCGGAGATGATCGCCGCCGTGGGCGTGACGGGCGGCCATCTCGGGTCCGGGCTCGGCGTGGTCGAGCTGACGGCGGCCATCCATTATGTGTTCGATACGCCGCGCGACACGCTGATCTGGGATGTCGGCCACCAGGCCTATCCGCACAAGATCCTCACCGGTCGCCGCGATCGCATCCGCACGCTGCGCCAGGGGGGCGGCCTGTCCGGCTTCACCCAGCGCGCCGAGAGCGAATATGATCCGTTCGGCGCCGCGCACAGCTCCACCTCCATCTCGGCGGCGCTCGGCTTCGCCATCGCCAACAAGCTGTCGGGCCGCCCCGGCAAGGCCATAGCGGTGATCGGTGACGGCGCGATGTCGGCCGGCATGGCCTATGAGGCGATGAACAACGCCGCCGCGGCGGGCAACCGGCTGGTCGTGATCCTCAACGATAACGATATGTCGATCGCGCCGCCGGTCGGCGGTCTCTCCGCCTATCTGGCGCAAATCGTGTCGAGCCGGCCCTTTCTCAGCCTGCGCGACGTCGCCAAGAAGATCGCGCAGCGGCTGCCGCGCCCGCTCGCCGATGCCGCGCGCAAGACCGATGAATATGCCCGTGGCATGGCGATCGGCGGCACGCTGTTCGAGGAACTCGGCTTCTATTATGTCGGCCCGATCGACGGCCATAATCTCGATCACCTGATCCCGGTGCTCGAGAATGTGCGCGATGCGGCGCAGGGGCCCATCCTGGTGCATGTCGTCACCAAGAAGGGCCATGGCTATGCGCCGGCCGAGAACGCGCCCGACAAATATCACGGCGTCCAGAAGTTCGACGTGCTGACCGGCAAGCAGGACAAGGGCCCCGCCGGGCCGCCCAGCTATACCGGCGTGTTCGCCGAGGCGCTCGTGGCCGAGGCGCGGCGCGATCCTACCATCTGCGCGATCACCGCCGCCATGCCCTCGGGCACCGGCCTGGACTCCTTCCAGAAGGCCTTTCCCGACCGGGTGTTCGACGTGGGCATCGCCGAGCAGCACGCGGTCACCTTCGCGGCCGGGCTCGCGGCGCAGGGGATGCGGCCGTTCGCCGCCATCTACTCCACCTTCCTGCAGCGCGCCTATGATCAGGTCGTGCACGATGTCGCGATTCAGAATCTGCCCGTGCGCTTCGCGATCGATCGCGCCGGTCTGGTCGGCGCCGACGGCGCGACCCATGCCGGCTCGTTCGATGTCACCTATCTCGCCAGCCTGCCGAATATGGTGGTGATGGCCGCCGCCGACGAGGCCGAGCTGGTGCACATGGTCCACACCGCCGCGATGCACGATAGCGGGCCGATCGCGCTGCGCTATCCGCGCGGCAACGGCACCGGTGTCGCGCTGCCGGCGGTGCCCGAGCGGCTCGCCATCGGCAAGGGGCGGCTGGTGCGCGAGGGCAAGAAGGTGGCGATCCTCTCGCTCGGCACGCGGCTGACCGAGGCGCTGAAGGCCGCCGATCGGCTGGACGCGCAGGGCCTGTCGACCAGCGTCGCCGATCTGCGCTTCGCCAAGCCGCTCGACGAGGCGCTCATCCGCCGGCTGATGACGACGCACGATGTGGTCGTCACCATCGAGGAGAATGCGATCGGCGGGCTCGGCGCCCATGTGCTGACCCTCGCCTCCGACGAGGGGCTGCTCGATGCCGGTCTCAAGATCCGCACGCTGCGCCTGCCCGATATGTTCCAGGCGCATGACAAGCCCGAGCGGCAATATGCCGAGGCCGGGCTCGACGCGGAGGGGATCGTCGCCACGGTGTTGACGGCGCTGCGCCGCAATTCGGTCGGCCTCGCCGAGGGCGCGCGCGCCTGATCCTTGGAGGCGCTCGGGCGGGCGGGGCCGGTCGCGGCGGCCGGAACCCGCCCTCCGGCGGAGGGTGAAGGGCGGCGGATACAACAAAGCCGCCGGCAACGGGGTTGCGGCGGCTTGATTGTCGTGGCGGCCATCGCCGCCGGGCAAGGCTTAGTGGATGAACAAGGTCCCCACGGCGAGCGCCTCGAACCCGATGAAGGCGGCGGCCATCGCCACATTCTCGAAAATACGCATACAGTGTCCCTCTGATAGGCAGCCGGCGGGTACGGATACGCATTTCCCGCCGGCGCAATGCCAGATATGCGCGGCGAAACAATATTACAAATGCTGGTAATTGAAGGGCGATTGCACATGGCGCAATCCGATGAGCGGAGGGATTTCGGCGGCAAGCTGCGCGCGGACCAGCTTCTGGCCGATCGCGGCCTTGCCGAAAGCCGCAGCCGCGCCCAGGCGCTGATCCTCGCCGGCCTCGTCTATTCCGGCGATCGCAAGATCGAGAAGGCGGGCCAGCCGCTGGCGCCCGATACGCCGCTCATGGTGAAGGGCCGCGATCATCCCTGGGTGTCGCGCGGCGGCCTCAAGCTCGATCACGCGCTCGCGCATTTCGGCTGGGACGTGGCCGGACAGGTGGCGATCGATGTCGGCGCGTCGACCGGCGGCTTCACCCATGTGCTGCTCAGCCGCGGCGCCGCGCGCGTCTATGCGGTGGATGTCGGCCATGGCCAGCTCGCCTGGTCGCTGCGCGACGATCCGCGCGTGATCGTGCTGGAACGCACCAATGCCCGCCATCTCGATCGCCAGCAGGTGCCCGAGCCCGTCGATCTGGTCGTGTGCGACGCCAGCTTCATCGCGCTCGCCAAGGTGCTGCCGGCGGCGCTGGCGCTGGCGCGGCCCGGCGCGCGTCTGGCGGCGCTGATCAAGCCGCAGTTCGAGGCGGGGCGGAGCGAGGTCGGCAAGGGCGGGGTGGTGCGCGATCCCGAGGTCCATGCGCGGGTGTGCGCCGAAGTGCGCGCCTGGCTGGAGGCGAGCGGCTGGCGCGTGGCCGGCCTCACCACCAGCCCGATCACCGGGCCCGAGGGCAATGTCGAATTCCTGGTCGGTGCCGAGAAAGATTGACGGACCGCGCAAAGCCCTTAGGCCTGAGCCGCCTGAGCAAGGAGTGGGCATGAGCGAGATCGCATCCATCGGCCAGCTGCGCATGTCCTTCCTGCGGGTGGCGCTGTTCGTGGTGCCGGCCGTGCTCTTCCTCGGCATCGCCTCGGGCGTGGTCGCCAATAGCGGCTATGCCAATGGCTGGTTCGCCGCGCTCGCCAAGCCCCGGCTGATGCCGCCGGCCTGGGTCTTCCCCGTCGCCTGGACCAGCCTCTACATTCTGATCGGCCTCGCGCTCGCCATGATCGTCGCCGCGCGCCGCGCGGTCGGCCGCGGCGTGGCGATCGGCCTGTTCTGCGCGCAGTTCGCGCTCAATCTCGCCTGGTCGCCGCTCTTCTTCGCCGCGCACCAGATCGCCGCCGCCTTCTTCGTGATCCTGCTGATGATCGCGCTGACGATCGCGACGCTGCTCGCCTTCGCCCGCATCCGACGTCGCGCGGCCTTGCTGATGCTGCCCTATCTGGGCTGGCTCTGCTTCGCCGCCTGGCTTAATCACGCGATCGATATCCTCAATCCGGACGCGAACGCCATTGCCAGGCCCATGGCCAGCACCCAGATCGCGCTCTGACAGACCAGGAGTGACGCGATGCAGACCGAGAACCGCCTTTTCGACGATTTCGCCAAGCTGATGAACGGCGTCGCCGGCACGCTGGCGGGCGCCGGTCGCGAGGCCGAGGCGCAGATGCGCGAGCGGATGCGCAGCTTCCTGGGCGGCGCCGATTTCGTGAGCCGCGACGAGTTCGAGGCGGTCAAGGCGATGGCCGCCGCCGCGCGCGACGAGGCGGATGCGCTGAAGGCGCGCGTCGCGGCGCTCGAGGCCGGCGCGGCCTCGGCCCCCGTTCCGCCGCGGCCGGCGACCGAACTCTGAAGGGTTCTCCACAGGTTTCCGCAGCCTATGGCTTGCCGCGCCGGTCCGTGCGCGGCACAGCTTCACCATGCGGGGGCGACGAAGCATGAGCCTGGATGATGATGGCACGCGCGACGGCGCGGCGCCGATCGACACGCTCGAAAGCTATTTCGAGGCCCATGGCTGGGCGGTGGAGCGGCTCGGCGAGGACGAGATCATCGCCACCGTCCAGGGCAGCTGGACCCAATATGAGCTGCGCGGCGTCTGGCGCCCCGAGGATCGCGTGCTGCAATTCCTCGCGCTTCCCGACATCCGCGTCGCCACCGACAAGCGCGCCGCCGTCTACGAGACGCTGGGCCTGATCAACGAGCAGCTCTGGCTCGGCCATTTCGAGCTGTGGGCCTCGTCGGGGCTGGTGCTCTACCGCAATGCCGCGCTGGCCGAAGGCGATGGCGGGCTCGGCCTCGACCAGGCCGAGACGCTGGTCGAGACCGCGATCGACGAGTGCGAACGCTTCTATCCCGTGTTCCAGTTCGTGCTGTGGGGCAATAAATCGCCGGGCGACGCCATCGCCGCCGCCATGATCGAGACGCGGGGCGAGGCATGAGCGCGGCCGGCCGCCTGTGGCTCGCCGGCTGCGGCACCATGGCGGGCGCCATGCTGCGCCGCTGGCTCTCGTCCGGGCTCGATCCCGCTGCGGTCACGGTCGTGCGCCCCTCGGGCCGGCCGGTCGCGCCCGGCGTGGCGGTCCATGCCGCGCCGCCCGCCGGCACCCCCGATCTGCTGCTGCTCGGCTTCAAGCCGCAGAAGCTGGCCGAGGCGGCGCCGCGCTTCGCGCCGCATGTCGGGCCGGACACGATCCTCGTCTCGATCCTCGCCGGCGTCGAACTGGCGACGCTGCGCCGCGCCTTTCCCGCCGCCGGCGCGATCGTCCGCGCCATGCCCAACACGCCGGTGGCGATCGGCGAAGGCGTGGTCGGCCTGTTCGGCGAGGGCGGGCCGGAGGCGCCCGCCAATGCCACGGTCGCCGCGCTGATGGCGCCCTTGGGTCTGGTCGAATGGATCGCCGACGAGGCGCTATTCGATGTCGTGACCGCGCTCGCCGGGTCCGGCCCCGCCTTCCTGTTCCGCTTCATCGATGCGCTCGGCGCGGGCGGCGCGGCGCTGGGACTCGCGCCCGATCAGGCGGCGCGCTTTGCGCTGGCGACGGTGCAGGGCGCCGCCCAGCTCGCCGCCCGCGCCGAAGCGCCGCCGGCGGCGCTGGCGGAGCAGGTCGCCAGCCCCGGCGGATCGACCCGCGCCGGGCTCGCCGTGCTGGACGAGGCGGGCGCGCTCGCCCGGCTGGTGGAAGCGACGCTCGCCGCCGCCACCCGCCGCAACGCCGAAATGGCGCAGGCCGCGCGCGACGCCACCGCCTGACCGGCGCGTCGCCGCCGCGCCGCTAGTGGAAGAGGCGGCGGAAGGAGAGGCCGAGCACGGGGCCGCGCCGCTGCGTGCCCATCAGCATCGCGGTCGAAGGGCCGGGCAGGCGCGGATCGGCGCGCGCGACGCGGCTCTTGCTCTTGAGCATCGGCGCCAGCCGCGTGTCGCCCGAAGGCGTCGCCCAGTCCGGCGCCCAGCGCGCGGCGGCCGGCGGCAGCCGATAGGCGATGGCGAGCGCCGGCGTCGCGGCGGCGGGCGCCAGCGGCGGGCCATAGGGGTCCGCCCGCGCGGGCGCGGCGGCGAAAGCGAGGAGCGCGCAGCCGGTCGCAATCGCGGCGGCGGCGGCGCGGCGCGCGCGGGGCAGGCGCTCAGCCACGGGCCAGGAACCGGCGCTCGATGCCGACATGATCGGACAGCATCTGCCCGCCGGCGCCGCCGAAATGGCCGAGCAGCCCGGCCGGCGCGAAATGCGATCCGAGGCCCGCGCGATAGGCGATGAGGCTCTTGGCGCCCGCCAGCGCGCCCGCCGCGTCGGGGCCGGGCAGGGTCGGGCGGCGACAGGTGGCGCCGCATGCCGCTTCCACCGCCGCCGCGCGCAGGCCGAGCGGCGCGAACAGCGCGACGCGCATCACCGCCTCGCGCGCGGGATCGCCGCCGATGTTGAAATCGCCCGCGAGCAGCAGATCGGCATCGCCGGGCACCGCCGCCAGCGCGGCGCGCAGCGCATCGACCTGGCGGCGATAGGCATAGCCGGAGCGGCTGCCGCTCGCGCCGGAGGCGCCACGCGCGTTGAGATGCGTGTCCGCGACGATCAGCGGCCGCGCCTCGCCGGGCCGCTGCAGCGCCACCAGCAGCACGCCCTTATTGGCCAGACAGTCCCAGCCGGCACAGGCATAATCCGGAAAGGCGACCGCGCGCGTCCAGAGAATGGGATAGTCGGAGAAGAGCGCGAGCCCGCTATTCTCGGCCTTGCCGAGCGCCTCGCCGCGCCACACCCGCGCCTGGTTGGCGAAGGCGAGGTCGGCGGCGCTGCGCGGCGCCGCGCCGGGCATCTCCGGGGCGGGGCCGAGCGCGCGATAGGCATAGCCGGCGCGCGCGCCGATCGCCTGGGCTTCGCCGCTAAAGGCTTCCTGGACGGCGACGATATGCGGCTGGCGGCCCTCGGCGCGGAGACCGGCGAGGCTCGCGGCGATGCGGTCGGCGGCGGCGGCGCGGCCGAAGCGCACCGGCCAGGGCAGGCCTTCGACATTATAGGAGAGCAGGGTCGCCCCGCCCTCGGGCGCGAGCGCCACGTCGGGCGCCTGGGGCGCCGCCGGCGCCGTCGCCGCGATGTCGCGCGGGTGCGCCACCGCCACCGCCGCCGCAAGCGCGGCAAGCGTCATCCATCGAGCACGCATCTGCCAGTCCCCCGGGCATGTGATGCTCCGCTTTTAGGAGAAGGTCCTTACCCGCTTGCCGAACGGCCGGATTAAACCGCCGTCATCCGACCAATGTCGGATCGCCCGCCCGCACGGCGCAGGGGCCAGGCCGGGGAGAAGCGCCGCTACCCCCGCCTCCCGCGCCCTGCCCAGAGTCTAGCGCCACCACCTACCGCCTACCGCCTACCGCCCACCGCCCACCACGCCGCGCTCGCCCCGGGCGCCCGGCGCGCCGGCTCGGGCGAGACGGCCCGGCCGCCCGTCAGAGATCGGGATGGCCGCCGTCCGGCTCGGCCAGGAGCGAGGGCGGGCGCTGCGGGTCGGCGGCGGTGCGCGTGTCGGCCGAGGATGGGGGCGCGCGACGGCCGGTCAGGCGCGCGGCGCGGCTCGCGGCGGGCGCGGGGAGCGAGCGCGGGCGTCTTTCTTGGTCCCGCGCGTCACGCGCCGAGTAGCGCGCCGCTACCCCCGCCTCCCGCGCCCCGCCCTGCGTTGAGCGCCACCGCTCCCGCCCACCGCCACCGCCACCGCCATCGCCTGCTGCCTACCGTCCGCCAACCACCACGCCACGCCGCGCTCGCCCCGGGCGCCCGGCGCTCCGGCGGGAGCGAGACCGCCCGGCCGCCCGTCAGAGATCGGGATGGCCGCCGTCCGGCTCGGCCAGGAGCGAGGGCGGGCGCTGCGGGTCGGCGGCGGTGCGCGTGTCGGCCGAGGATGGGGGCGCGCGACGGCCGGTCAGGCGCGCGGCGCGGCTCGCGGCGGGCGCGGGGAGCGAGCGCGGGCGCGGCTCGAAAGGCGCGGCCCGGCGCGCGACGGGCGGCCGCCGGTCCGGCGCCGTGAGGCTGAAGCGCGAGACCTCGGTCGCGAGGCCGTCCGCCTGGCCCGCCAGGCTGCGCGCCGAGGCGGTCGCCTGCTCCGCCATGGCGGCATTTTGCTGCGTGCCCGCGTCCATCGCCGCCACCGCATTGTTGACCTGGGAGACACCCTCCGCCTGAAGCTCCGCCGCCGTCGCGATCTGCGCCACCAGCGCGTTGATCTCGCCGACGCGGCCGACAATCCGGTCCAGCGCCGCCCCGGTCTCGGTGACGAGGCCGACACCCGCGCTCACCTGCTCGCCCGAGGCGGTGATGCGGCCCTTGATGTCCTTGGCGGCCACCGCCGAGCGCTGGGCGAGGGCGCGCACCTCGGAGGCGACCACCGCGAAGCCGCGCCCGGCATCGCCGGCGCGCGCCGCCTCCACCCCGGCGTTGAGCGCGAGCAAATTGGTCTGGAAGGCGATATTGTCGATGACGCCGATCATCTCGGTGATCTCGCGCGCCAGCCGATCGATCCCCACCATCGCCTCCACCGCGCGGCGCACCACCTCGCCCGATTGCTGCGCCTCGTCGCGCGTGGCCTGCACCGCGCCCCGCGCGCGCACCGCGTCGGCGGCCGAATCGCGGATCCGCGCCGTCACCTCGGCGAGCGCGGCGGCCGTGTCGGCCAGCGTCATCGCCTGCTGCTCGGTGCGCCGCGAGAGATCCTCCGAGGCCTGGCGGATCTGGGCGGAGCCGCTGGTGATGGCGATCGCCATCTCGGCAAAGCCGCCCAGGCTCTCGGAGAGCGTCTCCAGCGCCTGGTTGAAGTCCATGCGTAGCGGCGCGAAGCGCTGCGGCAGCCAGGTGGTGATGCGGTAGGAGAGATCGAAATTCGCCAGCGCGGCCAGGCCCTGGCCGATCGTGTCGACGATCAGGCTGGCCTGTTCCTCCTTCTCGCGATCGGCGGCGGCGAGCTGGTCGCGCAGGCCGCGCATCGCCTCGACGAGCGCGCCGGCCTCGTCCGCGCGCGGCGCGAGCGCCACGTCGGCGTCGCGTTCGCCGCGCGCCAGCGCCGCCAGCGCCTCGGTGACGCGCGTCATCGGGCGGGCGATGCCGCGCACCAGCGCGACCAGCATGGTCAGGCACAGGATCGCGACGACGAGGCTGGCGACGGCGAGGAGAATGCGCCCCGACCAGAGGATCCTCTCGCCCTGCGCCAGCGCGGTGGCGATCAGGCGCTGCTGGTCGGCGATGCGCGCGCCGGTCGCGGCGAGCAGCGCGTCGAAGGCGGGGCGGCTGGCGTGGAAGGCGCGCGCGGCCGCCGCCGCGTCCAGATCGCCCCCCGCCCCCCCCGGCCTCGCGCGACAGGTCCAGATAGCGGCTCCAGGCGTCGCGCAGCCGGGTGGCGGCGGCATGATCGGCCGGCGTCGTCAGGCGCAGGTCGAGCGTGTCCAGCGTGCTGTCGAACCGGGCGCGGGCGGTGTCCAGCGCGCGCGCCGCCTCGGCTCGCGCGTCGGGGCCGTCGGCGCCGATCAGCGCGCCCTGGCCGGCGCGATATTGCAGCACCGCCTCGCGCAGCGCCACCGCCGTTCCCAGCTCTTCGACCCGCTCGGCGCCGATCTGCCGCGCCAGCGACCAGACCCCGCGCAGCTTCATATCGGCCATGGCGCCCACGGCCAGGTAGCAGATCAGCAGGCTCCCCAGGCACAGCATCAGCTTGCGAGCGATCGACAGATCGGTGAAACGCATCGGCGACCTTTCCAACGTTCGTGGGCCAGGCGGGCGCTGGAGAAGACAGTGGGTGAGCGGCGCGCGGAGGATCGTGCGGAGGGAGGACGCCTCCGGCACGAGCCCGGTCTCTCTGTACGTTCGCGCGTCCAACAGGACCATTCCGGGTTTGCCGTTGGGCTGGCTACGCAGTTTCCACGGGCGTGCCGCCGCCCCGCTTGCGCCGCGCGGCGGGGATTGCTAGCCATTTGTCCGAGTATTTGACCAGAGCGCGCGCCGCGTGGCGGCTATCGCTCGGATCGGGAGAGGAAAAGGCGATGGTCTTGTCGCTCGTGCAATTCAGGGACGCGACGGGGGCGCGCGGCGTCGCCGCGCTGCGCGATGGCGCGGCGCGGATCGTGCCCGGCGTCGAATCGGTTCGCGCGCTGGCGCTGGACGCGATCGCGCGCGGCATCGGCCTGGCGGACGCGGTCGCCGCGGCGGGCGAGGGCGATGCGATCGATCTCGCCGGCGTCACCCTGCTCGCGCCGATCGATCATCCCGATGCCGCGCATCTGCTGCTCACCGGCACCGGCCTCACCCATCTCGGCTCGGCCGAGGGGCGCGACAAGATGCACCGCGCCGCCGTCGACAATCCCGCGCCCACCGATTCCATGAAGATGTTCCTGATGGGCGTGGAAGGCGGCAAGCCCGCGCCGGGCGAGGCCGGGGTCCAGCCCGAATGGTTCTACAAGGGCGACGGCCAGAGCCTGGTCGGCCCCGAGGCGCCGCTGCGGTCCCCCGCCTTCGCGCTCGATGCCGGCGAGGAGCCGGAGATTGCGGGCATCTATCTGATCGACGATGCCGGCCGGCCGGTGCGGCTGGGCTTCGCGCTCGCCAATGAATTTTCCGATCACGTCACCGAGCGCGGCAATTATCTGTGGCTGGCGCACAGCAAGCTGCGCGTCGCCGCGCTCGGCCCGGAGCTGCTGGTCGGCGCGCTGCCGCAGGACGTGCGCGGCACCAGCCGCATCCTGCGCGATGGCGCGGTGATCTGGGAGGCGCCCTTCCTGTCGGGCGAGGCCAATATGTCGCACAGCATCGCCAATCTCGAACATCATCATTTCAAATATGATCTGTTCCGGCGCCCCGGCGATGTGCACGTCCATTTCTTCGGCACCGCCACTTTGTCCTTCGCGGCGGGCGTGACGACGCGGCCGGGCGACGTGTTCGAGATCAGCGCGGCGCCCTTCCATCTGCCGGTGCGCAACCCGATCGCCGTGGCCGAGCCGGCCCCGGTCAGCGTGGCGGTGCTCTGATGGCGGTGCGGATCGGCCTGGTCGGCCTTGGCAAGATCGCCCGCGATCAGCACGTGCCCGTGCTGAACGCCTCGCCGGATTTCACGCTCACCGCCATCGCCAGCCGCAACGCCGCGCTCGAGGGCACCGCCCATTTCGCGACGCTCGAGGCGATGCTGGAGGGCCAGCCCGATCTCGAGGCGGTGGCGCTGTGCCAGCCCCCCCAGGTCCGCTTCGAGGCGGCCAAGGCGGCGCTGCGCGCGGGCAAGCATGTGTTCCTCGAAAAGCCGCCGGGCGCGACGCTGAGCGAGGTGAAGCTGCTCGCCGATATCGCGCGCGCCGCGGGGGTGACCTTGTTCGCCAGTTGGCACAGCCGCTACGCGCCCGGTGTCGAGCCCGCGCGCGTGTGGCTGGCCGGGCGCCGGCTGCGCGGCGTGACGATCCACTGGAAGGAGGATGTGCGCCACTGGCATCCCGGCCAGGATTGGATCTGGGAGCCCGGCGGCATGGGCGTGTTCGATCCGGGCATCAACGCCTTGTCGATCGCCACCCATATCCTGCCGCCCTTCTTCCTGCGCGATGCGGTGCTCGAGGTGCCGAGCAACCGCGCCGCGCCGATCGCCGCGACGCTGGACGCGGTGACGGAGGAGGGCGTGCCCGTCCGCGCCGAGTTCGACTGGCGCCAGACCGGCCCGCAAAGCTGGACCATCCTGATCGAGACCGAGGACGGCCCCGTGCGGCTCGAGAAGGGCGGCGCCGAACTCTATATCGGCGATGTCGCCCAGCCGCTCCCGCCCGAGGCGGAATATCGCGGCCTCTACGATCGCTTCGCGGCGCTGATCGCGGCCGGCGAGAGCGATGTGGATGTCGCCCCGCTGCGCCAGGTGGCGGATGCCTATCTGTCGGGCCGGCGCGTCAGCGTCGATCCGTTCGAGGCGTGATGCCGGCCCGCGCGACCGGGACCTCGCCCCGGCTCGACAAGCCGCATCGCCGCTCCCATAGTCCGGCGGGTAGCGAGGGGATGCGGGTGTGACACGGGCGGGGGAGGGCGAGACGTTCAACCTGCCCTTCGCCGCCCAGGGCGCGCAGCGCATCCATGGCTCGATCGCGCGCGATCTCGGCGTCGCCATCCTGATCGGCCGCTACGCGCCGGGCGACACGCTGCCGGGCGAGGTGGAGTTCGCCGAGCAGCTCAAGGTCTCGCGCGGCGCCTATCGCGAGGCGGTGCGCATCCTCGCCGCCAAGGGCATGGTGGAGAGCCGGCCCAAGACGGGCACCCGCGTCAGCCCGCGCGCGCGCTGGAATGTGCTGGATCCCGAAGTGCTGGCCTGGACCTTCGAGGCCCAGCCGAGCGAGGCGTTCATCCGCGAGCTGTTCGAGCTGCGCATGATCGTCGAGCCCGCGGCGGCGGAGCTTGCCGCGCGGCGGCGCAGCGGCGAGCAGCTCGCCCGCATGGGCCATGCCTTGCAGGAAATGGCCCAGCATGGCCTGGGCGTGAAGGAGGGCCGCAAGGCCGACCAGCTTTTCCACAACATCATCCTCGAGGCGGCGGCCAACGCGCCGCTGCTCGCGCTGTCGAGTTCGATCGCGGCGGCGGTCAGCTGGACGACCATCTTCAAGCAGCGCAAGCGCCAGCTGCCGCGCGATCCGCTGCCGGATCACCTCGCCCTGTTCGCGGCGATCGCCGACGGGGATAGCGACGCCGCGCGCACGACCATGACCGAGCTGATCCGGCTCGCGCTCGAGGATACGGAATTGTCGCTGCGCGAGTCCTGAGCCGGGGCGCGCGACCCGCCCCGGCCGGCCCGCCGGCGTTCAGCGCAGCGTCGAGAAGCGGTAGACGATGATGTTCCGGTAGACCTGGCCCGGGTTGAGCCGCGCCGAGCCGAAGCCCGGCTGGTTGGGCGTATCGGGGAAAACCTGCGGCTCGAGCGCGAGCGCGTCCGATTGGCGATACGCATGGCCGGACTTGCCCACCGCCGTCGCATCCAGGAAATTGCCGGTGTAGAGCTGCACCCCGGGCTGGTTGGACGAAACCTCCATCACGCGCCCGGTCTGCGGATCCTCGACGCGCGCGACCAGGTGCGGCGTGGGCGTGACCTGCCGGGTGATGACATAATTCTCGTCATAGCCCTGGCCGAACACGATCTGGTCGTCGCGCCCGTCTCTGATGCGATCGCCGATCACGTGCGGCGTCCGGAAATCCAGCGGCGTCCCCGCCACCGGACGGAAGGCGCCGGTGGGGATGAGCGACTGGTCGACCGGCGTGGTCGTTTCGGCCGGGATCATCAGCCGGTGATCCAGGATGCTGCGCTGCGATGCTTCGCCGCCCAGATTCCAGAAGCTGTGATTGGTGATGTTGACGATGGTCGGCTTGTCGGTGCGCGCCTCGTAGGTGAGGGTGAGCGCGCCGGCCTCGTCCAGCGCATAGGTGGCGGTCACGGTGAGCGTGCCGGGATAGCCTTCCTCGCCATCCTGGCTGGTATAGCCGAGCGTCACCGAGGCGGTCGGCCCCTGCTGCACCGAGAGCACGCGCCACATCCGCTTGTCGAAGCCCTTGAGCCCGCCGTGCAGCGCATTGGCGCCATTGTTGGTGGCCAGCGTGTAGCGGGTGCCGTCGATCTCGAAATGGCCGCCCCGGATGCGGTTGGCGTAGCGCCCCACGGTCGCGCCGAAATAATTGGGCGCCTTGAGATAGCCCGCCATGCTCGCATAGCCGAGCGTGATGTCCGCGCTGCGGCCGGCGCGGTCGGGCGTGTCGACGCCCTGGAGGATGGCGCCATAGCTCAGCACCCGCGCCTTGACGCCATGGCTGTTGGCGAGCGTGATCACCTCCACCGCCTCGCCGCCGCCGGCCGTGCCGAACGGGCTCCTCTGCACCGATGTCGCCAAAGCCTGGGTTCCCGCCATAAGGGCAAGCATGGCGGCCGTGCCCAGCATGAAGTTGCGCATCATCCTCTCCGCATCCTGTGGCCCGGCCTTCCCGGCCGGGCGATGCGGGTATAGTCAGACAATTCCGTGAGGGGCAAGCGATGCCGGCGCGCACGCCGCCGCGCGCGGCGGTCTGGCTGGGGCGGCAGGGATCGAACCTGCGAATGGCGGTACCAAAAACCGCTGCCTTACCGCTTGGCTACGCCCCAAGGCCGGCGCGCCCCTTAGCGCGGCTGGCGCGCGCAGGGAAGCCCTGCTTGCGAGCATGGCGCGAGAGGCGTAGCGCATCCCGGCCATGCCCATCGCGTCCGGTTCCGCCTCGCCCCTCTTCCTGCGCGAAGCCGAGGTGCGGCGCGGGCTGGAGCTGCTCTTCTTCGGCTATGGCGGGCTGATGCGCCGGCTCGACGCGCGGCTCGCGGAGGATCGGCTCGGCCGCGCGCACCAGCGCGCGCTCTACTTCATCGCGCGCCAGCCCGATGCGAGCGTGGGCACGCTGCTCGGCCTGCTCGGCGTCACCAAACAGTCGCTCGGGCGCACGCTCGGCGAGCTGGAGACGCGCGGCCTGATCGCGCTGCGGCCCGGGCGCGACGATCGCCGCCAGCGGCTGGTGCGGCTGACGCCCGAAGGCGCGGCGATCGAGGCGGAGCTGTTCGAGCTGCTGCGCGCCGCGCTCGCCGAGGCCTATGTCAATGCCGGGGCGAGCGCGGTGGGCGGCTTCTGGCAGGTGCTGGAAGGCCTGGTGCCGGCGGAAGCGCGCACCCGCGTCGCCACCCTGCTCCGCTCGTGATCGCCTAGAACAGCAGCTTGCGCAGCGTGATCCGCACGGTGCGGCCGAGCGGATCGAGATAGGCGGGCTGGTAGGCGAGCGGCGTGGCGCCGGTCGCGTCGCGCACCCGCAGCCGACTGTTGGCGATATTGGCGACGGCGAGCGTGATGCGCGCCCCCCGCGCCCAGGCGTGGCGCACCAGCCGCGGCTGCTGCCCCAGATCGAAGAAGAGCCGGAAGTTCACCGTGGCGAGGCTGCCGAAGCGCAGCGTATCGCCCGCCGCGCCATCCACCCTGGTCGCGCTCTGCCAGTCGCCGGTCAGCCGCGCGCCGATGCCGTTGTTGCTGTAGCCGAGCTGGAATTCCACCTGATGCTGAGGCTGGCCGCCGCCGCTGCCGGTGGCGCCGCCATGCAGCAGATCGATCAGCGGGCCGCCGGGCCGGACGAGGATGTCGTCGCGGAAATAGACGGTGTGGTAGACGGCGAGCTGGAGCCGGCCGCCGCTGTTGCCGCGCCCGCCAAAGCCGCCGCGCCCGCCAAAGCCGCTGCCTCCGCCGCCGCCGCCACCACCATATCCGCCGCCGCCACCGCCGCCGCCGGGCGCACCGCCACCGCCACCGCCACCGCCACCGCCGCCGGGCGCGCCGCCGCCGGCACCGCCGCCCGCCTGCGGCCGGCCATCGCGGCCGCCGCCGCCGAACGGCGCCCGCCCCTCGGCCTGGCGCTGGCGGAACAGCGCGCGATAGGCATCCACCAGCGCCTGCGAGGATTTGAGCCGTCGGCTATAGTTGAAGCCCCAGCGCAGCTGGCGGCTATCCTCCTCGGCGAAGTTGATCGGGCGCACGTCGATGCTCTCGAGCGTACCGTCCGCGTCGCGCACGAAGCGGTCCGGAAAGGCCTGCTCGATCGCCAGCGTGGGTGTCGGAAAGCTGGCGATGGCGTTGCGGATGCGGCTGCGCACATAATCGGCCGAGAGCGTCAGGTCGGTGTCGTGCAGCGGCTTCAGGGTGAGGCCGAATTTGGTGACGCGGCGGCTGTCGCGGGTGAGCGCCGGATTGCCGCCGCCGGTCTGGGTGACATCAACCGTGGTGCCCGTCACATAGTCGAACACGCGCGCCTGGGGGGTGAGGATGATCGGGCCGGCGAGCTGCTGCACCGTCGGCACGCCCTCGTCATGGGTGGTGGAGGCGATCAGCGTCAGGCCGGTACGCGGCGTCCAATTGGCGCCATAGCCGATCGTGTGGGTGGTGCCGAAATCCGAGTAGCGATCCGCCGCGAGGTTGAGATTGGCGGAAAGGTCGCCGAGCGCGGCGAGAACATGATGGCTCCGGCTGGTGAGCGGCAGGTCTAGGCTCAGCTCGCCGTTGAGATCGCGCCGGGCGAGGCTGGTCTGCTGCAGGGTGCCGAAGCGGGTGGACCGGGTGTCGAAGCCGGCGGTCGTCCAGCCCGCCTTGACGGTGGTGGCGAGCGGCCCGGCCGGCGCCTCCACCAGCGGCCCGTTGGCGACGAGCTGGACATCGCCGCTGTCCGAGATGGCGCGCGCGCGGGCGCGCTGCCAATCGCCGATCAGCGTGGCCGGGAGCGGGCCGAAGGGATTGATGCCCGGCGTCGCGGCGCCGATCGCCGCCTGGAGCGCGCTGGTGTCGCGGCCGTTCAGCGTATCGGTGCGGCTGTCGCCATGATCCCAATTGCCGGTCAGCGAGAGCCGCCACTTGGCGAGATCGGCATTGACGCTGACCCCGACATGGCTGGTGAGCGTATCCACCGACTGGCTGAGCGGATCGGTGCCGATATAGCGATTGATCGCCACGGGCACGCTGAAGGGCGAATAGGGCGAGCCGGGCGGCAGGATCAGGCTGGCGCCGGGCAGGCCGCGCAGGCTGTCGCTGGTGGTGTAATCGAGCGAGCCGTTAAAGGTGGCGCTGATCCGCCGCCCGAGCGGCCGGGCATAGACGGTGTTGAGCGTCACGTCGCGCGTCGCCGGGCTGAGCGAGCGATAGGCGCCGATGTCGCTGATGTTCGCGGGCTGGGCGGCGAAGGCGGCGAGGCTCGCCGGGCCGGTGGCGGCGGCGGCCGGCACGCCCGCCACCGTCAGCGGCTGGCCGGCGGCGGCGCTCAGCAGCGGATCGATCGCGCTCCGCCCGTCGGGCGCGGTGATGTTGCCCACCGGATCATAGGGGCGGCTGGTACGCGCGTTGGAGACGAGGTCGCGATCCGCCTCGCTCAGCGACGCCGCCTGCTTGTACTTCAGATCGATGTTGAGCCGGTTGTCGCCGCGGATGCGGGCGAGATCGAGGCTGCCGGTGCCGTTGGTGCCGCCGCCATCGGTGCTGGTGGCGGCGTCCGCCTGGCCCGTGAGCGCCCGGAATCGCCGGCGCAGCACGATGTTCACCACGCGCTGATCGGCCGAATAGCCGTATTTCAGCGCCACCTCCTCGGGCAGAATGTCCACCCGGAGGATGGCCTCGGTGGGCAGGTCGCGGATCTCGGCGAAGCTGGCGATGCGCCGGCCGTTGAGGAGGATGACCGGGCCGCCGCCACCGCCACGGCCGCGCAGGCTGCGGGTCTGCGGCGCCAGCTCGTCGAGCAGATCGCTGATCGAGTTGACGCCGAAGGCGCGGATATCGGCCGGGCTATATTGCAGCTCGGGCGGTATGTCGCCGACCACGGCGCCGGGCAGGGGCGCCGCCTTGCGACCGGTCACGACGATGTCGTCCGCCTCGCCCTCGCCCTCTTCGGCGGCGGGCGCGGGCGGCGGCGCGGCGCGCGGGGCGGATTGGGCGCGCAGCCCCGCCGCCGGGATCAACGCCAATCCGCATACCGCCGCCACAAGCCCCCGCCGTCCCGCCATTCACTGCCCCTTTCGCGCCATGCGCATCGCCGGCCGCTGTATCGCGCCGCCCGTTGCGCTGCATTGCAGCCTTGACCAAAGCGCGAGATGAACGCGATTTAATCGGCGCCCTCGCGGAGCAGCGCGGGCAGATCGACGACCAGCGCCACGCGATTGCCGCGCACGATCGCGGCCCCCGCCACGCCCGGCAGCCGGTTGAGCCCGCCGGCGATCGGCTTGACCGTGATCTGGCGTTGTTCGTCGATCGCGTCCACCAGCAGCGCGCGCCGCCCCTGTTCGCCTTCCACCACCACCAGCACCGCCGCGCCCGGATCCGCCTCCCAGCGCGGCGCGCCCAGCCGCGCGCCCAGCGCCACCACCGGGATATAGGCCTGGCCGAAGCGCAGCATCAGCCCATCCCGCCCGATCCGGTGCAGCGCGTCGGGCGCCGGGCGCAGTGCCTCGACCATCAGCGCCACGGGCAGGGCGTAGCGATCCTCGCCCAGCCGCACGATCAGCGCATCCACGAGCGACAGCGAGCGCGGCAGGCGCAGCGCGAGCGCCGGCGCCTCGCTCTCGATGCGCCCACCCACCGCCTTGACCGCGCGGGCCAGCGCCTCGTTCACGGCGGGCGCGGGGGCGAGTTCCAGCCGCACCCCGCCATCCTCGAACCGGGCCGAGGCGCTGCCGCCGGGCCGTGCCGCCAGCGCGGGCGCGAGTGCTTCGGCGATGCCCGTCATCACCACCGCCTCCAGCTCCAGCCTCGGCCCGTCCCAGCGCCACCCCGCCGCATCGAGCCCGAGCAGCCGGTCCATCGGCGCCGCGCCCAGCTCGGCGATGGCATGCTGGAGCATGCGCTGGATCCGCTCGGCATCGCCGATCTCGGCCGCGAGCGCGCCGCGATCGGGGCCGAGCGCGTCGATCAGCACCGACTGGGCGATCGCCAGCTCGTCGACCAGCGCGATCAGCCGCGCGAGCTTGGTTTCCGGCGCGTCGCCGCCGCCGGATGGGGCGGCCGGGGCGGGCAGGGCGGACGGCGCGGTCGGCGCAGACAAGGGGCCGGCCGGTGCGTCCGCCGCGGCGGCCGGCGCGGCCCATTGGATGGCGCAATGCGGCTCGAACTCGGCGAACAGATCCGCCAGCGCGGCCGCGTCCGCGTCCTCGGGCACGAGCGCGGTGAAGACGAAGCTGATCGCGTCGATCGGCGCGTCCGCCCGCTCGGGCAGCGGCTCCGCAATCAGGCGCGCGCCGGTGGCGGCGAGCGCGGCCAGACCGTCGAGCGGTTCGCGGCCGAAATTGAGCGCGCCATCGTCGAAGCGGATCGTCATCCGCCGCGCGCCCGCCGGCGGTGGCGGCGGCGATAGGCCGAGCAGCGGCGCGGCCAGCCCGGCGGCGTGCGCGGCTGCGATGCAGGCGGCGGAGGGGCGGAGCAGAAGGGGATCGGGCCGGCGGGCCAGCCATTGCAGCGCGGCGATGCCGATCGTCTCCACCCCGGCCGCGTCCGCCGCCGCCGCGCCCAGCAGCGCCGGCAGCCGGAGCGCCGCCAGCGTGTGGAGATGGGCCGGCAGGGCGATCTCCATGCTCGCCGGCGGTGCCGGATCTATCTCAGCCATTCCGGTACTTTGGCGCGCATCGGCGCGGCGTCAACACGGCAAAGGTGGCACTTTGCCCGGGCCCGTCGCGTTGCCTCCCATCCACTCCCCACCAAAGGCATGATGATGGCGATCCGCGCTCTGCTCTTCGATATCGACGGTACCTTGATCGACAGCAACGAACGGCATGTCGATGCCTGGGGGCTCGCCTTCCGCGAGGCCGGGCGGCCGCAGGAGCTGGACGCGATCCGCGCCCAGATCGGCAAGGGCGGCGATCAGCTCATGCCCGCGCTGCTGCCCGACGAGCCCGCGCTGCACACGCCGATCGCCGAGCGCCAGGGGGCGATCTTCGCCGATCTCTACCTGCCGCATGTCCGCCCCTTTCCCGGCGCCGCCGAGCTGGTGCGCGCGGTGGCGGCGCGGGGGCGGGCGGTGGTGCTCGCCTCCTCGGCCAAGCGCGCCGAGCTCGACGTCTATCTCGATCGATTGGCGCTGCGCGACGTGGTGACGGCGACGACGAGCAGCGACGAGGTCGAGGCCTCCAAACCCGCCCCCGATATCTTCGCGGCGGCGCTGGCGGCGGTGGGCGTCGCGCCCGAGGAGGCGCTGGCGATCGGCGACACGCCCTATGATGTCGAGGCGGCGGCGCGCAGCGGGGTGGCGACGGTGGCGCTGCTCTCCGGACCCTTCGACGAAGAGGCGCTGCGCGCGGCGGGGGCGATCGCCCTCTATGCCGATGCCGCCGCCCTGCTCGCCGGGCTCGAGGAGTCGCCGCTGCTCCGCTGAGCCGCCCCTAGGCACTTTCCCCGCCTCACGCTTCGCATCGCGCAGCTTGACCGGAGACGGCGCGCACGGGAGGCTGGGTCCGTTCCTGAACGGCCGGCCTCCGGCGCGCCGGCGGGGCGGGGGCGCCGGTGCGGCCAGAGGGGAGGCGGCACCGGCCATCCCGGTTCCGACGGGGGCTTGATGGTCGGGCGCCTGGCGGTTGGGCGCCTAATGCGCGGCGGCGCCGCCGAGCCGATCGGTGATTATGCGAAGACCGCGGATAGCGCGGGCGGCCATGTGCGGTGCCTATACATTTGATGATGCCAAGATCTTGAGCCAAGCGCGCAAGCATCGGACTCGCACCGCGCAATCAACAAAGCGCGCGATCAAAGAGCCCAGGGTTTTGCGAGAGTGAAAGCCGCAAGGCCTATCGGCCCACCCGCCTCGGCGCCGCAGCGCCCGTCTCGCCGCGCGCGCGCGGCGGCGGGGCGCGCGCTCATTCCTGGCCGGTGCGCTCCGCATCGGTGATGAGCAGCATGACCTCGCGGATGATGAGCGTCATGGCGGCATGGGCGCCGGCGCTGTCGCGGGCTTCGATCGCATCCTTCACCGCCTTGTGCGCCGGCAGGCTGGCGGTGCGCCCCTTGAAACGGTTGGTGAAGCGGATGGAGGTGCGCAGCGCGGTTTCCACCACATCGCGGAACTGCGCGTAAAAGGGATTGCCCGAGGCTTCGAGCACCGCGACATGGAAGGAGATGTCCGCGTCGAGCGTATCGTCCTCGCCCGCCTCGGCGGCGACCATGCGCGCATAGCCCGTGGCGATCAGCGCGAGCCCGGCCGGGGTGGCGGTGCGCGCGGCGAGCTCGGCGGCGGCGGGTTCGATCGAGACGCGCAATTCGCTGAACTGGCGCAGCAGCGTAATCGAGAATTTGCGTTCGAGCAGCCAGCGCAGAATATCCGCATCGAACAGGTTCCACGATGCCTCGGGCTGGACAATCGTGCCCAGGCGTGGCCGCGCCACCAACAGGCCCTTGGCCGTCAGCATCTTGACCGCTTCCCGCGTGACCGAGCGGCTGACATCGAAATGCCGCGCCAGATCCGCTTCGGTGGGGAAGGCCTTGCCGGCATATTCGCCGGTGACGATGCTGCGGCCAAGCGCATCAAGCATGCCCTGGGTGAGATTGCGCCCCGGCGAGAGACGCGCGGCGAGGGTGGACGTGTCCATACCGGCATCTCGTCGGCCAAGTTTTGTCTTACCGCAAGCCCGCAAGAATCGCCGTCCCGCGTCGGAGCGGCGCCGAGCCCATGTGCGCCGCCCGCGCATTGGGGGCGTGGACGATGCGCGAAAGTGCCGCATTTCAGGCTATTTCATCAGAGCCGGATGGCCCGCGCTCCGCACATAGGCGCCGTGTCCCGAGGGGATCGATCTTCGTCGAATAAATAAGATCAAAGCCGGCGCGATGTTGCGATCGGGCAGTGCCGCGCCCGCGATCAGGCCGGCGTCGGCGCGAATCGGCGGTCGGCTGCAACGGGCGAGAGGGTGGCGCGCAAAGGCGGAACGGCAGCCCGGAGCGAAGGCCCGCCGCGCGGGGGCGAAACGCCGCGGACGCCGGCCTCTCCCCACCCGCGCGACAATGCGCAATATTTATCATATCATTGTTGACGCGCATCGATCGCGGAAATATTGTGAAAAAAACGGCGCTGAGCGGGTCCGAAAAGGATCGCGGGACGCCGGCACAGGGAGAGACGCAGTGACACGATCCGTGTTTCTGAAGCAGATGGCGCGCATCCTGGCCATGGCCGGCCTCGGCATGACGGCGCTGCCCGTCCAGGCGATCGATCCCATGTCCCCGCCCGAAGCGCGCGCCTCCGCGCCGACCCCGCCCATGGGCTGGAACAGCTGGAATAAATTCGCCTGCTCGGTCAGCGAGCAGACCATCCGCGCGGCGGCGGATGCGCTGGTGCGCACCGGCATGCGCGATGCCGGCTATCGCTATGTGGTGATCGACGATTGCTGGCAGGGCCCGCGCGACGAGAATGGTGTGATCACCGCCGATGCCCGGAGCTTTCCTTCGGGGATCAAGGCGCTGGCCGATTATGTCCATGGCCGTGGGCTGAAGTTCGGCATCTATTCTGATGCCGGCGCGCTCACCTGCGCCGGCCGCCCGGGCAGCCAGGGCCATGAGTTTCAGGACGCGCAGACCTATGCCCGCTGGGGCGTGGATTATCTGAAATATGACTGGTGCTCCACCGGCACGCGCAACGGCGAGGAAGCCTATCAGCTGATGGCGCGCGCGCTGCGCGCCTCCGGGCGCCCGATCCTCTTCTCCATGTGCGAATGGGGCACCAACAAGCCCTGGCTCTGGACGCCCTTCGCCGGGCAGATGTGGCGCACGACGGGCGATATCAGCGATGTGTGGGAAGCGCACGACAAGGGCCGGCTCGGCGTCATCAACATCGCCGATCGCAACGAGGGGCTGTGGCGCTATGCCGGCCCCGGCCATTGGAACGATCCGGACATGCTGGAGGTCGGCAATGGCGGGCTCAGCGACGATGAGGCGCGGGCGCACATGGCGCTCTGGGCGATCATGGCCGCGCCGCTCATCGCCGGCAACGATCTCGATGCGATGACGCCGGCGGTCCACGCGATCCTGACCAACAAGGCGGTGATCGCGGTGGACCAGGATGCGCTTGGCGTGCAGGGCCATCGCATCGCGCAGGATGGCGATCTGGAGATCTGGGCCAAGCCGCTCACCGGCGGTCGCCAGGCGGTGCTGCTGCTCAATCGCGGCGCGGCGCCGGCGACGATGACGCTGCATTGGGATGTGCTCGGCTGGGAGCCGGGCCGCCGCGCCGCCGTGCGCGATCTCTGGGCGGATCGCGCGTTGCCCGGGGCGAGCCGGGGCGTCACGCTCAGCGTGCCCGCCCATGGCGCGCAGATGCTGGCGATCAGCCCCGCCTGATCCGCCCGAGCGCCGCCCGCCGCCGCGGCCACACAGCGAAATACAAACGTTTCCAATCATGGAGGGGAAGATGGTTCGATCCGTTACGAGGCTGTTGCTGGCCTCCACCTTGCTCGCCGGCGTGCCGCTCACGGCGGCGCTGGCGCAGGACAATCCCGCCAGCCCGGCGGCGGGGGATCCGGACCAGGCGCAGGGCGCGCCGACCCCGGCCGCCGGCCAGGTGGATCAGGGCGCGGCGACGCAGGCCGCGGGCAATGGCGCCGATGCCATCATCGTCACCGGCATCCGCAACAGCCTCGCCTCGGCGGCCAAGATCAAGCGCGACGCCAATCAGATCGTCGATTCGATCACCGCCACCGACGTCGGCAAATTCCCCGATACCAACATCGCGGAATCGCTCCAGCGCATCACCGGCGTGGCGATCGACCGGTCCGGCGGCGAGGGCCAGTTCATCACGGTGCGCGGGCTCGGGCCGGAGTTCAACACCGTGCTCGTCAATGGCCGGGTCATGGCGACGGACAATCCCGGCCGCGAATTCTCGTTCGACGTGCTCTCCTCGAACATGATCCAGCGCACCGACGTGTATAAATCGCCCGTCCCCGAGCTGCAGGAAGGCGGCATCGGCGCGACGGTGAACATCATCACCGCGCGCCCGCTCGATGGCCAGTCCGGCTTTCATGTCGCCGCCTCGGCGGGCGGCATCTATGACCGGCTGCGCAAGAAGGCGAGCCCGGACATGTCGGCCGTCACCTCCTGGACCAATCAGGACAAGACGATCGGCCTCGTGCTCTCCGGCTCCTATACCGATCGCAAGAGCCAGCTCGATTTCGTGCAGACCGAAGGCTGGATCTACGGCCCCGAGCGCGTGATCAACGGCACGCCCAGTTCGACCGGCCTCACCCCCGCCTCGATCACCACCACCGGCACCATCAACGTGCCGCAAAATCTCCAGGTCGTGCGCGAAATGGATCGGAGGAAGCGGATCAACTTCGCCGGCGCCTTCCAGGCCAAGCCCACCGACCGGCTGCTGGTGACGGTGGACGGCGTCTATTCCAAGTTCAACGTTTACAGCAATCTCAACCGCTTCGCCAACTTCTACTCGGCGCCCTATATTGGGCTGGATGTGGACGGCACCGGCAGCGCCACCGGCTTCAACCGGCCGGGCACCGAGTTCCTGGCCAATAATCCTGGGCTCGCCGGCGTCGCCAGCCTTTCGCAGAACGACAATATCGTCAGCTACAGCAACCGCCTGACGCAGAGCTACCAGATCGGCGCCAACATCAAGTGGAACCCCATCGACGATCTCGAGATCCGCTTCGATGCCTCGCGCACCAAGGCGACGCAGCGTAACCCCAACGCCTTTGTGGTAGTGGGCTCGCTCGCTCAGTCCAGCCCGCGTTTCGATCTCACGCCCGGCCAGGATCTTCCCGTCGCCTCGAATTTCGGCGACATCACCGATCCCTCGCTGATGCGCGCCCATTTCACGCAGCAGGCGGTCGGCCGGGTGCGCGATATCGGCAAGGAATATCATATCGACACCGTCTATACGGTGCATGACAGCATCCTCACCGGCATCCATGCCGGCCTCGAATATTCCGAACGCCACAAGGTGCAGCGGAACTTCGCCAATGATGACGGCAATTGCGCCTATTGCGGCTATGAGGTGCCGATCCCGAGCAATCTCCTCACGCCCTATGCGCTCAATAATTTCCTGAGCGACGCCTCGGGCAGCAGCCAGTTGCCGAAGAATTTCTTCGCCTATGATCCCAACGCGATCATCGCCTACCTCTCGGATCCGGCGACGCTCGCCATACCGCGCCAGGGCCGCACCGTCGCGCAGCAACAGGCCGAGGCGGCCCGGCTGCTCGCGCTGCCGGGCGGCCCCTTCGGCACCCGCGAAAATCTGGGCAGCCGGCTCGACGTGCTGGAGCGCGTGGCGTCGGGCTATTTCTCGGCGCAATTCGGCGGCGAGCGGTGGAGCGGCAATGCCGGCGTGCGGGTGGTGAACACCTCCACCCTGTCGCGCGGCTTCGATCTGCCGGTGGTCAACGTCACCACCACGACGGGCGACGATACGCTGCAATATACCTATGGCACCGCCACGCCGATCGCGGTGCGCAACAGCTACACCAACGTGCTGCCCTCCGCGAACGTCAAGTATAACCTCACGCGCACCGTGATCGCCCGCGCCGCCTTCTCGGTGATGGTCACGCGGCCGACGCTTACCGATCTCGGCGTCAACAACAGCTATGGCGGCCGTGTCGCCGTGCCGCTGTCGAACGGCGGCAATCCCAATCTCAAGCCGTTCAAGTCCAAGAATTACGACATTTCGCTCGAATGGTATCCGTCGCGGGTGAATTATGTGAGCGCGGGCGCCTTCTACAAGGATCTGTCGAGCTTCCTCGAACTGCAGACGCTGCCGGTGGAGCGGTTCGGCCGCATCTATCAGGATACGCGCACGCGCAACGGCCAATCGGGCTATATCCGCGGCGTCGAGGTGGGCGGCCAGTTCGCCTTCGATTTCCTCAAAGGCTGGCTCGGCGGCTTCGGCGTGCAGGGCAACTACACCTATGTCGACAGCAAGGCCAAGCGCGAGATCGGCCTGGCCGATTATCAGTGCGGCTATAACGGGCTCTCGCCGCATTCGGCCAATGGCAGCGTCTTCTACGAGAAGTTCGGCATCGAGGCGCGCGCTTCGTACAATTGGCGCTCGGATTATCTGCGCGCCTGCCGGTCCGATCAGTCGCGGCCGCGCAACCGCTCCGCCTATGGCCAGTTCGACTTCAATCTCGCCTACAACATCAATTCCCACTTCCAGGTCTATGTGCAGGGCGTGAACGTGCTCAACGAGCATGTGAAGGAATGGTCGGCGATCGAGGAGCGCTTCCTCCTGTTCCAGGATTCCGGCTCGCGCTACAATTTCGGCGCGCGGGTGAAGTTCTGAGCGGATAGACGGGCACCGCGCGCGGCGATCGCCGCGCGCGACAGGGAGAGTTGCATATGCGGAACCACAAGGCGGCCCGTCTGGCCGCGATGGCGCTGGCCGGCGCGGCGGCGGCGGCGATCGGCGGCGGCGCCGAGGCGGCGATCACGGTGGATGCCGCGCACACCATGTTCCGCCTCGATGGCGGCGGCGTCACCTATGCCTTTGGCGTGAACGCGGGCGGCATGGTGCAATCGGCCTATTGGGGCCCGCGCGTGCCGGACAGCGACAGCTTCCAGACGCTGATGCCCTATAAGATGGCGGATGTGGATCCGGCGGTATCGCTGGTGGCGCAGGAATATCCGGGCTGGGGGGGAATTTTGTACAGCGAGCCCGCGCTCAAGCTGCGCTATGCGGACGGCGTGCGCGATCTGGTGCTGCGCTATGCCGGCTATCGCCGCGATGGCGATGCGCTGCTGATCGAGCTGAAGGATATCAGCCGCCCGGTGAAGGTGACGCTGCGCTACACGATCGACGAGGCGACCGGCATTGTCGGCCGCTCGGCGCGGATCGTGAATGCGGGCAAAACCCCGATCCGCATCGACCAGGCCGCCGCCGCCGCCTTCACCCTGCCGATCGGCAACGACTATCGCCTCCATTATCTCACCGGCCGCTGGGCGGCCGAATGGACGCAGCAGGTGCGCCCGATCACCACCGGCAGCACCGTGCTGGAGAGCCGGCGCGGATCCACCAGCCACGCGGAGAATCCCTGGTTCGCGATCGATCGCGCGGGCCAGTCGAGCGAGGCGGCGGGGCCGGTCTGGTTCGGTGCGCTCGCCTGGAGCGGATCGTGGCGGATCAGCGTCGACCAGGACGTGCGCGGCGATGTGCGCGTGGTCGGCGGCTTCAACCCCTTTGATTTCGCCTATCCGCTCAAGGGCGGCGAGGCGCTGGACACGCCTGTCTTCTACGCCGGCTATAGCGATGCCGGCATGGGCGGCGCCTCGCGCCTGCTGCACCGCTTCGAAAAAGCGCAAATCCTGCCCGGCGCCCCGGCGATCAAGCCGCGCCCCGTGCTCTATAACAGCTGGGAGGCGACCGAGTTCGCGGTTGACGAAGCGGGCCAGATGGCGCTGGCCGAAAAGGCGGCGCGGATCGGCGTCGAGCGCTTCGTGATGGACGATGGCTGGTTCGGCGCGCGCAACGACGATCATGCCGGGCTCGGCGACTGGACCGTCAATCCCAAGAAATTCCCGAACGGGCTGAAGCCGCTGATCGACAAGGTCCATGGCCTGGGCATGGAGTTCGGGCTCTGGGTCGAGCCCGAGATGGTCAATCCCGACAGCGATCTCTATCGCAAGCATCCGGATTGGGTGATTTCCATGCCCGGCCGCCCGCGCAGCGAGGCGCGCAACCAATTGGTGCTCGATCTCGCCCGGCCGGTGGTGCGAGACTATGTGCTGAAGGTGATCGACGATCTCGTCACCCACAACGACATCCAGTTCCTCAAATGGGACCATAATCGCAGCTGGTCCGAACCCGGGCAGAACGGCGTCAGCGCTGACGAGCAACAGAAAATCTATGTGGATTATGTCCGCAACTTCTATTCCATCCTGGCCGAGTTGCGGCGCCGGCACCCGCGGCTGGAAATCGAAAGCTGCGCCAGCGGCGGCGGCCGCGTCGATCTCGGCGTGATGGCGCTCACCGATCAGGTCTGGACCTCGGACAATACCGATCCCTTCGATCGGCTGCGCATCCAGAGCGGCTTCACCCAGGCCTATACGCCGGCGGTGATGATGGCCTGGGTTACGGACGCCGCCAATTGGGCGAACAAGCGCGTCACCTCGCTCGACTATCGCTTCCTCGTCGCGATGCAGGGCGGCCTGGGCGTGGGCGCCAATCTCAACCATTGGTCCGATGCGGACTTCGCGACGGCGACGCGGATGATCGCGGCCTATAAGACGGTGCGGCAGACGGTCCAGCAGGGCGATCTCTACCGGCTGGAGCCGGTCGACAATCCCGCGGGGCGCACCGCCAGCGTCACCGTTTCCGCGGACAAGCGCCAGGCCGTGCTCTTCGCCTATCTCCATTCGAGCACCGAACTCAACATCCTGCCCGCGCTGCATCTCGCCGGGCTCGATCCGGCACGCCATTATCGGATGCGCACGCTTGCCGGGCCGGAGGGCGAGGCCGGCGAGGTGCATAGCGGCGCCTATTGGATGGGGATGGGCGTAAGCCTGCCGATGTTCGGCGATTTCCAGGCCACCGCCCGGGTCTTCGACGCGGTCGATTGAGCCGGGTTCGCGCGTCGCCGGGCGGGGAGGCCCTCCGGCGACGCGCGATCCTTGTTACAGGCCGAAGCGGACGCCGGCCTTGAAGTAGCGGCCGTAAATGCCCTCGCCACCCTGCACCGGATTATAGCCGTTGGCGCCATAGGTGATGGTGTCGATCGGCGGCAGGCGATCGGCGATGTTCTGCACCGTCGCGTAGAAGGTCGTCTTATCGGTGACCTTCACCTGCACGTTGAGATCGAAGGTGACATAGCTCTTCACCCGGCACGGCAGCGAGCCATCGTCCAGCCCGCAATCCTTGTAGCCCGTGCCCTGATCCATGGCGGACAGGTCATAGCCGTCGAAATAGTTCATCGTGCCGTTGATATCGAGCTTCTGCCAGAGCCGGACGCCGGCGGTGGCGGTGGCCTTCCACTTGGGCGTGCCCGAGCCCGCCGTCAGGTTGAAATTGCCGAGCGTGCCGTCGTACCGCTCCACCGAGCCATCCGGGAAGACCGTCTCCAGCTTCAGGATATAGCTCGCCTGGCCACTGAAATAGACGCCGACATTGGGCGAGAGGGTGCGGTTGGCGTCGAGCTGGAGGTCGATGCCCGAGGTCTTCAGCGTATTCGCGTTGATGAAGCCCGACTGGACGAAGGCGATGCGCGGGGTGGCGTTCGGGTGGTTCACGTCCGGCGCGTCGGCGATGACGGTGTATCCGGCCGGAATGGCTTCGCCGCTATAATAGGCCAGGATCGCCGGTGCGTTGTTGGCGGTGGTGATGACGTTGGTCTTGCGGATATTGTAATAGTCCGCCGAGACGGTGATCCCCCGCATCGGCGAATAGGACACGCCGCCCGTAAAGTTGCGCGACTTTTCCGGCTTGAGATTGGGGTTCGACAGCGAGGTCGCGCCATAGGTGGCGCCGGTCACGTATGTCGGGCAGCTGGTATAGGTCGCCAGCGAGCAGCCATATTGCGACAGGAAGCTGTCGGTGTAGATGTTCTTGGTGGCGCCGACATAGCCGGTGGTCGGGAAGGTGGCGCTGGATTCCCCGAAGGAGGGAATGCGGAAGCCGCGCGAGAACGTGCCCTTCAGCGCCAGATTCTTGATCGGCGTGACGATCACGCCCGCCTTGGGCGAGAAATTGTCGATGCCGTGCGGATATTTGTCGTAGCGGCCCGACAGGTTGGCGGTGAGGAACTTCAGCAGCGGCGCGTTCAGCTCGGCATAGGCCGAGTAGACGGTGCGATGGCCCTTGGTGGCGAAGCCGTTGAGCGTGAAGTAGCGCTGCGTGCCGCCATTGATGTCGGAATTGAGCGAGGGCGAATCCACCGCCTCGTACCGCACCGCGCCGCCGACCGCGAGCTGCAGCGGGCCGCCCGGCAGATCGATGATCTTGCCGGCGATGTTCGCATCGACCTGATCCAGATCCGAGGTCGAGACGGCGATCGCGTCCGGCGCGAGATAGTTGAGGACGGATTGCGGCGTCGCCGAGGGGTTGAGGAAATTGTAGCTGCCGTCCTTGATGACGTCGAGCAGGTGCTGGATGTAGACATAGCCCGTGCTGCGCCGGCGCAGATCCTCGTGCATCGCCGTCGCGTTGACGTTGTACGTCCAGTCGCCGATCAGCGTGCCGTGCGCGCCGATCGCGCCGCGATAGGCGCGGGTGCGCGTGTAATCGCGGTTGGTGACGTTGGGGAGCCGGCCGTCGATCAGAGCGGTCTGACCCTGGGCGGCGAAGGGGTTGTTCGGGTTGAGCGTGCCATTGGCCGCGGTGCAGGCGCCGACCGTGTTCGCCGGGCACACA
Source organism: Sphingomonas morindae (assembly GCF_023822065.1). NCBI lineage: Bacteria > Pseudomonadati > Pseudomonadota > Alphaproteobacteria > Sphingomonadales > Sphingomonadaceae > Sphingomonas > Sphingomonas morindae. Next base: position 2,306,198 of record NZ_CP084930.1, read on the forward strand.
TAGACGGGCAGCTGCAGAACCGTGTTGTTGCCGTAGAAGGGGATGTTGGCGCGCGTGCTGTAGCGCGGGAAGTAGAAGCCCGCCGGCGCGTTGGCGTAGATGGTCGCCGGGTAGCCGGTCACCTCGGTGTTGGTCTGGAGGAAATTGAACTCGGCGAAGACTTCGCCCGTGTCGCCATAGCGGGCGGTGCCGCGCGCGGTGGCGCCATAGCGCCGGATCTTCGGCGCGATCAGCCCATATTCATTGGTATAATCCTGCGGGCAGACGGTGGTAGGCGCGCTCGGATTGGCCGCGAGTTCGTCCGCGGTCAGGCTATAGCCCGGGACGCCCTGGCATCCCGCGAGCTGCTGGTAGCGGGCGCCATCCACACGGGCTCCCGTCGCCGCATCGGCCGGCGCGACGATGAAGGGCGTCGATGGCGTGGTCAGGTTGAAGCCGGTATAGGCGCCGTTCCGGTCAAGGCCGTTGGCCACGCTCGATCCGGGCGTGCCGCAGGTGCCGTTATAGCAGACATTGCTGAAGTTGTTGCTGCTATAGGGGTAGGGGCGATCCTTGTTGTAGAGCGGGTTCTGCTGATAGTAGAAGCCGCTGAAATAGGCATTATAGCCCTTGTCATCGAGATCGCCGATGCCGACGGTGCCGGACAGACGATATTGCGAGGCATCGCCCCGGCTCGACACGCCGCCTTCGGCGCGCCCCGAAAAGCCCTTGAAATTCTTCTTGGTGATGATGTTGACCACGCCGGCGATCGCATCGGCGCCATAGGTGGCGGAGGCGCCGTCCTGCAGCACGTCGATCCGCTCCACCACATCGTCGGGAATGGTGTTGAGATCGACGAAGTTGCGCGTGCCGTCGTCGGCCAGCGGGTAATAGGCGGCGCGCATGCCATCGATCAGTACGAGCGTCGAATTGGTGGTGAGGCCGCGCAGCGACACCGCCGACGCGCCCGACGCGAACGCGCCATTGGCGGTGAAGCTGTTGGTCAGCGCGGGGCCGTTATTGGCGGCGATCCGCTGAATGCCTTCCTGAATCGTGCTGATGCCGCGCGCGTCGAGATTTTCGGCGGTCACCTGCACTACGGGCGAAGGGTTGCTGAGCTGGGGATTACGGAAAAGCGTGCCGGTGACGATGATCGCACCGGAATCGGATGCACCCTGAGGTGTCGGCGCTTCCGCATTCGGAGTGATTGTCGGTTGGTTCTGCGCGAGTGCGGGCGCCGATGCGGCGACGAGAATGGCGGAGGCAAGCAGATGCGATCGCTTTGACAGCGGCATAAAGTCAGTCCCCTGATTATCTCAATTTTTTCGAATGCGCGTCGGCGAACACTCGCTCGGATCCGACGGCCCTCTAGAAGTCGAGGCTATGCGCCTCCGTTGCAGACGCAATCTGGAAACGTTCGGCCTCCTTAATTTGGCACAAACTGTTGCAGAAGGGCGACAGGTTGGAAGATCGGGCCCCCGGCCTCGGTCCGGCCGGGACATACAAGTGGATGGTATTGCTGCCGATTTTAGTCCCCGCGCGTTGTGCGGCGACCTTGAGATTGGCGTGGAGCAAGCCTGTCGTGAGCAACGGACCGGATCCGATCAATCGCCGTGGCCTGTTCCAGGTCGCAGGGATGGGCGCGGCGGGGCTGCTCGTCGCGGGGCGCGCGGCGGTGGCGGGGCCCGGCCGCTATGCGCCGCCCGATCCGGTGGATACGGGCCATGTCGAAAATGGGCGGGTGCGGTTTCCGGCCTGGCGCGCGCCGGCCGACACGCCGTCCGATCCGCCGCCCGCGCCCTTGCCGCCCGAGCAGCGTGTCGGCTTCGCCATCGTCGGTCTGGGCCGGCTGGCGCTGGAGGAGATCCTGCCGGCTTTCGCCGAAAGCCTGAAGGCGAAGCCGGTCGCGCTGGTTTCGGGATCGCCGGAAAAGCTGCGCGCCGTCGCCGCTCAATATGGCATAGCGGCGGATCATTGCCTCGATTATGCGGGCTTCGATCGGATCAGGGACCTGCCCGAGGTCAAGGTCGTCTATATCGTCCTGCCCAACGCCATGCATCGCGAATATTGCGAACGCGCGGCGCGAGCCGGCAAGCATGTCCTCACCGAAAAGCCGATGACGGTCAGCGCCGCCGACGGCGAGGCGATGGTGGCCGCCTGCAAGGCCGCCAATGTCCATCTGATGGTGGCCTATCGCATCCAATATGAGCGCTACAACAACCGCGCCCATGCGCTTGTGCGCGGCGGCACGCTCGGCCGGCTGGTCGGCTTCCACGGCGTCAACACGCAGACGACCGCCGCCGATGGCGCGCACCAGTGGCGCCATAAAAAGGCCATGGCGGGCGGCGGATCGCTGTTCGATATCGGCCTTTACTGCCTCAACACGGCGCGCTTCCTGACCGGCGAGGAGCCGATCGAGATTTTCGCCACCACCTATGCGCCGCCGGGCGATCCGCGCTACGCCGAGGTGGAGGAGACCGTCTCCTTCACGCTGCGCTTCCCCTCCAACACAATCGCGACGGGCTTTTGCAGCTATGGCGCGCGCGACGACAAATATCAGCGTTTGTCGCTGGAGCAGGCCGCGATCGACATGCCCAACGCCTATCAATATCAGGGCCAGCGCCTCACCCTGATCGGCCGCGAGGACGACGCCACCGCCGAGACGGCGCTGCGGCTCACGCCCAAGAACCAGTTCGCCGCCGAGATCGACCATATGGCGGAGTGCGTGCTCACCAATCGCCGGCCCTATACGCCCGGCGAGGAAGGCGTGCAGGATCACCGGCTGATGGAGGCGATCTACGAAAGCGCGCGCACGGGCCGCCCGGTGCATCGGCCGCCGGTGCCCGGCCGCGATGCCTTTCGCGGGCCGCCGCCCGATCCGCAGGGCTGAACGGCCAGCGCTTCAGCGCGCCAGCCAGCCGCCGTCCACCGCCAGTACATGCCCCTGCACATAGGCGGCGGCGGGTGAGGCGAGGAAGACGGCGGCGGCGCCGATATCCTCGGGCGCGCCCCAGCGGCCCGCCGGGATCCGCTCCAGGATCTGGCGATTGCGCGTGGCATCCGCCTGCAATTGGGCGGTGTTGTTGGTGGCGATGTAACCGGGTGCGATGGCGTTCACCGTCAGCCCCTTGCCCGCCCATTCATTGGCCAGCAGCCGGGTGAGGCCGGCGACGCCGGACTTTGCGGCGGTGTAGCTCGGCACCCGGATGCCGCCCTGGAAGGACAGCATCGAGGCGATGTTGATGATCCGGCCGCTGCCCTGCGCGATCATGTGGCGCCCGGCCGCCTGGCAGAGGAAGAAGAGCGACTTCAGATTGGTGTCGATCACCGCGTCCCAATCCGCCTCGGTGAAATCCACCGCGTCGGCGCGCCGGATGATGCCGGCGTTGTTCACCAGAATGTCCAGCCGCCCGAGCGCGGCGAGCGTCTCGGAGACGATGCGGGGCACCGGCTCGATCGATCCGAGATCGGCGGGGATCAGCGCGATCCGGCGGCCCAGCGCGCGCACCTTGTCGGCGGTCGCCTCGGCCGGGGTGCGCCCCACTGCCGCGATATCCGCGCCGGCCTCGGCGAGAGCTACCGCGATGGCCTGGCCGATGCCGGTGTTGGCGCCCGTCACCACCGCCACTTGTCCGCTCAGATCAAATGCATGGCGCACGGCCGGCCTCCTCAATAATCGACATAATAGTCCTTGGCGAAGGGCTGGCCGGCAAAGGCGCGCTTCATCGTCCAGGGCTGCGCGGGGCTCGTCCAGTAGCTGTCGTCCGCCGGCCGGCCGAGCGCGAGAAAGCTGAGCGCCGCCAGATACATGCTGCCTGCGTTGGAATACCAGTCGCCCAGGCTTGGCTGGTGGCCGGCAAAGCCGATGGTGAGGAAGCCGTCCGGCCCGAAATTGCTCGGATGCGAGAAGATGGCGCGCTGCGCCGCGAGCGTCGCGGCGCGCGCCTGGCCTTCGGGCAGGGCGGGCGGCAGCGCCTTGCGCCAGGCGAGCAGCCCGATCGGCTGGAACACCGCCGTGCGATAGGTGAGCGAGCGTCCGATCGGCGGATAGCTGCCCTCGGGCCCGATCAGCCGCTCCAGCGACGTGGCATAACGCTGCATCCGCTTCATCGCCTGGGGCAGCAGCGCCGGCGCATCGAGGCTGTTGAACGCCGCCTTGGTGGCGACGAGCACCTCGAGGATCTCGACCATCATCGGGTGCATCACATAGGCGCCGTAATAGTCGAAATGGAAATGCGGCCCATCGGCATACCAGCCATCGCCCACATACCATTCATTGACCTTGCGGATGGCGAGGTCGATCCGCATCGGATCCCACTCCTCGCCGATCGAGAGCAGGAAGGCCTCGTTCATCGCGGCGAACAGCAGCCAATTCTGATAGGGCGGGGAGATGGCGCGCAGCCCCTTGATCTCCTTCACGATGCGCGCCTTGGTGCGGGTGTCGAGCGGCTCCCACAAGGCCTTGGGCGCGCGGATCAGCGCATTGGTGAAATAGGCGGAATCGACCAGCGCCTGGCCGGCGCCGGTCCAGCGGAGATAGTCCGGGCTCGCCGGGTCGACGGCATGGGCATAGCTGGCGAGCGCCTGTTCGGCGAAGCGCGCCCGCAGCCGGCCCTCGGCGTCGTCGCTCGCCGGCAGCGCCAGCCAGGGCGCCATCCCGGCGATCAGCCGCCCGAAACATTCGAGATAGGCGACATCGACCGGGCGGCCATCCCAGGTCGGGCTTAGCTCGGGCTCGAACCGCGCCTTGAGCTGGCCCTCGGCCATGGCGCCCAGCACCGGGCCGGCCATGCGCGCGAGCAGATCGACCATGTAGCGCCGGTCCGCCCCCGGGGCTGTGGCCGGTGCCGCAGAGCGCGCGGCGGCGGGATCGGCAGCCAGCGCGGCGCCGGCGGCGGCGCCCGCCCCCAGAAAGGCGCGGCGATCGAGCGGCGGGACGGGGGACGCCATGTCAGTTCGCCTCCTTGGGCGGGGTGAAATCCAGCCGGGCGTCGGCGACGTAGCGATCCCAATCGGCGCGGGTGCGGATGCCGCCCTCGCCCAGGCTCCACGCCGATCCCGAATAATAGACAAAGGGCCGGCCGGGCGTGACGCGCAGCAGCACCAGATGATTATCGGCATCGTCGCGGATATCGGCGATCATCGCCGGATCGACCCGCAGCGCGATCGCCATGCGGCCATGATCGCCCGTTTCCGGGCCCCACCAGCTGAGCACGCCGCGCGCGCGATCCACCGTCAGCGCGCCGTCCGTATCGGCGAGCGTGGTGCGCTTGCCGATGCCGATACCGATCAGCAGCGGCCCCGGCGTATCGGCGGTGATGGTGGAGACCATGCGGGTGAAGGCGGTGCCGAGCGGCAGGGTGAAGCGCCGCGTCTCCGATACGGCATGGCCGACACCAACCGGCCAGGGCGCGTAGCGCACCTCGAAATCGGCGACATCGGGTCCGTTCTTGAAGATGCGGAACTGCGCATAGTTGCGCGAGGTCCACAGCTTATTGTCCTGCCACACGCCCAGCCCGCCGGCGCCGCGCGCCGTGCCGACATTGTAGAAATCGAGCCCCTCGCCATGATAGGCGTGCTGGTCGCCGGTGCGGAGCTGGCGATCGGCAAACGCCCAGGGCACATTCTTGCCCCAGCTGTCCACGCCCGAGCCGGAGGGCGGCTCGGCCGCTTCGAGCGCACGGCCATAGATACGGTGCGCGGTGCGATCATTCTCCCAGAGCAGATCGTCGTAGCGATAGGGGGCGAGCACCACCGTCGCGCGCGGGCGGCGATCGGTGGGCGCCGGCAGCGGCTTGGCGATGGGCGGCAGCACCGGCGCGGGAGCCGGCGCGGCCCCCGTCAGCAGCAGCGCGGCAAACGCGGCGGCGCGCGATCCGAACCGGCTCATTGCACGATCACCGAAGCGGTGGCGGTGGCGGGGCGCGCCTTCTCCACCATCGTGCCGGCATCGGCGAAGGGGCGCAGCGTGAAGCCCCAGCTGCGCGGCTGGAGCGGGATGCGATAGCGCGGCAGGGGCCGCCCGGTCTCGTCCCATTGCGTGTCGCCGCCCACGCCGGCCTGTACCGCATCGATCATCAGCGAAACCTCCTGATGGGGAAAAATGTCGGAGCTGCGCCGCGTGCCGGGCGCGCGGCGCGAGAGATCGTCATAGGGAAAGGCCAGCGCGTTGACGGAGAGGGGCGCATCGCCCTCGACGCGCACGCCGCCGGCCGCGCCCTGGCGCGAAAGCTCGAGCCAGCGCACATCCACCTTGTTGCCCGTCTCCTGCGGCCGCATGTAATCATGGTTCTGATCCGCGATGCGGCCGCGCCACAGCGCGATCGGCGCGCCCGTCTTGCGGTCCGCATAGCTTTCATGCGGTCCGCGCCCATACCATTCGAGCGTGTCGAAGCTGTCCGGCGCGGTGAAGGCGAGGCCGATGCGCAGCGGATCGGGCAGATCGGACCGGAGCGGCGTGAACTGCCCCGTCACCGCCACGCTGCCATCGGCCGCCATGGCGTAGCGGCTGACGAAATCGGCCACGCCGTCACCCAGCGTGTAATGGATGGTCACCTGCGCGCCACCGGGGGTGCGCAGCGTGTCGATGCCCGTCACGCGCCGCACGCTGCTCGCCTCGCGCCATGGCTTGTGGCTGCGCTCCACATCGGTGCCGACATCATTGTCGGTGAGCGCGCGGTAGAAATTAGGCGCGCCGCCGCGCAGCAGCAGCCGGCCCCCGGCGGCATAGCGCACCACCAGACCGGTCGTGCGGTCGATCACCAGCTCGGCATCGCCCGCCGCGAGCCGGATCGCGGTGCGATCCGCGCCCAGCGCCACCGTGCCGCCCGGGGCGGATCGGGGGGCGGGGGTGGCCGCCGCGAGCGGGAATTGCTCCCAGCCGATCACCTGGCCGGCCGCCACCGCCGGGATCGTGCCCGCCTTGGCGGTGGCGACAATCGTGACGAAATATTCGGCGCCGGCCCGGCGCGGCACGCCCGCGAGCGGCAGTGTCACCGCCACGCGCCCGCGCGCCGGTGCGACCGCGGGCGGCAGCGCGCCCGAGGCGATCTCCACGCCATTCTCGGCCACCGACCAGCGGAAGGCATAGCCGGAAAGATCGAGGAAATCCTGGCGGTTGAGAATGGTGACCCGGCCGCTTGCGGGATCGAAGCCCTCGAACTGCACCGGCGCATAGACTTTGCGCAGCTCGAACAGCTGCGGATTGGGGGTGCGATCGGACTGGAGCAGGCCGTCGCCGAATTCGAGATCTCCGCCGGGATTGGCGCCATATTCGCCCCCCATGCCCCAATAGCGGCGTCCGTCCTTGGTGGTGCGGTACATGGACTGGTCCACCCAATCCCAAACAAAGCCGCCTTGCAGCTTCTCGGGATGCGCATAGATGACATCCCAATAGTCCTTCAGATCGCCGCCGGAATTGCCCATCATATGGGCGTATTCGCATTCGATCAGCGGCTGCTTGTAATCCCAGTTCTCGGCATAGTCCTTCAGCTTGGCGGCGCTGTCGTACATCGGCGCATAGATGTCCGCGAAGTCGTTGGGGCGATGGACATGCTGATCGGCCCAGGTGCTCCAGCCGAGATAGCTGATGAGCCGGTCGGGATCGCGGCCGCGCGCGGCGTCGGCGGCGGCGCGGAAGTTCGGCCCGATCCCCGCCTCGTTGCCCAGCGACCAGAACAGGATGGACGGATGATTCTTGTCGCGCTCCACCATGTTGCGCACGCGGCTCACATGCGCCTCGCGCCAGGCGGGATCGAAGCCGAGCTGGTAGCGCGCCCGTTCGTCCGGGTGGCGATTGCCCGCCTCGGCATAGGCGTGATCCTCGATATCGGCCTCGTCCATCACATAGAGGCCATAGCGATCGGCCAGTTCGTACAGGCGCGGATCATTGGGATAGTGGGAGGTGCGGATCGCGTTGATGTTGTTCTGCTTCATCAGCTGGATGTCGCGCTCCATCGACTCCAGCGAGAGGACGTGGAAGGTCTCCGGATCATGTTCGTGGCGATTGACGCCGCGGATCGTGATCGGCCGGCCATTGACGGTCACCTGGCCGTTGCGCAGCGCCACCGTGCGGAAGCCGATGCGGCTATAGGTGGATTGCACGATCCGCCCCTTGGCGTCGTACAGTTCCACCAGCAGCATGTAGAGATTAGGCGTCTCGGCCGTCCAGGGGCGGATGTTCGGAATGGTGCCGCGCAGCGTCACCTGGCGCTCGGCCTCGCCGGGCGGGACGGGGGCGGACAGGCTGAGCATCGGGCGGTCCCCATCGAGCAGCACCAGCCTGGCGGTGGTGGCGCGGGACGCGGGCGTGATGGCATATTCCACCGCGAGCGTGCCGTCGCGAAACTGCGGATCGAGCCCGGCATGGACGAAGAAATCGCGGATCCGCGTCTTGGGCGCCGCCATCAGGAAGACTTCGCGCTCGATCCCGGAGACGCGCCAGAAATCCTGATCCTCCAGATAGCTGCCGTCCGACCAGCGATAGACCTGGATGGCGATGACGTTGCGTCCCGGATGGACGAAGCGCGTCACGTCGAATTCGGAGGGGAGCTTGCTATCCTCGGAATAGCCGACCTTCTCGCCATTCACCCACACATAATAGGCCGATCCCGCCGCGCCGATGTGGAGGATCACGTCCGAACCCGTCCAGCCCGCCGGCACGTCGACATCGCGGCGATAGGAGCCCACCGGGTCGGTGGCATGGGGAATGAGCGGGCGATTGGCGGGAAAGGGATAGGTGATGTTGTTGTAGCGGGCCTGGTCATAGCCCTGGGCCTGCCAGTCCGCCGGCACGGGAATGTCCTTCCAACCCGACACGTCATAGTCCGGGCGCTCGAAGCCGGTCGGCAGATGATCCGCGTCCGGCGAAAAGGAAAAGCGCCACGGCCCGTTGAGCAGCAGGAAGCGGTCGCTGTGGGTGCGATGCCCGGCGATTGCCTTGGCCTGGCTCTCGAAAGGGAAGCCGGTGGCGCGGGCCGGCGCCTTGCCGCGCGCGAAGATGGCGGGATTTTCCCAGTCCGGCCGATCGGCCGCGCTTTGCGGCTGGATCGGCGGCACGGGCGCGTTCTGCGCCTGCACGGCGCCTGCGCTTAGGATCAGCGACATCGCGACCAGCTGCTTGACAGACCCCACGGACAAGCCCTCCCTCCTGTCGTATAAATTTTTGGCCATTCTACGCGCGGCCAGTTTCCATCCGCTAGCCCGCACGGCTTTTGATCGACTTGCGGGGGCGCGGCTGGTAGGAAAGGGATAGAGCCAGGGTATTGGTAATACAAGCTCTGTGAGACGACCATGAACAAGGATCGCATCGCGGTGTCGGGAAGCTCGGTTTCGCTGTCGGACACGCTGTTCAGGAAGCTCGAGCAGCGGATCATATCGGGCGATATGCCGCCCGGCTCGCGCTTCCCCACCCAGCGCGAAATCTGCGCCGACGAACAGGTCAGCCGCACCGTGGTGCGCGAGGCGGTGGCGCGGCTGGCGGCGCAGGGGCTCGTCACCTCGCGCCAGGGCTCGGGCGTGTTCGTCGCCGAAACCGCGCGCTACCGTGCCTTCCAGGTGACGCGGGACGAACTCCATGCGCTCGCCGACGTGATAAAGCTGCTCGAGATGCGGCTCGCGATCGAGGCGGAAATGGCCGCGCTCGCGGCGGCGCGCCGCACCACCGCGGATATCGGCGCCATTCGCGAGGCCTTGCGGCGCATGGCGGAAGTGGAGGGCGATCCCGAAGCGGCCGCCCGCGCCGACGCCGCCTTCCACCTCGCGATCGCGCGCGCCACGCAGAATGATTATTATGTCCGCATCGTCGATTTCCTCGGCGTGCGCCTGGTGCCGCCGCGCAATCTCTATCTGCGCGACGGCTCCGGGCCGGATCATGTGGCCTATGTCGCCAAGGTGCGCGCCGAGCATGAGGCGGTGCTCGATGCGATCGTGCGCATGGACCCGCCCCGCGCCCGCGATGCGGCGCGCCACCATATGCAGGAAAGCCTCAGCCGCCATACCCAGTTGAGCGAGACGGTGAGCCTGCTCGGCGACTCCGCCACCGTTGACCGCGCCGCCTGAGTTATAATACAACCTCCTTCAAGCGGGATCACGCCGCGGGGAGGAGAGGCGATGCGAACGGGGATTCGGCCAGGCTGCGCATCCTGTTTGCGGCCGCTTCGGGGCCGGCGATGAGCGCGGACGCGGCCAGGGCCGGGCTCGGGCGCTATCGCTGGACGATCTGCGCGCTGCTCTTCGCCGCGACGGCGATCAACTATATCGACCGCCAGATGATCGGCGTGCTCAAGCCGGTGCTGCAGGTCGAGTTCGGCTGGCGCGAAGGCGATTACGCCGACATCGTCTTCTGGTTTCAGGCGGCCTATGCGCTCGGCTTTCTGGCGGTGGGGCGCTTCATGGACGCGGTGGGCGCGCGCTTCGGCTATGCCATCGCCTTCGGCTTCTGGACGGCGGCGCACATCGCCCATGGCCTGGTGCGCAGCCTGTTCGGCTTCGGCGTCGCGCGGTTCGCGCTCGGCATCGGCGAAAGCGGCAATTTTCCGGCGGGCCTCAAGGCGGTGGCGGAGTGGTTTCCGCAGCGCGAGCGTGCGCTTGCGGTGGGCATCTTCAACGCCGGCGCGAATGTCGGGGCGATCGCCACGCCGCTGCTCGTGCCCGCCATCACCGCCGCCTTTGGCTGGCGCCTGGCCTTCATCCTCACCGGCGTGATCGGGCTGGTCTGGGTGGCGGCGTGGCTGCTCCTCTACCGCTCGCCCGCCGCGCCCATGGGCGGTGCCGAGCCGGCGGCGCCCGCCTTGCCCTGGCTGCGCCTGTTCCGCGTGCGGCAGAGCTGGGCCTATGCCGTGCCCAAATTCATGACCGATCCGATCTGGTGGATGTTCCTCTTCTGGCTGCCGGACTTTCTCTCGAAACGCTATGGGCTCGATCTGCGCGGCTTCGGTCCGCCGCTGGTGGTCATCTATATCCTGTCCGATCTCGGCAGCATCGCGGGCGGCGCCGGCTCGTCCTGGCTGGTGCGGCGCGGCTACAGCGTCAATCGCGCGCGCAAGCTCACCATGTTGGCCTGCGCGGTGGCGGTGATGCCGATCGCGATCGTGCAGCATATCGATTCCCTCTGGGGCGCGGTGCTGCTGATCGGCCTCGCCACCGCCGGCCACCAGGCTTTCTCCGCCAATCTGCTGACCGTGCCGTCCGATCTCTTCCCCCGCCACGCGCTGGGATCGGTGGTGGGCATTGGCGGCACGGCCGGTGCGATCGGTGGCATGCTGATCGCCAAGTTCGTTGGCTATGTGCTTGACATGACAGGCAGTTACACGCCGATCTTCGCGGTGGCGGCGTCGGCCTATCTGCTCGCGCTGGCCGCGTTGCATCTGCTCAGCCCCCGGCTCGCGCCGGCCGATCTTCCTTCCGGCGAGGCCCTATGATGATCCGTTCGCTGCTCCTGTCCTGGCTGGTGGCCACGCCCGCGCTCGCCGCGCCCGCGCCGCCCCCGCCGCCGGCGGCCGCCGCGCCCGCCGAAACGGCGATCGCCACCGCCGTCACGCTCGCGCGCTGGCAGCTCGCGCGCCTTTCCGACCAGGGCCATGTCGCGCGGGTGACGAGCGAGACCCGCAATCCGCGCAGCTGGGAACAGGCGGTGTTCTGGATCGGCATGACGGCGCTCGCCGATGCCGGCGCGCCGCCCGACATCCGCCAGGCCATCCTCGCCATGGGCCGGGCGCAGGGCTTCACCCCGGGCGGCCGGCTCTACCATGCCGATGATCTCGCCATCACCCAGGCCTATCTCTGGGCCGCGCGCCACGGGGCAGGAGCGGCGGCGCTGGCGCCGACCCGCGCGCGTCTGGATGCCATTCTCGCCCGGCCGCCCCGGGTCGGCCTTGCCTTCTACCAGCCGCCCCAGGGCTATGACGCGACCGAATGCCTGACGCGCTGGTGCTGGTGCGACGCGCTGTTCATGGCGCCCCCCGCCTTCCTCGCGCTCAGCCGCGAGACCGGCGATCCGCGCTACGCCGCCTATGCGCTGCGCGAATTCTGGGCGACCACCGATTTTCTCTACGATCCCGCCGAGCATCTCTTCTACCGCGACAGCCGCTTTTTCGAGCGGCGCGACGCGAACGGCCGCAAGCTCTTCTGGAGCCGCGGCAATGGCTGGGTGTTCGCGGGGCTGGCGCGGATCATTACGCTGCTGCCCGCCGGCAGCGCCGATCGCCGGCGCATGGAAGGGCTGTTCGTCGAGATGGCCGCGCGGTTGAAGACGCTGCAGAAGCCGGACGGCTATTGGGCGCCCTCGCTACTGGCGCCGGAGGGCGCGCCGCCCGAGACCAGCGGCACCGCCTTCTTCACCTATGGCCTGGCCTGGGGCGTGCACGCCGGGCTGCTCGACGCGGCCGACTATGCCCCCGTCGCGCGGCGCGGCTGGGCGGCGCTGGTGCGCAGCCTGCGGCCCGACGGCCGGCTCGGCTGGGTGCAGCAGGTCAGCGACCGGCCCGAGCAGGTCGCGCCGGACGATACCCAATATTATGGCGTCGGGGGTTTCCTGCTCGCCGCCACCGCCATCGCCGCGCTCGATCGATCCGCGCCCCGTCCCTGATCCCGGAGACCCGCCCCGTGTACGAGAAAACCTTCTACGCCACCCATCCCGACATGATGGAAGGCGCGTCCAACGCGGATCTGCGCGCGCGCTATCTCGTCGAGGGGCTGTTCCGCCCCGGCGAGATCGTGCTCACCTATTCGCACGGCGAGCGTTTCGTGATCGGCGGCGCGGTGCCCGGCGCCGATCCGCTCGCGCTGCCGCGCCAGCAGGAGCCGGCGAGCGCGGCGGGCCATGCGCTGCTCGAGCGGCGGGAGCTGGGTGTCGTCAATATCGGCGCCGGCACGGGAAGCGTCACCGTCGATGGCGAGGCGATCAGCCTTGCCAAATATGAAGCGCTCTACGTGCCGATGGGCAGCGAGGAGGTGGTGTTCGCGGGCGAGGGGGCGCGCTTCTACCTGCTCAGCGTGCCCGCGCATCGCCGCCATGGGCTGCGCAAGCTCACTCTGGCCGATGCCAATCCGATGGAGCGCGGCAGCCTGGAGACCTCGAACGAGCGGACCATCTACCAGCTGGTGCTGCCGCACACCTGCGCCAGCGCCTCGCTATGCCTCGGCATGACCCTGCTCAAGCCCGGCAGCGTGTGGAACACCATGCCGCCGCACGTCCATGAGCGCCGATCGGAAATCTATCTCTATTTCGATCTGCCCGAGGAGGATCGCGTCTTCCACTATATGGGCCAGCCCGATGGGTTGCGGCACATCGTGATGCGCAACGAGGAGGCGGTGATCTCGCCGCCCTGGTCGGTCCATATGGGCAGCGGCACGCGCGCCTATGCCTTTATCTGGGCGATGGCCGGCGAGAACCTCGATTACAACGACATGGACGTGAAGGATATCTGCCAGCTCTGCTGAGCAGGCCGCCACCTGCCGGCATCGCGGCCGGGCGGCGCCCGCGGGCCGTCCGGCGGGCGTCGTGGGGGGCGCCCTGATATGTCATTCAAATCGACCGCATACGCAATCTGATCTCCACCAGCGTCAATAATTTGATGCAAAACTTGTACTACAAGCTCTTGCGCATCGAACCGACTCCTTCTATGCAGAATGCAAGCCGGCAGCAGTTCGGCTCCTGCATGGGGAGGATTATCATGCGCGTGAAACCCGTCGCCGCGCTGACCAAGGGTCTGGCGCTGAGCAGCCTGTCCGCCATCGCCACCGCCGCGCTGGCCCAGCCCGCCCCCGTCGCCACAGACGCGCCGCCCGCGCCGATGACGACCCCGCAGGCCGCCGAGCAGGGCACGCCGCCCGGCGCCGCCATCGCGGACATCGTCGTCACCGCGCAGAAGCGATCGCAGCGTGTGCAGGATGTGCCGCTCGCGGTGCAGGTGGTGACCGAAAGCACGCTCCAGTCGCAGGGCGTGCGCCAGTTCGCCGATCTCACCAAGGCCACGCCCTCGCTGCTGATCCGGCCTTCGGAGCAGCCGGTCAACAATTCGCTGTCGGTGCGCGGCATCGGCACCTTCGCCTTCTCGCCCGGCGTGGAGCAGAGCGTCGCGGTGCAGATCGACGATGTGCCCGTGCAATTCGTCGCGCGCGCCTTCGCCGATCTCAGCGATATCGAGCGCATCGAGGTGCTGCGCGGGCCGCAAAGCACGCTCTATGGCCGCTCCGCCTCGGCGGGCCTGATCAACATCGTCACCCAGGCGCCGACCAAGACGCTCACCGGCCGGGTGAGCGGCCTCGTCACCGCCGATGACGAGCAGCAGATCATGGGCGCGCTGTCCGGCCCGCTCACCGATAGGCTCGGCTTTCGGGTGAGCGGCAATTATGATCGCTGGTCCGGCAACGTCCACAATCTGGCGACGGACGATACCGTCAACGGCTTCCGCACCCTCTCGCTCAAGGGCAAGCTGGTCTGGGATCCGACTTCGGCGCTCAGCATCACCGCGCAGGGCGGCTATATCGACGGGCGCACGACGATCGGCCGGCCCTTCATCCGGGTGTCGCCCAATGCCCGGCTGCGCGGCGTACCCGCCTATGGCCCCTCCGTCTTCGCGCCCGGCGTGACCTTTTCCGACGACAATCAGGATGTCGTCAACAACATCAACTCCGGCACCAAATATCGCGACTATTCGGCGTCGCTCCGGGCGTCGCTGGATCTCGGCTTCGCCACATTCATGTCGATCACCGGCTATGACCGCTTCCGCCAGTTCGACATTCTCGATCAGGACGAATCCGCCATTGCCGCGCTGGACAATCGCCAGTTCGGCACCTTCCGCACCACGAGCTGGAGCCAGGAGCTGCGGCTCGTCTCGCCGAGCCGGCATCGGCTGCGCTACACGCTCGGTCTTTTCTATGCGAGCCTGGACCTGACCCGACCCTTTGTGCGCGGCCCCTTCTTCTCGCTCGCCAATTGGTACGCCACCACCGGCACCAAGCAATATGCCGCCTTCGGCCAGGTGGAATATGATATCTTGCGCAACACCACGCTGATCGGCGGCGTGCGCGCCGGCCGCAGCGCGATCCGCTACACCTTCCTCGATCATGTCGCCAATGATGCGCGCTTCGCCGGGCACGACGCCGACAATTACGAGACGTACAAGCTCGGATTGCAGCAGAAATTCACCCCCGATCTGATGGCCTTCGCCACCTTCGCCACGGGCTATAAGAGCCTCGCCTACGATATCGGCACGGGCTTCAACCAGCTTCGCCAGGATTCCGGGCCGGTGCGGCCCGAAACCTCCAAGGATTGGCAGGCGGGCATCAAGTCGCAGCTGTTCGATCGCCGCGTCACCCTCAACCTCACGCTGTTCAACACCCGCTTCAAGAATTTCCAGGCGCAGGGCATCGAGACGCTGGCGGACGGCACGAGCAATTTCCGGCTCGCCAATGTCGGCCGGCTGCGCACGCGCGGCGTCGAGCTGGAGGGCAGCGTGCGCGTGGCGGACGATCTGTCGGTGTCGGGCGGCGTCACCTATGCCGATGCGCGCATCCTCTCCTTCCCCTTCGCCCAATGCTATCCCGGGCAGACGGCGGCGCAGGGCTGCACCGGCACGCCGGCGCGGCAGGATCTGGCCGGCTTCCGCCCGGCGCAGGCGCCGCTCTGGAAGCTCGCCGCCAATGCCGAATATACGCCGCACCTCACCAGCCGCCTCGATGGCCTGGTGCAGCTGGCCTATAGCTACCAGAGCGCGATCAATTTCGGGATCAACCAGGATCCGCAGACGCGCCAGCCCGGCTACGGCATCGCCAATATCTCGCTCGGTATCCGGCCGCCCGATCGCCGGTGGGAGCTGGTCGGCTTCGTCAACAACCTGTTCGACAAGCACTATTTCTCGAACATGACCAATTCGTTCGGCAATCAGGGCAACCAGCTGGCGACGCAGAGCTATCTCGCGCGCGATTTCAACCGCTATGGCGGCGTCCGCGCGAGCTTCAAATTCTGAATTCGGCGGCGTGGCCCCGACGGCGCCGCCGCCGCCGGGGCCCGCCTTCCGTCAGCCCGCGCGCGGGCCCTCGGGCAGGCTGGTGATCGACGAGGATTCGTCCCACAGGTCGATCTTGCCGTCGGCGGCATGCTGCTCGATCGCCGCCAATTCCTCCGCCGAGAAATCCAGCCGCTTCACCGCGTCAAGCGAATCGTCGAGCTGCGCCACGGTGCGCGCGCCGATCAGCGCCGAGGTGACGCGCGGATCGCGCAGCACCCAGGCGATCGCCATCTGCGCCAGCGTCTGGCCGCGTTGGTCGGCGATCGCCGCGAGCGCCCGGATGCGGGCGAGATTCTCCTCGTTGAGCATCTCGGCCGACATCGAGCTGTCCGCCCGTCCGACCCGCGCATCCTCCGGCACGGCCTTCAGATATTTGTTGGTCAGCAGCCCCTGGGCGAGCGGCGAGAAGGCGATGCAGCCGGTGCCGAGGCGCTCCAGCGTGTCCAGCAGGCCGCGCTCGATCCAGCGGTTGAGCATCGAATAGCTGGGCTGGTGGATCAGCAGCGGCACCCGCTCCTCGGCGAGCAGCGCGGCGGCGCGGCGCGTGAGTTCGGGGGAATAGGAAGAGATGCCGATATAGAGCGCCTTGCCCTGGCGATGCAGCTGCGCCAGCGCGCCGACCGTCTCCTCCAGCGGTGTGCGGGGATCGACCCGGTGCGAATAGAAGATGTCGACATAGTCGATCCCCATCCGCTTGAGGCTCTGCTCGCAGCTCGCGATCAGATATTTGCGGCTGCCGCCGATGCCCCCATAGGGCCCCGGCCACATATCCCAGCCGGCCTTGCTCGAAATCACCAGCTCGTCGCGGCGGCCGGCGAAGTCGGTGGCGAGCACGCGGCCGAAATTCTCTTCGGCCGAGCCATAGGGCGGCCCGTAATTGTTTGCGAGATCGAAATGGGTCACGCCGCGATCAAAGGCCCGGCGCAGGATCGCGCGGCCCGTCTCGAACACGTCCGCGCCGCCGAAATTCTGCCACAGGCCGAGCGAGATGGCCGGCAGATCAAGGCCGGAGCGGCCGCACCGGCGATAGGGCATGCGGCCGTCATAACGGTTGGGGTCGGCGATATAGGGCTCGGGAAAGGCCATGGACGTCTCTCTCTCCAGACAGGCGCGGGATGTGTGCGGCCGAACACGCGATATCGCAAGCGGTTGCCTGCGCCGCGCGGGCACGCGGCCAAAGGCTCCGCCGGTCGGGCCGGCGGACCGGCCCGTCGCCCCGGCCTGATCCATGTGGCGGCGGGGCCGGCCCGGCCACCCGCATCGCGCGTCCTTGTGCCCGCGCGGTCCGCCGCCGCGCGCCGGACCGGCCCCACGCCTGGAAGCGGAGATTAAGCATGCGCGTGCACCATCTCAATTGCGGCACCGATTGCCCGCTGGGCGGCGCGCTGTTCGATGGCCGCAGCGTCGCGCCGCTCGGCCGGCTGGTGTGCCATTGCCTGCTGATCGAGACACCCCGCGACGGGCTCGTGCTGGTCGATACCGGCTATGGCCTGCGCGATGTCGAGCATCCGCACCGCGGGCCGCATCCGCGCATCACCCGCTTCATGCGCGGCCTGCTCAACATCCGCCTGCGCGCGGAGGAGACGGCGCGCCGCCAGATCGAGGCGCTCGGCTTCGATGCCGGGGATGTCCGCCACATCGTGCTCACCCATCTCGATTTCGACCATGCCGGCGGGCTCGAGGATTTTCCGCAGGCGCGGGTGCATCTGCTCGATGCGGAATGGCAGGCCGCCAGCGGACCCCGGCGCGGCTTCGTGACGCGCAACCGCTACCGGCCCCGCCAGTTCGATTCGGTGCGGCAATGGCGCCGCTATGGCGCGCAGGGCGCATCCTGGTTCGGCTTCGATGCGGTGCGGGATCTCGAGGGCTTGCCGCCCGAGATCCTGATGGTGCCGCTGCCGGGCCATAGCTGGGGCCATGCGGGGGTGGCGATCGAGCGGCCCGAGGGCTGGCTCCTCCACGCCGGCGACGCCTATTTCTACCGGGGCGAGATGCGCGAGGCGGTGCGCCGCTGCACGCCGGGCCTCGCGGCCTATCAGCGCATGATGGAGGTGGATCGCACCGCGCGCCTCGGCAACCAGGCCCGCCTCCGCACCCTGTCGCGCGCGCATGCCGCCGAAGTCCGCCTGGTCTGCGCGCACGACGCCACCGAATTCGAGCACGCCGCCGCCGGCCGCCTGCTCTGACCTTCGGGTCGGGCGGCAGGGCTAGCGGCGCGGCTGGGCGGCGAACCAGGGAATGAGACGCGCCAGCGCCGTCTCGACGCGATCGGTGGAGACGGCGAAGCTGAAGCGCAGGAAGCGATGGCCTTCGACCGGATCGAAATCGATCCCCGGCGCGGTGGCGACGCCGGTATCGTGCAGCAGCCGCTCGCAAAAGTTGAGGCTGTCCGCGGTGAGATGGCCGATATCGGCATAGATGTAGAAGGCGCCGTCCGGCGGCGCGATGCGGGCCAGACCGAGGCGGGGCAGGGCGGCGAGCAGCAGATCGCGGTTGCGCGCATAGGTGGCGACATGGCCGTCCAGCTCGTCGCGGCCCTCGAAGGCGGCGAGGCCGGCATGCTGGCTGAGCGATGGGGGCGTGAGGAAGAAATTGCCGATCCGCGCGCGTGCCGCGTCGAGCAGAGCCGGCGGCACCACCAGCCAGCCGAGCCGCCAGCCCGCCATGCTGAAATATTTGGAGAAGCTGTTGATGACCAGCGCCTCGGGCGCGCTCCGCAGCAGCGAGCGGGTCGGGGCGCCATAGCTCAGCCCATGATAAATCTCGTCCGAGATCAGGCCGATGCCCCGCGCGCGGCACAGCGCCGCGATGGCGGCAAGCTCGGCCTCGGGGATGATCGTGCCGGTCGGGTTGGCGGGGCTGGCCAGGATCAGCCCGTCGGGCGCGGGATCGAGCGCGGCGATGGCGGCGGCGCTGATCTGGAAGCCCTGTTCGGCGCCGCAGGCCAGTTCCACCGGCACCATGTGCAGCGCCTTCAGCGTGTTGCGATACGCCACATAGCCCGGCCGGGCGAGCGCGACGCGCGCGCCGGGGGCAAAGCGCGTGGTGAGCGCCAGCACGAGCGCCGGAGACGCGCCGCAGGTGAGCAGAATCTGCTCGGAATCGATCGAAACCTGCTGGGTTTCGGCATAATGGCGCGCGATTCTGGCCTTGAGCGCGGGGCTTTCCCAATAGCCCATGGCGTCGCTGTCCAGCACACGGTGCGCGGCGGCGATCGCCGCCGCCGGCGCGCCGGTGGAAGGCTGGCCGAACTCCATATGGATCACCGAGCGGCCCTCGCTGGCGAGGCGATGGGCCTGGCGGCTGATCGAGATGGCGTGGAAGGGATCGATGGCGGCGGTCATGCCGGCTCTTTACGCCCCGCGCCGGCCCGCGCAACGCCCCTGCGGCTCAGCTCGGATGCGCCTCGCCCGTGCGCGCGCCCAGGCCCTCGCGCTCGGCGATGGCGCGGATCCCCTCCGCCCCGTAATTTTCCTGAGTGACGGTGATGATGCGCGCATGGGCGAAGCGGGCGCTGTCCCAGCCCATCGCCAGCGTCACCAGCTCGCGCAGCGTGCCGCGCGCGAGATGCACCGCTTCGTCGCCGGGGCGTTCGTCCTGGCTCTCGTAGAGCGCCGCCTGTTCCTCGAGATTGTAGATCATGCCGGGCCTCCTCGCTGCTGCCGTCGACGCGAGGAGCGCGGGAAGGCGGCTGCGGTTCCCGGTCGCGGGGACGCGCGCGAGCGGCTCAGCCCCGCCGCGCCAGCCGCACCGGCGCGCGCGGCCGGCCGAAACCGGGCTCGTCGTCATTGGCGGCGCGGCGCGCCCGCTCGTCCCGCGCGGCCGCGACCGCGTCCCAATCCACCAGATCCATGATCCTGCTCCCGCCAATCCCGTGGGCCGGTTATGCGCCCGCCCGCGCGGCGGAGCACACGAAGAGTCTCGATCGCGTCGATCGATCCCGCCTCAGAAATGCTTCGCCATGGCATCCGAGATGCTGCACGCCGCCGGGCCGAGGATGACGATGAACAGCACGGGCAGGATGAAGCAGATCAGCGGCACGGTCATGATCGCCGGCAGCCGCGCCGCCTTCTCCTCGGCGCGCATCATGCGCTCGTTGCGGAATTCGGCCGACAGCACGCGCAGCGCGGAGGCCAGCGGCGTGCCGTAGCGTTCGGTCTGGATCATGGTGGTGACGACGCCGCGGATCGCATCCAGCTCGGTGCGCGCGGCGAGATTCTCGAACGCCTGGCGGCGCTCGGTGAGGAAGCCCAGCTCGATCGCGGTGAGGATGAACTCGTCGCCAAGCTCGGGATAGGCGCGGCCCAGCTCGCGGCCGACGCGGCCGAAGGCGGCATCCACCGTCAACCCCGCCTCGGCGCAGATCACCAGCAGGTCGAGCGCGTCGGGCAGGCCCTTGCGGATCTCGCCGGTGCGCTTGATGATGGTGTTGCGCAGCCAGATGTCGGGCGCCTTGTAGCTCAGCAGCAGCGTCCCCGCGACGAGCATGTAGCGCTTCACGCCGCCCCAATGGCCGAACCAGCCGAGCGCATAGACGCCGAAGGCGATCGTGCCGCCGAACAGCAGCGGCAGCGCGAGGCGCGCGAAGATCACCATCACCGCCGCATCGCGCGAGCGGATGCCCGCGCGCATCAGCTTCATCTGCGCCTGCTTGACCTGCTCGTCCTGCAGCACCCGCAGGCTCGACAGGGCCGAGCGCATCATGTCGGTCGTCTCGGTCCGCGCGGTCAGCTTGGCGCGCCGCTTGGAGGTCGAGGCGGTGATGCCGAGCTTGAGCTGCTCGCGCCGCTCGTTCAGCGCCTTGACCCGCTTGGCCATGGGATCGCGCACGGTGGTGGCGGCGTAGATGGAGACGAGCACCGACAGCGCGGCGATGCCCGAGCACAGCGTCGCCAGCACCTGGACCGGCACACCGAGCAAAGTCACGGGAACAGGGCTCATCGCGGGCCGATCCTCAAATCTCGAAATTGACCATCTTGGACATGATGAAGGCGCCGAGCCCCATCCACACCAAGCCCACGGTGCCCGCGATCATCAGGCGCGGATCGTGGAAGAAATTCTGGATATATTTGCCGTTCATCCACCACACGAGCATGAAGACGATGAAGGGCAGCGCGCCGACGATATAGGCGGACGCCTTGCTTTCCGACGCCATGGCGCGGATCTTGAGCTTCATCTGCGCGCGTTTGCGCAGCACTTCGGCCAGGTTGGACAGGGTTTCGGCCAGATTGCCGCCGGTTTCGCGCTGGATGGCGAGGGTGATGACGAAGAACTGGAACTCGGCGGTGCCGATGCGTTCGGCGGTTTCCTGCAGGGCCGCTTCCATGGTGCGGCCGATGCGGATGCGATCGCAGATCAGCCGGAACTCGACGCCAACCGGGCCGGGGATCTCGGCGCCGACCACTGCCAGCGTCTCGGAGATCGGCAGGCCCGAGCGCAGGCCGCGCACCAACAGCTCGATTGCTTCGGGGAATTTCGCGGTGAAGGCGTTGACGCGCCGCTTGATCAGGAAGCCGACCGCCTTGTGCGGCAGGCCGAGCCCCGTCGTCACCGCCGAGAGCAGGGCGAGGATCATCGGCGCGCCGCGCAGCAGCGGGAGCATGGCCGCGATCAGCCCGAGGCCGCCGCAGACCATGAGATACTGGCCGAGCGACCAGTCCCGCCCCGTCATCGCCAGCCGCTGCTGGAGCCGCTCCGGATTGGGCAGCAGCCGCGTGGCGACGCTGTCCAGCCGGGTCTCGCGCTGGGTCTGCACGCGGCGCAGCTGCGCCTGGGCGGCGCTGTCGCCGCTCTCGCCGTGACGGGCGCGGATCGCCTCCATCCGCCGGCCGCGGGTCTTGCTCGTCGATGGCGTCATCAGCGCCATGGCGACGAGCAGGAAGGCGCAGCTGGCCCCGAGCGGGAGGAGGAAGATCATCGCGCTCAATCCTTCTTGCGCGGCCGCTTGGGCTTGAGCGCGACCAGCCGGTCGAGCAGCGACTTGCCCGCCTTCTCCAGCTCCTCCTCGCCGTCATGGCTGACGATGGCGCGCGCGAGCGCGATCATCGGCGCGCTGGTGCGGCCGCTCTTGCCGACCTCGGCGACCGGCTTGCCGAGCTTGGCGGCCTGGGCCATCAGCTTGGGATCGAAGGGGATGGCGAAATCGATCTTGCGCTCGATCGATTCCTCGAACTCCTTGCGCGAAATCTCGGTGGCGGCGCTGCCCATCACCCGATTGGCCACCACCAGCACCTGCGCCGCCGGCATATTGGCCTTGAGCCAGGAGAGCAGCCGGATCGTATCACGCGCCGCCGCCAGCGTGAGATCCACCACCACCACCACCGTGTTGCACTCGTGCAGCAGGTGGGGATGGTGGATCAGCATCTGGCGCGGCAGATCCAGCACCGTCACCTCGAAGGCGCCGCGCAGCTCTTCCTGCAGCTGATAGAAGGCCGAGCCGTCGCTGTGCATCGGCGCGTTGAGCGGCGCCTCGGCCGAGAGGAGCGAGAGCTTGGCGCTGGCCTTGACCATCGCGCGCTCGATGAACAGCCCGTCGATCCGGCCCGGATTTTCGATCGCGTCGGTGAGGCCGCGGCCGGGCTCCACGTCATAGGCGAGCGCGGCCGTGCCGAAATGCACGTCGAGATCGAGCAGCGCGGTCGAGCGGCCCTCGGCCTCGCCGAACAGCCAGCCGAGCGAGGAGGCGATCATCGAGGTGCCGATGCCCCCGCGCACGCCGATCACCGCGGACATGATGTGCGGCCGGTTCGCCTGCGGCTCGCTGGCGCGCGGCGCCGACAGGCTGAACTGCGCATGGGCCAGCGCCTCGCGCAGCTGATCGCCGTTGAAGGGCTTCAGCAGATAATCCTGGATGCCCGAGGCGACGAGATCGCGATAGAGGCGGACATCGTTCACCTTGCCGGCCGCGATCACGATCGTGCCGGGCTCGCAGACTTCGGCGAGCGCGTTGATATCGGTGAGCGGATCGCCGGATTCGGAGAGATCGACGAAGAGGATCGTCGGGCTCGCCGACACCGCGAGCGACTGCACCGCATTGCGCAGGCCGCCCCGCGCGACGCGCTCCGGCGCCCAGCCCATCTCGATCGCGATCGGGCGCAGAAGCTCGGCCGTGTCCTCGTCGCAGACATAGGCGGCAAAGGGTTCGCGTGTGCCGGCGCGCGGCTGGAAGGGGGCGTTCACTTGCCGCCTCCCGAGCTGAGCGTGGCGCGGGTGTTGGTTTCCTCAAGGCCCTTCTTGCCGGTCACATCGGCCTCGCGCCAGGCGGCCACCGCCTTGACGCTGAGCGAGGCGTCGCTCGCCGGCCCGGCTTCGCGACCCTGCACCAGATCCTGCGGATCGGCGACCATGGCGGCGAGGTTGGTGGCGGTGGCGCAGCCGAAATTGCTGGTATTGGCGTTGTCATATTCCGCCCAGTTGCCGCGCGCCCAATCCGGACAGCCTTCGACGCGGGCGATCGCGCGGCTCACCACCACGCGTGCGGTGCCCGGCGCGGGATGCCCGGCGGTGACGGGCGCGGGGCTGTGCGCGAGCAGCATGCCGTAGCGCGACAGCACCGCGCCGACCCCGTCCGCCGCGGCGGCATCGCCGCCCACGCCGCTGGCGTCCACGCGCACCGTGTCGCCATAGGAGAGGGCGAGGCTATCGAACCAATCGGCCAGGCGCTGTGGCTCGCCGGGGGCGAGCGCGCCGCCGGCCATGGCGACATCGAACATCAGATCGGTGCGGCTCACGATCGGCGCGTGCATCGAATCGGCGGAGCGATTGTAGCTCGGCCGATCCCGCGCCACGGCGGGCGCGGCGAGACCGAGGGCGAGCAGGGCGAGCAGGCGGAGGCGGGGCATGCGGGCGCTCCTCAATTGAACGAAAAGCCGGGGGCGGGCGTGCCGGCGGGGGCCGGCGGCGCGGGCCGGGGCGCGGCGGCCGGACGCTGCGTCACCGGCGGTTCGGCGCGCGGCGCGACGGGGGTCGCGCGGTTGGATCCGGCCGCCATCTGATCGAGGAAGACCCGGCCGAGCGTGGTCGGCGTGCGATAGCCATCGGTCGGCAGTGCGACGCGGGCATCGGACACCGGGCGGACGAGATAGGGGGTGATCACGATCACCAGCTCGGTCTCGCTCTTCTTGAAGCTGTTCGAGCGGAACAGCGCGCCCAGGATCGGCAGATCGCCGAGGAAGGGCGCCTTGTTGACGCTGTTGTTGCCGGTGTTGTTGAGCAGGCCGCCGATCGCGAAGCTCTGGCCCGAGCCCAGCTCGACCGTCGTCTCGGCGCGCCGCGTGGTGATGCCGGGGATCTTGTAGCCGTTGATGTTGACGGTCGAGTCGGTCAGCTGCGAGACTTCGGGCCGAACGCGCAGCGAGATGCGCCCGTCGCCCAGCACCGTCGGGGTGAAGGCGAGGCTGACGCCATATTGCTTGTATTCGATCGTCGTCACGCCCTGGAACTGGGGCACGGGAATGGGGATCTCGCCGCCCGCCAGGAAGCTGGCCGTCTCGCCCGAAAGCGCGGTGAGGCTGGGCTGGGCGAGCGTGGTGGCGAGCCCGTTGGTCTCGGCGAGATCGATCGCCGAGAGGATGTCGAGCCCGAGGAAATGGCCCGCGAGGCCGAAGCGCGTGCCGGTGCCGGTGAGCTTGTTGAAGGCGTAGGTGGTGAGCGCCTGGCCGGTGCTGGCGTTGGTGGTCGTGGTGATGGTGCCGGGATCGCCCTGATTGCCGAAGCCGAGCGTCGAGCCGCTGCTGCCATGATCCTGGGCGAGGAAGTTGACGCCGATCTGCTGCGAGATGTCGCGGCTGACCTCGGCGATGCGGACGCGCAGCATCACCTGCAGCGGCGTCGCCGTCTTGAGCCGGGGGACGACCATCACCTCCTTGCCGACAAAGGCCTGAACGAGGCGCGTCGCCTCGGCCACGTCGTCGGGCGACTTCACGGTGCCGGTCAGCACGACCATGCCGTTCATGGGCGTCGCGGTAATCTGCGAATCGGCCATGGTCATCTTCAGCATCTGGCCGATGCCCGCCATGTTGGTGCCGACGCGCACCGTCGCCTGGAAGACCACGGCGCCGCTCTTGTCGGTGGCGGACAGGCTGGTCTCGCCCGCGGCCTTGCCGAACACATAGAGCCGCGTCGGCGTGCGCGGCTGGACATCGGCGACCTTGTCGTCGGCGATGAACACGTCGCTCACCGCGCGCGGCAAGGTGATGAGCTGGCCGGTCGAGACCGACAGGGTGATCGTCTGCGCCGGCGCGGCGTCGGCGGCGCTGGGCACCGCGCGCAGCGTGGCGGCGGCGGCCGGGCGCAGCGGCGCGGCGGCGAGGCCGAGCGCGAGCGCGGCGGCGAGGCTCGCGCCCAGCGGCGCGCGGAGATGGACGAAGCGACGCGACATGATCACTTACCCCCTACGGGCATGGCACTGACGGCGTTGCCGCGGGCGACGCGGATCACCGGGCCGGCGGGGGCCGGCGTGGCGGCGGTGGCGGGCTGGGCGGGCGCCCCGCCCGGAGCGGCCGGGGCCGCGGGTGCGGCGGCGGGCATGGTGTTGCGCTGGAACCGCGACACCTCGCCGCCGGTGGTGAAGCTGGCGCGGCTGTCCTGCGGCTGGTTGGCGAGCTGGAGCAGCATGCTCCGCTCGGCCTTGGGGTCGCTGCCGTCGGGCACGGTCACGTCGCCGGCGGCGATCGCGGCCTCAAGCTCGCGGGTATCGTCGCTGAGCGGACGCAGCGACAGCGAGAGCGTGCCGATCTTCTGCGCCACCGCCACTTTCTCGGCGAGCTTGGGCGTCGCCTCCAGCGTCACCATGCTGTAGGCGATGATCTGGGTCTTGCCCTGGGCGTCGGGCTGGTTGTCGGTGCGCTGGTCGGTGGCGAGCACGCGCATGTTGCGGGCGATGGTTTCCGACGCCTTGAGCGACTGGCCGCCATCGCCGCCGGTCACTTCCTGGCTGAGCAGCACGTCGACCCGATCGCCGGGGAAGATGAAGCCCGCCACCGCCGTCGCCGCCGAGACCGAGACGGTCACCGCGCGCATGCCGGGGGTGAGCGCGGCGGCGAGGAAGCCGCGATCGCCGGGCTTCACCAGCGCGCCCTGGGTGAGCGGCTGGCCGGCGGTGATGGCGGTGCGCACCACCATGCCCTGCATCTTGGCGGGATCGGTGCCGGCCGCGCCGCGCACGAAATAGGCGCCGTCCACCATGTCCTTCGGCCAGGGCTGGTAGCGCAGCACGTCCGGCCCGATGATCGTGCCGACGGGCAGCGGCTTGGTGGCGACGAGCACCTGCGGCCCGCTGGGCGCGGGCGAATAGGCGGCGACGACCTGAGGCGCGACGCCCGCATTGGCCATGTGCTTCGCCATCACGGCGGTGATCGCGGCGACGACGAGTGCGCCTACCAGCAAGGCCAGCTTTTTTGCGTCCATGATGTCCGACGGGCTCCCAAGCGCGCAACTTCTTGCGCAAGCTATTCAGCCAAAATGGTAAATATATCGTTCGGCGAATATCGGCAGGGCCGCGGCGACAATCGCCAGCCCATAGGGGATTTCGGGCCGGCCGGGCGCGCGGCGCAGCTGGTGCAGCACCAGCATCGCCACGGTGAGCAGCCCGCCCGCCAGCGCCATCCAGATCAGCATGCGCATGAAATCGAGCGGCGCGAGCCACAGGCCGAGCGCGGCGATCAGCTTCACGTCGCCGCCGCCCATGGCGCCGAGCGCGAAGGCGGCGAGGAACAGCAGCAGCGCGGCGGCGGCGATGCCGATCTGGAAGGCGGCATCGGGCCACAAGGCGAGGCCGCTCGCCCACCACCAGAGCGGCGCGGCGAGCGCGATCGCGGCGGTGAGCGGGTTGGGGATGATGCGCGCGCGCGCATCCGTCCAGCAGGCATAGCCAAGGCCGGCGACGAGCAGCAGGGCGAGCGACGCGGAAGCGACAGAGTGCATGATCAGGCACCCTAGACGGAGCGGCTTGCCAAACCGTAACCGGGCGCACGATGTCCGCGACCGCCACGCTCACCGACTCGCGCCTCGATCGCCGCCGCTATCCCGAGGGCTTTGTCTTCGCGACCTGGCGCGCGCCCGATGGCTGGGCGCATCGCCGCTTCGCTTGGCCCGCGCCGGCGCCGCGCGGCCAGCTGCTGGTGCAGACCGGGCGCGCCGATTTCATCGAGAAATATCTGGAGACCTGCGGCCATTTCCAGGCGCGGGGCTGGTCGATCGAGGGCTTCGACTGGCGCGGCCAGGGCGGATCGGGGCGGATTGCGCCCGGCGCCGGCGCCGATGTGCGGACCAGCCTGGTGCCGCTGATCGACGATCTCGAAGCCTATGTGGCGGCCTGGCGCGCGCGCACGCCGGGCCCGCACGTGCTGTTGGCGCACAGCATGGGCGGCCATGTCGCGCTGCGGCTCGTCGCCGAGCGCGGCGTGCGGCTGGACGGGCTGATCCTGGTGGCGCCGATGCTGGGGCTCAATCTGGGGCGGCTGCCGCTCTGGACGGCGCGGCTGATCGTCGCCGGCGCGCGCGGGGCGGGGCTGGGCGCGCGCGTCGCCCGGCACGATCGCGAGGCGGAGCCGGCGCGCCAGCTGCGCTTCACCGCCGATCGCGCGCGCTACGAGGATTCGGGCTGGTGGAAGCAGCAGCGGCCGGATCTCGCGCTCGGGCCGCCGAGCTGGTCTTGGCTGGGGGCGGCGCTGGCGGGCTGCGCCACGCTGCGGCGGCTGCCGCTGGAGCGGGTGGAGGTGCCGGTGCTGATGCTGGTGCCGGGGCGCGACCGGCTGGTCGATCCGCAGGCGAGCGTGCGGATCGCGGCGCGGCTGCCCGATGCGAGCCTGCATCTCTTCCCCGGCGCGCGCCACGAATTGCTGCGCGAGGCCGATGCCGATCGGCTGGCCGCGCTGATCGCCGCCGAGGCCTTTCTCGATCTGCGCGTGGCGGGGCGATGACGCGCTTCGATGTCGTGATCGTGGGCGCCGGCATGGCGGGGGCCAGCCTCGCCGCCGAGCTGGCGGGACAGGGCCGGGTGCTGCTGCTCGAGGCCGAGCCGCAGCCCGGCTACCACGCCACCGGCCGCTCCGCCGCCTTCTGGACCGAGACCTATGGCGGCCCCGCCGTGCAGCCGCTCACCAGCGCCTCGCACGCGCTGCTCGCCGCGCCGCCGCCGGGCTTCGCCGAGACGGGCTTTCTCCGCCCGCGCGGCGCGCTGCACCTGGCCGGGCCGGCCGAGGCGGCGGCGCTGGCGGACTTCGCCACGCGCTTCGCCGACAGCGGCGTGACGCTGCACGCGCTCGACGAGGCGGCCGTCCGCGCGCGCGTGCCGCGTCTGCGCGCCGGGCCGTGGCAGGCGCTGTGGGAGCCGAGCACCGCCGATATCGACGTGGCGGCGCTGCACGCCGCCTATCTGCGCGCGGCGCGGCGCGGCGGCGTGGTGCTGCGCACCGGCGCCCCGCTGGCCGAGGCGCGTCGCGTGGCGGGGGGCTGGCGGCTGGTGGCGGGCGGCAGCGCGATCGCCGCCGGCCTGCTCGTCAACGCCGCCGGCGCCTGGGCCGATGCGGTGGCGGCGATCGCGGGCGCGGCGCCGCTGGGCATCCGGCCCTATCGCCGCACCATGGCGCAGCTGCGGGTGGAGCCGCCCGCGCCGGCGGCGCTGCCGCTGGTGCTGGACATTGCCGGGCGCTTCTACTTCAAGCCCGAGGCGGGGGGACGGCTGTGGCTGACGCCGCATGACGAGACCGCCTGTCCGCCCGGCGATGCCGCGCCCGAGGAGATCGACATCGCCCGCGCGCTGGATCGGTTCGAGCGCGTGGCGGACTGGCCGGTGGCGGCGGTGGAGCGGCGCTGGGCGGGGCTGCGCAGCTTCGCGCCCGATCGTCTGCCCGTCTATGGCGCGGATCCGGCCTGTCCCGGCTTCTTCTGGTTCGCGGGGCAGGGCGGCTTCGGCATCCAGACCGCGCCGGCGGCGGCGCGGCTGGCGGCGGCGCTCATCCACGGCGCCGCCGCCCATCCGAGTGTCGCCGCGATCGATCCCGTCCGCTACGCGCCCGGCCGCGCTTCGCTGGCGGGCTGAGCGCGCTCAGCCATGGGCGACGCGGCGCGGGCGGGGGCTGGCCGCCGGTGCCCGCCGCGCCGCGGCGGCGGGCGCCGCGCCCGGCTCGTTGAGCGTGAAGGCGGTGAGCAGCCCGTCCAGCCGGCTCGCCTGACCGGCGAGGCTGCGCGCGGCGGCGGTGGTTTCCTCCACCATCGCGGCGCTCTGCTGGGTCATCTGATCCATCTCGCCGATCGCGCTGTTGACGTTGGCGAGGCTGGTCGATTGCACCTCGGTCGCCTCGGAGATGCGGCTGGCGAGGGTGGAGACTTCGGAGACGTGGCTGGCGATGCGATCCAGCGTCTCGCCCGAATTGCGCACCAGCCCCACGCCCTTCATCACCTCGGTCTGGCTGGCGTCGATCAGCGTGCGAATATGTTTGGAGGCATCGGCCGAGCGCTGGGCGAGCGCGCGCACCTCCTCCGCCACCACCGCGAAGCCCTTGCCTGCCTCGCCGGCGCGCGCCGCCTCGACCCCGGCATTAAGCGCGAGCAGGCTGGTCTGGAAGGCGATGCCGTCGATCACGTCGGTGATCTGCGCGATCTCGGCGGCGGAGCGCTTGATCGCGTCCATCGCCGACACGGCATCCCGGATCACCACGCAGCCCGCCTGCGCGTCGCCATGCGCCTGCGACACGGCGCGATCCACATTCTGCGCATCGCCCGCGCTGGTGCGGACCGCGCCGGTGATCTGGCCCATCGCGCCCGCCGTCTCTTCGAGCGCGGCGGCCTGATGCTCGGTGCGGCGCGCCAGATCGTCCGAGGCCTGGCTGATCTCGTCGGCGCCGAGCTTCACGCTCGAGGCCGCGTCGGCCACGTCGAGCAGCGTCTGGCGGATCTTGGCGCGCATCTGCTCGAAATCGCCCGCGAGCGCGGCATAGGCCTCCGGCAGATCATCGAGCGGGCGGCTGAAATCGCCCGAGGCGAGCGCCGCCAAGGCGCTGCTGAGCCGATCGAGCACCGCCACGCGGGCGGCCTCCTCCGCCGCGAAATAGGCCGACAGCGCGACATCCATGTCGAGCAGCGCGACCTTGACCAGCGTCGCGACGGTCCGCGCACGACGGCGCCCGAACAGGCCGCCGAGATGCGACCGGATCAGATGCTCGAGCGTGATGGCGTAGCCGCCGATATACCAGGTGGGCGCGAGCCCGATCCGCGCATGGACATTGCCGATCTGCTCGCCCCGCGCGATCGCGGCGGCATCGATCCGGTTGCCAAACAGATGCTGCCAATGGCTGAACTGCTTGGCCGAGGCGCGATCCATCGCCGACTGATCGGGAAAATAGCGGTTGATGCCGGGCATCGTCGACATATGCTTGTAGAAGGCGACCAGCGCCGACTTAGCCGATTTGGTGACGAGCCGCGCGATGGCGGGGAACTGCTTGTAGTTGTCTTCGGTCAGATGAAAAAGACTGAGCCGGTTGATTGACGGATTGGAAGAATTCGTCTCCATGGCACTACTCCGCATCTCTGCGAACCTTATCGGATCTCACGGTTAATCAACTCTTGTATTCATTTTTTGTCCGACGAAGGTATGACGGGAAAAAGCCCGTAAATGCTGGGCTTTGCCGGAGTCGGCCCGGCTGGAGAATGGCGCCGCCGGCATCGCCGCGCCGCCCCGGGCCGTCGCGTCCAAAGCGCTAAATAGTTGCCGATACTTGTGAAAACTCTCGAGCGCGGCGGCCGGGCGCGGCTGGCTCGAAGGGGCGTGGCGGCGGCAGGCGGTACGGCGATCGTCGGAGCGATGGCCGTCTTGCGGCCGGTCCGCGTCGCAACGCCGAGTTTAAAATCAATCCTGAGGAATATACGGTAGTTATGCCCGTCCCGGTCGAAGAATGCGGCGCGGCGCGGGACAATGGCGAGGCGCCTCAATCGAAGCGCCTCGCTTCGGCCCATCCTGTTCTTTTTGCGACCGAAACGAGACGGGCGCCGAATGCCCGTCGGCGCGGGCGGTGGCGTGCGCGGATCGGCCCGCGGGCGATTGCCTTGGGCTGGGCCGCGTGCCAAGCGCTGCGCTCCAGACGGATGGCGCCGGAATGGCGCCGCAAGGAAGGGACAGCATGGCCAATCCGTACATCGTCGGCATCGGCGGCACGACCGGTTCCGGCTCCACCACCGAATGCGCGCTGGCGGCCGCGCTGGCGGCGGCGGAGGCCGATGGCGCGCGGGTGCGGCTGTTCGGCGGCGGCGATCTCGTGGCGCTGCCGCATTATCGGCCGGGCGCGGTGGCCGAGTCTCCGGTGGCGCAGGCGATGATCGAGGCGGTGCGTGCCGCCGATGGTCTGGTGATCGCCAGCCCCGGCTATCACGGCTCGATCTCGGGCCTGGTGAAGAACGCCATCGACTATCTGGAGGAGACGGCGCGCGACGCCCGCGTCTATCTCGATGGCCTGCCGGTGGGGCTGATCGTCACCGCCTATGGCTGGCAGGCGACGGGCTCGACGCTGGGCACGCTGCGTGCGATCGTCCATGCGCTGCGGGGCTGGCCGACGCCGATGGGCGCCGCGATCAAGGCGCGCAGCGGCCTGTTCGTGGAGGGCGCCTGCACCGATCCGGCGGCGGCGGCGCAGCTCGATCTGGTGGGGCGCCAGGTGGTGGAGTTCGCACGGCTGCGGCTGCGGGCGCCGCTCGTCACCTCGACCGGCCCGCAGACCGACAATCTCGGCTGAAACGGATGCAATTGCCGCGCCCGTTTACCAGCTTTTAAAGCCTTGCCGCCAGGGTGAGGCCATGGCCTCGCCCCGTCGCCTTGCTCCCGCCCTGATCGGCGCCGCGCTGCTGGCGGCGGCCGTCCCCGCGCCGGCGCAGATCCGCGTGCTGGTGGCGGGCGGGATCGAGGATGTGCCCGCCGGCGTGGTGCGCGTCATCACCGAGGATGCGCAGGGCCGCCGCAGCGTGGCCGACGAGCCCTTTGCCGGCGTCGCCACGCCGGGCGCGGCGACCATCACCACCACCGAGGAAAGCGAGGAGGATGGGCGCGGCCGGCTCGTCTCCCGCCGGATCGTGACGCGGATCATGCCGATCGCGCTGGCGGCGGCGGCGATGCCGGTGCGCGAGGCGCGCTTCGCGCCGCCCCGCGATGGCGCCGCCTTCTACACGCCGCCGCCCCGGCTCGCGCTCGACGAGCAGGCGCTGGCCGAGGCACCGGCGGCCGAGGCGGTGCTCGACAGCCAGGGCCAGGACGATCCCGCGCCGGCGCGCCTCGCCGAGGCCGATCGCGCGGGCGCGGGCGGCGTGCTGCGCATCGCGCGCGACAGCGAGACCGGACATTTCATCGCGCCCGTGCGCATCAACGGCGTGATCGTGCGCGCGATCGTGGATACGGGCGCGCAGGAGACGATCCTTTCCGTCGCCGATGCCCAGGCGACGGGCGCCGACCGCGCCACCATCGGCAGCGAGCCGATGGCCGGCATCGGCGGCATGACCCAGCTCGCCGTGGCGCGGCTGCGCTCGCTGGAGGTGGGCGGGCAGCGGCTCGGCGCCTGTCGCGTGGCGATCGGCGCGCCCGGCATTCCCTATACGCTGCTCGGCCAGACCGAGATCGGCCGGCTCGGCCGGATCGTGATCGAAGGCGGGGTGATGACGATCACCGCGCCGGCGCCGGCCGGCCAGACGCCGCTGCGCGTCGCGGCGCGCTGATCCCGCCGCCGCCTCCACCCGACGCGCCCCCCTCTTCCCCGCCGCCGCCACCCCGCTACAGACGGAGCGCACCGCGCCGGCGCGCGGGCGAAGGAGGCGATATGACCAGAACCGTTCTCATCACCGGCGCCACGGCGGGCATTGGCGAGGCCGCGGCCGAGCGCTTCGTGGCGGCGGGCTGGCATGTCGTCGTCACCGGCCGGCGCGAGTCGCGGCTGCGCGCGCTGGTGGAGCGGCTCGGGCCGGACCGCGCGCATGGCGCCGCCTTCGACGTGCGCGACGCCGCCGCGCGGGACGCCGCGCTGGATGCGCTGCCGGCCCCGTTCGCGGCGATCGATCTGCTCGTCAACAATGCCGGCCTCGCGCTCGGTACGCGGCCCGCTCAGGAGAGCGATCTCGGCCAGTGGCAGACGATGGTGGAGACGAACATCGGCGCCGTGATCGCGCTCACCCACAAGCTGCTGCCGGGGCTGATCGCGCGGCGCGGCGGGATCATCAACCTGTCCTCGGTGGCGGCGACCTATCCCTATAGCGGCGGCAACGTCTATGGCGCGACCAAGGCTTTTGTGACGCAATTCTCGCTCGGCCTGCGCGCCGATCTGCACGGCACCGGCGTGCGCGTGACCTCGATCGAGCCGGGCATGGTCGAGACCGAGTTCACGCTCGTCCGCACCGGCGGCGATCAGGCCGCGTCCGACGCGCTGTACCAGGGCGCGGTGCCGATGACCGCCGACGACATCGCCGCCACGCTCCTGTGGGTCGCCGAACTGCCGCCGCACCTCAACATCAACCGGCTGGAGCTGATGCCCGTCAACCAGAGTTTCGCGGGCTTCCAGGTCGCGCGGCCGTCCGCGACGGGCTGAACCGCGCGCCGCGCCGGGTTTCGGCGCCTCCGGCCGGCGCATGTCGGGCATGCGCACCCCGCTGGCGCGGGACGTGACGCATATTTAACCTGCTTCACGCGGAGCGGTCATGATCCCGCGCCTATGGACAGGGGTGCGGGAGGGTTGATGCGTCCAGTCTTGTCAAGCGTATCGCAACGAAGTTGCGGCATAAGGCCCCGCACCATGGCGGCTTTCGCCTAGCATCGTCGCCCGTCCCGTCATGCGCCCGGCGCCGGCTCCGAGCTGGCGATCAGTGTAGAGGTCCGTTTTCATGTCCTATCTCGAAGCCGTCGAGCCGCTGCCCGCCGTGCGTCACTATTCCCGCGCGCGCCAGGGCCGCATTCTGCTGATCGCGGTGGCGGTGGTGATCGTGCTGGCGTTGGCGATCAGCGGCGTGCGCCGCCTCACCCGGCCGGCGCCGCCGGCCGAAGCACCCGCGATCAAGGACGGCTTCCGCCCCACCCCCGATCAGCGCGCGGGGCTCAAGATCGAGACGGTGGGCGAGGGGCAGGATCCCGCCGCGCTGGTGGTGACCGGCACCATCTCGGTCGACGAGGAGCATAGCACGCCGATCGTGCTGCCTTTCTCCGGCCAGGTGGGCGATGTGTACGTGCAGGCGGGCCAGCGCGTGGTGCGCGGCCAGCCGCTGCTGCGCGTCGCCTCCTCGGATTTCGTCGAGGCGCGCGACGCGCTGTTCGCGGCCGATGCGCAGCGCGCCACCGCCGCCGCCCAGCTGCGGACCGCGCAGGAAAATGCGCGCCGGCAGGAAGCGCTGTTCCGCACCGCCGGCGGCGCCGAGAAGGACTATATCCAGGCCAAGAGCGATCTCGTCGCCGCCCAGTCGGCGGCGCGCAGCGCCGATGCCGCGCTCGGCGCGGCGCGCGACAAGCTCGCCCTGTTCGGCAAGACGCCCGACGAGGTGCGCCATCTCGAGGGGGTGAGCGAGGTGGCCGGCATCTATTCCGCCACCAATTTCCGCGCGCCGGTGAGCGGCACCGTCGCCAGCCGCGATGTCGCGCCCGGCCAGTTCGTCAGCAGCGGCGGTGACAAGCCGCTGATGACCATCACCGATCTCTCGCGCGTGTGGCTGATCGCGCAGGTGCCCGAGACCGAGGCGGCGCATGTGCGGCTGGGCGATATCGTGCGCGTGACCACGCCCGCCTTTCCCGGCCGCGTGTTCAACGCGCGGATCGACAATATCGGCGCCGAGCTTGATCCCGCCACCCACCGCCTGCCCGTGCGCGCCACCGTCGCCAATCCCGACGAGGCGCTCAAGCCGCAGATGTTCGCCAGCTTCTCGATCGCGGCGACGCGCGAGCCGACGGCGATCCTGGTGCCCGCCAGCGCGGTGATCCGCGAGGGCGACCAGGCGCGCGTGTGGATCGCGGGCCGCGACGGCATTCTCCGGCCCCGTTCGGTGACGATCGGCGACAGCGGCAACGGCATGGTGCGCATCACCTCCGGCCTGAAGCTCGGCGAGCAGATCGTCACCGCCGGCGCGATCTTCGTCAACGAAGCCGGCCTGGACGGGTAAGCGCCATGGACAAGATGGTCTCCTTCGCGCTGCGCCAGCGCGTGCTCATCGTCGTGCTGCTCGCCGGTCTCATCATCGCCGGGGGCATCGCCTTCTCCAAGCTGAACATCGAGGCCTATCCCGATCCCGTGCCGCCGATGGTGGAGGTGGTGACGCAGAGCGCCGGCACCTCCGCCGAGGAGATCGAGCGCAACGTCACCATTCCGCTCGAGATCGGCATCGCCGGCATTCCGCACATCACCGCGGTGCGCAGCATCTCGCTGTTCGGCCTGTCCGACATCCGCATCCAGTTCAGCTATGACGTCGGCTATATGGAGGCGCAGCAGCAGGTGCTGGCGCGGCTTTCGCAGGTCGGCCTGCCGACCGGCGTGCAGCCCACCATCTCGCCCACCAGCCCGGTCGGCGAAATCTATCGCTACCGCATCTCGGCGCCCGCGGGCTATTCGGTGATGGACCTGAAGACGCTGCAGGACTGGGTGCTGCAGCGCCGCTTCAAGCGGCTGCCCGGCGTGATCGACGTGACCGGCTGGGGCGGCAAGCTGCGCACCTATGAGGTGGTGGTCGATCAGAACAAGCTCGCCGCCCATGGCCTCACCATCGGCGAGGTGATCGGCGCGCTCGGCAAGAGCGACGGCAATGTCGGCGGCCAGACGATCAATTTCGGGCCGCAGGCGGCGATCGTGCGCGGCATCGGCCTGATCCAGTCCACCGAGCAGATCCAGAATGTGCTGGTCGGCACCGATGGCGGCGCGCCCGTGCTGCTGAAGGATGTGGCGACGCTCCGCATCGGCAACGAGCCGCGGCTCGGCATCGCCGGCGAAGGCCATGACAGCGACATCGTGATGGGCATCGTGCTGATGCAGCGCGGCGCCGAATCCGCGCCCACCATCGCGGCGGTGAAGCAGGAGATCGCCACGATCAACGCCGGCGGCATCCTGCCGCCCGGGGTGACGCTGACGCCGATCTACGACCGCTCGACGCTGATCGGCCTCACCACCCACACGGTGCTGCACAATCTGATCGAGGGCGTGCTGCTGATCTTCGTGCTGCAATGGCTGTTTCTGGGCAATCTGCGCAGCGCGATCATCGTCGCCACCACCATTCCCTTCGCGCTCGCCTTCGCGGTGCTGATCCTCACCATCCAGGGCGAATCCGCCAATCTTCTGTCGGTCGGCGCGCTCGATTTCGGGCTGGTGGTGGATGCCAGCGTCATCATGGTGGAGAATATCTTCCGCCACATGGTCGAGCGATCCGAACATATCGGCTCGGGCCATGCCCATCCGACGCTGGCGAGCCGCTTCTCGGCGATCCTCCATGCCTCCAACGAGGTGAGCCGCGGCATCTTCTTCGCCGCCGCGATCATCATCGCCAGCTTCATCCCGCTGTTCACGCTCACCGGCGTGGAAGGCCATATCTTCGGCCCGATGGCCAAGACCTATGCCTATGCCATCGCCGGCGGCCTGATCGCCACCTTCACCGTCTCGCCCGTGCTCGCCGCCTTCCTCCTGCCCGACCGGCTGGAAGAGGTGGAGACGCGGATCGTGCGCGGGCTGCGGCGCGTCTATGAGCCGGCGGCGGCGTTCGCGCTCGGCAACCGGCTGCTCACCATCGGCGCGGCGGTGCTGCTGATGCTCGGCGCGGTGCTGGGGGTGCGCGCGCTCGGCATCGAGTTCCTGCCGCATCTCGAGGAGGGCAATCTCTATATCCGCGCGACGCTGCCGGCCTCGATCTCGCTCGAGGCGGGCCAGCCGACGGTGAACGCCATCCGCAACATCATCGCCGACTATCCCGAGATCGAGCATGTCGCCTCGACCCATGGCCGCCCCGATGACGGCACCGATCCGACCGGCTTCTTCAACGCCGAATTCTACGCCCCGCTCAAGCCGTTCGACGAATGGCCCAAGGGCGTGGACAAGGACAAGCTGACCGCCGAGCTGCAGCACAAGCTCAACGCGCGCTTTCCGGGGGTGGATTTCGAGTTCAGCCAATATCTGGAGGATGGCGTCGAGGAGGCGTCGTCCGGCGTGAAGGGCGCCAATTCGGTCAAGCTGTTCGGGCCGGACATGCAGGTGCTCGCCAAGCTCGCGGACCAGATCCGCGACCAGATGAGCCAGGTGCAGGGCATCGCCGATCTCGGCGTGTCGAGCCCGCTCGGCCAGCCGACCGTGCAGATCGACGTGGATCGCGTCGCCGCCGCGCGCTACGGCCTGACGCCCGACGACATCAACACCACCGTCGCCGCCGCGATCGGCGGCCAGTCGACCGCCGATCTCTACGAGAAGGGCACCGACCGCCATTATCCGATCGTGGTGCGGCTGGATCCGGCGCAGCGCGACAGCCTGGAGGCGCTGCGGCGCATCACCGTCGGCGCCCCCGCGCCGGGTGGCACGGGGCAGATCCAGGTGCCGCTCTCCGAGGTGGCGCATATCCAGCTCACCTCGGGTGCGTCCTTCATCTATCGCGAGCATCAGGAACGCTATGTCCCGATCAAGTTCAGCGTGCGCGACCGCGATCTTGGCGGCGCGATCGGCGAGGCGCAGGCGCGCATCGCCCGCTCGGTGAAGCTGCCCACCGGCTATCATCTGGAATGGGCGGGCGAGCTGGCCAATCTGGCGAGCGCCACCGCGCGGCTCGAAATGGTGGTGCCGATCAGCCTCGCGCTGATCCTGGTGCTGCTCTACGCCAATTTCGGCTCGATGACCGACACGCTGCTCGCCTTCAGCGTCATCCCCATGGCGCTGGTGGGCGGCGTGCTGGCGCTGGCGCTGACGGGCACGGCCTTCTCGATCTCGGCGGCGATCGGCTTCGTGGCCCTGTTCGGCATCGCGGTGATGGACGGCATCCTGATGGTCTCGAGCTTCAACCAAGGCATCGACGAAGGGCTGGACCGCGCCGCCGCGCTCGCCTCCATGGTCCGCAAGGGTCTGCGGCCGGTGGTGATGACCTGCCTCGCCGCCGCCATCGGCCTGCTGCCCGCCGCGCTCTCCAACGGCATCGGCAGCCAGGTGCAGAAGCCGCTGGCGCTGGTGGTGGTGGGCGGCATGACGCTGGCGCCGGTGCTGATCCTGCTGGTGCTGCCGCTGCTGATCGCGCGCTTCTCGCGCCATGTCGGCCCGCATGATCGCGGCGCCCATGGCCGCGATGTCGGGCATCACGCCCCGCCGCCGCCCCCGCACCCTCCGCTGCCCGCCGGGGAGCCCGCCTGATGCGTCGTTTCGCTTCGATCCTCGCGCTGCTCGGCGCCTCGGCCTGCTCGCTCGCGCCCACGCCCAAGCCCGATCTGCCGCCGCTGCCGCCCGCGCCGGCCGCGCAGACGCTGGTGCCGGCGAGCGGCCCCGCCCAGGCGATCGTGCCCGGCGGCGCGCTGGCCGCCGACTGGTGGCGCGCCTTCGCCTCGCCCGCGCTGGATGCGCTGGTGACGCGGGCGCTGGCCGCCAACACCGATCTCGCCCAGGCCGAGGCGACGCTCGGCCAGGCGCGCGAGCAGGCCTTGGGCACGGCCGGCGCCAGCCTGCCGCAGGTGGACGCCAGCCTGACCAGCCAGCGCACGCGCGTCTCGCGGATCTTCTCCAATCCGGTGCAGGATCCCAACCAATATCTCTACTCGCTGCACACCGCGCAGATCTCGGTGAGCTATCCGCTCGATCTGTTCGGCGGCCAGCGCTCGCGCGTGCGCTCGGCCCGGGCGCAGGCCGAGGTCGCGCGGCAGCGGCTCGCGGCGGCGCGGACGACCGTGGTGGCCAATCTGGTGGTGGCGGTCGTCCAGCAGGCGGCGCTCGACCAGCAGATCGCGGCGGCCGAGCAGAATGTGCAGATCAACCAGGGCATCCTGGCGATGATGCGCCGGCGCCAGGCGCTTGGCGATATCGGCGCGGCGGATGTCGCGGCGCAGGAGACGGCGCTGGCGACGGCGCAGAGCGCGCTGCCGCCGCTGATCCGCCAGCGCGATCACCAGCGCGCTCTCATCTCGCAGGCGATCGGCATCGCGCCCGGCGCGCCGCTGCCGGCGCTGCCCACGCTCGACGAACTGACGCTGCCGGGCACGGTGCCGGTGGCGCTGCCGGGCGCGATCGTCGCCAACCGGCCCGATGTCCGCGCCGCCGAGGCGCAGATGGTGGGCGCGGCGGCCGATGTCGGCACGGCGATCGCGGCGCGGCTGCCGGCGATCCAGCTCAGCGCCAATGCCGGCGGCGAGGCGCTCCACTTCGCCGACATGTTCGCCAGCGGCAATCCGTTCTGGGCGCTGATCGGCAGCGTGGCGCAGCCGCTCTTCCATGGCGGCCAGCTGCGTCACCAGCAGCGCGCGGCCGAGGCGGCGCTGCGCGGCGCCGAGGCGCAGTATCGCGGCGCGGTGCTCAACGCCTTTGGCGATGTCGCCGATGCGCTGACCGGCCTCACCACCGATGCGGCGCTGCTCGACGCGGCGGCGCGGGCCAGCGACGCGGCGGCGCGCAACCTGCTCTTCGCGCGCCGCCAGCTCGCGCTCGGCAGCGTCGGCACGCTGGCGCTGCTCAACGCCACCATCGCCGATGCCCAGGCGCGCAGCCAGCTGATCCAGGCGCGCGCGGCGCGGCTTTCGGATACGGTGGCGCTGTACCAGGCGGTGGGCGGCGGCGTGGCGGCGGACGCGCCGCCGCGCTGAGCGCGGCGCGCCCGCCCGGGCTCACGCGCGCCAGAAAAGGGGGGCCTGGCGCCCCCCTTTTGATGTCCGCCGCGTGGGGATCGGCCTGGGTGCGAGCCGCGGCCACAGGCCGCCGGGTCACGACGCCCGGCGCATCCTTCCGCGTGCCGGGCGCCGGCGCTCTCCGACGCCCCGCCACGCTCAGTGATTGTCGCGCGGCAGCCCCTTGGTCTGCGCGATGCGCTGATATTTCTCCGATCCTTCCAGGATCATGCCGGTGCTCATCTGGCCGACCACCGATCGCTGGATCTCCTGCCACGGCGTCTGCGAGGCGGGATAGGGATAGCCGCCCTTGGCCTCCAGCGCGCGCCGGCGCTCGGCCAGCTCGGCCTCGGGGATCAGCACGTCGACGCGGCCGGCGCGAAGATCGATGCGGACGCGATCGCCCGTCTCGAGCAGCGCGAGGCCACCCATCGCCGCCGCCTCGGGGCTGGCATTGAGGATCGAAGGCGATCCCGACGTGCCCGATTGGCGGCCATCGCCGATGCAGGGGAGCGAATGCACGCCCTCGGTGATGAGATAGGCCGGCGGCCGCATATTCACCACCTCGGCCGCGCCGGGATAGCCGACAGGGCCCGCGCCGCGCATGAACAACATGGTTTCGGGCGTGATGCCCGTGGCGGGATCGTCGATCCGGTGATGATAATCCTCCGGCCCGTCGAACACCACGGCCGGGCCCTCGAAGGCATCCGGGCTGTTCGGGTTGGAGAGGTAGCGCGCGCGGAATTCCTCCGAGATCACGCTGGTCTTCATGATCGCGGCATCGAAGAGATTGCCCTTGAGCACGAGGAAGCCCGCCTCTTCCTTGAGCGGCTGCTCGAAGGGGCGGATCACCTTCTCGTCCTCGATCCGCGCGTCGCGGCAATTGTCGCCGATGCTGCGGCCATTGGCGGTGATCGCGTCTTCCGCGATCAGCCCGTGCCGGATCAGCTCGGAGACCACCGCCGGCACGCCCCCGGCGCGGTAATAATCCTCGCCCAGATATTCGCCGGCCGGCTGGAGATTGACGAGCAGCGGCACCTTGTGGCCGAATTCCTGCCACTCCTCGATCGGCAGCTCCACGCCGATATGGCGCGCGATGGCGGCGAGGTGGATCGGCGCGTTGGTCGAGCCGCCGATCGCGGAATTGACCACGATCGCATTCTTGAATGCGTCATGCGTCAGGATGTCCGAGGGCTTGAGATCCTCGTGCACCATTTCGACGATGCGCTTGCCGGTGAGATAGGAAATCTCCTGGCGATCGCGATAGGGCGCGGGGATGGCGGCCGAGCCGGGCAGCTGCATGCCCAGCGCCTCGGCCAGCGAGTTCATCGTCGTCGCCGTGCCCATGGTGTTGCAATAGCCGGTCGACGGGGCGGAGGAGGCGACCAGCCGGATGAACTCGGCATCGTCGATCTCGCCGGCGGCGAGCATCTGGCGCGCCTTCCACACGATCGTGCCCGAGCCGGTGCGCTCGCCCTTGTGCCAGCCATTGAGCATCGGGCCCACCGACAGCGCGATCGCCGGAATGTTGACCGTCGCCGCCGCCATCAGACAGGCCGGCGTCGTCTTGTCGCAGCCGATCGTCAGCACCACGCCATCCAGCGGATAGCCGTACAGCGCCTCGACCAGGCCGAGATAGGCGAGGTTGCGGTCCAGCCCGGCGGTCGGCCGCTTGCCGGTTTCCTGGATCGGGTGGACGGGGAATTCGATGGCGATGCCGCCGGCCTCGCGAATGCCC
This sequence comes from Sphingomonas morindae, assembly GCF_023822065.1. Taxonomy (NCBI): domain Bacteria; kingdom Pseudomonadati; phylum Pseudomonadota; class Alphaproteobacteria; order Sphingomonadales; family Sphingomonadaceae; genus Sphingomonas; species Sphingomonas morindae. The sequence goes on from NZ_CP084930.1 coordinate 2,347,707, forward strand.
TCGCGCACGCGCTCGGCGAGCACCAGATGGTGCCGGTTGCACGGCGAGAGATCGCTGCCCGTCTGCGCGATGCCGATGATCGGCTTGCCCGAGCGCAGCTCGTCCAGGCTGAGGCCGTAATTGAGATAGCGCTCCAGATAGAGCGCCGTCATGTCGATATTGGCGGGATTGTCGAACCAGGCGCGGGAGCGGAGCTTGGGGGTCGGGCTGTCGGTCATGCTGCTATCCGATCAACAAGTCGGGAGGGAAGGGCGTGGGACACCGAACGGACGCCGCCGCCGAAGCGCAGCACGGGGCCTTGCGCCGAATCGGCGCCGCCTCCGCACCATTGCCCCCTCCAGCTGTCATTGACGCCTCGTTCGCCGCTATATAGTCAGACAAAAAGAAAGAGGGCAAGCGTCGGGCGGCGCCGCGATGCCGGCCCGACGATGCAAAGGAGAAGGTTCGCCATGGCCATGCCGGTTTCCACTGCGGCCCGCGCGACGGGGGAGCCGGTGGACGCAGCCCGCTATCGCCCCGCGCTGACGCTGCTCGCCAGCCTGTTCTTCATGTGGGGCTTCATCACCGTCATCAACAACACGCTGCTGCCGCACCTGCGCAGCGTGTTCGATCTGAGCTACACCCAGACGACGCTGATCGAGAGCGTGTGGTTCATCGCCTATTTCTTCGCCTCGATCCCGGCCGCCAAGCTGATCGAGCGGATCGGCTATCAGCGCTCGATGGTGACGGGGCTCGTCATCATGGCGGTGGGCGCGCTGCTGATGGTGCCCGCCGCGCGCATCCCTTCCTATGGCGTGACGCTGGTGGCGCTGTTCATCGTCGCCAGCGGCATCACCCTGCTCCAGGTGGCGGCCAACCCCTATGTGGCGGTGGTCGGGCCGCCGGAAACGGCCTCGTCGCGGCTCAACCTGGTGCAGGCGTTCAACTCGCTCGGCACGACGCTGGCGCCGCTGTTCGGCGGCTATCTGATCCTCGGCCGCTCCACCTCGGGCACCGCCGGCGCGCACGCCGCCGCGCTCACCCCGGCGCAGCGCCTGGCCGACGCGCAATCGGTGCAGCTGCCCTATATCATCGTGGCGGTGGTGCTGGTGGTGCTCGCGATCGTTATCGCGCGCTTCAATTTGCCGGCGATGGGATCGGCCACGCAGCGCGCCGCCAAGGCGGATCGGCGCGGCCAGTCGCTCTGGGCGCATCGCAACCTCGTCTTCGGCGTGCCGGCGATCTTCATCTACCTCATCGCCGAGATCGGGGTTTCAAACCTCTTCATCAACTTCGTCTCGCAGCCGCAGATCGGCAACCTCACCCATGAGCAGGCGTCGCACTATCTCTTCCTGCTCTGGGGCGGGATGATGGTGGGCCGCTTCATCGGCAGCTTCGCGATGCGCAACGTCGCCGCCGAGCATGTGCTCGCGGTGGCGGCGGTGGGCGCCTGCGCGGTGATGCTGATCGCCGCCTTCGCGACGGGGCCGGTGGCGATGTGGGCGCTGATCTCGGTGGGCCTGTTCCACTCGATCATGTTCCCCACCATCTTCACCCTCGGCATTCGCGGGCTCGGGCCGCTGACCGAGGAGGGATCGGGCCTGCTCATCATGGCCATCGCCGGCGGATCGCTGGTGGTGGTGCAGGGCTGGCTGGCGGACAGCTATGGCCTGCAGACCAGCTTCCTGCTCACCGCCGCGTGCGAGGTCTATACGCTCTTCTATGCCCTGTGGGGCGCGCGTCCCACCCACGCGCTGCCGGATCGCGCCGCCCGCTAGCGCGGGGCGGCACCGGCCATTGGCACGGCGATGGCGCGGATCAGCGCGCCATCGCCGTTCGCGTATCGGCGAGCGCGAGATCGACGAGCAGCCGCATCGCCTCGGCGGCGGCCTCGGGCCGCCCGGCGGCGATCGCTTCATAGACGCGGGCATGATCGGGCACGGGGTTGCGCGGCAGCGCCAGCGCGCGCTGCTTATACTGGGTCGTCCAATTCACCGCCGCGCCGATGCTGGCGCTGAGCACGACCAGCGCATCATTGTGCGTGGCGCGCAGAATGGCATCGTGGAAATCCCGATCGGCGGCGCGCCCCGCCTCGGTGGTGAGGCTGTGGCGGCGCATCGCCGCCAGCGCATCCTTGATCGCCTTAAGCTCGGTGCGATCGCGCCGCTCCGCCGCCAGCCGCGCGGCGGCGGGCTCGACGATCGCGCGCAGCTCGAACAGGCTGCGGACGAAGCCGGGATCGGGTTCGTCGGCAAAGGCCCAGGCGAGCACGTCGGGATCGAGCAGGTTCCAGCGGGTGCGCGGCAGCACCCGGGTGCCGGCCTTGGGCCGGCTCTCCACCAGCCCCTTGGCGGCAAGCACCTGGACCGCCTCGCGATAGGCGCTGCGCGACACGTCGAGCGCTTCCGAGAAGGCGATCTCGCCCGAAAGCCGCTCGCCCGGCGGATAGGCGCCGCTGACGATCGCCACGCCCAGCTTGTGCGCGATCGCGCCGTGCAGCCGCCGGCCGGTGCCGCGCGCGCGCCGGCCCGGCTCCTCCTCGCACTCGCTGACTGGTCCCACCATAAGCCGATCCCCTGCCGGGCAGGGTTGAAGCCATGCGCCCGGCACCCTAATGTCCGACTATTAGGGAGTAACCCATGACCACCCAAGCCCCAATCACCGCCGCCTCCGACTTTCGCTCCATCGACGCTCAGACGGGCGAGCCCTTTGGCGAGCCCTTCGCGGTGCACGGGCCGGCCGATGTCGCCGCCGCCTGCGCCGCCGCCGAAGCCGCGTTCGATCCCTATCGCAGCCTCCCGCGCGAGCGCCGCGCCGCCTTTCTCGACCGCATCGCGGAGGAGATCCTGGCGCTGGGCGACGCGCTGATCGAGGCGGCGATGCGCGAGAGCGGCCTGCCGCGCGCGCGGCTCGAGGGTGAGCGCGGGCGCACCATGGGCCAGCTCAAGCTGTTCGCCGAGGTGGTGCGGCGCGGCGCCTATCTCGGCGTGCGCGTCGATCCGGCGCTGCCCGAGCGCCAGCCGCTGCCGCGCCAGGATATTCGGCTGCGCCGCATTCCGCTGGGCCCGGTGGCGGTGTTCGGCGCCTCCAACTTCCCGCTCGCCTTCTCCACCGCCGGCGGCGACACCGCCTCGGCGCTGGCGGCGGGGTGCCCGGTGGTGGTGAAGGGTCATCCCGCCCATCCGCTCACCGGCGCGCTGGTGGCTTCGGCGATCGCCAAGGCGGCCGCCGCGACGGACATGCCCGACGGCGTCTTCGCTCATCTCGTCGGCCCCGGCACCGCGCTCGGCACCGCGCTGGTCGAGGATCCGCGCATCGCGGCGGTGGGCTTCACCGGCTCGCGCGGGGGCGGCCTGGCGCTGCTCCGCCTCGCCCAGGCGCGGCCCGAGCCGATCCCGGTCTATGCCGAGATGTCCAGCATCAATCCGGTGGTGCTGCTGCCGGAGGCGCTCAAGGCGCGCGGCACCGCGCTCGGCCAGGCCTTTGTCCAGTCGCTGACGATGGGCGCGGGCCAGTTCTGCACCAATCCCGGCCTGGTGCTGGCGATCGAGGGCGAGGGGCTCGACGCATTCATCGAGGCCGCCAAGGGCGCAATCCTCGAGTCCCGCGCCACCACCATGCTGACGGGCGGCATCCACGCCGCCTATGAGCAGGGCGTCGAGGCGCTGGCGAGCCATGGCGATGTCGAGACGGTGGCCCGCGGCCAGCTGGGCGAGGGCGTCACCTGCGGCGTCGCGGCGCTCTTCGCCACCAGCGTCGAGGCCTTTCTGAAGGACGAGCGGCTCGGCCACGAGGTGTTCGGCGCCTCCTCGCTGCTGGTGCGCTGCCGCGACGAGGAGGATCTGCACCGCGTGCTGCGCGCGGCCGAGGGCCAGCTCACCGCGACGCTGCAGATGGACGCGGGCGATACCGAGATCGCCGCCCGGCTGGTGCCGATCCTGGAGCGCAAGGCCGGCCGCATCCTCGCCAATGGCTGGCCGACGGGCGTCGAGGTGACGCATGCCATGGTGCATGGCGGGCCCTATCCGGCGACCTCGGACGGGCGCACCACCTCGGTGGGCACGCTGGCGATCGACCGCTTCCTGCGGCCGGTCTCCTATCAGAATCTCGCCGAGCCGCTGCTGCCCGAGGAGCTGCGCGACGGCGCCGCAGGCAGTGTGCCGCGGCTTGTGGACGGCCAGCCCGGCTGAGCCGGCCCGCCTTCGGGCGGCAGCAAAAGGCCGCGCGGATCATCCTCCGCGCGGCCTTTTTCGTGCGCCCGGCGCCCGCGCTCAGCGCGGCGCGGGGCAGGCGGCGTTGGTCGGATCGGCGTCGAGCTTGATGCCCACGATCGACACCGTGAAGCCCTTGTCGGCGGCGAGCGCGAAGGGCGTCGTCACCTTGGCCATATCCGCGCCCGCCTTGCGGAAGCAGGCGAGCGGCAGCTTGGCGCTGGTCCATGTGCCGGGCTGGGCCCGGGCGAACAGCGCGGTGGCGTCGATCGCGGGGCCGCCGGTGGAGAGCGTCACCCGGCCGGTGGGCGCGGCATCGACACGATAGTCGATCCGCAGCGTCACCTGCGCATTGGTCTGCCGCGCCAGATCGAGCGAGGGCCCTTCGATCCGCACCTCGCCCGGACCGGTGAAGGCGAGCTGGCGCGCGCCCTCCTGCCGGCCGCCGCCATCGACATTGGTGATGCGCACCGCGCCCTTGCTCACCAGCTTCCACGGCGCCACCGCGCGCCCGGGGATGAAATAGAGCGAGGGATTGGCGAGCGAGGGATCGATGCCCGCCACCTCGGGCAGAGTGGGCACGCTGGTCCGGCTGGCATAGGTGAGGCCATAGCCATAGGCGAACAGCGGATCATAGCCGGGCTGGCCGACATTGTTGGCGAATTGGGCGGCGGTGCGCGGCCAGGAGAAGCTCAGCTTGCCGCGGAAATCGGCCTTGGGCGCGCCGCTGCGCGTGGCCACCAGCACATCGGCGATGCCCGCGCCTTCCGAACCGGGCAGGAAGGCCGCGACAAAGGCGTCGGACTGGTTGAGTTCGGGATTGACCCAGAGCGGACGCCCCGAGAGGAACACGGACACGACGGGGATGCCCTGCGCCTTGAGCGCCTTGAGCTGGGCGAGCGCGACCTTGTCGCCGGGCTGGAACTCGAGCGTGCCGACATCGCCGACCATCTCGGCATAGGGCTGTTCGCCGAACACCACCACCGCCACATCGGGCTTGGCGCCGGCCACCCGGCCATCGGCGCTGAGCGTGGCGGTGCCGCCGGCGGCCTCGATCGCCTGCTTCAGCCCGGCCCAGATGCTGGTGCCTTGCGGGAAATCGGCATTGGTGTTGCCGGTGCCCTGCCAGGACAGCGTCCAGCCGCCTGATTGCAGGCCGATATCATCGGCGTGGCTGCCGGTGACGAGCACCTTCTGGCCCGGCCGGATCGGCAGCAGCCCACCATTATTCTTGAGCAGCACGAGCGATTCCGCCACCGCCTGACGGGCGACCGCGCGGTGATCGGGCAATGCCAGCTCGGCCTTGCGCTCGAACGGGCGGGCGGGATCGAACAGCCCCAGCTTCACCTTCACGCGCAGGATGCGGCGCACCGCATCGTCGACCCGGGCGCGCGGGATGGTGCCATTCTCCACCTCGCGCAGCGTATTGTCGTACAGCGCCTTCCAGTCGGACGGCACCATCGCCATGTCGAGCCCGGCGTTGAAGGTGAGCGGGCAATCGCCCTCGGTGCAGCCCGGCAGCTGGCCATGGGCGTTCCAATCGCCGACGACAAAGCCCTCAAAGCCCATGCGGCCCTTGAGCACATCGGTCAGCAGGCTGCGATTGCCGTGGTTCTTGACCCCGTTCCACGAGGAGAAGCTGGCCATCACCGTCATCGCGCCGGCATCGATGCCCGAGACATAGCCGGCCGAATGCAGGGCGATCAGCTCGCGCTCGGAAATCTGCGCATCGCCCTGGTCGACCCCGTTCTTGGTCGCGCCGTCGCCGAGGAAATGCTTGATCGACGCGGCGACCTTGCCCTGCTGGATGCGGCCGGTGCCGGGCGGCCCCTGGAGCCCGCGCACCATGGCGGCGGCATAGTCGCGCGTGATCTCGGGGCGCTCCGAATAGCCCTCATAGCTGCGGCCCCAGCGATCATCCTGCGGCACGGTGACGGTGGGGCCGAACGCCCAATCGAAGCCGGCGGCGGCGCTCTCGGCGGCGGTCACCGCGCCGATCCGCTCCATCAGCGCCGGATCGCGCATCGCGCCGAGGCCGATATTGTGCGGGAAGATCACCGCGCCCTTGACGTTGGAATTGCCGTGCACCGAATCCATGCCGAAGATCACCGGCACGGGCACATGGCCGGGCCGCGCCTCGATCGAGACGGCGCGGAACCGATCGGCGGTGGCGATCCAGGCCGAGACGGGGGCGCGATCATCCGCGTCGAGCGGCGGCGAATTGCCGCCGCCGAGCACCGAGCCCACCGGATATTGGCGCAGATCCTCGGGCTTGATCGAGGCGATGTCGGCCTGGATCATCTGGCCCACCTTCTCGCGCAGGCTCATCTTGGCCATCAGCGCGGTGACCCGGGCCTCGGTCTGCGCGTCGACCAGCCCGGTGCTGTGCGCGGCCGGCCAGAGATCGGGATGCGCGGTGGCGGCGGCCGGGAGCGCGCTGCCGTCCACGGGCGCGGCGGCGAGCGGCGACACCGCTGTCATCACGAAAATAGCCGCACCGCCCTTCAGCGCGCCCCTGAACCCCTTCATCGTCACTCTCCCGTCGACCCATGATCTTGCGCCTCCCCGCCGGAGAGGTTCGTCCCGAATAGGCGGAAAGGCGCGGCGATGGTAGCGCTTCTATGAAGCGGCGCGGCCGCCTTGGCGCATCCCCGGGGGCTCGCCGGACGGTGAAGGTTGCGCTAACCAGAGGGCGGAGGGGGCGTGCATGGCGAAAAAGGTTACGCGGCGACAGGGCGGGGCGCCCACGATCAGCGATGTCGCGGCGCGCGCGGGCGTGTCCGCGATGACGGTGTCGCGCGTGATCAACGGCGAGGCGCGGGTGCGGAGCGAGACGCGCGAGGCCGTGCACGCGGCGATCGCGGAGCTGCGCTACGCCCCCAATCCCGCCGCCCAGGCGCTCGCGGGCGCCAGCCAGATCCGCATCGGCCTGCTCTACAGCAATCCGAGCGCCGCCTATCTCAGCGCCTTTCTCGTCGGCAGCCTCGATTCCGCCAGCCGCAGCAACATCCAGCTGATCGTCGAGAAGTGCGAGCGCGACGACGATCATGAGGCGGAGATCGCGCGCCGCCTGATCGAGGGTGGCATGGACGGGCTGATCCTGCCGCCGCCGCTGTGCGATTCCCCGGCGATCCTCAGCGTGCTCGCCGAAAATCCGGTGCCGGCGGTGGCGGTGGCGACGGCGCGCGAGGAGGGGCCGGTGTCGAGCGTCGGCATCGATGATTTCCACGCCGCCGAGGCGATGACGCGCCATCTCGTCGACCTCGGCCATCGCCGTATCGGCATCATCCTCGGCTCGCCCGATCTCAGCGCGAGCGCGCGGCGGCTCGAAGGCTATCGCGCCGCACTGGCGGCGGCGGGGCTGGAGACGTCCGACGCGCTGATCGCGCCCGGCCTCTTCACCTATCGGTCCGGCCTGGAGGCGGCCGAGCGGCTGCTCGATCTCGCCGAGCCGCCCACCGCCATCTTCGCCAGCAACGACGATATGGCGGCGGCGGCGGTGGCGGTGGCGCATCGGCGCGGCCTCGACGTGCCGGGCGATCTCACCGTCTGCGGCTTCGACGATACTACCATCGCCACCACCGTCTGGCCCGAGCTTACCACCGTGCACCAGCCGATCGGCGACATGTCGCGCGCGGCGGTGGAGCTGCTGCTCGAGGCGGTGCGCGCCCGCCGCGCGGGCACCGCCTTCCCGGCGCGCCGCCTGCTGCTGGATTATGCGCTGGTCCGCCGCAAGAGCGATGCCGCACCGCGCCGCCCCGGCCGCCGCCGCCGCCCGCGCGCCTAACAAAAACCCCCGCCCTTGCGGGCGGGGGCTTAGGATTTGGTTCGGGTCCGCCGCGCCGGCTCAGCCGGGCATGTCCTCCAGCTCGCGGCCCCGCGTCTCGCGCACCATGCGGCGCACGAAGAAGAAGGAGAAGAGCGCGCTGACGGCGTAGAAGCCATAGGTGCCGCCCAACCCGACCCCGGCGGCGAGCGCGGGGAAGCTGACCGAGATGAAGAAGTTGGCCGCCCATTGCGCGGCCCCCGCCACGGCCAGCGCCGAGCCGCGGATCTGGTTGGGGAACATCTCGCCCAGCATCACCCACATCACCGGGCCCCAGCTGCCGTTGAAGAAGATGACGTAGAGATTGGCCGCGATCAGCGCGACCAGGCCGACAGTGTCGGACATGTGGAGCCCGCCATCGGCGGCGACGTGCGCGGTGGAGAAGCAGGCGGCGACCACCGCCAGCGTCACCGTCATGCCGGCCGAGCCGATCAGCAGCAGCGGCTTGCGGCCGATGCGATCGACGGTGAAGACGGTGATGAAGCAGGCGAGGATCGAGAGCGCGCCCGACAGGATGTTGATCTTGAGCGAGTCCGCCTCGCTGAAGCCAACCGACTGCCAGAGCACCGCGCCATAATAGAAGACGATGTTGATGCCGACGAGCTGCTGCAGGATGGCGATGCCGATACCCGCCCAGACCAGCGTGCGCAGCCGGCCGGTCGCGGGATCGCGCAGATCGGAGAAGCGCGGCCGGTGGTGATCGGAGGCGAGCGAGCCACGGATCTCGGCCACCTTCTGCGCGGCCTCGGTCGGGCCGAGCAGGCGGACGAGCACGCGGCGCGCCTCGTCCTCGCGGCCGCGCGCCACCAGGAAGCGCGGGCTTTCGGGAATGACCATCAGCGCCAGGAAGTAGATGGCGGCCGGGATGGTCTGCATCCAGAACATCCAGCGCCACGCCGCCATGCCCAGCCAGAAGGGCGCGGTGGAGCCCCCGGCGGCGTTGGCGAGCACATAATTGGCCACGAACGCCCCGGTAAGGCCGGAGATGATCATGATCTGCTGGACGCTGGTCAGGCTGCCGCGGATGCGCGCCGGCGTCACCTCGCTGATATAGACGGGGGAGAGCACGCTCGCCGCGCCCACGCCCAGGCCGCCGAGCAGCCGCGCCATGACGAACACGGTGGAGCTGCCGGCCGCGCCGGCGATCAGCGCGCTGACGATGAAGAGCAGGGCCGCGACCATCATCACGCTGCGGCGGCCGAACAGATCGGCGAGCCGCCCGGCGAGGAAGGCGCCGGCGGCGCAGCCGATCAGAATGGCGCCGACATTGAAGCCGGTGCCCAGCCGCGACAGGTCGAAGGCCTTTTCCAGCCCCTCCTGCGTGCCGTTGATCACGCCGCTGTCATAGCCGAACATGAAGCCGCCGATGGTGGCGACGGCGACGATCGCGAGCACGAAGCGGCTATTCGCTTCCCCCGCCACGCTGGCCGTATCCTGCATTCCCCTCACTCTCCTGATTTTGGCAGCTTGATTAGAGATTTGCGCTCAGCGCCAGCCGGCGTCGACAAAATAATGATGGCCGGTGCACATGCGGGCGTCGTCGGACGCGAGAAACAGGGCGAGCGCGGCGACATCGGCCGGCAGCACGCGCTGCTTGAGGCATTGCGTGCCGAGGATCCGCGCCTCCTCCTCGGCATCATGCCACAGCGCATCCTGGCGCGGGGTCTTGATGCCGCCGGGTACGATGGTGTTGACGCGGATATTGTCGGTGCCGAGATCGCGCGCCAGCGCGCGCGTCATGCCCTCAATGCCGGCCTTGGCCGTCTGGTAGAGGACGATATCGGGCAGGGCGAGGTGCCAGCTGATCGAGCCGAGATTGAGGATCACGCCGCCGCCGGCCGCGCGCATCCCCGGCGCCACCGCCTGGGCGGCGAAGAAAAGGTGGCGCAGATTGACGGCGAGCCGATCGTCCCAATAGGCCGGGGTGACGGCGCCGACCTCGTGCCGATCATCATTGGCGGCGTTGTTGACGAGGATCTCCATCGGGCCGCCCAGCGCCGCTTCCAGCTCGGCGATCGCGGCGGTCAGCGCATCGATGTCGCGCAGGTCGCACGGCCGGAAGGCGGGGGCGAAGGCGGCACCGGGGGCGAGCCGCGCGGCCAGCGCCTGCGAGGCGTCCTGCGCGATGTCGATGAAGCCGACGCGCGCGCCCTGCGCCACAAAGCCCTCGACAAAGGCCTCGCCGATGCCGCTGCCGCCGCCGGTGATGAGCACGCGCTTCCCGGCAAGGCTGGGATACACCGCCCGGCCGGGCGCTTCAGAAATGTCCGACATGCAAGTTCCTGGATGAGAGGGTCAGGCCAGCGGGGCGGCGCGCGCGGGCGCCAGCAGGCCCCGCTCGGCGAGATTGCGCATGAGCGCGCCCACGCCGAAGGTCCAGGCGGGCGCCGCCTTGGAGGTGGTGACGCGGTTGACAAGCCGGCCGAGCCGGGCGCTGGCGATGGTGACGCGATCGCCTTCCTTGTGGGTGAAGCCGCGGCCCGGCTCGTCGCGATCGTCGGTGGGCGCGAAGAGCGTGCCGAGGAACAGCACGAAGCCGTCCGGATAATGATGCTCGCTGAGCGCCTGCCGCACCAGCTCGAGCGGATCGCGGCTGATCTGGTTCATCGAGCTGTGGCCGTCGAGCCGGTAGCCGTCCTCGCCCTCGATCAGCATGTCCACCTCGGCCTGGCGGACATCGTCGATGGTGAAGCCCTGGTCGAACAGCCGGACCAGCGGGCCGACGGCGCAGGAGGCGTTATTGTCCTTGGCCTTGCTCAGCAGCAGCGCCGAGCGCCCTTCGAAATCGCGCAGATTGACGTCGTTGCCCAGCGTCGCGCCGACCGCCTCGCCCCGCGAATCGACCAGCAGCACCACTTCCGGCTCGGGATTGTTCCAGCCCGAATCCGAGCGCACGCCGATCGCCGCGCCGCCGCCCACCGTCGCCAGCACCGGCGCCTTGGTGAAGATCTCGGCATCGGGGCCGATCGCGACCTCGAGATATTGCGACCACATGCCATCGTCGATCAGCGCCGCCTTGAGCGCGGCCGCCTCGGCGCTGCCGGGCACCACGCTGCGGATCGAGCCGCCGATCCGCTCCTCCAGCCGCGCGCGGAGCGAGGCGGCAGCGCCGGAATCGCCGCGCGCGCGCTCCTCGATCACACGCTCGAGCGCCGACACGGCGAAGGTGACGCCCGCCGCCTTCACCACCTGGAGATCGATGGGGCTGAGCCAGCGCAGCGTTTCCACCGGGCCGAGCGGCCGGCCCTTCTCGGCCGTGAAGAGCCGCGCCTCGACCAGCGCCGAGACGGTGGGGGCGAGGGCGGCCATGTCATAGGCCTGGCCCTGCTCGATCAGCACGGGGCTCGGGCCTTCCGGAGTCGCGACGCGGCCGAGAAAGCGGCCCTCCCGCCAGTCTTCGGGCAACAGGCTGATATCGATGATCTGGCCGTCCATGGGCGCTCTCCCCCGCTTATTTCTGGCTAGGACGCGCCGCGCGCGTGATAGCGCTATCATATTCGCCGGGGAGCGGGCCCACTGTCAAGGGAGCGCGATCGGTCGCGTGTCCCAATTGCGCCGGATCGCGAGGCGTCGCGACCATTCGAACAGGGGCGAGGCGATGAAGGTGGTCAGCACCGCCATCAGCACCAGAATGGAGAAGAGGCGCGGCCCGATAATGCCGCGATCCAGCCCGATATTGAGGATGATAAGCTCCATCAGGCCGCGCGCGTTCATCAGCGCGCCGATGCCGGCGGCGGTGGCATTGTCCTTGCCGGCGAGTCGCGCCGCCGCCCAGCAGGCGCCGCCCTTGGCGATCACCGACACCGCCAGCACCGCCAGCGCGATCAGCAGCAGCGCGGGATCGGCGAGCAGCGACAGCCGCGTGTTGAGGCCGGAATAGACGAAGAAGAAGGGCAGCAGCAGCACCACGGTGAGCGGCTCCACCTGGGCGCGCACCAGCGCGGTCAAGCGGCCGCGCGGCATCACCGTGCCGAGCAGGAAGCCGCCGAACACGGCGTGCATGCCCACCGCATCCATGGCGAAGGCCGCGAGCAGGAACAGGCCCAGCACCAGCGCCAAAGCGCCGTGATCGACGTCCTCCCCGGCCTCGACGCGGCGGCCGAGCGGGCGCAGCAGGCGCGGCCCCAGGCCCAGCACCAGCGCCGCGAACAGCAGCGCGCCGCCCAGCGTCTTGGCGATCAGCAGCGCGCCGCCGCCAAAGGTGGCCAGCACCACCGCCAGCACCGTCCAGGCGCCGGCATCGTCGACCGCGCCCGCCGCCAGCGCGAGCGTGCCAAGCGGCGTGCCGGACAGGCCGCGCTCATGGATGATCCGCGCGAGCATGGGAAAGGCGGTGATCGCGATGCAGGCGCCGAGGAACAGGGTGGCGCGGCCCGCGCCGAGGCCCGGCGCGAACAGGCCGGGCAGCGGCAGCAGCATGGGCACCAGCAGCGCCGCGCCGACAAAGGGCAGCGCCATGCCCGCCATCGACACCAGCGAGGCCGCGCGCGCATCCTCCGCAAAGCCTTCGCGGCTGAAGCCGAGCCCGACGATGAACATGTAGAGCCCGACGCCGAGCTGCGCGATCACGTAGAGGATCGGCTTGGTTTCGGGCGGGAAGAGCAGGGCCTGCGCGGCGGGCGCGATCAGCCCGAGCAGCGACGGGCCGAGCAGCACGCCCGCGATCATCTCGCCCACCACGCGCGGCTGGCCGAGCCAGCGCTGCGCGACAAAGCCCATGGCGCGCGCGGTCGCGAGAATGGCCGCGCCTTCCAGAAAAAAGGCAACGCTCAGCTGCGCCGGTGCCATCATCCGCCTTCCCCCCCATGCCGCGCCTCCGATGCCGGGGCGCGCTTGTCGGTGTGCGCCGCGGCCAGGCCGCCGCGCAGGCCGGTGTCATAGCAAGTCCGTACTATTCGCCAAGGGGTGGCAAGAAGAGGCCGCCGGCATCGCTGCCGACGGCCCAGCGCGCGGACAAAGCATTAGCGCGTCAGAATTCGGTCCAGTCGTCGCCGCCCCCCGACGGCGCGGCGGCGGCCAGCGCGGACGCGCTGGTGGCGAGCACGGGCCGCCGGAGCGTGGCGGCGGCCGCCGCGGCGACCGGCGGCGCGCGGCGCGCGGCGCGCGCGGTGGTCAGCGAGGTGACGGCACCGCCGGCGGTGGCGGTGCGGACGCTGTCGGTCCGGAAGCGGCTGACGAGCGTGGCAAGCTCATCCGCCTCGGCGGCGAGGCTGCGCGCGGCGGCGGTGCTCTCCTCGACCATGGCGGCGTTCTGCTGCGTCATCTTGTCCATCTCGCCGACCGCGCGGTTCACCTCGCCCAGGTTCGTCGCCTGCGTCTCGGCCGAGTCGGAGATGGAGGCGACGAGGCTGCGCACCGCGCCAACGCGCGACACGATCTTCTGCAACACGGTACCGGTCTGGCCGACCAGCTGCACGCCGGAGCCGACCTGCTCGGCGCTCTTGGTGATGAGATCCTTGATGTCCTTGGCGGCGCTGGTGGAGCGCTGGGCGAGCGCGCGCACCTCGGAGGCGACCACGGCGAACCCTCTGCCGGCATCGCCCGCACGCGCCGCCTCGACCCCGGCGTTGAGCGCGAGCAGGTTGGTCTGGAAGGCGATGCCGTCGATCAGATCGATGATCTGCTTGATCTCCTGCGCCGATTTCTCGATCGCGCCCATCGCCGCGATCGCTTCGGACACGACCGCGCCGCCATCGGTCGCCTCGCGATGCGTCTCGCCGATCGCGGTCCGCACCTCGCTGGCGCTGCGCGCGGTCTCCTGCACCATGGACGTCACCTGGCTGGTGGCGCCGGCGGTGCGCTCCAGCGAGGCGGCCTGTTCCTCGGTGCGCTGCGCGAGATCGTCGGACGCGGCGCGGATCTCGCTCGATCCCGTGTGGATGGCGCTGGCCGAGTGCGAGACCGCCGCGATCGTCGCGGAGAGCGAGCTGAGCGCCTGGTTGAAATCGTGGCGAAGCTGTTCGTGCGACGCCGGGAACGGCTCCTCGATGCGATAGGACAGATCGTTGGCGGAGATATGCTCCAGCCCGCCGCGCAGCGCGGCGACGATGCGATCCTGCGCCGCCGAGCTTTCGGCGATCTTGCGGGCATTCTCGCCAAACACCTGCATCGCCTTGGTCATGCGGCCGACACAATCCCGATATTCGGTATATTGGATAGGGCTGGCCGTATCGCCCGCCGCGAGCGCCTCCATCCGCACCACGGTGTTGACATAGGGCGTGCAGATCAGATGCCCCGACACCAGCACCACCGTAACGACGATCGCCGCGAGGACCAGCGCGGCGACGCTGAGCAGGGTGGCCGATGCCGCGCCGGGCGCCCAGAGCGCGACGAGCGTCACCCCGGCGGCAAGAAGGGCGAGGGCCGTATGCACGATCAGCAATATCTTGAACTTGGTGCGGATCGGCGCCTGTGTCTCGAACCAGTGCAGCATAAACCTATCCTCTCTCCCGCGCCCCGCGCAGGGACGCCCAGATGAGGTGCTCTTACGAGTATCGGACTAATCATCGCCAAAGTGACGACTAAGGGTTTTTGCCGTGGTAGATGCCCGATGCGCGGCCCGGCTAGAGATCCAGCAGATGACGCACAATCGCGTCCGCCGCCGCTTCCGGGGTCATGTTGCTGGTGTCGATGTGCAGCTCGGGTGCCTCGGGTGCCTCATAGGGGCTGTCGATCCCGGTGAAATTCTTAAGCTTGCCGGCACGGGCCTTGGCGTAGAGCCCCTTGACGTCGCGCCGTTCGGCCTCGGCCAGCGGTGTGTCGATGAAGATTTCCACGAACTCTCCCGGCTTCATCATCGCGCGCACCATCGCCCGCTCGGATCGGAAGGGAGAGATGAAGGCGGTGATGACGATCAGCCCGGCATCGGTCATCAGCCGCGCCACCTCGCCGACGCGGCGGATATTCTCGATCCGGTCGGCATCGGTGAAGCCGAGATCGCGGTTGAGGCCGTGGCGCACATTGTCGCCATCGAGCAGGAAGGTGTGGCGGTTCATCCGCGCCAGCTTCTTCTCGACAAGATTGGCGATGGTGGATTTGCCGGCGCCCGACAGGCCGGTGAGCCAGAGCACGGCGGGGCTCTGATTCTTCATAGCGGCATGATGGGTGCGATCGAGATCGGTCGCCTGCCAATGCACATTCTGCGCGCGACGGAGCGCGAAGTGCAGCAGGCCCGCCGCCACCGTGGCATGGCTCATCTTGTCGATCAGGATGAAGCCGCCGAGCGCGGGATCCTCCGCATAGGGGGCGAACACCAGCGGCTGATCGCATAGCAGCGTGACGACGCCGATCGCGTTCAGCTCCAGCGTCTTCGCGGCGAGATGCTCGAAGGTGTTGACGTTGACCTGATATTTGGGCGGCTGCACCGTGACGCTGACGGTGCGAGTGCCGAGCTTGAGCCAATAGGCGCGGCCCGGCAGCAGCGGCTCGTCCGCCATCCAGATCAGCGTCGCCTCGAACTGGTCCGCCACCTCGGGCGGGGCGTCGGCGGCGGCGAGCACATCGCCGCGCGAACAGTCGATCTCGTCAGCGAGCGTCAGCGTCACGGCCTGGCCGGCCACCGCCTCGGCGAGATCGCCATCCTGGATGACGATCCGCGCGATGCGGCTGGTGCGGCCCGAGGGCAGCACCCGCACGCCATCCCCCGGCCGCACCGTGCCGCTGCCGATCAGCCCGGCGAAACCCCGGAAATCCAGATTGGGCCGGTTCACCCACTGCACCGCCATGCGGAAGGGCCGGGCGCGGGCGGCATCCTGATCGAGCGGCACGGTATCGAGATGCTCGATCAGGCTCGGCCCCGCATACCAGGGCATGGCGGCCGAGCGCCGCGTGACATTGTCGCCCTTGAAGCCCGAGATCGGCATGGGCACGAAGCCGGCGATGCCGATCCGCTCGGCGAAGCCGCGATAGGCCTCGACGATCGCATCGTAGCGCGCCTGATCATAGCCGATCAGGTCCATCTTGTTCACCGCCAGCACGATGTGCCGGATGCCGAGCAGATGGGCGAGATAGCTGTGCCGCCGGGTCTGGGTGAGTATGCCCTTGCGCGCATCGACGAGGATCACCGCGAGATCGGCGGTGGATGCGCCCGTCACCATGTTGCGCGTATATTGTTCGTGGCCGGGCGTGTCGGCGACGATATATTTGCGCGCCTCGGTGGCGAAAAAGCGATAGGCGACATCGATCGTGATGCCCTGCTCGCGCTCGGCGGCGAGGCCGTCCACCAGCAGCGCGAAATCGATCTGATCGCCCTGGGTGCCGACGCGGCGGCTGTCCGCCTCCAGCGCCGCCAGCTGATCCTCGAAGATCATCTTGGAGTCGAAGAGCAGCCGGCCGATCAGCGTGGACTTGCCATCATCCACCGAGCCGCAGGTAAGGAAGCGCAGCAGCGTCTTGTGCTGGTGGCGCGTGAGATAGGCGTCGATATCCTCGGCGATCAGCCGCTCGGCGACATAGGCGGGGTCCGCGTCGGACATCAGAAATAGCCCTCCTGCTTCTTCTTCTCCATGCTCGCGGCGCCGCCATCGCGATCGATGGCGCGGCCCTGGCGCTCGCTGGTGGTGGTCAGCAGCATCTCCTGGATCACCGCCGGCAGCGTCGCCGCCTCGCTCTCCACCGCGCCGGTCAGCGGGTAGCAGCCGAGCGTGCGGAAGCGGATCGAGCGGAGCACGGGCGTTTCGCCCGGGCGCAGCGGGAAGCGGTCATCGTCCACCATCAGCAGCAGCCCGTCGCGCTCGACCGTGGGGCGCGGCGCGGCGAAATAGAGCGGCACGATCGGGATCGCCTCGGCCTGGATATATTGCCAGATGTCGAGTTCGGTCCAGTTGGACAGGGGAAAGACGCGGATGCTCTCGCCGCGCGCCTTGCGCGCATTGTAGAGCGACCAGAGTTCCGGCCGCTGGTTCTTCGGATCCCAGCGATGATTGGCCGAGCGGAAGGAGAAGACGCGCTCCTTGGCGCGGCTCTTCTCCTCGTCGCGCCGCGCGCCGCCAAAGGCCGCGTCGAAGCCGTGCAGGTCGAGCGCCTGCTTGAGCCCCTCGGTCTTCCACATATCGGTGTGCAGCGCGCCATGATCGAAGGGGTTGATGCCCTGTGCCTTGGCCTCGGGATTCTGGTGGACCAGCAACTCCATGCCGCTCGCCGCCGCCATGCGATCGCGCATCTCGTACATGGCGCGGAACTTCCATGTCGTGTCCACATGCAGCAGCGGGAAGGGCGGCGGCGCGGGGTAGAAGGCCTTGCGGGCGAGATGCAGCATCACCGCCGAATCCTTGCCCACCGAATAGAGCATCACCGGCCGCTCGCACTCGGCCACCACCTCGCGCAGAATGTGGATCGCCTCCGCCTCGAGGCGCTGGAGATGGGTGAGCGGCAGATCGGCACGGGCGGCTTCAGCGGTCATGATCGGGTCCAAGGCGGCGGGGCGCGGCGGGGCCGGGGCAGGCGCCGGACATGGGCCGCGGCGCGAGACTGCGTCAAGCCGGCCACAGTCACGATGATCTTGGCCACGGCCAAGAACGACTTGGGGCGGACGGCGCGGAAAAGGTGTAATGCAGCGGCGGATACCCATATCGAGCCCTGTCATGCACGCCGGTTCCGCCTTGCCTCCCCTTGATCGCGTCGCCCTTGGCGAGGGGCTGCTCCTGTCGGTGCTTGCCGCCGGCGCGGCGATCCTGGAGATTTACGCGCAGGATTTCGCGGTGGAGTGGAAGGCCGATCATTCGCCCGTCACGGCGGCCGACGCGGCGGGCGAGGCGATCATCCTCGCCGATCTCGCGCGGCTCGCCCCGGGCGTGCCGGTGGTGGCCGAGGAGGAAGCCGCCGCGGGCCGAGTGCCTTTGTGCGGCCGCCGCTTCTTCCTCGTCGATCCGCTCGACGGCACCAAGGAGTTCGTCCAGCGGCGGGGCGATTTCACGGTCAACATCGCGCTGATCGAAGAGGGCGTGCCGACGCTGGGCCTGGTCTATGCGCCGGCGCGCGGCGATGTCTTCTTCGGCGATGGCGCGCGGGGCGAGGCCTGGGCCGCGCGGCTCGGCCCGGACGGCTTGGGCGCGCGCCGGCCGCTCTGCGTGCGCGCCGCCAGCCCCGAGGCGCTGGCCGTGGTCGCCTCCAAGTCGCACTGCAACGCCGCCACCGACGCCTATCTCGCCGCCCTGCCCGTGGGCGAGCGGGTGTCGTGCGGTTCCTCGCTCAAATTCTGCCTGGTCGCGGACGGCGAGGCCGATGTGTATCCGCGCCTCAGCCCGACGATGGAGTGGGACACCGCCGCCGGCGACGCGGTGCTGCGCGCGGCGGGCGGCGGCGTGTTCGGGCCCGACGGGGCGCCGCTGCGCTACAACAAGGCGCGCTTCTTCAATCCGGGCTTCGTCGCCTGTGGCGGGGTCAGCGCCCCGCCGGTGGGGCCCTTCCTCAAAACAGAGTGAGAAGGCCGGTCTGCGGGCTGGTGACGCCCTCGTAGATCATCTTGCCGGCCACCCAGAGGATCACGGCCAGGCCGATATAGACGATCCAGCGATAGCGCTCGATCACCCGGGCCAGCAGATTGGCGGCGAAGCCCATCAGCCCCACCGACAGCAGCAGGCCGATGATGAGCACGCCGGGATGCGCGCGGGCGGCGCCGGCCACCGCCAGCACATTGTCGAGGCTCATGCTGACATCGGCGATCGCCACCGCCCAGGCGGCGCGGGCGAAGCTGCGCGGCGCGGCTTCGGCTTGGTCCGCCCCGGCGGCGGGGGTGGCCTCGCGCAGCTCGCGCCACATCTTCCAGGCCACCCACAGCAGCAGCAGGCCGCCCGCGAAGACGAGCCCGGTCAGCCGCAGCAGCAGCGTGACGCCGAGCGCGAAGACGATGCGCAGCGCCAGCGCCGCCATGATCCCGATCAGGATCACCTTGCGCCGCTGCGTCGCCGGCAGGCCGGAGGCGAGCGCGCCCACGACGATGGCATTGTCCGCCGCCAGCATCACGTCGATCAGCACCACCTGGGCGAAGGCGGCGAGCGCCGCCGGTGATCCCAAATGGGCGAAATCGGCGAGCATGCGCTGCCAAATGTCCATCATCGCGTCGCTCCTCCGGCCAAGCCGCTCGCCCTGCCGCGAAATCGCGGCGCGGGCAATGCGGCTTGGTGCACCAGCAATGTTATGCGACGCAGGGTCCGCGGGATCAGCCGCCGATACGGCCTAGCCGATGGTAGAGATTGCCGAACTTGGGAAGATCGGGGGCATCCTGCACGGCCCAGAGATAATGAGCGACGGCGGTGCGCAGCAGGCTGAAATCCTCGGTGGAGAAGACGGCGCGCGCGCGGGCGGGCTCGGGCGGCAAAGGCGGGGTGGCAAGCGGCTGGGGGGCCATGATCGATACTCCTGCAACATCTGTCTGCCGACCCTGGCGCGCCACGGCGCGGCGGGCGAGGGCGAGGAGCGACACCCGGTCATGATCCGACTTGTTCAAGATGTCATGCCATGACAAACCTACCGTCATGACCGCGCCCGCCGATCGCAAACTCTATCTCGGCCCCAGGCTGCGCGTGCTGCGGCGCGAGCTTGGCCTCAACCAGACGCGCATGGCCGAGGAGCTGGGCGTCTCGCCCTCCTATCTCAACCATCTCGAGCGCAATCAGCGGCCGCTCACCGCGCAGATGCTGCTTCGCCTCGCGCATACCTACGATATCGACGTGCGCGATTTCGTCGCCGGGGCGCAGGAAGCGGCGGCGAGCGATCTCCACCATGTCTTCTCCGACGCGCTGGTCCGCGACATCGGCATTCCCCGGCAGGAGATATTGGAGGTCGCGGAAAACTATCCGAGCGTCGCCGAGGCGGTGAGCCGGCTGTACCGGGCGCTGTGCGATCTGCGCCAGATGCCCGACCGGATCGAGCGGCTGGGCGTCGCCGCCCCCGTCACCGCCTCGCCGCTGGAATGGCTGCGCCAGGCGATGGAGGCGCGGCACGCTTATCTGGCCGAGCTGGATCAGGCGGCCGAGACGCTCGCCGCCGCGCTGGGCGAGACCAGCGAGGCGCTCGCTGCCGGCTTGGTCCGCCGGCTCGGCGAGGCGCATGGCATCGGCGTGCGGGTGGTGGCCGAGGATGTGCTGGCGGGCACGCTGCGCCATTATGATCCGCACCGCCGGCGCTTGCTGCTCTCGGAACGGCTGCCGCTGGCGAGCCGCAATTTCGCCATCGCCTATCAGCTCGCGCAGCAGGCGCTCGCCGCGCCGCTGTCGGCAACGCTGGAGCGGCTCGCCCCGCCCGATGCCGAGGCGGCGCAGCTGGCGCGGGTGGCGCTGGGCAATTATGCGGCGGCGGCGCTGCTCCTGCCCTATGGCCGCTTCCACCGCGCCGCCGAGGCGCTGGGCTATGATCCCGATCGGCTCGCGCGGCGCTTCGGTGCCTCCTACGAGCAGATCGGCCATCGCCTCGCCACGCTCGCGCGGCCCAATGCGCGCGGCCTGCCGATCCTTTTCCTCAAGGTCGATGCGGCCGGCACGATCGTCAAGCGCGTGGCGGGCGAGGCGGGCGGCCTCGCGCGCTTTGGCGGCGGGTGCGCGCGCTGGCACATCCATCGCGCCTTCCGCCTGCCGGGCGAGCCTGTGGCGCAGCGCGTGGAGATGCCCGACGGCCAGACCTATGTCACGCTCGCGCGCGCGGTGCCGCGCGCCGGGGGCGAAGGGCTGGTGGCGATCGTGCTGGCGTGCGAGGCGCGCCATGCCGATCGGCTCGCCTGGGCGGCGGGCCTGTCCGGCGCGCCGACGCCGATCGGGCCCGCCTGCGCGGTGTGCGAGCGCCCGGCCTGTCCCGAGCGGGCGCTGCCGCCGGTGATGCGCGCGCTCGATCTTAGCCCGGTGCAGCGGCCGATCGCGCCCTATCCCTTCCGCGCGACCTGAGCCGGACGCGCCGGCGGGAGCGCGGCGTCAGCTCAGCGCGGCGCGCGGCAGCGCGGGCCAGCCGCCGCCCTGGCCGGCGGGCGGGTCGATCGCCTCGGCCGGGCCGGGGCGCGCCTCGAGGATCAGCGGGTTGGGGCGCCGCTCCTCGGGAATGAGGAAGAGCCGGTGGCGCCGCGCCGCGAGGCCGAGCGACTGGCGCGATGTCCAGGCCGCCATGAAGGGCGCCGCCAGCAGCCCGGCCGAAATGGGCGACATCCAGATCGCCGCCTGCCAGCCGAGCAAGGCGGCCGCCGCCACCAGCCCGCCCAGCGCGATGTGCCAGCGATAATGGCGGATCGCATCGGACACGGCGATGCCGTCGGACACGCGCGTCTGCGCCTCCCAGCCGCTCTTGCGGCCGCGCAGAATATCCACCACGGCGAGGGTTTGTGTCATCATGATCATCGGCGCGGCGAGCACCGAGAGCGGGATCTCGGCGAGCACGCTCAGCACCATCGCCCGGCCGCCGCCAAAGGCGGCGCGGCGCGTGACATCGGGCAGGAACCAGCCCAGCGCCATCGCCTTGGGCCCGAACAGCAGGATCATGGTGGCGCCGAACAGCCACCAGGACGGCGCCATCACCTGGATCTGCCCGCCCGACTGGGCGGCGAGCACGGCGCTGGCGCAGAGCAGCATCAGCCACAGCGGCGAGGTGAGATAGGCCGAGGCGCCCATCAGCAGCTGCAAGCGGTTCACCCAGTGGAAACCAGCCGTGTCGAGCAGCCGCAGATGCTGGAGATTGCCCTGGCACCAGCGCCGGTCGCGCGCGGCATGCTCCACGAAGGTGGGCGGAAATTCCTCGTAGCTGCCGTCCTGCATCGTCACCATGTGGCAGGCCCAGCCGCGGCGGCGGAGCAGCGCCGCCTCGAGCATGTCATGGCTCATCACATGGCCGCCGAACGGCTCGGGCCCGGCCAGCTTGGGCAGGCCGCAGCTTTCGGCGAAGGCGGCGGTGCGGATGATCGCGTTATGGCCCCAGAAGCTCGCCTCCGCGCCCGACCACCAGAGCAGCCCGGCCGAGAAGATCGGCCCGTAGAGCCGCGCGGCGAATTGCTGCCAGCGCGCGAACAGGGTCTCCCCGCCGATCACGGTGGGCACCGTCTGGAGCAGGCCGACGCCGGGATGGCGATCCATGGCGGCGGCGAGGCGTAGGATCGCGGCGCCGCTCATCAGCGAGTCGGCGTCGAGGATCATCATATAGTCGTAGGCGCCGCCATGGCGGCGGATCCAATCGGCGATGTTGCCGGGCTTGCGGCCCTCATTCCTGGCGCGGCGGCGATACCAGATCGGCAGCGGCGCGATGGCGCGCAGCCGCTGGAAGGCGCGCTGCTCGTCGGCCTCGCGATCCGGGCGCGAGTCGCTCAGCACGAAGAATTCGAACAGATTCGCGCCGCCGGCTGTGCTGATCGAACGGGCCATGGCGCGCAGCCGCGCGAATACGGGCTCCACCTCCTCATTGTGGATCGGCATGAGGATGGCGGTGCGGCCGACCGGCGCGGCCAATGGCGAGGCCGCCGGGCTCGGGACGGAGCGGCCCGAAAGCAGCAGCAGAAATCCCGCCAGCGCATTCAGAAAGCCGAAGGCGATCCAGGCGAACAGCGCGAAGAACAGGGCCATGAAGCCAAGATCCAGCCCGGCGATGCCGTCGCTCGCCAGGCTGCGCGTCACCTCGCCCGCGCCGAAGGTGCCGATCACCATGGTGCCGAGGATCAGCAGCAGGCGCCGTTCCTGCATGCCGTCGGGCGAGGTGCGCGGCTCGGGATGCGCGCCCGGATCCTGATCGAACCCCTGGATCGGCATGAGCAACGGGGTCTCGCCCGGCATGTCGCCGCGCGCCGCCGCCGGTGTGGCGCTGGGGATCACCACCTGATCCTCGCTCACTCGTCCGTCCTCGCTTTCACTCGATCGTCGCCAGCCCCCGCGGACCGGCGTCGCGCCCCTTTGCTACGGCAAGGCTGGGCCGGCTGCTCAACCCGGAGGCGACAAGCCGGTTCCGTATCGGGACCGGCGGCGGCTCAACCCGGGATCATCTGGATCAGGCAAACCTCGGTCAGCGGCTTGCCCTGGCGACGCAGCACCACGCGCACGTCTATGGGGTCGCTGCCGCCGGCGGGCGTGATGTCCGCCATGAAGCGCCAGCGGTCGCGCGTGCCGACCACCGGATAGGCGACCGCGCCGGCGGCGCTGGCATGGCCGATCTGGAGATCGGGCGCGACGCCGCTGTCGCGGCCGAGTCCGGCGAGGCTCGCGCCGGCGAAATCCACCACCAGCTTGGTCACGCCCTTGATCTGCGCATGGCCGGGCCGCCCGCCTGCGCCGCGCCAGCTGTCCACCACGCGCGCGAGGCCGCCCGGAATGGGCTCGCCCGCGATCCACCGCAGCCGGTAGCGCAGATCATAGCGCTTGCCCGCGCGCGCGGCTTCGGCCGGCGTCCAGAAGGCGACGATATTGTCGTTGGTCTCGCTGTCGGTCGGCAGCTCGACCAACGTCACCGCGCCGGCGCCCCAATCGCCCACAGGCTCCACCCAGGCGGTCGGGCGCTTCTCGTAGAAGACGCCGTCGTCCTGATAATGATCGAACTGGCGGTCGCGCTGGACCAGGCCGAAGCCCTTCGGCCCCTTATCGGCGAAGCTGTTGGTGATCGGATGCGGCGGATTGTTGAGCGCGCGGAAGATCTGCTCGCCCGCGCCGTTCCACATCAGCAGGCCATCGGA
Source organism: Sphingomonas morindae (assembly GCF_023822065.1). NCBI lineage: Bacteria > Pseudomonadati > Pseudomonadota > Alphaproteobacteria > Sphingomonadales > Sphingomonadaceae > Sphingomonas > Sphingomonas morindae. The sequence goes on from NZ_CP084930.1 coordinate 2,371,351, forward strand.
ATCGTGGATCTCGGGCCGCCAGTCGCTCGCCTTGGCGCGCTCGGACTGATCGTACCAGAACATGCTGGTGAGCGGCGCGAGGCCGAGCCGCTTGATGTCCTTGCGCACGAACAGCGCCGCCTCGACCTCCTGCACCACGCCGCCGGCGCCGTGCCGGTTGACGAAGCGATAGGCGCCGGTGACGCTCGGCCCTTCCAGCAGCGCATCCACCAGCAGCGCGCCATCCTCGCCGCGGCCGATCCAGAAGCGGGTGAAATCCGGGAATTCCTCCGCCTCCGGGCCGCCGGTGCCGATGGCGATGCCGCGCGCCGAGAGCCCGTATTGGTCGAGCGCGCCGGCCGAGCGGAAATAGGAGGCGCCGGCAAAGGCGAGCCAGTCGCTCTGGCCATTGGGGTTCATCGCGCGGAAGCCGGAAAAGCCGGCGCGATCGCCCAGCTTGGCGAGCGGGCTCGAGGCCGGCATGTCGAATAGCGCGGGGCGATAGTCGAACGGATGGGCGATATTGTTCTCGACCAGGAAGATGGCCACGGGCTTGGGCTGCATCTTGTTGATCGGGAAGAAGCGCACCCCGCCAAAGCCGGCGCCCGCCAGCTGGGTGGCGCCCGCCTTGTAGCTGATGGCGTTGAGCGCGTCGTAATCGACCGCCGCGATCGCGGCGGGCGCATCGGGGCGCGCGGTGAAGGGACGCGCCGCGAGCCGGGCGGCCTCCGCCTTCAGCCAGTCCCAGGAGAAAGGCTGGCCGGGGGCGGTGGCTGCGGCAAGGCGGCCGGCGGGCAGGGCGGCGATCGCGCTCATGGCGGCGATCAGGGCGCGTCTCGTCGTCGTCATCGCCCCAGATACGGGGCGGCTGGCGGATTTTGCAAGGGGCGGCGCCATTTCACCGGGGTGTCGCCGGGCGGCGAAGGATCTCCTTCACCGCCCGGCGGGCACGCCTCCCCCGGGCGACCAGCTTGCGCGCTGGCTTATGCGATCCGCGTCACACCTTGTCGGCGTAGATCATCCGGCCGGTGCCGAGCGCCTGGAGCGTGTAGTCCAGCTCCGCGACGGACACCGCGAAACAGCCTTCGGAACGGCCGAGCTTGCCATGCTGCGCGACCATATCGGGGCTGACATACCAGGCCGAATGGACGACGATGGCGCGCGGCTCGGCATTGTTGTTGGTGCTGTCGAGCCCGATCAGGCGACGCGAGCGACCATGCTGGCCGACATAGATATCGCCGGTGAGGAAGGCGCCCGAAGAGGAGGCTTCCGAGCCCGGCTCGTTCGAGAAACGGTTGAGCCAGCCGCTATGCGCGGGATCGGACCCGCGGCCATGGCTCACCAGCAGGCTGCGGCTCTGCCCCGAGGCGAGATCGACGATGTGAAAGCGCGGCTGCGACGAGGGCAGATCGAAATCGACCAGCGCGATGCGATCGCGCGCGCGCACCTGGTTCTGATGCCGGCCGAGCGCGGCCAGCGCGCGGCGGAAAAGATCGGGCCGGATCGTCATCGGCGTGGCCGGCAGCGCCGGCGAGCTCGCCTTGGCGGCGGCGGCGATGCCGCCATCCAGCGGCCCCGTCGCCAAAGCGGGCCCTGCAACCGCGCCGGCCGCGATGATAGTGCCGGTGCGAAGCAATTCGCGGCGCGACAGGGCGCCAGCCCCCCGGTGTGCAATCACTCGTGAATTCCTCGCTCGTTCTGCCCACATGCTCAAGGCGGACAGATAGCAGGAAAACAGTTAATAGTCCCGCAACCGAGTGGGGTAGTTCCATCGCCGGATCGCAGTTGGGCCCAGCCGGCTCACGCTTCGTCGCTCCGTTGCCGGTTCGGCACCGACTCAAGGCGCAGCAGAAGCGAGGTGCATCGTCTCCGTTTCACTGCCGTCCAGCGCCTCGATCAGCGCCGAGTCCTGCGCATAGGGATCGCCAAAGGTATGAAACTGGCCCTCTGCATCCGTTCCGGCGGTGAAATAGGCGATGTAGACGGGCACGCTCTTCTCCAGCTGGAGCGTCTGCGTCGCCTCATCGTCGAGCGCCATGTCCACCCGTCCATCCTCGGCCAGCGCCTCGGCCAGCTGCGCGATCCCCTTGACCCGGATACAGCCGTGCGAGAGCGCGCGGTCGCTGCGGGCGAAGGCCGCCTTGGCGGGCGTATCGTGGAGGTAGATGGCATAGGGGTTGGGCATGTCGATCTTCACCCGGCCCAGCGCATTGTTGGGGCCGGGCTTCTGGCGGATCATCGCGCGGCCGCCGACGACGCGCGTGACAAAGCCGCGCTCGGGCGAGTAGCGCTTGCCCTCGGCCAGCACGGTGGGCGGCAGCGTCCACCAGGGATTGACGACCACCGCATTGGCATAGCTGGCGATCATCGGCGTCGGCGTCTTGGGTGCGCCGACCACCACGACATGATCCGCCGTCACCGCGCCATCTTCGACCAGGTCGAGCCGATAGGCGGGCACGTTGACGAGGATGTAGCGATCGCCGAGCGTGCGCGGCATCCAGCGCCACCGCTCCATCGACGCGCGGATCGCCCGCACGCGGTCGAGATCGCTGGGATCGGAGTCGCGGAGCGCGTCGCGCAGCGCCTGGTAGCGCGCGTCGCGCGGCAGCAGCGACTGGAAATAGTCCGCCACGCGATCCGCGCGCACCGCCGGATCGAGCCCGGATTCGAGCGCCGCAAGCTCGGCCGGATCGCGCTCGATATGCCAGTTGAAGCGGGCATGGTCGCGGACGCGACCTTCCGCATAATCATGCGCCAGCGCCCGGGCGGCGCGCTCGGCCAGCGCGTCGCGCGCGGGCGACTCGTCGTGACGGGCGATCAGGTCGGCGATCATGTCGCGCTGATAATCCTGCGGGCGCAGCCCTTCGTCGCGCGCCCCCTCGACAGCGGCGAGCAACTGGTGCAGAGCGTCATCACTCCAGCGCGGGGTGGCCGCCGGTGCATCGCCCGGCAGCATCATCGCGGCGCTGGCGTCGGTGCCGGGCGTGCCCATCATGGTGGGGGCGGCCGCAGGAGCCCGGCTCGGCAGAGGTGCCGCCGAGGCGCAGATAGTCATGCCCGCAAGCGCCAGCGCGAGCCGGCGGGCTTTCTCCCGAAAATCCATCGCTCTATCCCTGATGTCTGGGCGTGCGGCCTTAACGAGCGACGCGCCGTTCGGTGCCGCGCCGCGCCGGGGCGATCAGCGATGGGGCCGCAGGCTGCTCAGCGATGGTGCTTGGCGTGGGTCGTGTGGGCGGCTGTGCCCTTGCCCTTGATGCCACCCTTGGCCTTGGCGCCGCTCTTGGCCTTGGTGCCCGTCTTGCCCCGGCTCGCGGGCTTGGCCTTGCCGTGCGCGCCGCTCCTGGCCGAGGCCTTGCCGGCGCCGTGCCGGAGATGCGTGGCCGAGCGCGCGTGGCCGGGGCGGGCGGCGGCGTGGTGGACCGGACCGGCGCGCGTGGCGCGGCGCGGACGCGGCGGGTTCGGCTCGTCCGACGATCCCTGCTCGATCACCGGCTCGATCCGCAGCGCGGGGTGGGAAAGCGTCGGCAGCACCGAGGCGACCGTCACCGACTGGCCGAGCGCGCGCCGATCGAGCACCGAGAAGCCCGCCTCGATCAGCGCGGTCACGTCGCGGTTGCGCGCGGCGAGGCTGGGCTCGCCGAGCACGATGGCGATCAGCCGGCGATCGCCGCGCACCGCCGAGGCGGCCAGCGTGAAGCCCGAATCGACGGTATAGCCCGTCTTGATCCCGTCCATGCCGACCATGTGCCCGAGCAGATGATTGTGGTTGATCAGCATGGCGCGCTGCCACTGGAAATCGCGCTGGCCGAAATAGCGATAGTAGCGGGGATGGCGCTGGATCAGCGCGAGGCCGAGAATGGCGAGATCGCGCGCGGTAGTGATGTTGGTGCTGTCGGTGAGCCCCGAGGGGTTGGCATAATGCGTGTTGCGCATGCCAAGCTCGCGCGCCTTGGCGTTCATCATCGCCACGAAGCGCGGCACCGAGCCGCCGATCCGCTCGGCCAGCGCCACGGCGATGTCGTTGGCGCTCTTCACCGCCACCACCGAAATGGCGTTGTCGACGCTCAAGCTCTGGCCGACGGCGAGGCCGAGGCGCGACGGCTGCTGCGCGGCCGCGAGGCGCGACACCGGCACCGCATCGGTCAACCGCAGCCGCCCCGCCTCGAGCGCGTCGAAGGTGAGGTAGAGCGTCATCATCTTGGTCAGCGAGGCGGGGTGGCGGGGCTCGTCGGCGGCGTTGCTGTACAGCACCTCGCGCGAATTGGCGTCGATCATGAAGGCGGCGTAGCGCGGCGCGGCGCGGGCGGCGCCGGTGCCGAGCAGCAGCGCCGCCAGGGCGAGCAGCGGCATCAGCAGGGCCGCGCGCGCGGCGGAGGAAAAACGATTGCTTCGCGGGAGACCCACCCGCCCCGCATGGCCCACGCCCGTCACCGCCCGCATCATGCCCCGCGCGTGGGGCGCCCTTCGCCCCTTCTGCCCTCGGTATACAGGATCCGGCGAACTGTGCCATGCCGGGATCGACTCGCATGGTCGCAGGCGCTCAACGCCTTGGCGCGAAAGCTCTGTCACATAGCCGTAACAGGAGCTTTCTAGGGCCGAGCGGCCGGGAAGGGGACACCCGGCGTTCGGAGACATGCTCATGTTCAAGACCTTCGTCGCGCTGGCCGGCGTGGCCGCCATGGCTGGCACCACCGCTTTCGCCGCCGACATCTCGGGCGCCGGCGCCACTTTTCCGGCGCCGATCTACGCGAAGTGGGCCGAGGCCTATAAGGCGCAGACCGGCGTGGGCCTGAACTATCAGGCGATCGGATCGGGCGGCGGCATCAAGCAGATCAAGGCGAAGACCGTTGATTTCGGCGCCTCCGACAAGCCGCTGAAGCCGGAGGATCTGTCGGCCTCGGGTCTCTATCAGTTTCCGACCGTGATGGGCGGCGTGGTGCCGGTGGTGAACCTGCCGGGGATCGCGCCGGGCCAGCTGAAGCTCACCGGCCCGCTGCTCGCCGCCATCTTCTATGGCCAGATCAAGAGCTGGAACGACGCCAACATCGCCCGCATCAACCCGGGCCTCAAGCTGCCGGCGCTGCCGATCACCGTGGTCCACCGTTCGGACGGTTCGGGCACCAGCTTCCTTTTCACCTCCTATCTGGCGATGAAGAGCAAGGCGTGGGGCGAGAAGGTCGGCGCGAGCGACACCGTGTCGTGGCCGGTCGGTCTGGGCGGCAAGGGCAATGACGGCGTGTCCGCCTTCGTGAAGCAGACCCAGGGCGCGATCGGCTATGTCGAATACGCCTATGCCAAGCAGAACAAGGCCACCTACGCGCTGGTGCAGAACAAGGTCGGCCGCTTCCCGCAGCCCGACGCGCCGGCCTTCGCGGCGGCGGCGGCGGGCGCCAAATGGGCGGCGGCGCCGGGCAATTATCTGCTGCTGCTCGACCAGCCGGGCGCCAATGCCTGGCCGATCACCGGCGCCACCTTCATCCTGGTCTACAAGGATCAGTCCAACCCGGCGCAGGGCGCGCAGGTGCTGAAATTCTTCGACTGGGCCTATAAGAGCGGCGACCAGGCCGCCGCCTCGCTGGACTATGTGCCGCTGCCGGCGCCGGTGAAGGCGCTGATGCGCAAGCAGTGGCTGACCAACGTCACCGCCGGCGGCAAGCCGGTCTACACGCCGGGCAAGTAAGCGCCCGCGCCGCGTGAACGATGGACGGGGGCGCCGGCGGCGCTCCCGTCTCCTATAAGTGGAAGGGCGATGGCGAGCGTGACCATGGAAGCGGCGGCCGAACGACAGGCGCAGGATCGGCAGCCCGGCGGAGAGGCGCTGTTCCGCGCGCTCTGCTTCAGCGCCGCGACGCTGCTGCTGGCCTCGCTGGCCGGTGTCGTCGCCAGTCTCGCGATCGGCGGCTGGCCGGCCTTCCGCGCCTTCGGGCTGGGCTTCCTCACCTCGACCGAGTGGAACCCCGTCACCGAAGTCTATGGGGCGGCCGGGCCGATCGTCGGCACCGTCGTCACCTCGCTGCTCAGCCTCGCGCTCGCGCTGCCGCTGGCGCTGGGCGTCTCGATCTTCCTCGTCGAATTCTGCCCGCGCACCGTGGCGCGGCCGGTCGCGATCGCGGTCGAGCTGCTCGCCGGCATCCCGTCGATCGTCTACGGCATGTGGGGCCTGTTCGTGCTGGCGCCCTGGTTCGCCACCCATGTCCAGCTGCCGCTGATGATGCATCTCGATCCGGACAGCTGGATCGGCCATCTGCTCTACGGCGTGCCCAACGGCGCCAACATCTTCACCGCCTCGCTGATCCTGGCGATCATGATCCTGCCCTATATGTCGGCGGTGTTCCGGGAGCTTCTGCTCACCATCCCCGCCCAGGTGCGCGAGGCCGCCTATGGCCTCGGCGCGACGCCGTTCGAAGCGGTGACCCAGGTGCTGCTGCCCTATGTGCGGCGCGGCGGCGTCGGCGTCATCATGCTCGGCCTCGGCCGCGCGCTGGGCGAGACCATGGCCGTCACCTTCATCATCGGCAATTCGCACGGCTTTCCGCATTCGCTGTTCGACAGCGGATCGACGATCGCCTCGACCATCGCCAATGAATTCGCCGAGGCCACCAGCGACATGCACACCTCGGCGCTGATCGCGCTCGGGCTGGTGCTGTTCGTGCTCACCTTCGCGGTGCTGGCGATCGCCCGCCTGCTGCTCGCCACCCAGAAGCATTGAGGCCCGGAATGGACCGCGCTCTCCGCCGCCGTATCGCCAATGGCCTCTTCGTCGGCCTGTGCATCGCCGCCACGCTGGTCGCGCTCGGCGCGCTGGTGCTGATCCTCTGGTCGCTGCTTACCCAGGGGGTGGGCGGCATCGATCTCAAGATCTTCACCATGACGCAGCCGGCCCCCGGATCGCCCGGCGGCCTCGCCAACGCGATCGTCGGCTCGCTGATGATGTGCGCGCTCGCCATGGTGCTGGCGGTGGTCGTCGGCGTGCTGGCCGGCACCTGGCTCGCGGAATATGGCGGCCGCACCACCTACGGGCAGATCGTGCGCTTCCTCAACGACGTGCTGCTCTCGGCGCCGTCGATCCTGGTCGGCCTGTTCGTGTACCAGCTGCTGGTGCGGCCCTTTCACGGCTTTTCCGCCTATGCCGGCGCGGTGGCGCTGGCGCTGCTGGCGGCGCCCATCGTCACCCGCACCACCGAGGACATGCTCACCCTCCAGCCCAACACGCTGCGCGAGGCCGGCATGGCGCTCGGCGCGGGGCGCGGGCTGGTGATCCGCTCGATCATCTGGAAGGCGGCGGGTGCCGGTCTGCTCACCGGCGGCCTGCTCGGTTTCGCGCGCATTTCCGGCGAGACCGCGCCCTTGCTCTTCACCTCGCTCGGCAACCAGTTCTTCTCGACGAACATGAGCCAGCCCATGGCCAGCCTGCCGACCACCATCTTCCAATTCGCCCTTTCGGCCTATGACGATTGGCGCCGCCTCGCCTGGGTGGGCGCGCTGCTGATCGCCGTCGCCGTTCTTGCCGTCAACACGATCGGGCGCCTGCTCGCCCGGGAGACCCACCGCCCATGACCGACCTGACCACCGCCATGCCGGCCGCGGCCGGGACCGAGGCGCCGATCATGGCCCGCCCGCCGGAAGACCGGCTGGTGCTGGAGGCCCGGCAGCTCGATTTCTTCTACGGCAAGACGCAGGCGCTGTTCGGCGTCGACCTGCCGATCGAGCGCAACCGCATCACCGCGCTGATCGGGCCTTCGGGCTGCGGCAAGTCGACGCTGCTGCGCGCGCTCAACCGTATCTACGATCTCTATCCGGGCCAGCATGCCACCGGCCGGATCCTGCTCGAGAACAAGGACATCCTCGCCGATCGCGCGAGCCAGGCGCGGCTGCGCGCGCGGGATGGCGAGGTCGCGCTCGAGCCCGCCGGGCTCAACGTCTCGGCGCTGCGCGCGCGCGTCGGCATGGTGTTCCAGAAGCCCACGCCCTTTCCGATGTCGATCTACGACAATGTCGCCTATGGCGTGCGCCTCTACCACCGCAAGTCGCGCGCCGAGATGGACCAGATCGTGGAACGCTCGCTGCGCCGCGCGGCGCTGTGGGACGAGGTGAAGGACAAGCTCACCGCCTCGGGCCTCGGCCTGTCGGGCGGCCAGCAGCAGCGGCTATGCGTCGCGCGCGGAATCGCGGTGGAGCCCGAAGTGCTGCTGCTCGACGAGCCCGCCTCCGCGCTCGATCCCGTCTCCACCGCCAAGCTGGAAGAGACGCTGATGGAGCTGCGTCAGGACTTCTCGATCGTCATCGTCACGCACAATCTGCAGCAGGCGGCCCGCATCTCCGATTGGACGGGCTTCATGTTCCTCGGCAAGATGATCGAGTTCCGGCCGACGGCGGAGCTGTTCGAGCGGCCGCAGAGCCCGCGCACCCGCGATTACGTGACCGGCCGCTTCGGCTGAACCGGGCCGGCCGGGCGCGCGATGGCGGCGCCCCGGCCAGTCCGCGCCGCGTCAGGCGATCAGGCTTTGCGGGGCCAGCATGGTCTGCGCGGCCACCGCCACCTGGGTGCGGTTGCGCACGTTCAGCTTGCGCATCAGCGCCGTCATATGCGCCTTCACCGTCTTTTCCGCGATGCCGAGATCGAAGGCGATCTGCTTGTTGAGCAGGCCCGAGGACACGCCGCGCATCACCTTGATCTGCGTGGGGGTAAGCCTGGCCAGATCGACCGGCTGCGGGGCCATGCCATAGTCCGCCATAGCGGCGGCGGCGCTCAGGTTACGCTGTTCCAAACCGTCTCTCCCTTGGCTGGGCCGCGTGCCCGCTCTGCGGCGGGCTTCACGGCGGTGGCCGGCGGGCCGGCCCGAATCTCGCCGCCGCATCCAGCTTGGAGGCAAAGCGGTTGGACAGGTTTAGGCTATGGCTTTCCGATGTTAGCGTCAACCAGCAATTGAATTGCTGTTTTACGGCGGTAGCTGTCATACAGGTTGACGAACCGCGCGTCGTGCGCGGCGGCGGTGGAACGCCGCGCGCCGGCTCTCGTCAGCGCGCGCGGCGCCGGCTATCTCCGGGACGCGGGGAGGGGAAGAGATGGAAGGGCGGCTGGCGGACCGGGCCTATACCGGCATCGTCGAGATCATCAACGCGGAGCATCTGGAGATAGGCGATCGCCTGCCCTCCGAGGCACGGCTGGCGGACCGCTTCGGCATGTCGCGCACCATCGTGCGCGAGGCGCTGGTGCGGCTCGCCGCCGACGGCATCACCGAGGCGCGGCGCGGCGCGGGCTCCTTCGTCAAGCGCCGGCCGTCCGACCGGCTCGGCTCGCACATGCCGCTGGCCGATCTCTCGGCCACGCTGGGCAGCTACGAGGTGCGCTTCGTGCTCGAGGCCGAGGCGGCCCGTCTGGCGGCGATGCGCCGCTCGGTGGAGCAGATGGAGGCGATCGAGCAGGCCATGGCCGCGCTGCGCTGCGCGTTGGTGGCGAGCGGGCCCGCCCATGTCGAGGACATGGCCCTGCATCGCGAGATCGTGCTGGCCACCGCCAATCCCGTCTTTCTCTCCAGCTTCGATCATATGCATGAGGAAATCGATCGCATCATGCGCGCCGGCGTGGATATTTCACGCTCGCGGCCGCCGGACGCGATCGGGGCGATGCTGGAAGAGCATGAGATGATCGTGGAGGCGATCCGCGTGCGCGATTCCGACGCCGCCGCGCTCGCCATGCGTTGGCACCTCGCCCAGGGGCGCAAGCGGCTCATGCCCTGATCTAGGACCATGGTCGCGCCTGAGAGGGGCGGTCGGCTGGGCTAGGGAGGGCGGACATGCGCCGGGGGCTGCGGGAGGAGAGTGGAGTGAGACGAGCGCGCGCCTTGATGGGAACCTGCCTCGCGGCGCTGCCGGTGCTGGCGATTCCCGCCGCCGCCATGGCCGCGGCCCGCCCGGCGCCCAGCGTCTCCATGCTCGAGAAGGCGCCCGAGGATCCACGCGCCGTCACCGTGCGCGCGCCGGCCGATGGGCGCGGCGATGCGAGCGCGGCGCTCCAGCAGGCGCTGGACCAGGCGGCCGCGCGTCTCGGTGGCGGCATCGTCTTCCTGCCCTCGGGCCGCTACCGCTTGAGCCGCACCATCTTCATCTGGCCGGGCATCCGCCTGTTCGGCACCGGCGCGACGCGGCCGGTGCTGCTGCTGGGTGATGCCACGCCGGGCTTCCAAAAGGGCCTGGCGACGATGGTGATGGTGGTGGGGCGTGGCCCGGAGGCGAAGATGGGGCCGGTGCCGATGCCCCCGCCCGACAGCGTGCCCGCCAATCCCGCCATCGCTGACGCCAATTCGGGCACCTTCTACACGGCGATCGCCAATATCGATCTGGATCTCGGCCAGGGCAATCCGGCGGCGATCGGCGTGCGCTTCCATGCCGCGCAACATGCCTATCTGCGCCATATGCGCTTCGCTGTCGGCTCCGGTCTGGCCGGTGTCTATCAGGTCGGCAATTTCGGTCAGGATCTTGAATTTCTCGGCGGCCGCTACGGCATTCTCACCGAGAAGACCTCGCCCGCCTGGCAGTTCACCCTGCTCGATTCCAGCTTTTCGGGCCAACGGGGCGCCGCGATCCGCGAGCATGAGGCGGGGCTCACGCTGGTCAATGTGCGCATGGCGGACGCCCCGATCGGCATCGAGATCGACAAGGGCTATGGCGACTGGCTGTGGGGCAAGGATGTCCGCTTCGAGCGGATCGCCCAGGCCGGCGTGGTGATCAGCAACGAAGCCAATGCCTATACGCAGATCGGCTTCCAGAATGCGGTGGCGGAGGCGACGCCGGTCTTCGCCCGCTTCCGCGAGAGCGGCAAGACGGTGGCCGGGCCGGGCCGCCGCTATCGCGTCGCCGATTACAGCTATGGGCTCACCGTGCCCGCGCTCGGCGAGATGGGCCGCTATGAAAGCCGGATCAGCGCCGCGCCGCTCGCCCGCCTGCCGGCGCGCCCGGCACCGGCGATCCGCGCGCTGCCGCCGGTGGCGCAATGGGCCAATGCCCGCGCGCTTGGCGCCGCCGGCGATGGCACCACCGACGATACCGCCGCGCTCCAGCGCGCGATCGACACGCACCGGACCGTCTATCTGCCCAGCGGCCATTACCGGGTGACGGACACGCTGCGGCTGCGCCCGGACAGCGTGCTGATCGCGCTCCATCCCGATCTCACCCAGATCGTGCTGCCCGACGATACGCCCGGCTTCCAGGGTGTCGGCACGCCCAAGCCGCTGCTGTTCGCGCCCAAGGGCGGCGATACCATTGTTTCGGGCGTGGGCCTGTTCACCGGCGGCGTGGCGATGCGCGCGACCGGGCTCTTGTGGAAGGCGGGCGCGGGCTCGCTGGTGGAGGATGTGCGCTTCCATGGCGGCCACGGCACCAGCCGTGCCGATGGCAGCCGGCTGGATCCCTATAACGACACGCACAGCGGCGATCCCGATCCGCGCCGCCGCTGGGGCGCGCAATATCCCAGCCTTTGGGTAACCGATGGCGGCGGAGGCACCTTCAATGGCGTGTGGACGCCGGATACCTATGCGCAGACCGGCTTCTATGTGTCGGACACGGATACGCCCGGCCATGTCTACGAAGTTTCGGCCGAGCATCACATGCGCACCGAATTCGGCCTCAACCGCGTCCGGCATTGGGAGTTTCTCGCGCCGCAGACCGAGGAGGAGGCGGGCGAGAGCCAGGATGCGGTGTCGTTCGACATTCGCGACAGCCACGACATCCTGCTCGCCAATCTCCACGCCTATCGCGTCACCCGCTCGGTCAAGCCGGCGGCGACCGCGATCCGTCTCCAGGGCGGCGGCGATATTCATCTGCGCAACGTGCATGTGAATGCCGAGAGCGGCTTCGCCACCTGCGACGCCAATGGCTGCGCCACCTATCTGCGCGCCAGCAAATTCCCGTTCGAGAACGCGCTCACCGACATCACCAGCGGCATCGCGGTGCGCGAGCGCGAATTCGCGCGGCTGGACATCCCCGCCCTGCGCCCCGCCGCCCCCGCGCCGGACGAGCGCGTGTCGCGGCTGGCGACGGGCTTTTTCTCGGCCTCGGGCGGCGCGGTGGACGCGCGCGGCAAGCTCTATTTCGTCGATCACGGACAGCAGCGCATCCATGGCTGGAGCGAGGCCGAGGGGCTCACGACCGAACGCGACGCGCCGCTCGATGCGGTCAATCTGGCGGTGACGCGATCGGGCGCGCTGATGGTGCTCTCCTCCTACGGGCCGGACGCCACCGTCTACAGCTTCATGCCCGGCAGCCCCGAGGACCAGCTGACGCTGATCCCGCCCACGCCTATCGCCACGGCCGCCGGCCTGCCCGTGCTGCTGCCGGTGAATTGGTGGAATAATGGCGAATTCCGCGATCAATATGATCCCGCCACCGACCATTTCACGACGCTCTCCGAGATGTTCGCGCGTGATGCGGCGGCGCCCAAGGCGCGCGCCTATGTCGCGCCCGATGCCAGCCTGGCGCTGCCGGCCTTTCGCGTCTTCCAGCAGGGGCCTGCCGATCATCGCGGCTGGCGCTTCTCGGATACGCTGGACGCGCACGGTCTGGTCGCCGCCGCGCCCGGCGCGCGGGTGCTGATCAGCAACGAGTCGGAGGATCGCAGCTATTCCGCGCTGGTGGGTGCCGGCGGCAGCCTGACCGATCTCAAGCCCGTGGCCGATCGGGGCGGGGAGAGCGTGGTGGCGGGGCCGGACGGCCGCGTCTATGTCGCGAACGGCGAGATCTTCGTCTATGACGCGACCGGGCGGCAGGTGGATCGCATCGACGTGCCGGAACGGCCGCTGCAGCTCCTGTTCGGCGGGGCGGACGGGCGACGGCTCTACATCCTCACCCATCACAGCCTGTACGCGGCGCGGATCGGCGGGGCCGGCTGAGCGCGGGGCTCAGCCCGCCGGCGGCCGCCGTTCGTGGGCGCCGGCGGTCAGCCAGCCGCCATCGCTCAGCCAGTCGATCAGCCGGTCCGGCCAATGCTGGATCGAGATCCGCTCCGAATGCATGGCGACGTTGAAGCCATGGTCGGTATCGGCGAACAGATGCAGCTCGGCCGAGACGCCGGCGGCGCGCAGCTGCTGGTAGAGCGTGATGGTCGGCGTCGCGCAGCATTGATCGAGCGAGCCTGCGGCGAGAAAGGCGGGCGGCGCGCCGGCGGCCGCCCTGGCCGGTATGCCGAGCGGGCCGGGATAGATCAGCACCTGGAAATCGGGCCGCGCGCTGACGCGATCGATCGCATCCGCGCCGGCGGGAAGCGAGGGCGCCGGATTGTCGGCGGCGAGCGAAACCAGCTCGCCGCCCGCCGAAAAGCCCATCAGCCCGATGCGCGCCGGATCCACGCCATAATCGGCCGCATGGGCGCGGACGAAGCGCACCGCCCGCCGCGCATCGGCGGCGGCATCGCCCTCGATGCTGTAGGGCGAGCCCGGTTCGCGCGCGAGCCGGTATTTGAGCACGAAGACGGTGATGCCCGCGCGGTTGAGCGTGCGCGCGGGCCACACGCCCTCGTTCATCCACACCAGCATGCGATGGCCGCCCCCGGGCACGACGATGATGCCCACGCCGTTGGCGTGGCGCGGATCGGCGCGGAACAGCGTCAGCGAGGGGCGGTGCACATTGTGGACATAGCTGTCCACGATGCGCTCGGGCGTCGCCGCGGCGGAATCGCCCGGCGGCGGTCCTGGCCAGAGCGGCAGCACCGGCTCGGCCGGCGGCGCCGGCGCCGCGCCGATACAGGCGAGCGCCGCGAGCCAGGCGAGGCGCCGCCGCATCAGCGCACCGCCGCGCCGGCCAGCCATTCGACCGCGCGGGCGGCGAGCGCCTCGGGCGGCCGCGTGCTGTCCAGCACCAGCGCCGGCTCGTCCGCGTCGGGGCGCTCAAGCGTCGCCAACTGGCTGTCGAGCAGGCTTTTGGGCATATAATGATCGGTGCGCCGCTCCAGCCGCGCGGCGAGTTCGTCGCGCGCCACGTCGAGCAGCAGAAAGGCGACCGGCGCGGCGATCGCCGCCTCCAGCCGCGTGCGATAGGCGCGCTTGAGCGCCGAACAGGCGGCGATCGCCAGCCCCTCGGCGCGCACCGCCTGATCGAGCGCCGCGCCGAGCCGATCGAGCCAGGGCCAGCGATCCTCGTCGGTCAGCGGCTCGCCGCCGCGCATCTTGGCGACGGCTTCGGGCGCGTGGAAGGAATCGCCTTCCAGAAAGGGGCAGGCGAGCCGCGCCGCGAGCGCGGCGCCGAGCGTGGATTTGCCGCTTCCGCTCACGCCCATCAGGACGATCGCGCGGGGCGCGAGCTGCTCGCGATCGATATGGGGTGGCACGGCTCCTCCTTCGCGTCCCGAGCCTGATCGGGCGCCTGGCTAGTATCGATCGGCCCGCTCCGGCGGCCATTAGGACCATGGTCCCGGCTGCCGCCTCCTGGCCGCAGGTCTAATCGCCGCTGAACGAAGACGCAGGCCGTCAGGCGCCGACGCGGAACAGAGGAGGAGAGATGCGGAGCGCCTTGCTCGCCACGACCTTGGCCCTGGGCGCGAGCGCGGCCTGGGCGGCGCCCGAGGCGCGTTCGAGCCTGGCGACCATGCCCGTGGATGCCCGCGCGGTGACGGTGCGGGGCGCCGGCGACGGCCGCGCCGACGATAGCGAGGCGATTCAGTCCGCCATCGCCGCCGCGCGCGGACCGACGGGCGAGGGCATCGTCTTCCTGCCTTCGGGCCGCTACCGCATCACCCGCTCGATCCTGATCCCGCAGGGCGTTCGCCTGTTCGGCACGGGGCGGACGCGCCCGGTGCTGGTGCTGGCGCCGCGCACCCCCGGCTTCGATACCGGGGTCAAGACGATGGTCGTCTTCACCGGCGGCGATCAATATGAGGTCGGCAAGGTGCCGGTGCCGGTGCCGACGCTGGTGCCGGCGAGCGACACGGTGCGCGACGCCAATTCCGCCACCTTCTACTCGGCGATGAGCAATATCGACATCGAGATCGGCGAGGGCAATCCCGCCGCCGCCGGGGTGCGCTTCCGCGTCGCGCAGCATGCCTATCTGTCCCACATGGACTTCCGCCTCGGCTCCGCCTTCGCGGGCATCTACCAGGCGGGCAATGTCGCCCAGGATCTGCATTTCCATGGCGGCCGCTACGGCATCGTCTCGGAAAAGACCTCGCCCGCCTGGCAGTTCACGCTGCTCGATTCGAGCTTCGACGGACAGCGCGACGCCGCGATCCGCGAGCATGAGGTGGATCTCACCCTCGTCAATGTCCGCATGGCGGATGCCCCGGTCGGGATCGAGATCGATCAGGGCTATAGCGACTCCCTGTGGGGCAAGGATGTGCGCTTCGCGCGCATCGCCAAGGCCGGCATCATCATCAGCAACGAGAACAACGCCTTCACGCAGATCGGCTTCGACAATGCCATGGCCGAGGCGACGCCCGTCTTCGCGCGGTTTCGCGAGAGCGGCAAGACGCTCGACGCGCCGGGCCAGGCCTATCGCGTGGCGGACTTCAGCTATGGCCTGACGCTGCCCGGCACGGGCGCGATGGGGCGGTTCGAGACGCGGTTCAGCCCAACCCCGATCGCGCGCATGCCCGCGCCCGCGGCGCCCGCGATCAAGCCGCTGCCGCCGGTGTCGCAATGGGTCGATGTCCGCACGCTGGGCGTCAAGGGCGATGGGCATAGCGACGACACCGCGGCGCTGCAGCGCGCGATCGACGCGCATCGTATCCTCTATTTCCCGGTCGGCTTCTACATGATCAGCGATACGCTGCGGCTGCGGCCGGACAGCGTGCTGATCGGCCTGCACCCCAGCCTCACCCAGATCCAGCTGCCCGATCGCAGCCCGGCCTATGCGGGCTTCGGCGGCCCCAAGCCGATGCTGGAGACGGCCAAGGGCGGCTCCACCATGGTGTCCGGCCTGGGCCTGTTCGGCGGCCGCATCAATCCGCGCGTCACGCCGCTGCTGTGGAAGGCGGGCGCCGCGTCGCAGATCGACGACGTCAAGATCCAGGGCGGCGGCGGCACCTTCATCGCCGATGGCAAGCCGCTGGGCCTCTATGCGCGGCCGGGCGGCGATTTCGTCGCCAACACCTATATGGACGCGCAATATCCGGGCCTGTGGGTGACGGATGGCGGCGGCGGCACCTTCGTCGATATCTGGGCGCCCAACACCCAGGCGCAGAACGGCCTCTATGTCTCCAACACCAAGACGCCGGGGCATGTCTACGAATTCTCGAACGAGCATCATGTCCGCAACGAGATCGTGCTGGACGGGGTGGAGAATTGGGAGTTCCTCGCGCCGCAGACCGAGCAGGAGGTGGGCGAGGGCGGCGATGCCGTGTCGCTCGAGGTGCGCAATTCGCGCAATATCCTGTTCGCCAACTATCACGCCTATCGCGTCACGCGGAACTACAAGCCCGCGCTCACCGCGGCCAAGCTCTACAATGTCTCGGACATCCGCTTCCGCAACGTGCATGTGAACGCCGAGAGCGGCTATGCCACCTGCGACGCCAATGGCTGCGGCACCTATCTGCGCGCCAGCAAATTCCCGTTCGAGAACGCCATTCTCGACGTCACGCACAAGCAGGAGGTGCGCGAGCGCGAATTCGCGCGGCTGGACGTGGCCGCGAGCCCGCCGCCGCCGCTCGCCGGCGCCGCCGCCGATCCGGCCGGCGCCGGGGTGGAGCGGCTGGAGGATGGCTTCTGGTCCATCTCGGGCGCGGCGGTGGACAAGGAGGGCCGGCTCTATTTCGTCGACCATCGCTTCCAGCGCATCTATCGCTGGAGCGAGGCGGGGCGGCTGGAGGTGGTGGCCGATCATCCGATCGATCCCGTCAATCTCGCGGTGGACGGCCAGGGCAATCTCCTGATCCTCTCCTCGCTCGGCGCGGAAGGCAGCGTCTACAGCCTCAAGCCCGGCACCACCGACGGCACGATCACGCCGATCGCGGCGACCCCGGCCCGCCCCCATGCCGGCGCACGCACGCTGCTGCCGGTCAATTGGTGGAACAATGGCGAGTTTCGCGATCAATATGATCCCGCCACGGATCATTTCACAACGCTGGCCGAGATGTTCGCGCGCGATGTCGCGGCGCCCAAGGCGCGCGAATATGTATCGCCCGATGGCAGCCTGGTGCTGCCCGCCTTCCGCGTCTTCCAGCAGGGGCCGGCCGATCATGTCGGCTGGCGCTTCTCGGATACGCTGCAATCCTATGGCTTCACCGCCGCCCGCCCGGGCGACCGCGTGTTCGTCAGCAATGAATCCGAGGATCGCACCTATTCGGCGCGTCTCGGCGCGGGCGGCAGCCTGACGGACCTCAAGGTCTTCGCCAATCGCGGCGGCGAGAGCGTGGCGGTGGGACCGGATGGCAAGGTCTATGTCGCGAACGGCCAGATCTTCGTCTACGCGCCCGACGGCGCCGAAATCGGGCGGATCGACGTGCCCGAGCGGCCCTTGCAGCTGATCTTCGGCGGCGCCGACAAGCACACGCTCTTCATTCTCGCGCATCACGCGCTGTTCGCGACGCGCCGCTGAACCTTCGACAAGATGAAAAAACCGGGGAGAGACTGATGGATCCGATTACCACCCGACTGGCCCGCCGCAGCCGCTATTGCGCCGGCGCGGCGCTCGCAACCCTCGCGCTCGCCATGCCGGCCTTCGGCCAGGCGCCGGTGCAGGGGCCGCCGGCCTCGGCCGCCAGCGCCGCGCCCCAGGGCGGCGCGCAGCAGAGCACGCCCGCCGCCTTGCCCGATCCCGCCGCGACGCTGCCGACGCCGCAGAGCCAGGCCGCCGAGGCGCCGGCGCAGACGCCCGCCGACATCGTCGTGACGGGCACGCGCATCACCACCAGCGGCTTCAGCGCGCCCACCCCCACCCAGGTGCTGAGCGCCGCCGCCATCGCCAAGAATGCGCAGCCCAACGTCTTCACCACCATCGCCCAGCTGCCCTCGCTCCAGGGCAGCAGCGGCGCCACGGTCGGCACCAACTCCACCTCGAGCGGCACGCAGGGGCTAAGCTCGTTCAGCCTGCGCGGCCTCGGCACGATCCGCACGCTGACGCTGCTCGACGGCCAGCGCGTGGTCGGCGCGAACGTGACGGGCGTGCCCGATGTCAGCCTCTTCCCCCAGCTGCTGATCCAGCGCGTGGACGTGGTGACGGGCGGCGCCTCCGCCTCCTACGGCTCGGACGCGGTCGGCGGCGTGGTCAATTTCGTCACCAACAAGCGCTTCGAGGGCTTCAAGGCCAATGCGCTGGGCGGCGTCACCAAATATGGCGACGATGGCAATTACACCTTCCAGGCGGCGGCGGGAAAATCCTTCCTCAACGATCGCCTGCACGTGGTGGTCAGCGGCGAATACAGCCATGAGGACGGCGTGCCCGCCTATGGGTTCGGCGAAGGGCCGGGGCCGAACGGGCGCAGCTGGTACGACACGGAAACGCTCGTCAACCGGGGCGTGCTGAACGATGGAAGCCCGCAATATCTGTATCGCGAGCATGTCCAGGCCAACCAATACACCAAATATGGCCTGATCGCCGCCGGCCCGCTCCAGGGCATCGCCTTCGACAAGAATGGCCGGCCGTTCAACTTCAACTATGGCTCCAACGGCGTGCCGCTGAAGGACGCCAAGGGCAATGTCTCCAACTGCTATAACGGCTTCTGCGTGGGCGGCGATCTGTCGGGCAATGTCGGCAACGGCACCAGCCTCCAGTCCGAGCTGACGCGCTGGGACGGCTATGGCCGGGTCGGCTTCGATCTCGATCCCGACAACGAGATCTACGCCACCGTGAACATCGCCCGCGTGCGCAGCAGCAACACTCCCAATCCGGGTGCCGCCAAGCAGGGCAATCTCACGATTCAATGCTCCAACCCGTTCGTGCCGGCGGAAATCCAGGCGGCGTGCGCGGCCAATGGCATCACCAGCTTCGCCTATGGCGTGAGCAATGCCGTGCTGCCCAATTTCACCAGCGTCCAACCCACCCGCACCCAATATCGCTTCGTCGGCGGCGCGGACGGCAAGTTCAACCTGTTCGGCAGCGACTGGCGCTACGACGCCTATTACGAGCATGGCGAGAACATCACCAACATCCATGTCCGCGACATCACGCTGACCCCGCACTACAACGCCGCCATCCAGGCGGTGCTGGGGCCGAACGGGCAGATCATCTGCGCCAATCCGGCGGCGGTGGCGAGCGGCTGCCAGCCGCTCAACATCATCGGCGGCGATACGCCGAGCGCCGCGACGCTCGCCTATGTCACGCCGATCAACGGGCCGTATCAGCACACGCGCCAGACCCAGGATGCCGCCAGCCTCAGCTTCAACGGCGCGCCCGTCTCGCTCTGGGCGGGGCCGCTTTCGGTGGCGATCGGCGCCGAGTTCCGCCGCGAATATTACCGCGTCAACGCCGATCCCTATGGCAATGGCGTCACCGCGAGCAATCCGTACACCGCCGCCTATCCGGCCGATCCCCTGGTCAACAGCGC
The DNA here is from genome assembly GCF_023822065.1 of Sphingomonas morindae. NCBI lineage: Bacteria > Pseudomonadati > Pseudomonadota > Alphaproteobacteria > Sphingomonadales > Sphingomonadaceae > Sphingomonas > Sphingomonas morindae. The sequence goes on from NZ_CP084930.1 coordinate 2,390,798, forward strand.
GGGCAACAACTGGTATGCCGGCAATTATCACGACGGTCACGGCTCCTACAAAGTCTATGAAGGCTTTCTGGAGCTGAACCTGCCGCTGCTCGACTCGCATTCGCTGGGCAAGGCCAATCTCAACCTCGCCGGCCGCGCGACGCATTACAGCACCTCGGGCACCGTCTATACCTGGAAGATCGGCGGCGGCTGGCAGACCCCGATCGATGGCGTGAAGCTGCGCGCCGTCACCTCGCGCGACGTGCGCGCGCCCAATCTGAGCGAGCTGTTCGCCGCGCCGATCGCCGTGACGGTGCCGAACATCAACGATCCCTTCAACAACCGCTCGATCAGCATCATCCAGAATTCGATCGGCAATACCGCGCTGAAGCCCGAAATCGCGCGCAACACCGAGGCCGGCATCGTGCTGTCGCGCCCCGCCTGGGCGCCGGGGCTGAGCCTGTCCTTCGATTATTACCGCATCAAGCTGAAGGGCGTCATCTCGGCGCTGGGCGCGCAGCAGGAGATCAACCTCTGCTCGCAGGGCGTCACGCAGACGTGCAGCGCCTTCGATCTCAGCGGCAGCGGCCCCTATATCGTCAACGTCCAGTCCTTCAACCTCGCGTCGATCTACACCGACGGCTTCGATATCGAGGCGAGCTACCAGTTCCCGCTCGAGAAGATGGGCCTGCCGGGCAATTTCACCGTCCGCGCGCTGGCCACCAATGTCCGCCACTTCATCACCGACACCGGCATCCCCGGCACGGTGCCGATCGACAGCGCCGGCGCGAACAGCGGCGCCACGCCCAAGTGGAAGCTGCTCGGCGTGGAAAGCTGGGATACGGACAAGTTCAGCATCACCTTCACGCAGCGCTGGTTCAGCGACGGCACCTTCGGCAACCAATATATCGTCTGCCAGACGAACTGCCCCGCCTCGACCGAGAGCCGGCCGACGATCGACTATAACAAGATGCCGGGCGCCTTCTATTTCGACATCGGCGGCTCGTACAACCTGACCAAGAAGCTCACCGCCTATTTCAAGATCGACAATCTGTTCGATCACGATCCTGCGGGCTCGCCGCAGACCAATACCGGCATCGACGTCAACCCGCAGCTCTACGACGTGCTCGGCCGCATGTACCGCGCCGGCATCCGCTATAATTTCTGATCTGCCCCGCGATCCCGGCGGCGCCTAGCCGGCGCCGGGATCGCGCCCATAGGGATCGGCGAGCAGCGCCACGCCATGGGGCGTGGGCGTGGCGGTGGCGTAGGTGAGATAGACCGGCACCGCCGGCGCGAGCGCCACCGGCCGCTCGGCCGCGCCCGGCTTGGCCGGCAAGGCCGTGCCCATCAGCCAGCGGGCGAGCCGCGGCGCATCCTCCAGCCGCACGCAGCCATTGCTCAGATGGCGATCGGCCTTCGCCATCAGCGCCTTTTGCGGCGTATCGTGCAGATAGATGCCCTGATCGTTGGGGAAGATGAATTTCACCCGCCCCATGGCGTTGGCGCCGCCTGGCAGCTGGCGCAGCCGCACCTCGGCCCGCCCCGCCGCCACCGCCCGCCAATCGATGCCGCGCGGATCGAGCCGCGCCGGGCTGGCGCTCCAGTCCGACAGCGCCTCGAAGCGCAGCGCGGCGAGCGAGGCGCCCGCCACCATCTTGGGCGCGATCCGGCGCTGCACCAGATCGGGCGGCACGTTCCAATAGGGATTGAGGATGGCGTAGCGCACCATGCCCGCGAGCATCGGCGTGGGCGTTTCGGGCGTGCCGACCACCACCCGCATCATGCCCTGCTGGCGCCCCTTGTCGTAATAGAAGAGCCGCGCCGAGGCGGCGTCGACGGTGATGTGGCGCACCCAGGGGCCGGGGAGCAGGCGCAGCCGATCCAGCGTGGCGGCGAGCCGGCGGCGGCCGGCGCCATCGAGCGCGCGGGGATCGGCGGTGCGGAGCCGGGTGTAGAGCGGGTCCATCCACTCCATCCGCGCGATATAGGGCAGCAGCGCCGGCGCCAGCGCGGCCTGGCGCAGAATGGCCTCCGGCGCCGGGCGGCCGGGCTTGAGTTCGGCGTCCAGATAGGTGATCCGCGCCTTGGGCGCGCGCCGCATATCGCGGACATAGCGTGCGAACAGGGCGGAGAGGGCCAGTTCGGCCTCGGCGCGCGCGGCGGCATCGCCCGTGCGCGCCGATGCGAGCAGTGCCGCCATTCTGCCGAGCCGGTACTGATCGGGATCCAGCCCGTCGCGATCCGCCTGCGCCACCAGCGCGAGCAGCGCCTCGCCGGCGGGGGCGCGGCCATGGTCCTCGATCCAGAGCGGCCAATAGCCGCGCGCGGCATAGAAGCGGGCGAGCGCGCCGTGCGCGCGCGCCTGGAGCGCGGCCGCGACCGGCCGAAGCGCGGCGCGATCCGCGCCGCCGGTGCGTTCGACCGGCGCCGCCAGCACCGCCGGCGCGGCGAGCGCCCCGGCCAGGGCGAGCGCGGCGCGCCATCGCTCGCCCCGCATGGCGATCAGCCGCGCTCGCCGCGACGGGTGGGAAGCGGCGGCGGCGGCGGCGGGCAGGGGGGCGCGACAAAGGCGTGGTACACGCCATCGGCCGAATACCAGCCATCGGCGATGCCATCGCCGTTGCGATCGGCCGCGACCGTGCCCGCGATCGCGCCCGGCGCGGCGGGCGGCGCGCCCGCCACCGGCGCCTTGCCGCTATGCGCGCAGCCCGCCAGCGCGGCGACGCCGGCGGCTATGGCGAGACGTGAAACCCTCATCCTGTCCTCCCATCCTTCTCGTTAACCAACGCGATCGGTTCGAGGCGGCGCGGCCTGTCTGCACCATGAACGGCCCGGGGGCGGACCCGGGGCGCGGCGGACGAACAGTGGCTGTCGCGCGGCTGGTGGAACAAGCGCCGCCCCGAAGCCTTTCCCCGACAGGCGACGCGCGCGTTCGCGTCGGACGCGCGGCACGGCTCCCGACACGATCGTCCCCGCGCGTCATGCCGCGCCGGCCGACCAGCCCGGAAAGCGCGACGCCGACCGCTTGATCACCCTGGTTTATCCCAAGTTGCTTTTCGGTCCATTATGGACCAATTGCGGCTGGTCCGGATCGATCCGGGGCCCGGGCGCCACGCGCCCAACGGCGATGCCATGGTGGGGAAGGCGGCGAGCGACGGATGGAGCGTGGAACCGAGTGCCTCGTCGAGCCGCTGCGCGTCCATATTCTGGATGATGATCGCCACGACGCCGATCAGGTGGCGGCCCTGGTGGCGCCGCTGGGCGGGATGCCCGTGCTGCATCACGGCATCGACGCCTTTGTCGAGGCGGCGATGCGCGACACCATGGCCTGTCTGATCGTGGAGCAGGTGCTCGCGACCGGAACCGGGCTTGCCGCGCAGCGCGAGCTGGCGCGCCGCGCGTGCCGGCTGCCGCTGATCCTGCTCTCGCGTCGACCGACGCTGGGCTCTGCGCTCGCCGCGATGCGCGCCGGCGCGCTCGACTATCTCGAACGGCCGATCGATCCCGCACTGCTTGCCGCCGCGTTCGCCGCCGCGCGGCTGCACGTGCGCTCGGTGGCCGGCCAGAGCCGCTCGGCGGCGCGTCTGGCGCTGCTCACGCCCCGCGAGCATGACATCTTCCTGCGTCTCGCCATCGGCACATCCACCAAGATGATTGCGCACGAGCTTGGCCTGGCCAGCCGCACCGTCGAACATGGCCGCGCCCGCATCCTGCGCAAGCTCGACGTGACCAGCCTCGCCGCGGCGACGCGGCTGGCGCTCGAAGCGGGCGTGATCGACTAGCCGCGCGCCGCCCGGTGCCGCCGCGCGATGCTTGGGCGCGAGAAGGCGGGGCGGCCGCGCCGTAGCCGGGTTGCGGTGGCGCGGCGCAAGGTGGGCGCGCGACGCGGCGGTGGCAGACCGGCACCAACGGGCTGCGCGCGCCGTCGTCCTTCGGCGCCGGCGTGCTTCTCCGCGAGGTCGGAGACGGCCGCATTCGTGGGAAAGGCGGAGCGCGCTCTCGCCCCGTCGCTCGCCGTTTACGGGCCGCCCATCGCCGCGCCGCGTCTTTAAACCGGCCGCGTCCCGCCGGCCCGGTCAGGGCGAGGCGCGAACCGCCGGCGCTGGCTCCGGGGCCTTCAGATGGACGAGTCGGCGCATGCGGCTGGCATGCGTCGCGTGCGGGCGCGCGATCGCCCGGCCCCGCTGGCGGCGCGTCACCCGATCGATGCAGAGGCCGGCACATCGGGCGCGCGGGCGGCACTTTCCCGCGCCTCCCGACGCGCGCGCAGGGCTGATCGAGGCGGCCCGCGCCCCGGCGGCCCGGTCGCGGCGCGGGGGATCAGGCGCGGGTGCGGAAATCCCAAGGCCGCATCCTGAGACGGGCGGCTAACCTGCGTCCCCCGCGATGGTCCGTGCGCGCCCGAAGCGCCATGCGCACGCCGCGCCGCGATCAGAAGGGCGAGACGGCTTCGTAGAGCTGCTGGCCCCAGCGCGGTTGCTGCATGTCCGTCAGCTGGCCACGGCCGCCATAGCTGATCCGCGCCTCGGCGATCTGGTCGCTGCGGATGCTGTTGTCGCGGGCAATGTCCTGCGGGCGGACGATGCCGGTGATCAGCAGCTCGCGCAGCTCGAAATTGACGCGGATCTCCTGCCGCCCCTCGATCACCAGATTGCCATTGGGCAGCACCGCCTTGACGATCGCCGCCACGCTCGTCTTGATTTCCTCGGTGCGCGAGGTGTTGCCCGTGCCGGTGGAGGTGGAGCTGGTCTTGCCGGCGACCAGCGCGGCCGGATCGGGGCTGCCGGGCAGGATCTGCTGCAGCTTGGTCTGAAGCCCGAAAAAGCCGCTCAGCCCGGCATTCTCGGCGCCCGTGCGGCCGCGCGAGGAGCTGTTGCCGAGCGTGGCGCTGTCGGCGATCTGGATGCGGACGGTGAGGATGTCGCCGCGCGCCGAGGCCCGCTGATCGTGGAAAAAGGCCCCCGCGCCGGTGCGGAACAGCGAGGCGCCGCCCGGCGCGGCGGGATTGCCGCCGGTATAGCGCTCGCCCAGCGGCTGCGCGCCGAGCGAGGGTTCCACCGCCGGCGTCTGCGGCGTGACCGATGGGCTGACGGCGGGGGCGCGGCCGATCGCCTTGACGCGGCCGACCACGCCGCAGCCGGAAAGGCCGAGACCGAGCAGCGCCAGCAGGAGGGGCAGGGCGAACCCCGGCATGCCCCGGCGTCGATCCTCCGCGCACCCCCTGGTGCATGGCGCGGCGTGGCTGGTCTCGGACGCGCGATCCCGCATCGCCACTCTCCTCAGCGGGTGCCGACGCGGACGCGGCCGGGCCCGTCCACCACGGTATCCAGCGTCTGCCGCGTCGCCGCGCTGAGGACGCGCACCGGATCGCCCAGCGCGCCGCCGTTCAGCGCGCGGCCCTGGGCGGTGATGGAGAGCGGACCGGCGCGATAGGCGATGGCGACGGTGTCGCCCCGGCGCACCTGCTGCACCGGACGGATGTCGCCGGCGCGCACCGGCATGCCCTCGGCGAGGCGATAGCTCGCCTCATGGCCGGCGAGCGCGGCGGGGGCGAGGCCGCCGCGCGCGCGGGCGATCTCATCGCCCTCGGCCGGGCGCAGATCGCCCGGCACCAGCGGCGTGCCGGCGTCCACCGCATGGGCGAGCACATGGCCGGCCGAGGCGCCGGCGAGCACATGGCCGGCCGGGGCGCCGGCGAGCAACAGCGCGAGCAGCGGCGCCACCGCGCTCACCGCAGCTGGCTGGTGGTGGCGAGCATCTCGTCCGCCGCCTTCACGGTTCGGCTGTTCATCTCATAGGCGCGCTGCGCGCTGATCAGCGCGGTGATCTCCGCGACGGGATTGACGTTGGAGGTTTCCAGGAAATGCTGGTTGAGCTTGCCGAAGCCGGGCTGGCCGGGATTGGCGACATTGGGCTGGCCCGACGCTTCGGTCTCGAGATAGAGATTGCCGCCCAGCGCCTGGAGCCCGGCCTCGTTGACGAACAGAGCGAGGTCCAGCTGGCCGACATCCTGCATCTGGGTCTGGCCGGCGAGCTTGACCTGGACCAGCCCCGTCTTGGAGATCTGCACGTCCAGCACGTCGCGCGGGATGGTGATGTCGGGCTGGACGCGATAGCCGTCCGTCGTCACCAGCTCGCCCTGATCGGACAGGCGGAAGGAGCCGGCGCGGGTATAGGCGGTCTCGCCATTGGGCATGGCGATGCGGAAATAGCCGGGCCCGTCGATCGCGAGATCGTAGCGGTTGCCGGTGGCGGTGAGGGGGCCCTGCTCCTCGATCCGGTAGATATCCGCCGTGCGGACGCCGCTGCCGATCTGGATCCCGGCTGGCACGCGCGTGCCGTCGGCGCTGCTGGTGGCGCCGGGCCGGGCCTGGGTCTGGTACAGAAGATCCTGGAATTCCGCCCGCTGCCGGCGGAATGCGGTGGTGTTCATATTGGCGATGTTGTTGGCGATGACGTCCACGTTGGTCTGCTGCGCGAGCATTCCGGTCGCGGCGATCGAGAGGGAACGCATGGATCCTGGCCTTTTGCTGCGGGCGTGTGCGCGATGCGTCTCTTTTATAGGAGGCTATTCGGCCTTCCCGAGCCGCCCGATCGCTTGTTTGCGCAAGGCATCGAGATTGGCGGACATTTCCATGCTCGTCTGGTAGGCGCGCAGGATCTCGATCATGTGGGTGGATTCGAGGATCGGCTGGACGTTGGAGGCCTCGGCGCCGCCGGTTCGGAGATGGGTCTCGGCGGGCGCGAGCAGCCTACCGCCGGCGCCCGACAGCAGGCCATCGCCGCGTTCGGACACGCGCAGCTCGTCGAACACGGTCACCCCTAGCCGCGCGATCGGCGCGCCGGCGACGGGGCTGCCCGTGTCCGATCCGGCGCCGCTCGCGGCGGTGATGGTGCCGTCGGCGGCGATCGCCAGCCCCGCCCGGCGTTCGGGCGGGATGGTGATGGGCCGGCCGCCCTCGTCCAGCACCGGCTGGCCGCCCGCCGCCGCGAGCAGGCCATCGGGCCGCACATGCAGCATGCCGTCGCGCGTATAGGCGGTGGCGCCGGCGGCGTCGCGCACGGCCAGATAGCCGGGCCCCTCGATCATCACGTCCAGCGGATTGCCGGTGGCCTGGAAGGCGCCCGCCCGCGCATCGTGCACCGCGCCGAAATCGAGCACGAAGCTGGTGCTGCGCGCATCGGGGATCGGCGCCTCGCGCGTGCGCTCGACAAAGCTGTGGAACAGCGCCTGGCCGCGCTTGTAGCCGGGCGTGTTGACATTGGCCATGTTGCTGGCGGCGATGTCCATCTGGCGGCGCAGCGCCTGGGCATGGCTCAACAGCACATAGGTCGAGACATCGGAGGACATCGCCGCTCCCGCGTGCCGGCATGATCGCGAAATCGGCATCGGCCGACCGGCTGGCCGACGCCCTCTCTATAATAGAGGCGTGATGGCCGTTCGCGGCGGATCGGCGGCATTTCGGCTGGCGAACGTGATGCCGGCGGACGTGATGCGGGCGGAAAGCAGGGCTGGCTGAAGAAGCGGCCGGCGGAGGGAGTGGCTGTGTCGAACGAAGCACGGATCGCGTCGGGCGGGCGGTCCTATGACGATGACGAGATCAGCGCGGCGGCGGCGGTGCCGGCATCGGCGCCGGCGCCGCTCGCGCCCGCGCGCCGCACGCGCGTGCTGCCGATGCTCTTCGGCGGGGCGCTGGCGCTGGCGGCCATGGCGGGGGCCGGCGTCTATCTGCTGCGGCCGGCCGCCCCGCCGACCGAGGTCGCCCCCGCGAGCGGCGCCGCGGCCGATCTCTATGTCGATGCGCCGCCCATCATCGTCAGCGTCCACGGCGCCGATGGCCGCGCGCACTTCATCAAGCTGCGCTTCGTCGTGGTGGCGCGGAGCAAGGGCAAGGCCGAGCTGCTGAAGGAAAGGATGCCGATGCTGCTCGACGCGCTGCAATCCTTCCTGCGCGAACTCCGCGCCGAGGATCTGGACGGATCGGCGGCGGTGTACCGCGTCAAGGAGGAGATGATGCTGCGCATCCGCGCCGCGATCGGCGACGACAGCGTGAGCGACGTCCTCATCCAGGATCTGGTGGAGCAATGAGCGTGGAGGAGGCCGAGCGTCCGCGCGAGCCCGCGATCGATCGCTTCGACCAGGCCGGGATCGACGCGATCTTCGGTTTCGATACGCCGCCGCCGCGCGCCGCCAAAAAGGGCCTGCGCGCGCTGCTCGATGCCGATATCGCCAATCGCGAGCGGCTGCCCATGCTCGAAGTGGTGTGCGAGCGCATGGTGCGCACCTTCGCCACCAGCATGCGCAACCTCACCTCCGATGCGCTCGACGTGCATCTCGAGCGGGTCAGCACCACGCGCTTCGGCGATTTCATGAACCGGCTGCCGCTGCCTGCGATGATCGGCGTCTTCCACGCCGCGCCCTGGGACAATTTCGGCGCGATCACGGTCGATTCCGGCCTGATCTACGCGGTTGTGGACTCGCTGCTGGGCGGCCGGCGCGGCGGCGCCGTGATGCGCATCGAGGGGCGCGCCTTCACCTCGATCGAAACGGTGCTGGTCGGCAAGATGATCCAGCAGACCCTGGCCGATTTCGCCGCCTCCTTCAGCGCGATCGAGCCGGTGCAGATGACGCTGGAACGGGTCGAGACGACCCCCCGCTTCGCCGCGATCGCCGGGCCGAGCAACCTCACCGCCGTCGCCACCTTCCGGGTCGAGATGGAGGAGCGGGGCGGCAGTTTCTCGATTGTGCTGCCCTATGCCACGATCGAGCCGGTGCGCGACAAGCTGGTGCAGCGCTTCGCCGGCGAGAAACTCGGCCATGACGCGGTGTGGGGCGCCCATATCGCGCGCGAACTGCTCGCCACCGAAGTTACGCTCGAGGCGGTGCTGGGCGAGCGCACCATGCGCGTGCAGGACTATATGGCGCTGCGCGTCGGACAGACGATCGGGCTCAACCGCGAGCCCGACGATCCGATCACGATCGCCAGCGGCGGCGTGCCGCTGGGCCAGGCGCAGATCGGCAAGCGCGCGGCCTCGGTGGCGGTGCAGATGCTCAACGACATCGCCGATGGATTCTCCGCATGACCCTCTCGGCCTTGAGCGACGGGCTGGTGGCGATGCTCTGCCTTGCCCTGCTGGTGCAGACCTCGCGGCTGTCGCTGCTCGTCCGGCGCCTCCGCAGGGAGGAACTCGGCGCCATGGTGCGCACCATCGATGCCGCGCTCGCGGCCACCCAGTCGGCCATGGCCGAGTTGCGCGGCGCGCTCGCCACCGAGGCGTCCGCCCAGGCGGAGGCGATCGCCCGCGCCGCGCCGCTGCGCGACGAACTGACGATGCTGCGCGACGAGCTTTCGGTGATGGTGGGCGTCGGCAATGGCATAGCCGAGCGGTTGGTGGCGGCGGCGGAGGCGGCGCGCACGGCGCGGCCCGCCAGCCCCGAGGCGGTGGCTCCGGACGACGACGCCGATGCGCGGCCGCCGGCGCGCACCGCGCGATCGCGCCGGCGTCGATCCAAGCCCGCGGCGGCGGTGCCGGATGCGGGTGCGGCCGAAGGCCGGGCGGCGGTGCCGCGCGTATCCGAGACGCCGCAGCCCTATCGCCCCCCCGTGAAGATCCGGCCCGCGGAGACGATCCGGACGGCGGCGATCGACGCCGCGCCGCCCCACGCGGCCGAGCCCGAACGCCACGACGCCACCATAATTCCCTTTCTGGGTGCTTCGGCATGAGCCGCGCCTCCCGTCCGGCGCGGCGCCGCCCGCCGCGCCTGCCGCCGCTGCTGCTATTGACGGGCGCGGCAGCGGGTTTCGCCGCCATCACCCATGCGGTGGAGGCGGGAACGCAGCCGCCGCCGCCCCGCGTGACGCCGGCGGCCAGCGCGCTGGGCGCCGCCGTGTTCGAAGGCCTGTCCGATCGCGATCGCGCGCTCGCTCGTCAGATGCGCGCGCTCGATCTGCGCGAGCGCAGCGCGCGCGCCGCCGAGCAGCGCTTGCAGCAGGCGCTCGATCCCGGGCAGGGCGGATCGGCGCCCGCCGGCGGCTTCGCGTCGCCGGGGCCCGCACAGCCGGCGCGTCCGGCCGGCTCCGCACCCGCCTCGACCGATGTGCTGGATGATCTGGCGCGCATCTACCAGACGATGAAGCCGGCACGCGCCGCGCCGATCTTCTCGGCGCTGGAGCCCGAGGTGCAGGCGCAGCTCGCCCGGCACATGCGCGATCGCGCCGTGGCCGCGCTGATGGCGGAAATGGATCCGCTCGCCGCCGCCCGGCTCAGCACCATGCTCGCCGGCCGCCGGGTGCCCGATCGGCTGCTGCCCCCGGCGCCACGCCTCGGCGACCGGACGCCGCCCGTGCGCGTCGCAAGCCTCGCGCCGCCGGCCGCGGCGCGCGACGCGCGCCCCGGCGCGTCCGCGCTGCGCCCCGCGCCGGAACCGCTCGCCGCATCCCCCGCCGCCCCGCCGGCGGCCGGGCCGCGCGGACGATAGGCGGGAGGCTGCGGCCCGAAGGGGCGCGCGGGTGGGCGGGGCGGTCGCGCGACACGATGCGTCCGGCGTCTTCGAGCGCGCCGCTTCGCTCGGCCGCTATCGGCATGCCTGTCCGGTCGGCGCCTCCCGGCGCTCCCCGCCTCGGCTGTGTCAGCGAGCGGATTCCGCCGAGGCGCCGATCGGAGACACGCCTGCGTCCGGCTGCGATGGCGCCATCTGCCCCACCAGCCGAGCGGGCGACCGGCGCGCGCCCGCCGCGGCCTCTCCCGGCTCCGCGTTGCGCGGGTGGCAAGCACAGAGCCGCCGGCGCGGGGCCGGTCGCGCGACGGTGCGACCAGCAGGTGCGGGAGCACGTCCGCGACCGGGACCATAGGGAATGCCCGTCCGTAAGAGGCCCCGTCGAGCCTCTTTCGGGCGTCTTCGAGCGCCTTTCCCGATCGAACTCGCGCCTCGGTCCGACCGCTAGGCTGGAGCGTCGCGGCTCGGGCGCGCGGGAGCGCCGCTGGAGGCGGAATGCGCGCAAGGAGAGCTGGCCTCCGCAGCGCCTGCGATCATGTGCGCCGCCGGCGCGGTTCAGCTGGGCGAGCAGGTGAGATCGAGGATCAGCACGCGCCGCACCTCGTCCTGCGGCGTGAAATCGCGGCTGTTGAGCATCAGGCTCAGCCGCTGCGCGTCGGGCGCGGTGAGCGAGGAGCCGTGCAACCGCCCGAATTCGAGCAGCGCGGCGAGGAGCTGGGCGCGCAGCACCGGCAGCGTCCGGTTCAGGCGGACGAGCGCGGCGCTGTCCTGCGCCTCGGCGGCGAGCCGCGCGGTGAGGTGACCGCTGATATTGCCGTTGACGATCATGGGCAGCTCGAACGGCTCGAGCCGCAGGATGCGCGGCGCCTCCGTGCGGACGGCATGCGGCGCCGCGTCGCGCGGGAGGCCGTGGGGCGCGGTGGCGAGGGCGGGCAGCGCCGCCAGCACGATGCGGTAGGACATAAGGTCTCGCTTTCCCGGGAGGGACCGTCGGTCCGCGCCCTTCCGCTCTATAATAGGAGCGTTGCGGCTCGGGGGATGCGAATGGCGGGTGATCGAATGGAACGGATGCGGCTGCTCGCGGCCTCCCAGCAGCGTGTCTGGCGCCGCCACGATGATCCGTCGTTCGGCGAACCGGATTCGCCCTCGCGGCCGCTGCCGTCGCTGGCGCTGCCGCTGATCCTTCTTTTCCTGTTCGGGAGCAGCGTGGGCGGGCTGCTGATCGCCGCCTTCGGCCTGTTCGCGCCGGCAGCGCCCTGAGGATGCGCGGCGCGTTCACGGCCCGGGCGGCGGCGCTGCTGCCGCTGCTCACCGCCGCCCTCGCGCAGCCGGGCGGCGCGCAGGCCCTCGCCGCCTTTTCGGCGCGCCTCGTCGCCGCGCCCCCGCTGACCGGTCCGGCGGTGTGGCAGCCCCAGGCGATGGAGACGATCTGGGCGCGGCTGGCGCGCAGCCCGGGCGACCGCCAGCCGGTGCGATGGGACTATGCCCGCAACCTGATCGGGCGCGGCTTCGGTGCGGAGGCGGCCGGGGTGCTGACGGTGATGCGCCAGGCCGATCCCGATCTGGCGCTGGTGCCGCACTATCGGCTCGCTTATGGCGCCGCGCTGGTCGAGATCGGCCATGCCGACCAGGCGCTCTCGTGGCTCGCTCCGCGCGGCGACGAGCCCGCGCCCGGCGCCGAACGCTGCGCCTGGCTGGCGCGTGCGCTGGCGGAGGCCGGGCGGGGCGGCGAGGCGCTGCGGCACATGGCCTGTGCGGCGCCCGCGCTCAACCAGCGCGTGCCGGCGGCGCGCACCGCCTTCGTCGCGCCGCTGGCGGCGGCGGCGGTGGACGCGGGCGATCCGGCGCGCGCGCTGCGCTGGCTGGCGGCGCTGCCCGATGCCGATCCCGCCGCCAATGTGCAACGCGGACGCGCGCTGGCGGCGCTGGGCCGGAGCGGCGAGGCGCGGCTGCGCCTCGGCCGGGTCGAGACGGCGGGTCCGCTGCCGCTGCGCATGGCGGCGCGCCTCGCCCGGATCGAGGCGGGCGTGGCCGATCACAGCATGACGGTGGCGGCGGCGCGCGCGGCGCTGGATCGGCTGCGCTTCGCCTGGCGCGGCGGCCCGATCGAGGCGCGCGCCCTGCTGCTCGCCTATCGCCTGGCCGATCAGGCGAAGGACGTGCCGGGCGCGCTCGCCGCCGGCGCCACGTTGATGCGCTATTTCCCGGCGCGCGCCCAGCCGCCCGGCTTCGGCGCGGCGTTGCAGGATCGGTTCGCCCATCTGCTCGAGGATGGGCGCACGCTGCCGCTCATCCCCGCCGCCGATCTGTTCTGGAGCTATCGCGATCTCGTGCCGAGCGGCCCGGCCGGGGATCGGCTCGTCGCCGCCATGGCGAACCGGCTGCAATTGGCGGGCCTGTACCGGCGCGCCGCGAGCCTGCTCGAATTCCAGCTGTTCAACCGCACGATCGATCTCGCGCGCGGGCCGCTCTCGGTGCGGGTGGCGAGCCTCTATATCCTCGCGGGCGATCCGGCGCGCGCGGTGCGGACGCTGCGGCAGAGCGACGCGCCCGGCTTTGACGCGACCATGCTGAACGATCGGCGCCGGATCGAGGCGATCGCGCTGCACCAGCTCGGCCGGGTCGACCAGGCGCTGGCGCTGCTCGCCGACGTGCCCGACGGCACCACGCTGCGCGCCGAAATCCTCTGGAAGCAGCGGCGCTGGCAGCAGCTGGCGGAGACCATGCCCGCCTTGCTGCCCGCGCCGGGCCGGCTGGATGCGGTGGGGCAGACGCTGGTGCTGCGCCAGGCGATCGCGCTCGCCATGCTGGGCCGGAGCGACGCGCTCGCCGCGCTCCACGCGCGCTATGCGGCAGGGCTGGCGGGGGCGCCGAGCGCGGCCGTGGTCGCGCTGCTCGGCGCGCCCGGCGCCGGCGCGGGGGGCGCGTCCATCGCCCGGGCCATGGCGGCGCTGCCGAGCGCGAGCCCCGCCGCCGGCTATTCCGAACTGTTCGATGCGCCGGCCGGCGGGCCGGGCTGATGCGCCGTCCCGCCGCCCTGTGCTTCGCCTTCGCGCCGCGCGCGACCGTGGCGCGCGCGCGGCGCCCGGCGCGTGCGGATCGGAAGACGGGTGAGGGCCGGCGCGCGGAGGCGCCCGTCGGCGCGGCGTCCACGCCCGCGCGGCCGCGCGGCGGCGCCAAGATACTCGCCTTTGCCCCCGCGCGGGGCTAGCGGCGGGCGTCGCCCGCTGCCGCTGCCGGTGCTGATGCCGGTGCCGGAGCCGGGCCCGCCGCGTCGGGCGCGCCGGCGTCGGCCGTCCAGCCGCCGCCGATCGCGCGGACCAGCCGGATACTGGCGTCGAGCCGGCGGGTCTGCAGGTCGAGCGCCTTGCGCCGCGCCTGCAACGCCACCGCCTGCGCGGTCGACACGTCGAGATAGGTGACGACGCCCTTCTGATAGCGGTTGAGCGCCAACTGCTCCGCCGCGCCTGCGAGGCGGACCGCATCGGCCTCGGCCTGCGCCTCCTCGCCGAAATGGTGGAGCTGGGCGAGATCGTCCTCCACATCCTGAAAGGCCTGGAGCACGCGCGCGCGATAGTCGGCGGTCGCCTGCGTCCAGCGCGCGCGGGCGACGGCAAGCTGCGCGCGGCGCCGGCCGCCATCGAAGATCGACAAGGCGATGTTCGGCCCGATCGACCAGAACAGAGTGGGCGCCGAGATCAGCCCCGCCAGCGCCGTATTCTGGAAGCCGCCCGAGCCGCCGAGGCCGATCGCGGGAAAGAAGGCGGCCTTGGCGACGCCGATATCCGCATTGGCGGCGGCCATGCGGCGCTCGGCGGCGGCGATGTCGGGACGCCGCTGCAACAGCGTGGAGGGCAGGCCTGTGGGAAAGGCGGGGATGGCGGGCTGGCCTTCCGCCGGCGCGATCGAGAAAAGGCTGGCGGGCTGGCCGATCAGGCTGGCGATTGCATGGTCCACCAGCGCGCGGGCGGCGGCGAGATCGGCGCGCTGGCCGCGCGCATCCGCCAGCAAGGCGCCCGCGCGCGCGGTATCGATGCCGGAGGCGATGCCGCCCGCGAAGCGCCGCCGGGTCAGCGCATCGGCCTGGCGATAGGCCTCGATTGTGTCCGTCAGCAGCGCGATCTGCGCATCCAGGCCGCGCAGCTCGACATAGCGGGTCGCCAGCTGCGCCTCGAGCGCGAGCCGGATCGCGGCGAGATCGTCCGCGCTCGCCTGGACCTCGGCGCGGCCGGCGGCGGCGCGGTTGCGCAGCCCGCCCCAGAGATCGAGATCCCAGGCGAGCGACCCGCCGAGCGTATCGGCCGCGTAGAGATCGGGCTGGTTGCTGCCGCGCAGCGGGCGATTGTCGGACTGGCGGTTCTGCGTGATATCGGCGCTGACGCCGAGCCGGGGCAGAAGATCGGAGCGGATCTCGCGCAGATCGGCCTGGGCCTGCTGATAGCGGCCGAGCGCGCCGGCGAGCGTGGGATTGGCGGCCGCCACCTGGCTTTCCAGCCGGTCGAGCGTCGGATCGCCGAACACCGTCCACCAGCGGCCATCGGCCGGGAGCGCCGGGGCGGCGGGGATCCACGGCCCCGCCTCGCGGAAGACGGGCGCCGTCGCGACCACCGGCGGGCGATAGGGCGGCGCCATCGAACAGCCGCCGAGCAGCGCGCCGATCGCCGCCAGCATTCCGGCCGCGGCGCTACGCATCATGGCCCTGCTCGACGCGCACCAACTGGCCCTCAGCGATCGAATCCGGCGGATTGTCGATCACGCGGTCGCCGGCGGCGAGGCCGGCGCGCACTTCCACCGTCTGGCCGAGATCGCGCCCGATGGTGATGCGCCGCAGCCGCACATGATCGTCCGGCCCCAGCATCGCCACCGCGCTGCCCTGCGCGCGGAAGAGGAGCGCGCTCGCCGGGATCTGCACCGCGCCGCCCGTGCCGGTGCGCGGGAAGGAGACTTGCGCATAGCCGCCGGGTTTGAGCATCGCGCCGGGATTGTCGGTGATCAGCTGGACCTGGAAGGCGCCGCTCGCCTGGTTGATCGCGCCCGATGTGCCGATCACCCGCGCCGCGAAGCGGCGGCCGGGATAGTCCGGCACCGTCAGGCTGGCCTCCAGCCCGGTCTTGATCCCGGCCGAATAGGATTGCGGCACGCTGACATAGATGCGGATGCGGTGGAGATCGGCGATCGCGAAGAGCGGCTGCTGGCTGCCGCTGCTCGGCCCCACGAGATCGCCGATCTCGGCGTTGCGCGCGGTCACCACGCCGGCGAAGGGCGCGCGTACCGTGGCGAAGCCTTTGAGCGCCAGCAACCGGCCGAGATTGGCCCGCGCGCCGCTCACCGCGGCGGCGCGCACCGCCAGCTCGCCATTCTTCTCGTCGGCCTCCTGCTGCGAGACCGAATGGGTGGTGAGCAGGTCGTTCCAGCGCGCGGCGGTGCTGCGGGCGAGCCGGGCGGCCGCCTCGGCGCTGTTGAGATCGGCGCGCGCCTGGCCGATCTGCTGGTCGAGTTCGGGCGTGTCGATCTCGGCCAGCGGCGTGCCCGCCGCCACCGTGGCACCGAGATCGCGGTTCCAGGCGCGCACATAGCCGGCGACCCGGGGATAGAGCCGGGCCGCGTTCCACGCCGCCAGCGTGCCGGGCAGATCGAGCGTGCCGCCAGACGCCGCCGCGCGCACCGGCACCAGCTGCACCACCGGGATGGCGCGGGCCGCGCTCCAGCTCTGGGCCTCGCCGGTCTCGCGGCTGCGAATCAGGGCGCCGGCGGCGACGGTGGCGAGCGCGACGAGCACGGCCACGCCGCCCGCCATCTTGAGCCCCTTGGGCGCGCGGGGGGAGGCGCCGGGCGGCAGGCTGTCACTCTGCATAAGCGGGCTCTTCATTCTCGAGTTCGGGTGCAAGCGGGGCCGTCGCGCGGCGGTGCGCGAGGCTGAAGACGACGGGCACGAAGATCAGCGTCGCCAGCGTGGCGCAGATCAGGCCGCCGATCACCGCGCGGCCGAGCGGCGCATTCTGCTCGCCGCCCTCGCCCAGGCCGAGCGCCATGGGCAGCATGCCGATGATCATCGCCAGCGCCGTCATCAGCACGGGGCGGAAGCGGGTGGCGCCGGCCTCCATGGCGGCGCGCGCCGCATCGCCGGTGGCGGCGAGCCGTTCGCGCGCGAAGCTGACGACGAGCACCGAATTGGCGGTGGCCACGCCCATGCACATGATCGCGCCGGTCAGCGCCGGCACCGACAGCGGCGTGTGCGTCGCGAATAGCATCCAGACAATGCCGGCCAGCGCCGCCGGCAGCGCCGAGACGATCACCGCCGGATCGACCCAGGACTGGAAGTTGACGACGACGAGCAGGTAGATGAGCACGATCGCCCCGGCGAGGCCGAAGAGCAGGCCGGAAAAGGCGGTGTTCATCGTCTCCACCTGGCCGCGCAGGGTCACCGTCGCGCCCTTGGGCGCCTGCGCCGCGCTCTGCCGGATCACCCGCGTGATCGCCGCCGCCACCGCGCCGAGATCGCGGCCCTGGGTGGTGGCGTAGATGTCGAACACCGGCTGCACCGCATAATGCGAGACCACCGCCGCGCTCGGCGCCCGGTGCAGCGTTCCCAGCGCGCCCAGCATCTGCGCGGCGCCGGGCTGGCTGCCCGTGACGGGCAGCGCCTGGAGCTGGGCGAGGCTGTCGGTGCGATATTGCGGCGCCTGGACGACGATCGGATAGGACACGCCGTTCCTGGGATTGAGCCAGAAGGTCGGCGCGATCTGGAAGCTGCCGGCGAGATTGACCGAGAGGCTGCGCGTCACGTCATTCTCGGTGATGCCGAGCCGGCTCGCCTGGGCGCGATCGACATCGAAATCCAGCTCGGGATAGTCATCCGCCTGCTGCACGCGCACATCGGCGATGCCGGCGATGGGGGCGAGCCGCGCCGCCAGCCGGTGCGCGAAGGCCGCGCCCGCCGCGCGGTCCGGGCCCGAGATCTGCACGTCGATCGGCGCGGGGGCGCCGAAATTAAGGATCTGGCTGATGATGTCCGACGGCAGGAAGGAGAAGGTCGAGCCGGGGAAGTGATCCGGCAGCACCGCCCGCAGCGTCTTCACATAGGCCTCGGTCGGCCGATGCCGCTTGGCGAGCGTGATGAGCATGTCGCCATCCTGCGGGCCGACGCCGCCGGTGTTGGAATAGGCGCGATTGATGCCGCTGACGGGCAGGCCGATATTGTCCACGATCGAGACCAGCTCGTCGGGCGGGATCACCGCGCGGATGCGATCCTCGATACGGTCGAACAGGGCGGCGGTCTCCTCGATCCGCGTCCCCACCGGCGCGCGGACATGGAGGTTGATCTGCCCGGCGTCCACGGTCGGGAAGAAGATGCGGCCGAGCAGCGGGATCAGCGCGAAGGACAGCAGCACCACCGCCGCGAAGCCGGGGAGGAAGCGCCGCCGCCGCGCCAGCGCGAAGCCGAGCAGCGCGACATAATAGGCGCGCACCGCCTCGAAGCCGCGCTCGAACCCGCTCTGGATGCGGCGCAGGGGATTGCGGCTGGCGGGCGTGCCGGCCATCGCGTCATGCTGCGCCATATGCGCTTCGGTGTGCGGCCCGGCATGGGCGCGCAGCAGGAAATTGCCCATGGTCGGCACCAGCGTGCGGCTGAGCACGAAGCTGGCGATCATCGCGAACACCACCGCTTCGGCCATGGGTGCGAAGAGAAAGCCCGCGACGCCCGGCAGGAAGAACATGGGCAGAAAGGCGATGCAGATGCACAGCAGCGAGACGAAGGCGGGCTGGACGATCTGGCGCGCGCCATCCAGGATCGCGTCGCGGACCGTCTTGCCCTGTTCCAGATGCCAGTTGATATTCTCGATGGTGACGGTGGCATCATCCACCAAAATGCCCACCGCCAGCGCGAGCCCGCCCAAGGTCATGATGTTGAGCGTCTGGCCCGCCGCGGCGAGCGCGGCGATCGCCGCCAGCACCGCGAGCGGGATCGAGGCGGCGATGATGAGGGTGGAGCGCCACGAGCCGAGGAAGAGCAGGATCATCAGGCTGGTGAGCGCCGCCGCGATGGCGCCCTCGCGCACCACGCCGGATACCGCCGCCTTGACGAAGAGCGACTGGTCCGAAAGCGGCTGCACCCTAAGATCGGGCGGCAGCGTCTCCGCCAATCTGGGCAGCAGCGTCTTGACGCCATCGACGATCGCGATGGTGGAGGCGGCGCCGCTCTTCAGGATCGTCATCAGCACCGCGCGGCGGCCGTCCACGCGCACCACGTTGCGCTGGGGCGGCGATCCGTCGCGGACATGGGCGACATCGCGCATCAGCACGGTCGCGCCGTCCACCGTCTTGATCGGCAGCGCGTTGAGCTGGTCCACCACCGAGGGGCTGTTGTTCAGCCGCACATTATATTCGTAGGTGCCGATCTTGGTGGTGCCCGCGGGTACGATCTGGTTCTGCTGCGCCAGCGCGGTGCCGACATCGGTGGCCGAGAGGTGGCGCGCCTGGAGCGCGGCTGGATCGAGATCGATCTGGATCTGCCGCTCCTTGCCGCCATAGGGCGAAGGCACGGCGGCGCCCTGGACCGACGCCAGCGCCGGCCGGATCTGATTCTGCCCGAGATCGAAGATCTTCTGCTCGGACAGGCTTTTGGACGACAAGGCCAGCTGCAGGATCGGCACCGTCGAGGCATTATAGTTGAGGATGAGCGGCGGCGTGATGCCGGGCGGCATCTGCTTGAGCACCGTCTGCGAGGCGGCGGTGACCTGCGCGGTGGCGGTGCGGATATCCACGCCGGGCCGGAAGAAGATCTTCACCACCCCGATGCCGGCGAGGCTCTGGCTCTCGATATGATCGATATCGTTGACCGTGGTCGAGAGCTGGCGCTCGTAATAATAGACGACGCGGCCCGACATCTCCTCGGGCGGGAGGCCGCGATAGGTCCACACCGCCGCGATCACCGGGATCTTGATGTCCGGGAAGATATCGGTCGGCGTGGTGCGCGCGGCGATGCCGCCGCCCAGCACGATCAGGATCGCGAGCACCACGAAGCTGAGCGGCTTGCTGAGGGCGATCCTGACGAGCTGGAGCATGTTCCATCCGAAGCCTGACGCGCCGGCCCAGAGCGCCGCCCTCTGCGACACCGGTCCGCTCCGCGCGCCTCTGCCTCCTCGGCGGCCGCGTGACGACTGAAATGAATGTCAGGTCGCGGCGGGCTCCGGCGCGGATGCGGGCGCAGCGCGGATGCGCGCCACCAGCCCCGGCGCCGCGTCCGCCAGCTCCAGCGTGAAGCCATGGATATGGACGATCGCCCCGACCACGGCGAGGCCGAGCCCGCTGCCCTCGACACCCGCGGCGCCGCGCGCGCGGTGAAACCGCCGCAGCACCGCCTCGCGCTCGTCGGGCGGGATGCCGGGGCCGTCATCGATCACCTCGATCAGCACCATGGCCGCACAGGCGCGCGTGCGGAGCGTCACGGCCCCTCGCGCGAACTTGCTGGCATTGTCGACCAGATTGGCGATCGCCTCGAACAGCAGCGCGGGATCGGCCTCGATCGGCGGCACCGGCGCGACGCGGCTGTGCAGCACCACGCCGCGATCCTCGGCCAGCGGCGCGTAAAGCTCGGCCAGCTGGGCGAGCAACGGCGCAAGATCGATCGGCCGCAGCCCCGATCGCCGGCCCGCGGCTTCCAGCTCGGACAGGCGCAGCAGCGCGGCGAAGCGCGCGATGACATGATCGAGATCGGCGATGGCGGGATCGAGCAGCGCGCCCTGACCCGGCGGGGCCGCCGCCGCGCGGGCGCGGTGCAGCGCCGCGCGCACCCGGGTGAGCGGCGTGCGCAGATCGTGCGCGATCGCGTCCGTCGCCGTCTTCACCTGCGCGACCACGCGGCCGACCTCCTCCACCATGTGGTTCACCGTCGCCGCGAACTGGTCCAGCTCGTCGTGCCGCCCGGCGATCGGCATGCGCTGATCGAAGGCGCCCGCCGCGATCAGCCGGCTCGCCCGTGCGAGATCGCGCACCCGTCGCAGGGTCGGCAGGCTGAGCGCGATCGCGGCCGAGAGGATCACCAGCGTCCCGCACAGCCCGCTCACCACGAGGATGAAGAGCAGCCGGCGGCGCAGATCGCGGATCTGGGTGATGTCGCGGCCGAGAATGATCGTCTCGCCGGTGGCGGCGCGCACCGCCAGCACGCGCACCGGCCCGTGATCGCCCGGCCGCGCCTCCAGGTTGAACGGGCGCCCCGGCGGCTGCGGCGAGATCAGCCGGATATTGCCCGCGATCAGCGTGCCATCGCGGCTCTGCAGCGCGAAATAGCTGAAGCCCGGCGTGGCGCGCGCGATCTCGGCATCGATGCGGCGCGGCAGGGCGGCGGCGGGCACCGCCAGCAGGATGCGCGCGCGGGCGTGGAGGATGCGATCGCTGCGCAGCGTCAGCTCGTGCGCGGTGAGCCCGTAGCTGAAGCCGAGCGTTGCCCAGAGCCCGGCCAGAAAGAGCGCGCCCAGCAACAGGGTGAGCCGGAAGGGCGTGGTGGCGCGCACATCGCGCCAGCGCAGCCGCTCATCCCGGATCAAGGCGATATCCTTCGCCCTTGACGGTGACGATCGCCGAGGGCGCGCCGGGGGCATCGATCTTGCGCCGCAGCCGCGCGATATGGACCTGGATGAGATTGGGGCCGGGATCGAAATGATACTGCCAGACCTGCTCGAACAACATGCGCCGGCTGACCACCGACCCGGCGTGACGGAGCAGGAATTCGAGCAGCTTGAACTCCATCTGGAGCAGCTTCACCGGCCGGCCGGCGATCGTCACCACGCGCAGGATCAGGTCCATCTCGATCGCGCCGGCGCGCAGCCGCGTCTCGGTGGCGCCCTGGCCGCGGCGCAGCAGCACCTCGATCCGCACCGCCATCTCGGTCGGCACGAAGGGCTTGGTGAGATAATCGTCGCCGCCCGCGCGCAGCCCGGCGATGCGTTCGTCGACATCGCCCAGCGCGCTGAGCATCAGCACCGGCGCGCGCACGCCCGCGCGGCGCAGCGCGGCGATCACCGACAGGCCATCGGTATCGGGCAGTAGCCGATCCAGCGTGATTGCATCGAAGCGCCGATCCAAGGCGGAGGCGAGGGCGGCCGCGCCGCTCTCGACCCAGTGCGGCGCATGGCCGTGCGCGCGCAGCGCCGTCACGATCTCATCGGCCGTCGCCGGATCGTCCTCCACCACGAGTATCGCTGCCATGGCAAGACCATAGGAGCCGGACGCGGCCGCGCCAAGCAGCGGCGGAGGGCGGGCGGGGCTGGCGCCGGATCAGCGGCAAGTCCGGAGCATGGCGCGAGCCGGCCGGCGAGCGGTCTGCCCTCGACACGCACCGCCGCCCGCCGCTTCGATCCAGCGACGCGCTACAGCATCGAGGCCTGGGTGATGACCACGCGCGAGACGAGGCTGGGGCCGTAGACCTGGCGGCTGGCGTCGCGCACCACCGCGCGGAACACCGCCAGATCGGGCAGCAGCCCGTCGCGGCCGCCGGCGATGGGCGCCTTGAAGGTGCGCAGATTGACCGCGTCGAGCAGGAGCGGGAGATTGGCGCGGACGCGCTTCTCCTCGATGCCGGGTATCTCGAGCTGCGCGTCGAACGCCACATAGCCGAGCAGCTGGCCGTCGCGGCTGACCAGGGGCGCGTTGATCGTGCCCGTCGCCACGAAGACATTGGGGCTGTCCAGGCGCAGCACCGGCCGGCCCTGCAGCAGCGCGGCGAGCGTATAGGCCGATCCGCCGCCCAGCAGCATGCCGGCGATCAGCATCGCCGGGATCAGCATCAGCAATTTCACCATGGCGGGCCCCGATCAGAAGCGGAAATTGAGATCATGCGGCACCGCCGAGCCTTCGCCGATAAGGACGAGCGTGACGCGGCGGTTCTCGGGCCGATCGGGCCGGTCGGCGTAGATGGGTTCGGTGCCGGCCTTCCCGGTGATCTCGGAAATCCGGTCGGGCGCGAGGCCGGCGGCGGTGAGCGCGGCGCGGGCGGCGAGCGCGCGCGCGGTGGAGAGCTGCCAGTTGGCGGCGCTCTGCGGCCCGCCACGCGCATCGGTATGGCCCTCGATCGCGATCTGGACGGGCGCGGAGAGAAGCTTGGCGGCGACCTTGGCGAGCAGCGCGCGGCCATAGCCGTTGAGCTCGGCCGTGGTGCCGACGAACAGGGTCTGCCGCGCATTGTCCATCAGCTGGATGCGCACGCCGTTCTGCGCCGGCTCGACCTTGACCGAGGCATTGGCGCCGGGCGCGTCCGCGGGCGGTTCCAGCGCGATCCGCATCTCTTCCGCGAGGATGCGCTGCGAGGCTTCGGGGATGTTGGCGGTGCCGCCGCGCGAGGCGCCCGATCGCCCGGCCTCGTCGCTGGGCGTGCCGAGCGCATGCTCGACATCGCCCTGCGCGCGCCGCCGGCGGCCACCCACGCCGGCGTCGGACCCGGGCTGGTCCGTCTGCGTGG
The DNA here is from genome assembly GCF_023822065.1 of Sphingomonas morindae. Lineage (NCBI taxonomy): Bacteria > Pseudomonadati > Pseudomonadota > Alphaproteobacteria > Sphingomonadales > Sphingomonadaceae > Sphingomonas > Sphingomonas morindae. Next base: position 2,413,735 of record NZ_CP084930.1, read on the forward strand.
TGATGGGCGAGGAGACGCTGGTGGTGGAGAAATATTCCGCCAGCCCCTTGTGCCGCCCCTTGTTGGGCGAGGAGAGCAGCCAGAGCAGCATGAAGAAGGCCATCATCGCCGTGACGAAATCGGCATAGGCGACCTTCCACGCACCCGTATGGGCGGCGCCATGAGCCTTGGCGCGCCGGCGCCGAACGATGATGTTCGGCGCCGCCTCCGCGTCCGGACGGCGGCTCATCGGTCGGGACCGGTCGGCGCCGTCGCGCCGCTCATACCAATTCCCCGAACACGCGCTCGATCTTCTCCTTCAGCGCCGCCGGGGCGAAGGGCTTGACGACATAATTGTTGACGCCAAGCGCGGCGGCCTTCTCGACGATGTTCCGCTCGGCCGATCCGGTGAGCATGATGAAGACGGTGCGCGCCAGCTGCGGATCGCCCCGCACCGCCTCGAGAAACTGGAGGCCGTTCATGCCGGGCATATTATAATCCGAGATGATGAGGTGGACGCGATCCTCCTTGATCGACGCGAGGGCCTCCTCGGCGCCCGGTTTGTCCCGCACGTCGCGAAAGCCGAGATCCTGCAGCGCGCGCCGGATCATCGCGCGCATGCTGGCCTGATCGTCAACCACCATCACCCGTATCGCAGAGGTTTGAACCATGTCTGGGCCTCGAAAACGGTCAGGGGCCCCGCCGCCGGGCGGGGCGCGGCGCGGAAGGGCTGGTCAGGCGGCCTTGGCGAGCTGGAGCTGGTTCTGCTTCTCCTGCATCGCCGCCTCCAGCTCGGTGAAGGACGGCGCGAAGTCCGAGGGTGTCATCCGGCGCCCGAGTTCGATCGCCAACTGGGTCGGCGCGCCCTGGGCATGGGCGACGATCGCGGTCTTCACGATGATATAGGGTTTGCAATCGGAATCGATGATGTGTTGCAGCTTGGACGCGATCGGCCCGACGAAGCAGTAGGAGAGCAGCACGCCGAGAAAGGTGCCGACCAGCGCGCCGCCGATCATGGCGCCGAGAATGTCGGTCGGCTGGTCGATCGAGTTCATCGTCTTGATCACGCCGAGCACGGCGGCGACGATGCCGAGCGCGGGCAGGCCGTCCGCCATCACCTGCATCGCCTGGGCCGGCAGCAATTCCTCCGCGTGATGCCGCTCGGCATCGCCCTCCATCGCCTCGGCGAGCTGGTGGGGATCCTCCAGGTTCACCGTCATCATGCGGAGATAGTCGCAGATATAGTCGATCAGCTGGGTATCGGCGAGCAGCCGGGGATAGGCCGAGAAGATCGAGCTGGCCTTGGGATCGTCGAGATGGTTCTCGATCTGGGCGGCGCCCCCCTTGCGGAACAGCAGCAGCAGCGAGAAGAGCATCGAGAGAAGATCGCGATAATCGCTTTCGCGCCAGTGCGGGCCGCGGAACACCATCAGCGTGCCAGCCCAGGCCTTCTTGATCGTGCTGGTGGAGTTGCTGAGCATGAAGGCGCCCGTGGCGGCGCCGGCGATGGCGAGCATCTCGTGCGGGAGGGCGCGCGCGATGACGGCGATATTGCCGCCCGACATCATGAAGCTGCCGAAGACGCAGATCAGGATCACCGCGACGCCGATACCGTTGAACATGAGCCCATCCGCTGTTTCGATGTGGCCGAGGCCATGCTCCCCTTATAGGATGATCGCCCGCCTTCGCGTGTGTGGGCGCCCGCTTTCCTTCGCGGCTGCGCGTCTGTCGCCGCCTCGCCGCCGGCCGCGCCGCGATCCGCCTATAATGACGCATGGCCAGAGAGAGGAAGGCAATGTCCCTGGATGCATATCGCCAAGCCCGCGTCTTCTCGGAGACGCCGCGCGCGGTGGAGTATCGGCTTGTCAGCGAAATCACGCGCGATCTGGTGCAGGCGCGCGACACGGCGCTGCGCGGCGGGGCGCTGATGGCGCTGCTGGCGCGCAACCGGGAGATGTGGCTCGTCTTCTCGGCCGCCTGCGAGGATGACGCCAACGGCCTGCCGGTGGCGCTGCGCGCCGGCATCATCTCGCTGGCGCTGTGGGTGGATCGCCACACCAGCGCGGTGATGCGCGGCCACGAGACGGTGGAGCCGCTGATCGACGTGAACCGCGCCGTCATGGCGGGGCTGGCGGGCGAGGGCGCGGCGCCGTCCCCGTCCGAGGCCCGCACCGCGGCCTGACGGGGCGCGCGCGGCGCGCGGCCTTCACGCCCGCCGCCGGCGATCAGCCGAAGCTCTTGATGAGCGAGCCCGCCACCAGCGCCCAGCCATCCACCAGCACGAAGAAGATGATCTTCATCGGCATGGAGATGGTAATCGGCGGCAGCATCATCATGCCCATCGCCATCAGCACCGCCGAGACGGCGAGATCGATCACCAGAAAGGGCAGCAACAGCAGAAAGCCGATCTCGAAGGCGCGGCGCAGCTCCGAGATCATGAAGGCCGGCGTCACCGTCGCGAGCGGCAGCCGCGCCGCCGGCTGGGGCGGCTGTTTGGACAGGCGCGTGAAGAGCGCCAGATCCTGCGATCGGACATGCTTGAGCATGAAGGTCTTGAACGGCGCGGTGGTCGCCTCGATCGCCTGCGCCTCGCTGATCTTGCCCGCCGAATAGGGCGCCACGCCCTGGTTCCACGCGGCATCGAAGGTGGGCGCCATGACGAAGAAGGAGAGGAAGAGCGCGAGGCTGATCAGCACCGGATTGGGCGGCACGCCCGGCGCGCCGATGCCGGTGCGCAGGAGCGACAGCGCCACGACGATGCGCGTGAAGCAGGTGACCGTCATCAGGATGCCGGGCGCGAGGCTGAGCACGGTGAGCGCCAGCACCATCTGCATCGCCCGCGCCGAGACCGAGCCGCCGCCGCCGGCGGCCGCCGCATCGGCCATGGTGCCCGCGGCATGGGCGGCGGCGGCGAGCGGGCCGGGCTCCGCCAGCGTGGCCGATCCGCCCGCCAGCAGGGCGAGCGCCAAGGCGGAGCGGAGCAGGGCGCGCCGCCGCGCGGCGGCCGGCCAGGAGGGGCGCATCGCGAAGCTCCTAGCGAGAGGCGTCGGCGGCGGGCCGGCTATCGACCAGCAGCGGCTGGCCGGGGCCGAGCAGCAGGAGATGCTCGGCCGCGTCGCGGCGGAGCAGCACCAGCGTGTGGCGATTGTCGAGCGCCAGTCGCTCGACCAGCGCGAGCCGCGCCCCCGCCCGGCCGCCGACGCCGCCCGGCAGGCGCAGATCGAAGCGCCGGACCGCCCAGAGCGCGCCGGCCAGCAGCCCCAGCACCAGCGCCAGCGCGCCGAGCGCGCGCATCAGATCGGCGGCTTCCACCGCTCAATCCTTGCGGCCGACGAGGCGCAGCACCTCCACCACCATGCGATCCTCCTCGGCCACGATCCGCGCCTCGCCGATCAGATCCTCGCCCACATAGAGCAGGCTGGGATCGTTCTGATGGCACGAAAGCGGGATGGTGGCGCCGCGCCCGAGGCGCAGCACCTGCCGGATCGGCAGCTCCCTCGCACCAAGCTCGACCGTCACCTCGATCGGCACGCCGTCGCTTACGTCCATGACATCTCCTTCTTTCCGGCCTTATAGGAGAAATCGCGGCGGCGGCGGCGCGCGTGCGGCTTTTCTGCCTATAATGGCGGCATCGAGCCTCTGCGGAACCGTCTCGCCATGTCCCTTGGTCGCCATGTCCTTTGAAAGCGCCATCGCCGCCTCGGCCTCCGGGCTGCATGCCCAGTCGCTGCGGATGCGCGTCATCGCGGAGAATCTGGCCAATGCCGATTCCGTCGCGCGCACGCCCGGCGGGGCGCCCTATCGCCGGCGCGTCGCCACCTTCGCGCCCAAGCTCGATCGGGCGACCGGCGCCATGACAGTGGCGGTGCGCTCGATCATCGGCGATCCCGGCGCGTTCGAGCGCAGCTATGATCCGGGCAATCCCGCCGCCGACGCGGCCGGCTATGTGCTGCGGCCGAATGTGAACAGCCTGATCGAATCCGCCGACATGAAGGCGGCGCAGCGCTCCTACGAGGCCAATCTCAACGCCATCGAGGCGGCGCGCGGGATGACGATGCGCACCATCGACCTGATCCGCTGAGCGGACGATCCGGAGGAGATTGAGCATGGCCTTGAAGGTGCAACAGGGCGTGGCCGCCTATGGGCGCGCGGCGGCGGTGAGCGGTGCCGCGCCGGGCGGGGCGGGCGATGGCGCAGAGCCGGCCGCCGCCGCCGGGCCCGATTTCGCGAGCCTGGTGTCCGGCCTCGTCACCGATGCCGGCGCGACGCTGCGCGAGGCAGAGAAAGCCAGCGCGCGCCAGGTGGCCGGCAAGGGCGATCTGATCGACGTGGTGACCGCGATCGGCGCCGCCGAGACGGCGCTCAACACCGTGGTCGCGGTGCGCGATCGCGTGGTGGGTGCCTATAATGAAATCATGCGCATGCAGATCTGACCCATGGAGGCCGCCGAGGCGATGGAGCTGGCGCGGGCGGCGCTGCTGCTCACGGGCACGGTCGCCGGGCCGCTGCTGCTCACCTCGCTGATCGTCGGCGTGGGCGTGGGCCTGGTGCAGGCGCTCACCCAGATCCAGGAAGCGACGCTCACCTTCGTGCCCAAATGCCTCGCCATGGCGGCGATGCTGCTGCTGCTGCTGCCGATGATCAGCCACGCGCTGGCCGGCTTCATGGCGCGCGTCGCCGATATGATCATCGCCGGCTGACATGGCCCGGCTGCCGGCGGAGCTGCTCGTCCTGCTGCTGCTCTTCGCGCGCATCGGCACGGTGACGATGCTGCTCCCGGCCTTTTCGGAAGAGGCCATTCCGGGCCGCATCCGCCTGCTGCTGGGGCTGGGCGTCACCCTGGGCCTGTACGGGCTGGTGCGGCCGCGCCTCGTCCCGCTCGCCGAGGCGGGCGGGCTGATCGCGCCGCTCTCGTGCGAGCTGCTGGTGGGGCTGGCGCTCGGCCTGGTCGTGCGGCTGGTGTTCCAGGCGTCGGCGATGGCGGGCGCGGTGATCAGCATGCAGATCGGCCTCACCTCGGCGCTGGTGTCGGATCCCGCTCTGGGCGGCCAGGCGCCGCTGCTCGCCCGCTTCGCCAGCCTCGCCGCCGCCATGCTGTGCCTCGCTCTCGATCAGCATCATCACTGGATCGCCGCGCTGCTGCGCTCCTATGCGGCCTTTCCGCCGGGCGCGATGCCGCCGGCGGCGGATTTCGCGCGGCTGGCGGTGACGGGCTGCGGCGAGGCGACCGCGCTGGCGCTGAGCATGGCCGCGCCGATGCTGCTCTACGCCATGGTGTTCAATATCATGCTGGGCTTCGCGGCGCGCATGGCGCCGGCCATCCAGATCTTCTTCATCGCCCAGCCGCTGGCCATTATGCTCGGGCTCGGCCTGCTCGGCACGGTGATCGGCGCGATGCTCACCACCTTCGCCAACGGCATGGCGGCGATCCTCGCCGGCCTGGGGATCGCGTGACATGGCCGAGACCGGCGAGAAGACCGAAAGCCCCACCCAGCGCCGGCTCGACCAGGCCTATAGGCGCGGCGAGGGGCCGGTCTCGGGCGAGGTGCGCCACGCCGCCCTGTTCGCCGCGCTCCTGCTGATGATGGGCTGGATCGGCGCGCGCGCCTGTCGCGCCTTCGGCGCCGCCGCGACCCGGATCTGGAGCGGCGCGGCCGACTATCCGCTCGACGAGCAGGGGCTGCGCGCGCTCGCCGCCGGCCTGGCAGCCGGGCTGGGCCGCGGCCTGCTGCCGCTCGGCGCGCTGGTGCTGGCGATGCCGGTGGTGGCGGGGCTGGTGCAGGGGCGGCCGGGCCTGCACTGGAACCGGCTCGCGCCGCGCTGGTCCCGGCTTTCGCCCGCTTCGGGACTGAAGCGGGTGTTCGGCCCCGCCGCGCTGATCGAATTCGCCAAGACGCTCGCCAAGTTCGCGCTGATCGCCGGGGCCGCTTTGTGGGTGGCGTGGCCGCGCGCGATCGGCTTTGGCGATCTGATCGGATCCGGCCCAGGCCGGATCGTGGCGGCGCTGGTGACGCTGGTGCGCGCCATGGTCAAGACGGTGCTGCTGGTGACGCTGGCGCTGGCGGCGGCCGATCTCCTCTACCAGCGGCGCGCCTTTCTGCGCCGCATGCGGATGACGCTGCGGGAGGTGCGCGACGAGTTCAAGAACAACGAGGGCGATCCCAAGATCAAGGCGCGCATCCGCGCCATCGCCCAGTCCCGCAGCCGCCAGCGGATCAGGGCGGCGGTGCCGCGCGCCGCCGTGATCGTCACCAACCCCACCCATTATGCGGTCGCGCTCGATTATCGCCATGGCGAGACGCCCGCGCCGCTGGTGCTGGCCAAGGGCGTGGACGCGGTGGCGCTGCGCATCCGCGCGATCGCGACCGAGGCCAAGGTGCCGATCGTCGAAAGCCCGGCGCTGGCGCGTGCGCTTTATGCCTCGGCCGAAGTGGATCGGCCGATCCCGGCCGAACATTATGCGGCGGTCGCCGAGATCATCGGCTATGTGCTGCGGCTGGCGCGCCGCGCGGGATGAGCGGCGGTGAAAATCTGGCGTCCGCGTCGCCGCGCCGGGGGCGCGCCTTCCTATAGGAAAGGCGATGCTGCTCCGCCTCTCCTCCGTGCTGCGCCAGATCGCCCACGGCCTCGCCTTGGCCTGCGCGCTGCTCGTCGCCACGCCGGCCTGCGCCACCGCCCTGTCGCGGATCAAGGACATTGTCGATGTCGAGAATGTGCGGCCCAACCAGCTGGTCGGCTATGGCCTGGTGGTGGGGCTGGCGGGCACGGGCGATCGCATCCGCAACGTGCCCTTCACCGAGGAATCGCTCCAGGCCATGCTGGAACGGCTGGGCGTGAACATTCGTGGCGCGCAGATGCGCACGCAGAATGTCGCCGCCGTCTCCGTCACGGCGACCTTGCCGCCCTTCGCGCGCATCGGTTCGCGCGTCGACGTGCAGATCGGCTCGCTCGGCGATGCCACCAGCCTGCAGGGCGGGGTGCTCATCGCCACCTCGCTGCACGCGCTGGACGGCGAGATCTACGCCGTGGCGCAGGGGCCGGTCGCGGTGTCCGGCTTCAAGGCGCAGGGCCAGGCGGCGAGCGTGACGCGTGGCGTCGCCACCTCGGCGCGGATCGCGGGGGGCGCGCTGGTGGAGCGCGAGGTGCCCTATGCGCTGCTTTCGGCGGGCGCGCTCAAGCTCGCGCTGCGCAACCCCGATTTCACGACCGCCTATCGCGTGGCGCGCGCGATCAACGGGGCGGTGCCCGGCGTCGCCGAGGTGCTGGACCCGAGCACGGTCCAGATCGTGCCGCGCGGCGCGGGCGACAGCGCGATGGCGATCGTGGCGCGCACCGAAAACCTGCCGGTGGAGGTGGATCAGCTGGCGCGGGTGGTGATCAACGAGGCCGCCGGCACGGTGGTGATGGGCGCCGATGTGCGGATCAGCCCGGTGGCGATCGCGCAGGGCGGCCTCACCATCTCGGTCAGCGAGAGTCCCGTCGCCTCGCAGCCCGGGCCCTTTTCCGCCGGCGGCACGGTGGTGCTGCCGCGCACCGCCATCTCCGTGGACGATGGCGGCGGCCGATCGCTCGCCACCCTGGGCGGCGGCGCCTCGCTGCGCGATCTCGTCACCGGGCTCAACGCGCTCGGCGTGAGCCCGCGCGATCTCATCACCATCTTGCAGGCGCTGCGCACGGCCGGCGCGCTCCAGGCCGAGATCGAGGTGCAATGATCGACGGTTCTTCCGCGCCGCCGCCCGGCCCGCCCGCCGCCTCCACCGCCGCGCCGCCGGACCGGGTGCGGCAGACCGCGCGGGAGTTCGAGGCGGTGCTGCTCGGCCAGATGTTCAAGCCGATGATGGAGACGGTGGCGACCAATACCGGCTTCGATGGCGGCCAGGCCGAGGAGATGATGCGCGGGCTGCTGGCGGAGGAGCTGGGACGCGCCGTGGCGGTACGCGGCGGCATCGGCCTCGCGCCCGCCGTCGCCGATCAGATCATGAAGCTGCAGGAGGGGCGCGGCGATGGTCGCTGAATTGATCGAGCTGATGCACTCGTTGACCCTGGTGATCCGCGAGGAGACCGAGGTGATCGAGGCGCATGGCCGATCGGCCGAGCTGCGCGAGCTGGTGCGGGTGAAGCATCGCCTGATCGGCATCGTGGAGAGCGAACTCGCCCGGCGCGACCGCGAGGCGCCGGGCTGGGCGCAGGCGCTGGACGAGGCGGACCGGGCGCGCTTCCTGCCCGCGGTGGAGGCGCTGTGCGAGGCCTCCGATGCCAATGCGACGCTGTTGCGCCGCCGGCTCGAGCTGACCGGCGAACTGATCCAGGCGATGACCAACGAGGCGCGCCGGCTCAGCAACCGCAACCGGTTCATCTACGGCGCCGATGGCGACATGGCGCCGCCCACCGAGATGCCCCCCATCTCCTTCAACAACCGCTTCTAGCGCCCGGTTCGCCGTGCCGGCGGCGGGGGATCAGAAGCGCGCGGCGATCACGGTGGCGAGATCGGCGGGATCGCAGGCGTCGATCGCGATATCGCGCGGCGGGTTTACGCTATGGCCCCGCATCTGGCCTTCGCGATCCAGCCCGATGGCGAGCAGCCGCATTCCCTCCGCCTCGCGCAGCACGGCGAGCGTGCCCGGTGCGGGAAAGCGATCCGGATCGACGATCAGGATCGCGCCCGCCGGCAGGCCCAGGCCGAGGCTTTGCCGATCCGAGCGCAAGCCATAGGCGCGCGGCCCCGCCACGCTCGGCGCCTCGACCCACTGGCCCAGCGGGGTGCGCCCGATCAGCCCGTCCGCGCGCGGCGTTCCGAACACGGGCAGAAGCGGCACCGCCCGCATCTCGCGATCGGCGGGGGCTGGATCCACCGCGCGCGCGGGGGGCGGCGATGGCGGGTCGCGGCGCGGTGGCGGCGGCCGGCGCGCCGGCGCGGACGCGGCGCCGGTCAGCGCCAGGCGCAGGGCGGCCACGCGCGCGTGCGTCTTGGCGATCCGGATCTCGGGCGCGGCGATCGCGGCGATGAAGGGCGCGAGCGCGTCCGTCTCCGCCAGCGCCTCCACATGCGCGCGCAGCGCGGCTTCGTCCGCCACCCCCAGAAGATCGCACAAAGCCGCGCGCAGCCCCGGATGCCAGCGGCCGAACGGCTTCATCGCCGCCTCGACGCGCGACAGCATCACCGGCGGAATATGGTGGCGCGCCTCGATCGCGGCGATGGTGAGGCCCGGCGCGCGCGCGCGGAGCGCCCGCACCGCCGCGCCGAGCAGGATGGCGAAGCGATCCTCGTCCGGCGGTGCCGGATGCCAATCGCGCAACTCGGCCGCCCAGGCGGCGATATCGAAATCGGGCGCGTCGATGTCGATCAGCAGACGCTCGGGCGGGAGCGCAAGCACCGCCGCGATCGCGCGGACTTCCTCGGGCTTGGCGAAAATCTCGCCGCGTTCGATCTTGGAGAGGCGGATATAGGCGAGGTCGGGCAGGTGCGCCGCCAGCGCGAGCAGCGTGGCGAAGCCCGCCGCCCGCCGCGCGCGGCGGATCGCATTGGGGAAGACCAAGGATCGATAGGGATCACCCAAAGCCTCGCCGGACAGTGTCTTACCCTTCCCACGCGCGGGATCGCGCCGCCTTTCTCCTGATGTGATCGATCCGCCCGTATAAGCCAAGCGCTTCGCTAAGCGCGCGTCGGCTTTAATGCAGCGCCCGGCTCGTCCGCTCGCCCGCGTCGCCCTCGCAGAGGCGCACGGCATGGTCTTCGGGCGCGGGGTCGCGGCCGCGCGGCGCGCCCGGCCGCTGGGGCGGAGCGGCCGGGGCGGGGCTTTGATGCTGATCGGGCGCGGGCGGCGTGGCGCTGTCCACCATGATGGCGAAACGGGGATCCTGCTGGGCGATGGTGGCGATGGTGCGCGCCGCCCGCTTGGCGATCTGGCGCATCCGCTCCTTGGTAATCGCGCCATCCTCCTCGCTCTTCTCGATCGGGCTGAGCTCGAAGATACGCTGCTCGACCAGCGCGCGGTTGCGGTGCAGCCGCTCCTCGAGTTGGCGCAATTCTTCCGGATCGATGCTGTTCACCTTCAGCCTTGGCCGTTTCTCCGTGGGCGGGGTGGTGCCCGGGCGGCGCGGGCGGCGGCTGAGCTGGGCGATGCCGATCGCGCGGAGATGGGCGACATAGCTGTCGATCATGGCCCGCATGGCGTTGTCCGCCAGATAGGCGGAAGCGTCCGCCTCGGTCTGGGCGAGCGCCTCCTCATCCTCGATCAGCAACTCACCCGGGCCGGCATCGTCGCTGGTCTGCGTCAGCGCATGCAGCGAGACGGTGGTGGCCGCCACCTTGCGCGCCGAGGGGCGCTGGTCCGTCATCAGCCGGAAGCGCAGGCCCTGCAGCTCGCCCCGGATCAGCCAGTTGACGAAGGTGGTGAAGCGCGCGCGTTCCGGATCATAGGTCTCGATCGCGCGATGCACGGCGATGGCGCAGACCTGTTCGGCATCCTCCCAATGGCCGCCCAGCCCATATTGCCGGATGAAGTGCCGGATACGCGGCGCGAGCAGCGTCAGGATCCGCGCGAACAGCCGATCTTCCGCAAGCCTTTGACGGGGGCTGGGCGCGGGACCGTGCGCCTCCTTGGCCGCGCGCAGGCTGGTCACCGCATCTTCGATCGCCACCGTGGTTTTCGACATGATCATGCCCCCGATCACTGATCGGCACGCCGGCCCTGGCGCGCCGTTGCTGGGCAGATTTGGCCGTCAAAGACTAACCAATGGTTAATTCCTATAAAGCGTTTCTGCAATATATTCCTATAAGCCGGAAGGATCTGCCGACTTGGGCGGCGTACCGCGATCGGGCGGTCGGATCAGGCGCGGGTGACCGGCGGCAGATGTGCGTCGCAGAAGCCGAGAAGCCAGGCGCGATGCGCGGCGGCGGCGCCGCCGGCGGCGGCGATCGCGCGTGCGGCGGCGGCGGGGCCGATCTGCGCGGCAAGCAGGCGGCCGGGATCGGGCGCGGCCCCGCCTTCAAGGAAGCGGATGGCGCCGCGCGCGCCGAGCTGATGCGCGAGATAGGCGGCCCGGGTGCGCGCCGCGACGGCGACGCCGGCCAGATTGGCGGAGTCGAGCGCGGCAAGATTTGCCACCGCATGATCGGCGACCGTCTCGATCGCCGCGCGAGGATCGTAGCGCAGCGCGAGCAATGCGCCGCGCGCCTCCGCGCGCACATGGCCGTCCGTCGTCAGCCAGCCTTCGGCGGCGGCGCGGCGGTGCAGCCAGCTGCCGGGATCCGCCGCCACGCGCAACCAGGTGCCGGCGAGGAACTGGCCCAGCCCGGCGGCCGAGGAGCGCGGGTTGCGCGCCAGCGGCCGCCACCCGCCCGCGCCATCGCCCGCCTCGGCGCCGATGATGGCGGCGAGGGTGGCGGCGGGCAGGCCGGTGCGCTGCGCCGCCTCGCGCACCATCGCCGCATAGGCTTCGGGAATGGCCGGGCGGTCCTCGCGGGAAAGCGGCCCCGGCGCGGCGCTGGCGACGCGCGCCGGCGCCGGCGCGGGCGCGGGCGGCGGCAGGCCCGGCGCCGCCGTGGCGAGATCGAGCAGCGCTTCCAGCCCGGTTTTGGCGAGCGCCGGCGCCGCGCCGATGGCCGAGGCCGGCGCATCCGGCGCGGCCTCGCCCAGCGCCGCCTGCCACAGCGGCCTCGCCAACGGCGCCCGCGCCGCCTCCAGCAGCAGCGCGGCGCGGGCCTGGGGCGCGAGCGCGCGCAGCTGGGCGGCGGCGATCGTCATGCGCGGCCGATCAGGCTCCGCGCGTGGCGCGCGCCGCTCAGATCGTCGATCACCCGATGCTCGCGCCGCGCCGCCTCGGCGTGACGCGCGGCGCGGAAATCGGCGGCGGCGCTGCGCGTGGCGGCGAGCTGGCCGAGCGCATCGCGCGCGCCGTCGCGCAAGGCGGACAAACGCGCGTCGATACCGTCCCGCGCGGCCGCCAAATCGGCCTTTTCCGCACGCATTCGGGCCAAATAGAGGTGGGAATCGATCAAAACGGCGTCGGTCGCGCAGGCTTCCGCCTCGCGCATATGGCCTTCCAGCTGCGCGCGCCGCCGCTCCAGCGTCGCCCGCTCGGCCACCTCGGCCAGGATGGCGCGGCGCATCTCGTCCAGGCCGCGCTCGCCGAGCCGGATCAGCGTGTCGTAAGGGGTGCGCATGATGGATCCTCTCAGGTCGCGAGAATGTCCGCGAGTTGGGCGAAGCCCCGGGCGGCGCTGGCGCGCGCGTCCTTGGTCTGGCAGAGCAGCGCCTCGATCCGGGGGGTGAGGGCGGCGGCGCGGTCCACCGCGGGGTTGGCGCCCTGCTTATAGGCGCCGAGCCGGATCATATCCTCCATATCGCCATAGATGGAGAGTTCGCGCCGGGCGGAGAGGCGCAGCTCATTCTCCTCGATCCGCAGCGCCTGGGGCAGGCTGCGCGAGAGCGAGCGGAGCACGTCCACGGCGGGGTAGCGGCCCTGTTCGGCGATGCGCCGGCTGAGGACGATATGCCCGTCCAATATGCCGCGCACGGCATCGGCGACGGGCTCGTTATGATCGTCGCCATCGACCAGCACGGTGAAGACGCCGGTGATCGCGCCCGATCCTTCGGCGCCCGGGCCGGCGCGCTCGAGCAGCCGCGGCAGCTCGGCGAAGACGGTGGGCGTATAGCCCTTGGTGGCGGGCGGCTCGCCGCTGGCGAGGCCGATCTCGCGCTGCGCCATGGCGAAGCGGGTGACGCTGTCGATCAGGCACAGCACGCGCAGCCCCTGATCGCGGAAATGCTCCGCTACCGCCAGCGTGGTCCACGCCGCCTGGCGCCGCATCAGCGCGGGCTCGTCGGACGTGGCGACCACCACCACGCTCCGCGCCAGCCCGTCGGCGCCGAGATCGTCCTGCACGAATTCCTGCACCTCGCGCCCGCGCTCGCCGATCAGGCCGATCACCGCCACATCGCATTCGGCCCAGCGCGCCAGCATCGCCAGCAGCGTCGACTTGCCGACGCCGGAGCCCGCGAACAGGCCCAGCCGCTGGCCGATGCAGAGCGGCGCGAACAGATCCAGCGCCGCCACCCCCGTCTCGATCCGCGCGCCGATGCGCGCGCGCCGCGACGCGGGCGGGGGCGCGGCGCGGATCGCGCGCGTCTGCGCGCCGAGCAGCAGCGGGCCGCGCTGGTCCGCCGGACGGCCGAGCCCGTCGATGATGCGGCCGAGCCAGGCGGAGGAGGGCCGCAGCGCGAGCTGTTCCGCCGCGAGATCGGCGCGCGCGCCCGCCGCCACCCCCTGCGGATCGCGAAAGGGCAGGCAGTGCGCGATGCCCCGGTCCAGCCCCGTCACCTCGGCCTCGATCGGTCCGGCCGCGGTGGCCACCGTCACGCGCGCGCCGATCTGCGCGGCGCCGCTGAGCCCCTCCACCTCGATCAGGCTGCCGCGCACCGCCACCACGCGCCCGTAGCGCTGATCCAGCGGCCGGGCGCGCAGCCCCGCGACGGCGGTGGACAGGGGCAGCATCAGCGGCATCAGGCGGCATCGCCCGGCGCCAGAAGCTCGCCCTCATACTGGACGAGGCGCCGGCATTCGGCGAGCGCGGCGTAGAAATCGCCGGCGCCGCCATGCCCGATCACCGCCAGACAGGCGGCGCGCATCTCGGGATGGGCGAGCGCGGCGAAGAGTTCGCCCGCGCGCGCGGCGATGGCCTGGCGGTGCCGATCCGCCGCCTCGGGTTCGATATAGGCCATCATGCAGGCGAAATAGAGCCGCCGCGCCGGCGTGTTGGCCTCCTCGGCGCGCATCACGTCGCGGCCGCGCAGCACCGCGCTCGCCGTCTCCACCGCCAGCGTCACGCGGCCCTGCGCGCGCAGCACCGCGCCGTTGATGATCACGCGCTCGCCGTCGCGCAACCCGATCCGCAGCATCGCCGCCTCCTTCCTGCCCGTTTATAGACGGTCCGGCGCCGGTCTGTACGAAAGCAGGCTAGGAAAATAATGCCTATATTGGGCCGGCGCATCGCTCGCTCTACAATAAAGCAGGCGCCGCCCGGCGCTGCCGACGCTGCGCTGCGCAGATGATTAGTTGGAGACAAGTATGAGCCTCTATTCCGCTCTTAATGCTGGTGTTTCCGGGCTCGGCGCGCAATCCGGCGCGATGGCGACGGTGGCGGACAACATCGTCAACGTGAACACGGTCGGCTTCAAGGGCAGCAAGGCCGATTTCGCGACGATGGTGACCGGGGGCAACAGCCGCTCCAGCTATTCGGCGGGCGGCGTCAGCCTCGTTACCAAGGCCGCGATCTCGCGCGCCGGCACGCTCAACGCCGGCAGCCGCACCACCGATCTCGGCATTGAGGGGAAGGGCTTCTTCATCGTCCGCCCGCAGCCGGACAGCAAGGACGTGGCCTATACGCGGGCGGGCAATTTCTTCGCCGACCAGCTTGGCAATCTCGTCAACGCGGCGGGCTATTATCTGCAGGGCTGGCCGCTCGACGCGGACGGCAATGCCGCAGGCAGCGGCCTGGAGAGCCTGCGCACCGTCAATCTCAACGGCCTGCTCGGTTCGGCCGATCCGACGCGCAGGCTGACGATGCAGCTGAACCTCGATTCCCGGCTGGATCCCTATGCCGGCACGCCCGCCTACAGCGCCGGCGCCATGGCCCAGGGCACGGTGAAGCCCCAATATTCCCAGTCCAAGCTCGTCTATGACGCGCAGGGCAATCCGCACGACGTGACCTTCGGCTTCATCAAGACGGGGCCGAACACGTGGCAGGCGGAAATCTATGGCAAGGCGGGCGAAGTCGATGCCAGCCAGGCCAATGGCCTGCTCGCCTCGGGCAAGCTGGTCTTCGATGGCGACGGCAAGCTGGACCCGACCGCCAGCGACAGGGCCGTGCTGGACGGCTTCACCCCGAAATGGGCCAATGGCGCGGGTTCGGTCAAGATCACCATGCCTTTCGGCGGCACCGACAATGTCTGGAAGCAGATCGCCGACGTATCGAAGATCGGCGCCTATTCGGTGGACGGCGGCAAGCTCTCGGAGATCACCAAGGTCCAGGTCTCGCAGAAAGGCATCGTCACGGTCTTTTTCGAGGGCGGCAGCGCGCGCGACATTTTCAAGGTGCCGCTGGCGGCTTTCCAGAATGCCGATGGGCTGACGCGGCTCAACGGCAATGCCTATCAGGACGCGATCGAATCGGGCTCGCCCTCGATCGAGCCCGCGGGCGAGGGCGCCGGCAAGATCTGGGGCGGCCAGCTCGAGGCCTCGACCACGGACTTGGCGGAAGAATTCAGCAACATGATCCGCTTCCAACGCGCCTATAGCGCCTCGTCCAAGATCATCACGACGGTGGACGAGATGCTGCAGGAGCTGAGCGCGCTCAAGCGCTGATCCGGGCGCGCGCGGCCAGGAGGGCTCCACCGTGTCGATCTACCAGATCCTCTCGTCCGCGATCAGCGGCCTCAACGCGACCCAGGCGGCGATCCGGACGACCGCCAACAACATCTCCAACGTGGTGACGCCGGGTTATGCCCGGCGTCGCACCACGATGACGAGCGCGGTCACCGCCGGCGAGGTGACGGGCGTCGACGTCGCCGATATCCAGCGCATCGCGGACCGCTATCTGGAAGGCGCCGTCTATGCGCGCGGCGGCGATGCCGGCCGCAACAAATCGCTCGCCGATTACTATGATCGGCTGCAAAGCCTGTTCGGCAAGCCCGGCGCGTCGGGCGGCCTGCCCAGCCGGCTGACGGGAATCGTCAAGGCCGCCACCAAGATGGGCGGGCTGAGCGATCCCACCGAGGCGGTCAGCGCCTTTCTCGGCGAGGTCAGCAGCACGATCGACGCGATCCGCGGCGCGCGCGACGATCTTCGCGCGATGCGCGACGAGACCAGCGCGTCGGCGGCGGAAAGCGCGGCGCGCGTCAACGCGCTGCTCACGCAGATCGACGGCCTCAACACGGATATCGCGCGGCTCGGCCCGGCCAATCGCGAGTCCGGCCTGATCGATCAGCGCATGGCGGCGCTCCAGGAGCTGAGCGGCCTGATCTCGGTCCGCGCCACCGATCAGGCCGATGGCCGGGTGAGCATCGACACGATCAGCGGCATCACTTTGCTGGACCAGCGGCGCCGGCAGATCGATCCGCCCGAGCCCGGTACGGGCGAGATGGCGATCCGTGTCGTGGGGGTCGACGGCAAGCCCGGCGCTGCGACCGGCGAGACCATCGCCTCCACCACCATCGGCGGCAAGCTCGGCGCGCAGATCGAGATGCGCGACCGCATCCTGCCCAAGGCCGAGGATGATCTGGAAGGGCTGTTCGCCAGCCTTACCGAAACGCTCAACACCGTTTCCAACGCCGGCACGGCGGTGCCGCCGCCGCCCAGCCTCACCGGCCGCCGGACCGGGCTGGTCGCCACCGACACGCTCGGCTTTTCGGGCGGCGCCGCCATCGCCATCCTCAAGGCCGATGGCACGGTGACGGCGTCCGCGCGCCTCGATTTCGACGCGCTCGGCCGCAACGCCAGCGTTCAGGACATGCTCGACGCCATCAACAGAGGCCTGGGCGGCGCGGGCACCGCCTCGCTCGACACGGGCGTGCTGACGATCACATCGACCGACGCCGCCAACGGCGTTTCGATCGCGCAGAACGGACAAAGGGGCGCCAGCCGCGCCGGGCTCGGCTTCTCCGCCTTTTTCGGCCTCAACGATCTCATCCGCAGCCCGACCGCGCCGGGCGCCCCGATCGGCCTCGCCGGTACGGACAAACATGGGTTCGGGCGCGGCGAAAGCGTCGGCCTGACGCTGCGCGACCCGACCGGCCGGAGCGTCGGCCGCTATACGCTGACCGGGAGCCGGGGCGATACGGTCGCGGATCTCGTCGCCGAACTCAATGCGAGCCCGCTCGGCCAGGCGGGCCAGTTCGGCCTGGATGATCGCGGCCGGATCCGGTTCGCGCCCAGGGATGCCAATTCCGGCCTCAGCCTGTCGATAAGCGCGGATACGACCGATCGACTGGGCACCGGCATCAGCTTCTCGCAATGGTCGGGGCTGGGCAATCAGGGGAGCGGCCTCGACGATGCCGCCGTTTCGCCGAGCCTGATCGAGAATCCCAGGCGCCTGCCCATGGCGCGCGCCAATGCCGATGCCGGGGTCGGCGAAAAGGCCGTGGCGCCGGGCGATGTGACGGGTGCCAAGGCCTTTGCTCAGGGCCTGGGCGCGGCCATCGATCTCGGCCGCCGCGGCAAGGCGAACATCAGCGCCTATCTGAGCCAGATGGTGGCGGATATCGCGAGCGGTGCCGCCGCCGCCAGCGCCGCCGAAAAGGCTTCCACCGCCCGCCTGACCGACGCGATGAGCCGCCGGGACAATTTTTCGGGCGTGAACAAGGACGAAGAATTGGCGCTGCTGGTGGAACTCCAGAAGAGCTACGCCGCTTCGGCGCGGATCGTGACGGTGGCCGCCGAAATGTACGAGACCCTCGTCAACATGGTGAAGTGAGAAGAGATCATGATCAGGATCGCGACACTCCCGATGCAGGCGGCGATGCGTGACCTGCTGGTCGATCAGGGCAACGCGCTTCAGGATGCGACGATGCGCAAGGCTTCGGGCAAGCGCCTCTCCAGCTTCGCCGAACTCGGGGCGGACACGGGGCGCAATCTCGCCACGCGCACGCTGCTCGCGCAATATGAGGGGCAGAAGGTGGTGCTGGATCGCGTCGACACCGCGCTGGCGCTGTACAAGACGCGACTGGGCGAGATCGACACGGCGGCGAGCAGCTTGCGCACCGTCTTGCTCAAGGGGATCGGAACGGGCGACATCCAGAGCATCATGAGCGAGGCCGAGGCGGCCTTTGGTCGGTTCCGGGAGTCGATCAACGCGGCCGATGACGGCACGCTCATCTTCGCGGGCGGCCGTACCGATACGCCGCCGCTCGGCCCCAATAGGCTGTCCGACATGGCGACGATCGATCCCGCCACCCTCTTCGCCAACGATGATTTCCGCCGCAGCGCGCGGCTGTCGGACGGCTATGAGATGCGCTATGGCATCGTCGCCAGCGATTTCGGCCAGCCTTTCGCCACCGCGTTCAAGATTCTCGCGACATTGGGTCCGGTCGGACCCGACGGCAAGGCCACCAGGGAACAGCTCGACAAGATGGGCCAGGCCAGGGTCGCGATCGACGACGGGCTGAAGCTGCTCCGCACCGCCGACGCCAATAACGGCAACAGCCAGGCGCGGGTGGACGACATCGTGTCGCATCTGGCGGAGCGCTCCGACCTGCTCACCAAGGCGCTGAGCGACATGGAAGATGCGGACGATGGCGCGCTCTCCATGGAGATCACCACGCGGGATGCTATGTATAAATCCTCGCTCGCCGCGTTCAGAATGGTAAACAGTGTTTCTCTGGCAGACTATCTCTAGTCGACCAAGCCGTCGTGCGGGTCGGAGCGAGGCGCAGGACGGCGCCATGCTCCGGCCCTTTTCTTTTAAAGCGCGGCCGACGCGTGCTAAAGAAATCCCCGACGCCGGAAAAAATAGTCCCTCACTCGACGCTGATCCTCTCTCGCGTCCCATAATAGGGTGTGGCGTCTATTCCGCGCCATCGGGGATCAGCGCTTCTGGTCCAGGCCGAAGAAACGGCTTCGTTTCCGAGAAGGATATTTCCATGGGCATGACGATCAACACCAATGTCGGCGCGATGGCCGCGCTGCAGACGCTGAACGCGACCAGCAAGCAGCTTCAGACCACCCAGGCCCGCATCAACACCGGCCTCAATGTCGCTTCCACCAAGGACGATTCCTCGACCTATGTCATCGCGCAGAAGCTGCGCGGCGACGTGAGCGACATGAAGGCCGTCACCAACTCGCTCAACAATGGCAAGAGCGTGCTGGACGTCGCCGTGTCCGGCGCCGAGCAGATCAACGAGATCCTGAGCACCATGGCCACCAAGGCCAAGGAGGCCGCCGATCCGAGCAAGTCCAAGGACGACCGCGACATTCTGGACAAGGACTTCCAGAAGTACAAGGAAACGATCAAGACGATCATCGACTCGGCCGAATTCAACGGCACCAACCTGCTCAAGAAGGCGGGCGGTGACGTGTCGGCGCTGACCTCGATCCGCTCGTCGGATGCCACCGCCTTCGTTCCGCAGACGATCAAGGTCACCAACCAGGGCCTCGAAGTCGCGGCGACAACGGCCACCGCCACGGGCGCGATCAAGTTCAGCGACGAGACCAAGCTGGTCGACTCGAGCACGGTCGGCGCGACGAACAGCAACGCTACCGAAGCGGTGAAGCTGGTCGCCGATACGCAGCAGGCCTTCAAGGCGGTGCTGGGCGATCTCGGCGCCGCCGCGCGCCAGATCGAGACGCAGCTGACCTTCGTCAGCAAGCTGTCCGACACGGTCACCTCGGGCATCGGCAACCTGGTCGATGCGGATATGGCGAAGGAATCCGCCAACATCCAGGCGCTGCAGGTCAAGCAGCAGCTGGGCGTCCAGGCGCTCGGCATCGCCAACCAGACCCCGCAGACCATTCTCTCGCTGTTCAAGTAAAAATGAGGGGCGGCCATCCTGCCCCGGATGGCCGTTATGGCCGGGATGCCCGCGCATCCCGGCCCCTTTCGCAAGCGTCGACGAACGCCTGTGGAGATTACCAGGGGCGTTCTGCGCTTATCCCTAGCTCTGCAATCCAGATCCGACCGTTTAGGACCAAAAGTGCATCAGGATCGGCGGTTCACGGGGCGGCTCGACCTCGGTCGATCGCGTGAGCGGATCGATGAGTGAGCCGCCTGTCGAGTAAGGCGGCCCGATTGAGTGGGCCGCCCGATTGCGTGGACGGCTCGTTGCGTGGACGGCTCGTTGCGTGGACGGCTCGTTGCGTGGACGGCTCGTTGCGTGGACGGCCCGTTGAGTGGATGACCCGTTGCGTGTGCGATCGTCGACTGGGCGACCGTCGAACGAGGCGGCCTCTCGAATGGGGCGGCGTCTCGAACGGGGCGGCGTCTCGCGTGGGGCGCGTTTCGAGTGGGGCGGCGTTTCCAGTGGTGCGGGTGTCGAGTGGACGTTCCGATCCGGCGTGCGATCCGGTGCGTGGTAGATCCGGCGAGTAGGCGGCCTGACAGGTCGATGGCCGCTGATTTGATCGATCATAATCCTGGCAATCCGCCGGTTCGCGTCGCGGGGTTTGAACGGCGCCACGGGGCATGTTCGGCGTCATGGAGCATGTTCGGCGTCGCGGCGCATGCGGCGTCACGGAGCATGTTCGGCGTCGCGGGATCCGATAGGCGTCACGGGATATGTTCGGCGTCGCGGCATGTCATGGGCGTCGCGGCAGGGGGTGCGAAGGCGGGCGGAGCATCGGAGCAGGCCGGGGCAGGGCGATGATCGGGCATGATGCCTATGCGCGACGCTTCGGCAGCACGCGCCCCTCCTGCGCCTCGGAGAGAGATGATGGGCATATTTCCTGATCCGGGGAACTTCAGAAACCCGTTCAGCCATGAATCGGGCGATGTCCATGCCGATGTCCTGCTGCACATCGCGGTGCGCGATCGCGCCGCCCTGTGGCGCGCGGCCTATCAGCGCTTGCTGGCGGCGGGCCTGACTCCCGAGGAGATCACCGCCTGTATCGGCCCCGTCGAAGATGCTGCGGTGGATGATTGCCTCTATGCGATGCTGCTGCCCCTGGAACTGCCCGGCTGCATCCCGACCGATGTCACCGTCCGCAATCTCGGCGCCATGCCGCCACCCGCCCCGCTGCCGCACGGCCGCGCACCGGAACGCCCGCGCTGATCGCCCGAGCGGAGCGGCCGCCTCGGCCTCGATCGCGCGGATCGCCCCCCACCGGACGGACGCGCGCCGCGCCACCCGCCGATCGCCCCGCCAGCGCCGCCGCCCGCACGGCTTTCGCTCCGGATCGGCCGCTCCGCCCCGGCGCGCCGTCCGCGCGCGGGCGCCCCAAGGCCAGGCGCTGGTTCGGCGTCGAGGCGCGCGCCCCTCGCGCGGGCGACTCCAGGCTTTCCGCCGGTCCGCCGTCCGCGCGCAGCGTCCCGTGGCGCGGGGCGGCTCGAACCTCCGCGCCGTTCCGCCGTTTCGCGAGGCGCTGCGTCGCACCGGTGGCGCGGCGCCCGATCGCCGACGCGGCGGCACGGCCCGCGCGGCGCTCAGCCGGTGAGGGGTGCGCGCGCTTCGCCTGGATGACCGTGTCCGGCTCTCCCGCCATGGCTTCGATCCGATAGCAATGGCGCTGGAAGCGGCTAGTGTCGGGCCGTGTTCCGAGCGAGACGCGCGTCGCCCGAGGTGCTCGAAATGCCCGCGCTGATCCCCCAAGCGGAGCGGCCGCCTCGAGCCTCGATCGCGCGGATCGGCCCGCCGCCAGAAGGCCGCGCGCCGCGCCACCCGCCGATCGCCGCGCCAGCGCCGCCGCCCGCCCGGCCTTCGCTCCGGATCGGCCGCTCCGCCCCGGTTCGCCGTCCGCGCGCGGGCGCCCCGAGGCCAGGCGCCGGTCCGGCGTCGAGGCGCGCGCCCGTCGGGCGGGCGGCTCCAGGCTTTCCGCCGGTCCGTCGTCCGCGCGGCGTTCCTTAGCCCGGTGCGTCCGGAGGCTCAGCGCCGTTGCGCCGTCTAGGCACGCCGTCCTTAGCCGGCGGAAGTTCGAGCCTCCGCCCCGGTCCGCCATCCCTTCGCCCGCGGCAGCTCAAGCTTCCCTCCGGTCCGCCGTCCGCGCCACCCGCGCGGCGGCACGGCGCGCGGCGCTCAGCCCGGGCCCTTGCCGTGCGCGCGCTTGGCCTGGATCACCTTGTCCAGCTCGGCCAGCATGGCTTCGATCCGATAGGGTTTGGGCACGAAGCGGCTATCGTCGGGGAGCGCCTCGGGCGAGACGGGCGTGTCGCCCGAGGTGAGCAAGATGCCGATGCGCGGCCAGGTGGAGTTGATGAAATGGGCGAGATCCATCCCGTCCATGCTGCCGGGCATGCGAATATCGGAGAAGACGAAGCGCACATCGGGGCAGGTCTTGAGCAGTTGGATCGCTTCGTCGGCCGTGGCCGCTTCGATCACGGTGAACCCATGTTCCTCCAAGGCATCGGCACTGATCATGCGGACGAGGGGTTCGTCCTCCACCACCAATACGGTCATGCCGCTGTGCATATCGGGCATCTCGGCGTCCTTGCTTGAGGGAGCGGGAGAACGCGAGAGCGGGGGGCGCCGTTCCGTTCGCCGGCGGGGCGGCGGGCGCCGGCGCGGGCCCCGGCGGGCGGGGGCGTAACGGCCATACGCGCGAGCAGGCCCGCGCGGGGCGGTGCGGGGCGGAGGCCGGTCGCCGCGCGCACTCGGCTCGCGGAGCCTCCGGCCGCGCCGGCCCGGGCATCGCCGAGGCCGTGTTTAGAAAATCTTAATCAGGATTAGATAAGTATCTCCACCGAGCCGCCCCGCCGCTGACATTCGTTCAGCAGAAGCAGCAGATAATCGGTGTCCGATGCGTCCAGCGCCTCGTCGATCTGCGCCTGAAGTTCGCGCGGTGTGAGCGCCATAAGTTCGGCCAGAGACACGGAACCACTCCTCGTCGCCCCCGACATGGATACGCCCATCGTAGGATGGATTGGTTTACAAACGGTTAATACAGGCACGGCGCCTCTCATCGAGGAGCGCCAGAGGCCGCTTCGGGCGCCATCCCCTCTGGCGCGGGCTTGCGGCCATGCTAGGACGGGCCGCGCCTCCCGCTCCCGCGGGCGGGCAGGAGAAGCGTGCGTGCCAGAACCAGCCCTTAGTGATGCGCAAACCGGGATCGAAGGCCTGGACGATGTGCTGCGTGGCGGGCTCGAGCGGGGGCGCACCTTCCTGGCGGAGGGCAGCCCCGGCACCGGCAAGACGACGGTGGCGCTGCAATTTCTCTTGACCGGCGCGGCGGCGGGCGAGCGCTGCCTCTATGTGACCCTGTCCGAGACCGAGGATGAACTCCGCGCCAGTGCGCGCGGCCATGGCTGGGCGCTCGATGGCGTTCAGGTCTATGAGTTGATCCCGCCCGAAAATCTGCTCGACGAGGAGCAGCAGCAGAGCCTTCTCTATTCCTCCGATCTCGAACTGGGCGAGACGACGCGCCGCATCTTCGAGGCGCTGGAGCGGGCGAAGCCGCACCGGGTGGTGCTGGACAGCCTCTCCGAGATCCGCCTGCTCGCGCAGAGTTCGCTGCGCTACCGGCGACAGGTGCTGGCACTGAAGCATTATTTCGCCAAGACCGGGGCGACGGTGCTGATGCTCGACGATCTCACCACCGACATCAACGACAAGACGGTGCATTCGGTCGCCCACGGCGTGCTGCGGCTCGAGGAGCTGGCGCCCGATTATGGCGCGGAGCGGCGGCGGTTGCGCATCATCAAATATCGCGGCCGGCGCTTTCGTGGCGGCTATCATGATTTCACCATCGAGACCGGCGGGGTGCGCGTCTTCCCGCGTCTCGTCTCCGCCGAGTTCAAACGGGATTTCGCGCGCGACCTGCTCACCACCGAGCAGCCGGAACTCGACGCGCTGCTCGGCGGCGGTATCGAGCGCGGCTCCAGCGTGCTGGTGCTCGGGCCGGCGGGCACGGGCAAAAGCCTCTTGTCACTCACTTTCGTGCAGACGGCCGTGGCGCGCGGCGAGCGCGCGGCGATGTTCGTCTTCGACGAGGAGCTGGGGCTGCTGGTGCAGCGCGCGCTCGGTCTCGGCATCGATCTCGCCGCCATGGTCGAGAGCGGCGCGCTGGTGCTCGAGCAGATCGACGCGGCGGAGCTGACTCCGGGCGAATTCTCCGCGCGCGTGCGCACATGCGTGGAGCAGCATGGCGCGCGCACCGTGGTGGTGGACAGCCTCAATGGCTATCAGGCCGCCATGCCGGGCGAGCAAGCGCTGGTGCTGCACCTGCACGAATTGCTGCAATATCTGAACCGGCGGGGCGCCACCACCTTCCTCACCGTGGCCCAGCACGGGCTGGTGGGCGATATGAAGAGCCCGGTGGATGTCACCTACCTCGCCGACACGGTGGTGCTGCTCCGCTATTTCGAGGCGGTGGGCCGGGTCCGGCGGGCGATCTCCATCGTTAAAAAGCGGATGGGCCCGCACGAAAACAGCATCCGCGAATATCAGATCGGCGCCAAGGGGGTGACGCTGGGGCTTCCGCTCACCGCCTTTCAGGGCATTTTGCGCGGCGTGCCCGAGCTGATGGGCGATGCGGACCTGCTCCGCAGCGACGAGGCGTGACCGCGGGCGCGCTGTCCGAGCGAGCGCTGGTGCTCGCCCCGCGCGGCCGCGATGCGGGTGTGGCGGTGGCGATGCTCGCCGAGGCGGGGCTGGCGGCGGAACCCTGCGCCACCCTGCCGGCGCTGCTCGCCGCGCTGGCGGCCGGGGCGGGTTTCGTGGTGGTGACGGAGGAGGCGATCGCCACCGCCGATCTGCGGCCACTCTCCTCCTGGGTGCGCGCGCAGGAGGAATGGTCGGACCTGCCCTTCATCCTGCTCACGCGCCGGGGCGGCGGTCTGGAGCGCAACCCCGCCGCCGCGCGGCACCTCGATCTGCTCGGCAACGTCACCTTTCTGGAGCGGCCCTTCCACCCCACCACGCTGATCAGCCTCGCCCGCGCCGCCATCCGCGCGCGGCGCCGCCAATATGACGCGCGCGCGCGGCTGATCGCGCTGCGCGAGAGCGAGGCGCGGTTCCGCACCCTGTTCGACACGATGGACGAGGGCTTTTGCGTGATCGAGTTTCTCGACGGTCCGCACGGGCCGATGAGCGACTATATCCATGTCCAGGCCAATCCCGCCTATACCCGCCATGCCGGCATCCCCAATGTGGTGGGGCAGAAGGTGCGGGAGATGGTGCCCGACGAGGCCGAGGGCTGGATCGCCCTGTATCGCGACGTGCTGGTGCGCGGCGAACCGATCCGCTTCGAGCGGGAGCTTGTGGCGACGCGCCGCCATCTCGAGCTGGCCGCGTTCCGCGTCGAGCCGACCAGCCGCCGCGAAGTGGCGGTGATCTTCCAGGACGTGACGGAGCGCAAGCGCGCGGAGATCGCGCTGCGCGAGCTGAACGATACGCTGGAGCGGCGGATCGCCGACGCGCTGGGCGCGCGCGAGGCGGCGCTGGCGCAGCTGCACGAGGCGCAGAAGCTGGAGACGATCGGCCAGCTCACCGGCGGCGTCGCCCATGATTTCAACAATCTCCTCACGCCCATCACGGGGGCGCTCGATCTTCTCGAGCGCCGCTATGGCGGCGATGCGCGCGCCGCCCGGCTGATCGATGGCGCGCTGCAATCGGCCGGCCGCGCCAAGACGCTGGTGCAGCGGCTGCTGCAATTCGCCCGTCGCCAGGCGCTGGAAACGCGCGCCGTGCCGGTGGGCGCGCTGGTGAGCGGGATGCACGATCTCATCGCCAGCTCGATCGGCGGCCTGATTGAGCTTCGGCTGGAGGTGCCGGCCGATCTGCCGCCGGCGCTGGCCGATGCCAACCAGCTCGAGCTGGCCATCCTCAATCTCTGCGTCAATGCGCGCGACGCGATGCCGGAGGGGGGGCTGCTCACCGTCGCGGTCGAGCCGGTCCAAATCGCGGCGGGAGGCACCCCGGCCGCGCCCGGCGCCTATGTGCGCATCGCCGTGATCGATACCGGCGCCGGCATGGACGAGGCGACGCTCGCGCGCGCGATCGAGCCTTTCTATTCCACCAAGGAGCGCGGCAAGGGCACCGGGCTCGGCCTGTCGATGGTGCATGGCCTCGCCGCGCAGCTGGGCGGCGCCTTCGTGCTGACCAGCCGCCCTGGCGCGGGCACGCGCGCGGATCTGTATCTGCCCGTCGCCGCCGCCACCACCATCGCCGCGCCGGAGCGCCGCGCCGCGGCCGGGGGTGCGGCCGGGCGGCCGCTCTCGATCCTGCTGGTGGACGACGAGGATCTGGTGCGCACGGGCACGGCGGAGATGCTGCGCGATCTCGGCCATCGCGTGGTGGAGGCGGGCAGCGGCGCCGAGGCGCTGGCGCTGCTTGAGCGGCCCGGCGGCTTCGACGTGATCGTCAGCGATTATATGATGCCGCGCATGAACGGCGCGCAACTGGCCGAGGCGGCGCGGCGGCGGCGGCCGGACTGCCCGGTGCTGGTCATCACCGGCTATGCGGGCGGCGATCTCTCGCTCGGCCTGCCGCAGCTCGCCAAGCCCTTCCGCCAGGCCGATCTGGCGGCGGCGCTGGTGGCGGTGCACGAGGGCCGGGGCGGGGCGGCGGCGGATGCCGCGCCCGCGACCACGCCCGTCCTGCCCGATGCCGATCGAGCGCTGCCCTGAAGGCCGGTTGACCGGTGCCGGACGCGAGGGGCGCGCGGCACAAAAAAAGCCGCGGCGCCCGGGCGGGCGGCCGCGGCCTGTTCGGCAAGCCTGTCCGGGCGGCGACCCGCCCGGATGAGGATTACATCGCGTTGGCGCTGTTCTCACCGGCGACGGCGTTGTCCGCCTCGACCGCCAGATTCTCGGCCGCATTCTCGGTGGCGGCGTTGACATCGGCGATGGCGTCGGTGGCGGCGGCGTTCATGTCGGCCGAAGCCTCGGTGTTCGCGGCGCTGTTGTCCTCGGCCTTCTTGCTGCAGGCGGCGGCGCCCATGGCGAGCGCGGCGATCAGCGGGAGCGCGATGGTCTTCTTCATGAGTATGTCTTCCCTGATGACGGACATAGGTCGGCTTGCCGGATGCGTACCACGCAAGTCGCCCCCAAGCCGGCTGGTTGCCTAGCGATTCCCAAGGGTACTTGCAATGCCGGTATTGCCCGGTCAGCGGGGCTCGTTCGGTTTCGGAGCCGATCCGGTCTGGCTGGCGGTGGGCTGGTCGGGGGCGAGCGTCGGCGCCGGCGGCGTGGCCGAAGGATCGGGCGCGGCGGCGTTGGCGTCGCCGCCCGTATCCGGGCCGAGATCGTCGAGCGCGGCGTTGAGCGCCGCATCGTCGCCGCCGGCGGATTCAGCGTCCTGGTCGGCGATCAGCGCGGCGCGGCGCTGGAGATAAGCCGAGCGCATCACGGCATAGCTGTCCGCGCTGCTTTCGAGCAGGCTGTCGGCGCCGCTGTCGATCAGATTGGCGCGCGCGTCCACCAGCTCGAACGCATTGACCGCGAAGGACGGCCAGAAGCTCAGCTCCTTGCGGATGACGATGCGGTACGGATCCACCCATTGCGCGGCGACCGAGCCGAGCCCGTCGCGGATCGTCGAGGGGCCGAGGAAAGGCAGGACGAGGAAGGTGCTTTTCTTGGCGCCCCACACGGCGAAGGTCTGGCCGAGATCCTCGGGCGTCTCCTTATAGCCATTGTCCGAGGCGACATCGCGGAAGCCGCCGAAGCCGACCGTGGTGTTGATCACGAAGCGGCCGAGCGAATTGAGCGCGCGCTTCGGCTTGGCCTGGAGCAGCGCGTTGATCGCCGAGAAGGGCTCGGACACATTGTTGATCATGTTGGACAGGCCGTGGCGCAGAAAGCCCGGCATCACCGCGCGATAGCCCGAGGCGACGGGCTTCATCACATGGCGGTCGAGCGTCTGGTCGAAGCCCCACATCTTGCGGTTGATCTTCTCATAGGGATCGCCGGGCGTCCCGCCCGTGGTGGCGCAGCCGGCGAGCAGCGCCGCCAACGGGAGACACAGAAGAGCGCGCATTATCCGGAGATCCCCTAATTACGCATCCAGTACGCCCGAAGGGCGCGTCGGTTGCGCTTGCCATGCGCGATGCGGGCCGACAAGCGTTGACCGGATATAAAGATATCCTTATATCCTTATCCGATGCCCGACAGTCTCGCCATCTTCCGCGCGCTCGCCGATCCTACCCGATTGCGGATCCTGGCGCTGCTGCGCGCCATGGAATTGTCGGTGGGCGAGCTGGCGCAGGTGCTGGGGCAGAGCCAGCCGCGCGTGTCGCGCCATGTCAAGATCCTCGCCGATGCCGGCTTGGCGGAGCGCCGGCGCGAGGGCAGCTGGGTGTTCCTGGCGCTGGGGCCGGAGGCGGTGGTGGCGCCGCTCTTCGCCGCGATCGATGCCTGGGAGGCGAACGGTCCGGGCGAGGCGGAGGCCGACAAGGCGCGGCTGGATGCGGTCCGTGCCGAGCGCGGCGCCGCCGCCGAGCGCTATTTCGAGAGCCATGCCGCCGAGTGGGATGCGATCCGCTCGCTCCATGTTGCCGAGGCGGAGGTGGAGGCGGCGATCCGCGGCGTGGTGGCGGGGGAGCCGATCGGCCGGCTGGTGGATATCGGCACCGGCACCGGCCGCATGCTCGAGCTGCTCGGCCCCGGCGCCTCGGCCGCCACCGGCATTGATCGCAGCCCCGAGATGCTGCGCTTCGCGCGCGCCAAGCTCGCCCGGCACGAGGCCGCCGTGCTGGCCCGCGCCGAGCTGCGGCAGGGCGATATGTATGCGCTGCCGCTCGCCGATCGTTCGGCCGATCTCGTGATCCTGCACCAGGTGCTGCATTATGCCCAGCAGCCCGGCGCCGCGCTGGCCGAGGCGGCGCGGCTGCTCGGCCCCGGCGGCCGACTGCTGGTGGTGGATTTCGCGCCGCACGAACGCGAGGATCTGCGCACCAACGGCGCGCATGCGCGGCTCGGTTTCGGCGATGCGCAGATGGCCGGCTGGCTCGACGCGGCGGGGCTGGCGCTCGCCGAGACGCGCAGCCTCGCGGGTGGCGAATTGACGGTGAAGATCTGGCTGGGCGAGCGCCCGGCCGAACCGCTACGGAGGGTTGCGTGAAGGCGATGCCGACTTTTTCGGAGCTTGAGGAGGCGCGCCGCGCGCTGGACGCGCCGCTCTTCGCCGATCTCGCGGGGGATTGCGCGGTTTCCTTCGAGTTCTTCCCGCCCAAGACGGAGAAGATGGAGGCGCAGCTGTGGGAGGCGGTGTCGACGCTGGCGCCGCTCGCGCCGCAGTTCGTCTCGGTCACCTATGGCGCCGGCGGCTCGACGCGCGAACGCACCCACGCCACCGTCGCGCGGATCGCCGCCGAAACCTCGATTCCCGCCGCCGCGCACCTGACCTGCGTCGCCGCGAGCCGGGACGAGGTGGATCAGATCGCGCGGGACTATTGGGCGGCGGGCGTGCGCCACATCGTCGCGCTGCGCGGCGATCCGCCCGAGACGGGGGGCCGGTTCGAGGCGCATCCCCAGGGCTATCGCAACGCGGCCGATCTCGTCGCCGGGCTGCGCCGGGTCGCGCCTTTCGAGATCTCGGTGGCGGCCTATCCCGAATGCCATCCCGATTCGGCCGATCCGACCGCCGACATCGATAATCTCAAGGCCAAGATCGATGCGGGCGCGACCCGCGCGATCACCCAATTCTTCTTCTCGCCCGAGGCCTTTTTCCGCTTTCGCGATCGCGCGGCGGCGGCCGGCATCGATACCGAGATCGTGCCCGGCATCCTGCCCGTCTCCAATGTCGCGCAGACGCGCAAATTCGCCGGGCTCTGCGGCGCCGCCATCCCCAGCTGGATGGACCGGCTGTTCGAGGGGCTGGATACGCATCCCGCCGCGCGCCAGCTCGTCGCCGCCACCGTCGCGGCCGAGCTGTGCCGGCGGCTCTATGCCGGCGGCGTGCGCCACTTCCATTTCTACACGCTCAACCGGGCCGAGCTGGCCTATGCGATCTGCCACCTGCTCGGCCTGCGCCCCGCCGCCGGCGCGCTTGAGCAAGCGGCCTGACGGAGTTTCGATCATGACCGACGCCGCCGCCCGTTTCCGCGCCGAGGCCGCCCAGCGCATCCTGCTGACCGACGGCGCCTTCGGCACCATGATCCAGGGCTATGGCCTGGACGAAGCGGCCTATCGCGGCGGCTATGATCTGGGCTTCGACCAGAAGGGCAATAATGATCTGCTGGTGCTGACCCGGCCGGACGTGATCGCGGCCATCACCCGCGCCTATCTCGACGCCGGCTCGGACATCGTCTCCACCAACACCTTCAACGCCAACCGCATCAGCCAGGCCGATTATGGCGCCGAGGCGCTGGTGCGCGAGATGAACATCGCCGCGGCGCGGATCGCGCGCACCGCCGCCGACGCGGCCGAGGCGGCGGACGGCCGGCCGCGCTTCGTCGCCGGCGCGGTGGGGCCGACCAACAAGACGCTCTCGCTGTCGCCCGACGTGAACGATCCGGGCTATCGCGCGATCGAGTTCGACGAGCTCAAGGCCGTGTATCGCGAGCAGATCGAGGCGCTGCTCGAGGGCGGGTGCGATTTCATCCTGATCGAGACCATCTTCGACACGCTCAACGCCAAGGCCGGCATCATGGCGGTGCTGGAGGCGGGCGATGCGCGGGGCGCGCCGGTGCCGCTGATGATCTCCATGACCATCACCGACATGTCGGGCCGCAACCTGTCGGGCCACTCGGTCGAGGCCTTTTGGGCGGCGATCCGCCATGCGCGGCCGCTGACGGTGGGGCTCAACTGCTCCTTCGGCGCGCCCCAGCTGCGGCCGCACGTGGTGTCGCTGTCCGGCCTCGCCGACACGCTGCTGATGGTCTATCCCAATGCCGGGCTGCCCAACGAACTCGGCGCCTATGACGAGCAGCCGGCGACGACCGGCGGCTTCATCGCCGAATGGGCGGCGACGGGGCTGATCAACGTCGTCGGCGGCTGCTGCGGCACCACGCCCGATCATATCGCCGCCATGGCCGCCGCCGTCGCGGGCCACAAGCCGCGCGCCCTGCCGCGGCCGCCGGTGCGGATGATGCTGGCCGGCCTCGAGCCCTTCGCCGTCGCCTGAGCCGACGCCCAACCCGTCCTTCCGGCTTGCCGCCCGATTCCGTACGAAAGATGAGCATGGCCACCGCACCCGATCTCGCCGCCGACGACCTTCCCGCCAGCCGCGCCGGCTTCGTCAATATCGGCGAGCGTACCAATGTCACCGGCTCGGCGGCGTTCAAGAAGCTCATCATGGCCGGCGATTACGCCAAGGCCGTGGAGGTGGCCCGCGCCCAGGTGGAGAATGGCGCGCAGATCATCGATGTGAACATGGACGAAGGGCTGCTCGATGCCGAGCAGGCCATGACGACCTTCCTCAAGCTGATCGCCGCCGAGCCCGATATCGCGCGCGTGCCGATCATGGTCGACAGCTCCAAATGGGAGGTGATCGAGGCCGGGCTGAAATGCGTCTCGGGCAAGCCCATCGTCAATTCCATCAGCATGAAGGAAGGCGAGGCCGCGTTCCTGGCGGCGGCGCGCAAGGTCATGGCCTATGGCGCGGCCGTGGTGGTGATGGCGTTCGACGAGGTGGGCCAGGCCGATACGCGCGACCGCAAGATCGAAATTTGCGAGCGCGCCTATCGGCTGCTCACCGGCATCGGCTTCCCGCCCGAAGACATCATCTTCGATCCGAACATCTTCGCGGTGGCGACCGGGATCGATGAGCATCGCCGCTACGCGATCGACTTTATCGAGGCGACGCGCGAGATCCGGCGCCGCTGCCCCCACGCCCATATCTCGGGCGGCGTGTCCAACCTCTCCTTCAGCTTCCGCGGCAACGAGCCGGTCCGCCGCGCGATGCACAGCGTGTTCCTCTACCACGCGATCGCCGCCGGCATGGACATGGGCATCGTCAATGCCGGGCAGCTCGACGTGTACGACGCGATCGACCCGACGCTGCGCGAGGCGTGCGAGGATGTCATCTGGGATCGCCGCGAGGATGCGACCGAGCGGCTGATCGCGCTCGCCGAGGGCTTTCGCGGCACCGACGCGGCGGCCGAGAAGCTGGCCGAGGAGTGGCGCGGCTGGCCCGTCGCCAAGCGGCTGGAACATGCGCTGGTCAAGGGGCTCGACGCGCACATCGTCGCCGATACCGAGGAGGCGCGCCACGGCTATGCGCGTCCGATCGAGGTGATCGAGGGGCCGCTGATGGACGGCATGAACGTCGTCGGCGATCTGTTCGGCGCCGGCAAGATGTTCCTGCCGCAGGTGGTCAAGTCGGCGCGGGTGATGAAGAAGGCGGTGGCGCATCTGCTGCCCTTCATCGAGGCGGAGAAAAGCGCCGGGCAGAAGGCCAAGGGCCGCATCGTGATGGCGACCGTCAAGGGCGATGTGCACGATATCGGCAAGAACATCGTCGGCGTCGTGCTGGCGTGCAACGGCTATGAGATCATCGATCTGGGCGTGATGGTGCCCTGGTCCAAGATCCTCGAGGCGGCCAACGAGAACCAGGCCGACATGATCGGCCTGTCCGGCCTCATCACCCCCTCGCTGGACGAGATGGTGACGGTAGCCGCCGAAATGGCGCGCGCGAAGATGACCATGCCGCTGCTGATCGGCGGCGCGACCACCTCCAAGGTCCATACCGCCTTGCGGATCGCGCCGGTCTATGAAGGGCCGGTGGTGCATGTGCTGGATGCCAGCCGCGCGGTGGGCGTCGCCTCGACGCTGATGAGCGACACGCAGCGCGACGAGTTCGTGCGCCGCACCGCCGCCGATTACGAGGCGGTGCGCGTCGCGCGCGCGGGCAAGGGGCAGAATGATCTGGCGCCGCTCGCCGAGGCGCGCGCCAACGCCTTTGTCGCGGCGCCGGATGGCCGCGCGCCGGCGCCGGCGCGGCCGGGCCTGCATGTCTTCGACGATTGGGATCTCGCCGATCTGCGCGACTTTATCGACTGGACGCCCTTTTTTCGCGCCTGGGAACTGGCGGGCACCTTCCCCGCCATTCTGGACGATGCGGTGGTGGGCGAGAGCGCGCGGGCGCTCTGGGCGGACGCACAGGCGATGCTGGACCGGATCATCGCCGAGAAATGGCTGACCGCGCGCGGCGTGGCCGGCCTGTGGCGCTGCCGCCGCGACGGCGACGATATCCTGCTCACCGAGCAGGGCGTGCGCCTGCCGATGCTGCGCCAGCAGATCCGCAAGCGCGAAGGCCGCGCCAATATGTGCCTCGCCGATTTCATCGCCGAGGACGAGGACTGGATCGGCGGCTTCGCGGTGACGGCGGGCCACGGCATCGATGCCCATTCGGCGCGCTTCCGCGCCGCGCACGACGATTATTCCGACATCCTGCTCAAGGCGCTGGCCGATCGTCTCGCCGAAGCCTTTGCCGAGCGGCTGCACGCGCATGTGCGGAGCGATCTGTGGGGCTATGCGCCGGGCGAGCAGCTGACCAACGAGGCGATGATCCGCGAGCGCTATCGCGGCATCCGGCCCGCGCCCGGCTATCCGGCCTGCCCCGATCACAGCCTCAAGCCGATGCTGTTCGATCTGCTCCAGGCCGAAGCCGCGACGGGCATCAGCCTCACCGACAGCTTCGCCATGCTGCCCACGGCGGCCGTGTCCGGCTTCTATTTCGGCCATGCCGACAGCCAGTATTTCGGCGTCGCGCGGATCGGCCGCGACCAGCTGGAGGAGTATGCGGCGCGGCGCTGCGTCGATCTGGAGCAGGCGGAGCGCTGGTTGCGGCCCAATCTCGATTGAGCCGGCTCGACCTTTGCCGCGCGTCGTGGCAGCACTCCCGCGAGTTCGACGGAGTGTGCCGATGACGCGCCTGCTTGCCTGTGCCGCCCTGATCGCCGCGAGCGCCGCCGGCGCCGCCCAGGCGCAATCCGCGCCCTTCTTCGTGCAGGAGAGCAATCGCGGCTTCGCGCATCTCGCCGATGCCGTCGCCTCGGCCAATGGCGGCGACGCCACCATTTTGGTGGCGCCCGGCCGCTATGCCGAATGCGCGGTGGTGAGCCAGGGCCGGGTGGCGCTGCGCGCGCGCACCAGCGGCACCGCGATCTTCGACGGGGCGATCTGCGAGGGCAAGGCCGCGCTGGTGCTGCGCGGCGCCGATGCTCTGGTGGACGGCATCGTCTTCCAGAATCTGCGCGTGCCCGACGGCAATGGCGCGGGGATCCGGCTCGAGCATGGCGGCCTCACCGTCACCAACGCCACCTTCCGCGACAGCGAGGAGGGCATTCTCACCGCCGATGATCCCGCCGCCACCATCCGCGTCGATCGCACCAGCTTCGCGCGGCTGGGCCGGTGCGATCGCGGCCTGTCCTGCGCGCATTCGCTCTATGTCGGCCATTATGGCCGGCTCATCGTCACCCACAGCCGCTTCGAGAAGGGGCAGGGCGGCCATTATCTGAAGAGCCGCGCGCGCATCGCCGAGATCACCGACAACAGCTTCGACGATTCCCGCGGCCACACCACCAACTATCTGATCGATCTGCCCTCCGGCGCGACCGGCACGATCGCGCGCAACATCATGCTGCAGGGCCCGGACAAGGAAAATCACTCGGCGATCATCGCGGTCGCCGCCGAGGAACAGGCCAATCCCTCGGCCGGCCTCGCGATCGTCAACAATATCGCCACGCTCGCGCCCGGTGTAAGCTACCGCACCGTGTTCGTCGCCGATTACAGCCACCAGCCGCTCCGGATCGCCAATAATCATCTCGGCCCCGGCATCACCGCCTTCGAGACGCGCTGACGCGCCATGACGCTGCTGCGCCTCCTGCTCGCGCTGCTCGCCGCGCTGGCGACCGCGCCGCTCGTCGCGCAGGCGCCGGGCGGCGGCCCGCATATCCTCACCGGGCTGGTGCCGGAAACCGACAGCCCCGCCGCCGGCACCATGGTGACGCTGGCGGTGACGATGGTGCCGCAGCCGGGCTGGCACGGCTATTGGCGGCAGCCGGGCGATGCCGGGCTCGCCCCGCGCTTCACCTGGACCGTGCCGCCCGGCGTGCGCGCGGATGCGCCGCTCTATCCCGTGCCGGGCACGCTGCGCGTCGCCGGGCTGATGAACCATGTCTACGAAAAGCCGTTCGCGCTGCTCGTGCCGCTGCACCTGCCGGCGGGGCTGGCGCGCGGCACCCGCCTGCCGATCCGGCTGGCGCTCGATTATCTGGTGTGCACCACCAGCCTCTGCGTGCCCGAAAGCGCGACGCTCGCCACGCAGCTGCGGATCGGGGACGGCGCGATCGATCCCGCCGTGCGCGCGCGCTTCGATGGCTGGCGCCGCGCCTTGCCCCGGCCGCTGGGCGCGGAGGCGCGGGTGCAGCGCGTGGGCGCCACGGTGCGCCTGGCGCTGCCGCTGCCGGCCGCCGTGGCGCTGCCGGCGCCGCATCTGTTCGTCGCGAGCGAGGGCGTGGTCGCGCCGGGCGCGGCGCAGCGTTTCAGCCGCGCCGGCGACCGGCTGACGATCGAAACCGGCGCGGCGCCCGGCACGGGCGCGCCATGGCCGGCGACGATCGAGGCGGTGCTCGCGCCCGGCGACGGCAGCGGCCTCGCCTTCACCGCGCGCCCGGGCGTGGTGGCCGCCCCGCCGCCGCCGGCGCCCGCACCGGCCGGACCCTCTTTCGGGCTGATCCTCGCCGCTCTCGGCGGCGCCGTACTGGGCGGGCTGCTGCTCAACATCATGCCCTGCGTCTTTCCGATACTCAGCCTCAAGGCGCTCAAGCTGGCGCGCGCCGGCGGATCGGAGCGGCAGGTGCGGCGCGAGGCGCTGGCCTATGCGGCGGGGGTGATCCTGGTCTGCACCGGGCTCGGCGCGGTGCTGCTGGCGCTGCGGGCCACTGGCGGCGCGGTCGGCTGGGCCTTTCAGCTCCAGGATCCGGGGGTGATCGCCGGCCTTGCCCTGCTCACCGCCGCGATCGGGCTCAATCTCGCCGGCCTTTTCGAGTTCGGCGCGGTGAGCGCGGGCGAGGGGCTGGCGGCGTCGGGCGGGGCGGCCGGCGCCTTCTGGACGGGCGCGCTCGCCGCCTTCGTCGCCACGCCCTGCACGGGCCCGTTCATGGCGGCCGCGCTGGGCGCCGCGCTGGTGCTGCCGGCGGCGGCCGCGCTCGCCATTTTCGCCGGCCTCGGGCTGGGCCTTGCTCTGCCCTTTCTCGCGCTCGGCTTCGTGCCGGCGCTGCGGCGCGCGCTGCCGCGCCCGGGGGCCTGGATGGAGCGGTTCCGCCACGTCCTGGCGGTGCCGATGCTGCTGACCGCGCTAGGCCTGTGCTGGGTGCTGGGACGCGAGGCGGGGGCGGACGCGATCATCGTCGCGCTCGGCGCGGTGCTGCTGCTGGCGCTCGGGCTGTGGATCACCGGCCAGCGCCAGCGCCGGCTCGCGCGCGCGGCCTGGCTGCCGGCGGGCATCGGCGTGGCGCTGGCGGCGGCGCTGCTGACGGCGGCGCCGCGCGCGCCGGCGGGCGCCCCCGCCGTCGGCGCGGCGCCCGCCGACGGCGCCACGCGCTTCGATGCCGATCGGCTGGCCGCGCTGACCGCCGAAAACCGCCCCGTCTTCCTCTATTTCACGGCGGACTGGTGCCTGTCGTGCAAGGTGAACGAAGCCGCCGCGATCGATCGCGCCGAGACCAGGGCGGCCTTCCGCCGGGCCGGCGTGGTGACGATGGTGGGTGACTGGACGCGCGGCGACCCGGCGATCGGCCGCTTTCTCGAGGCGCATGGCCGCTCGGGCGTGCCGCTCTATCTCTGGTATGCGCCCGGCAAGCCGCCGCGCGTCCTGCCGCAGCTGCTCAGCCCGGCGCTGCTGACGGGGCTGGTCGGCGGCGGCTGATGCCGATGATCGTCGCGCCCGATGCGGTGACGCTGGCGGTGCGCGCCGCGCCGCGCGCCGGCCGCACCGGCTTCGCCGGGCTCGTCACCGGCGCGGACGGACGGCGGATGGCGGCGCTCCGCGTCGCGGCGCCGCCGACCGATGGCGCGGCCAACGCGGCGATCCGCGCCTATCTCGCCGCGGTGCTGGACGTGCCGCGCGGCCGCGTCGCGCTGGTCTCGGGCGAGACGGCGCGGATCAAGCGGGTGCGCGTCAGCGGCGACGGGCCGGCGCTCGCCGCCCGGCTCGCCGCGCTGATCGGGTGACCATCCCCGCTATTTGCGCTGCCACACCCGGACACCGCCAACCCAGCTTTCCAGCACGTGGGTGGCGCGGAGCTGGGCGGGATCGGGCCGGGCGAGCGGATCGCCATCGAGCAGGATGAAGTCCGCCGGGCGGCCCGGCGCCAGCGTGCCGAGCTTGTCCTCGGCGAAGGCGGCATAGGCCGCGCCGGTGGTGAAGGCGGCGAGCGCCTGATCCAGCGTGATCGCCTCGCGCGGCTGCCACCCGCCCGGCGGCTGGCCCTGCGCGTCGACCCGGCTGATCGCGGCGGCGAGGCCGGGGAAGGGATTGGGGCTTTCCACCGGATAATCCGAGCCGAAGGCGAGCGGTACATGGTTGGCGAGCATGGTCGCCCAGGCATAGCTGCCCTTGATCCGGTCGGGCCCGAGGCGCGCCTCGGCCATCTTCCAGTCGCTCGTCTCGTGCGTCGGCTGCATCGAGGCGATGGTGCCGTGGCCGGCGAAGCGCGGCAGATCGGCGGGATC
The DNA here is from genome assembly GCF_023822065.1 of Sphingomonas morindae. Classification (NCBI taxonomy): domain Bacteria; kingdom Pseudomonadati; phylum Pseudomonadota; class Alphaproteobacteria; order Sphingomonadales; family Sphingomonadaceae; genus Sphingomonas; species Sphingomonas morindae. The sequence goes on from NZ_CP084930.1 coordinate 2,450,972, forward strand.
GACGATCTGCGCATGCTCGATCCGCCAGCGCCGATCGCCCTTGTAGGTTTCCGAAAGCTCGGCGATGGCGTCCAGCACCTCGGCATTGGCGGCATCCCCGATCGCGTGCACCGCCACCTGGAAATTGTCCATCGCCGCCCGGCTCATGAGATTCTTGAGCTTGGTATCGTCGAGCAGCGAGAGGCCGCGCGTGTCGGGCTTGTCGGCATAGGGCTGCTTCAGCCAGGCCCCGCGCGAGCCGAGCGCGCCATCGGCATAGAGCTTGACGCCCACCATCCGCAGATGATCGCGGTAGAGCCATTGGGTGGGCCCGGTGCCGGCGATGGAGAGGGTGGCGTCCATGCCATGGCCATAGGCGATGATGCGGACGCGCAGCGCGCCGCGATCGCCGGCGCGCCGCATCACGTTCCAATCGTCGACGCTGGTGCCCATGTCCGCCGTGGCGGTCACGCCGAAGCCGAGTAGCGCCTCCTGCGCGCGGGCGAGCGCCTCGTCGCGCTCCAGCGGGGTCATGGCGGGAACCACGCGGCGGATCAGATCCTGCGCGGCATCGACGAAGACGCCGGTCGGCCGGCCGCGCGCGTCGCGCTCGATATGGCCGCCGGCGGGATCCTTGGTCTGGGCGCTGATGCCGGCGGCGGTGAGCGCGGCGCTGTTGGCGAGCAGCGCATGGCCATCGACGCGCTCCAGCACCACCGGCCGATCGCGCACCGCGGGATCGATGTCGGCGGCGGTCGGGAAGCGGCCCAGCCCCCAGCGTTCCTGGTTCCAGCCAAAGCCCTGCACCCAGGCCGGCTTAGGGTGATCGCCGGCATAGGCGGCAAGCGCGGTGAGCGCGCCGGCGAGGCTGGTGGTGGCGGTGAGATCCAGCGTCAGCAGCGACTGGCCATATTCCATGACATGGCCATGGGCATCGAACAGCCCCGGCAGCAGCGCGTGGCCCTTGCCGTCCAGCCGGAAATCCAGCCATTGCGGCCGGGCATCGCCGGGCTGCAGCAGCGCCTTGACCTTGCCATCCGTACCGATGAGCAGGCCGTTGAAATGCTTCACCTGCCCATCCGGGCCGATGGTGTAGCCGGCGACATTGTCGATCAGGCCGCCCTCGTTGGCCGGCGCGGGGCCGTAGATGGGGCGCTTCTTGGCCGCGGCGGGCGCGGCGGGCAGCAGGGCGAGGGCAAGCGCGGCAAGCGCGAGGGGCGCGCGCCTCACTGGCCCGCCTTGCCGCCGGGCAGCCTGCGCACCAGCGCCGATGTATCCTGCCGTCCGCCACCCATGCGCTGCACCTCCGCGAAAAATTGATCCACCAGCGCCGCCACCGGCAGCGCCGCACCATTGCCCCGCGCCTCGTCGATCGCGAGGCCGAGATCCTTGCGCATCCAGTCGACCGCGAGCCCGTGATCGAACGCGCCCTCGGCCATGGTCCGCCAATAGTGACGCATCTGCCAGCTCGATCCGGCGCCGTCCTCGATCGCCTCATAGACGCGCGCCAGATCCAGCCCCGCCGCCTCGGCGAAGCGCACCGCCTCGGCCAGGCTCTGGACGATGCCCGCGATCGCGATCTGGTTGGCCATCTTGGCCGTCTGCCCGGCGCCGGCGGCGCCGATATGGACGATCCGGCGCGCATAATGCGCGATCAGCGGCTGCGCGGCGGCGAAGGCGCGCGCGGTGCCGCCGCACATCACCGACAGGGCGCCGGCGCGCGCGCCGCTCTCGCCGCCGGTCACCGGCGCGTCCAGCACGAGCAGGCCGAGATCGCGCCCCTCCACCGCCAGCTGGCGGGCGATGCGCGCGGACACGGTGGTATGATCGACGAACAGCGCGCCGGCGCGCAGCGTGCGGAACACGCCGGCGCGGCCGAGCGTGACCTCGGCGAGATCATCGTCCGTGCCGACGCAGGTAAAGACGGCATCGCGATCATGGGCGGCGTCGGCCGGGCTGTCGGCGATCGCGCCGCCATAAGCGGCGATCCAGGCCTCGGCCTTGGCGCGGGTGCGCGTATAGAGGCGGAGATCATGGCCGGCGGCGGCGAGATGTCGTGCGATCGGGGCGCCGAGCGCGCCCAATCCGATGAATGCCAGCTTCGCCATGGAGGGCGGGATAACCCTTCTTCCGCCCGCCCGCCAGATGGTCTAGGGCCGCCGCATGGCTAGGCTTTCCGCATCCGCCGGCGACGCGGCGTCCGATCCCGCGCCGGCGGCCGCGATGCCCGATCCGGTGACGCTGGCGGATGTGCGCGCCGCCCATGCGCGGATCGCGGGCGCGGTGGTGCGCACGCCCACCCTCTATTCGCGCACCCTCTCGCAGCTGACCGGCGCCGACATCTGGCTCAAGTTCGAGAACCACCAGTTCACCGCCGCCTATAAGGAGCGCGGCGCGCTCAACAAGCTCAGCCTGCTCAGCGCGGCGGAGCGGGCGCGCGGCGTGATCGCCGCCTCGGCCGGCAATCATGCGCAGGGCCTCGCCTATAATGGCGCGCGGCTGGGCGTGCCGGTCACCATCGTCATGCCGCGGCCGACGCCGATCGTGAAGATCCAGCTCACCGAGAGCCATGGCGCCGAGGTGATCCTGCACGGCGAGCGCTTCGACGATGCCCAGGACCATGCCTATGCGCTGGCCGAGGCACGTGGCCTCACCTTCGTCCATCCGTTCGACGATCCCGCGATCATCGCCGGTCAGGGCACGGTGGCGCTGGAGATGCTGGAGGATGCGCCCGCGATCGACACGCTGTGCATCCCGATCGGCGGCGGCGGGCTGATCGCCGGCTGCGCCACCGCGGCGCGCGCGCTCAACCCCGCGATCGATATCGTCGGCGTGCAGGCGGAGCTCTACCCCTCCATGTATGCGCGGCTTCACGGCGTGAGCCTGCCCTGCGAGGGCGATACGCTCGCGGAGGGCATCGCCGTGCGCGAGCCGGGCCGCATCACCGCGCGGGTCGTGGAGCGGCTGGTGCGCGACATTCTGCTCGTCGCCGAACGCGATCTGGAGCGCGCGGTGGCGCTGCTGCTGCAGATCGAAAAGACGGTGGTCGAAGGCGCGGGGGCGGCGGGGCTGGCCGCGCTGCTGGCGCATCCCGAGCGTTTCGCCGGGCGCACCGTGGGGCTGGTGCTGTGCGGCGGCAATATCGATACGAGGCTGCTCGCCAATGTGCTGCTGCGCGATCTCGCGCGGTCGGGGCGGCTCGCGCGGCTGCGCATCCGGCTGCAGGATCGCCCCGGCGCGCTCTATAATGTAGCCAGGGTGTTCGAGCAGCAGCAGGTCAACATCGTGGAGGTTTCGCATCAGCGGATCTTCACGACCCTGCCGGCCAAAGGGTTGATTACCGAGATCGAATGCGAGACACGCGACGCCGCGCACCTGGATCGGCTGGTGGAGGCGCTGCTCACCCAGGGCTACGAGGTGACGCGCGCGGAACTCGCCTGATTTCGCCTTTTGTCGCGTCGCGGGCCGTTAACGATCTTTTAAGGTTCCGTTCTTGGTCTTGGCATGCAACTCTCTGCATCGCCGCGTGTTGGCATGGCATGGGATGGGATTGGACCCTGAGGTGAGCGCCCCCTTTCGCTTTCCCCGTTTCTTCGTGACGACGCCCGGGCCGTGCCCGTATCTGCCGGGCCGGGTGGAGCGCAAGGTCTTCACGGAACTGAGCGGCGCCCATGCGGGCGAGCTGAACGACGCGCTGGGCCGCATCGGCTTCCGGCGCTCGCAGTCGGTCGCCTATCGCCCCAGCTGCCAGGGCTGTTCGGCCTGCGTGTCGGTGCGCGTCCAGGCCGACGCCTATGTGCCGACGACGAGCCAGAAGCGGCTGCTCAAGAAACATGCCGATCTGCATGTCGCGCTGTGCAAGCCCTGGACGACCGAGGAGCAGTTCCGGCTGCTCCGCCGCTATCTGGCGGCGCGCCATCCCGGCGGCGGCATGGCCGATATGGACGAGTTCGACTTCGCCGACATGGTCGAGCAGACGCCGGTCAAGACCTTCATGATCGAGTATCGCGAGCGCGATGCCCATGGCGCCCCCGGCGCGCTGATCGGCGCCTGCCTCACCGACCAGCAGGCCGATGGCCTGTCGATGATCTACAGCTTCTTCGATCCCGCCCACCCGACCCGCTCGGGCCTCGGCACCTTCATCATCGCCGATCATATCCGCCGCGCCGCCGATGCCGGCCTGCCCTATGTCTATCTCGGCTACTGGGTCGAGGGATCGGAGCGCATGGCCTACAAGACGCGCTTCCGCCCGATCGAGCGGCTTACCGCGGCCGGCTGGCAGGCCTTCGATCCGCCGCCGGTGCCCGATTCCGGATCGGGTGGACGCACGCCGCTGCCCGCCAAGGAGCGGACCATCGCCTGATCGGCGGCCGCATAAACTAGCGCTTGTCGGATGCGGGGAAAATCCGCACTCTACGAGTCGGGTGCGAGCGGCGGAGGGCTGATGGAGACGCGGGCGGCGTTCGACGAGGTTTGGGGGCATAGCAGCGGCACGGCCGCGCGCGCGGAGTTCGAAACCCTCGCGCGGTGGATCGCCGAGACGCCCGCCGCCGAATTGCACCGGCGCCAGCACGCCGCCGAGGCGGCCTTCCGCCAGCTGGGCATCACCTTCGCGGTCTATGGGGAAGATGAGGCCGCCGAGCGCATCATCCCGTTCGATATCGTGCCGCGCATCTTCTCGGCGTCGGAATGGCGCAAGCTGGAGCGCGGGCTGGAACAGCGCGTCACCGCGATCAATGCGTTCCTGGCGGATATGTACGGGCCGCGCCACATTCTGCGCGATGGCGTGATCCCCGCCGATCTGCTGCTCGCCAATCCGCAACTGCGCCCGCAGGTGGCGGGCGTGCGGCCGCCGCACGGCGTCTACGCGCATATCTGCGGGATCGACATGGTGCGCGTCGGCGCGGACGAATTCTACGTGCTGGAGGATAACGCCCGCACGCCCTCCGGCGTCTCCTACATGCTCGAGAACCGCGAGGCGATGATCCGGCTCTGCCCGGAATTGTTCGAGCTGTTCGCGGTCGAGCCGGTGGATCATTATACCGATCTGCTGCTCTCCACGCTGCAATCGGTCACGCCGCGCGCGGGGACCGAGCCGGTGTGCGTGCTGCTGACGCCGGGCCACTTCAACTCGGCCTTCTACGAGCACAGCTTCCTCGCCGATGCGATGGGGATCGAGCTGGTCGAGGCGGCCGATCTCGAGGTGGACGACGATATCGTCTGGATGCGCACCATCCAGGGCCGGGTGCGCGTGGACGTGATCTACCGCCGGATCGACGACGAGTTCATCGATCCGCTGCTGTTCCGGCCCGATTCCATGCTCGGCGTGCCGGGGCTGATGGCGGCCTATCTGGCGGGCAATGTCACGCTCGCCAACGCGCCCGGCACGGGCATTGCCGATGACAAGGCGATCTACAGCTACATGCCGGAGATCGTGAAATATTACACCGGCAGCGACGCCATGCTGCCCAATGTGCAGACCTTCCGCTGCCGCGAGCCCGAGGCGCTGCGCTACACGCTCGACCGGCTCGAGACGCTGGTCGTCAAGCTGGTCGATGGCTCGGGCGGCTATGGCATGCTGGTGGGGCCGACCGCGTCTGCCGCCGAGATCGAGCGCTTCCGCGCCGCGCTGGTCGCCGAGCCGCATCGCTATATCGCCCAGCCGACGCTGGCGCTCTCCACCGTTCCGACGCTGACCGAGGCCGGCATCGCGCCGCGGCATGTCGATTTCCGGCCCTTCTGCCTCACCGGCGCGCAGGGCGTGAAGATCGTGCCGGGCGGGCTGACGCGGGTCGCGCTGCGCGAAGGCTCGCTGGTGGTGAATTCCAGCCAGGGCGGCGGCACCAAGGACAGCCTGATCCTCTCCGACAGCCCGCGCCGCCGCCAGGCGCCGGTCGGCGCGCTGCGGTACGCCGGCTGATGCTGGCCCGCACCGCCGCCTCGCTCTACTGGCTCGGCCGCTATGTCGAGCGCGCCGAATTCACCGCGCGGCTGATCGAGGCGACGATGCGGCTCGATCTCCTCTCGGCGCGGCCGGCCGGCACCGGCGCCTGGGAGAGCGCGCTCGCGGTCGCCGCCGCCGAGGATGGCTTCTGGCTGACCGGCAGCACGATCGAGCCCGAGGCGGTGACCGCCTATCTCGCGCTCGATGGTGCCAACCCCAATTCGATCCGCTCCTGCCTCGATGCCGCGCGGAGCAACGCCAAGTCGGTGCGCACCGCGCTGACGCGCGAGGCCTGGGAGGCGATCAACCGCGCCTGGCTGGGGCTGCGCGATCGCCGCGCGGCGGGCGGCGCGGCGGCGACGCTGGCGCTGGCGGAGCGGCTGCGCGCCGAGGCGCGCGGCTTCGAGGGCGCGCTCCACCGGATGCTGCGCAACGAGGCGAGCGCCTTTGTCCGGCTCGGCGCGGCGGTGGAGCGGGCGGACAATACCGCGCGGCTGATCGACGTGAAATATCACCTGCTGCTGCCCGAGAGCGAGCAGGTGGGCGGACCGATCGATCGCGATCAATGGACCACCATCCTCCACACCGTCTCCGCCGTCACCGCCTATCGCTGGCTCTATCGCGACGGGCTGAAGCCGGGGCTGGTGGTGGATCTGCTGGTGCTGCGCGCCGAGATGCCGCGCTCCATCGCCGCCTCGTCCGAAGAGATCGTCGCGCTGCTCGGCGCGCTCGGCCGCCGGCTGGGCCGCCAGGGCGAGGCCGATCGCATGGCGCGGCTGCGCCACGCCACCATCGGCCGCGCCACCGTGAACGGCATCATCGCCGGCGGGCTGCACGAATTTCTCCAGGCCTTCATCGCGGAGAACAGCCGGCTCGATGCCGCCATCGCCCACCAGTTCCGGTTTCTCGCCTGATGCGCCTGCTGATCGAACATCGCACCGCCTATCGCTTCAGCCAGCCGCAGCGCCGGCTGATCCAGCTGCTGCGCCTCACCCCCGCCAGCTTTGTCGGCCAGGCGGTGGTGGCGTGGCGGCTCGATGTCGATCGCGACGCGCGGCTGCGCGCCGGGCGCGACGGCTATGGCAACGAGACGACCATGCTCTATGTCGACGGGCCGCTTGAGGCGATCACCCTCACCGTCACCGGCGAGGTGCTGACCGAGGATCGCGCCGGCATGGTGGAAGGCACCAATGAGCCGCTGCCGCCGGGCCTGTTCCTGCGCGCCACGCCGCAGACCCAGGCCGATGCCGCGATCGCCGATTTCGCCGCGACGCTCGCCGCCGCCGAGCCCCGGCCGCTCGGCCGGCTGCATGCGCTGTGCGCCGCCGTCCAGGCCCGCATCGCCTTCGATCCGGGCGACGGCAATCCGCATCGCGACGCGGCCACCGCCTTTGCCGATGGTCATGGCGTGTGCCAGGATCATGCCCATATCTTCATCGCCGCCGCGCGGCTGATGGGCCACCCCGCGCGCTATGTCTCGGGCCATTTGTGGCGCAGCGACGGCGCCCTGGTCCAGCCGGCCGCCCATGCCTGGGCGGAGGCCTGGCTCGACGAGTTCGGCTGGGTCGGGTTCGATCCCGCCAATGGCCATTGCCCCACCGATGCCTATGTCCGCGTCGCCGCCGCGCTCGATTATCGCGACGCGGCGCCCATCTCCGGCGCGCGCATCGGCGGCGGCGACGAGGCGCTGCATGTCGATGTGGCGGTTGCGCAGGCCGAGGATCAGCGGCAAAGCTGACGCCATCATGACCTATTGCGTTGGCATGTTGGTGGAAGCCGGTCTGGTGATGATCGCGGACACGCGCACCAATGCCGGAGTCGACGATATTTCCGTCTACCGGAAGCTGCATATCCTGGCCGATGCGCCGGATCGGCTGGTGGTGGCCGCCTCGGCGGGCAATCTCTCGATCACGCAATCGGTGCTGGCGAGCCTCGCGGAGGGGCTGGCGCCGCACGAGGGCGAATCGGCGCCGCGTACCGTCGCCACCATGCCGAGCATGTTCCGCGTCGCGCAGCTGGTGGGCGAGGCGGTCCATGCCTGCCGCGCCGATATCGCCCGCCAGCTCGAGACCGCGCAGCTTTCGCCGAGCTGCGCGATGCTGGTGGGCGGCCGGGTGGGGCCGGGGCCGCTCGCCCTCTACCGCATCTATGCCGAGGGCAATTTCATCGCCTGCATGCGCGAACAACCCTTTCTCCAGATCGGCGAGACCAAATATGGCAAGCCCATCCTCGATCGCGCGCTGCACTATGACACGCCGCTCGAGGAGGTGGTGAAAGTGGGGCTCATCTCCTTCGATTCCACGCTGCGCTCGAATCTCGCGGTCGGCCGCCCGCTGGATCTCATCTCCATCCCGGCCGAGCGCGCCCGCCCGGTGGTGAGCCGCCGGATCGAAAGCGACGATGCCTATTTCAACGATCTCTCGACACGCTGGTCGCTGATGCTGAACGAGGCGCGCGCCACCATTCCGGACCCGCCCTTCATGAGCGCGCCGCCATCCGCGCTCCGCTGATCGCGGCGCGGCGCCGGGCCGCGCTGGCGGCGGCGCTGGTCGTCGCCGGGTGCGTGCCGCAGGCCGCGCCGCCGCCCCGGCGCGGCCCCGCATCGATCGCGCAACCCGCGCCGGCGCGGCCGGCCTATGATGCGGCGGCGCACCGCCAATGCCTCGCCAGCCTCGCCGCCGATGGCGCGCGCTTCGAGAGCCTGCCCGATCGCGTCTATACCAGCCAATGCTCGGCGCTCGGCGCGGTGCGGCTGCTCGATATCGGCATGCCGGTGACGAATCTGGGGCAGATGACCTGCCCGCTCGCCGACGCGCTGACGCGCTGGACACGTGACGCCACCCAGAAGGCGGCGCTGGCCTGGCTGAGCGCGCCGGTCGTGCGGATCGAGAGTTTCGGCACCTATTCCTGCCGCCCGATCAACAATGTCGCCGGCGCCCGCCTGTCGGAGCACGGCCTTTCCAACGCGGTCGACATCGCCGGCTTCGTGCTGGCCAATGGCCGCCGCATCACCGTGCTCGACGATTGGAACGGGCCCGACGCCTATGCCCGCAATTTTTTGCGTGCGGTGCATGATGCCGGCTGTCGGCGCTTCCAGGTGGTGCTCGGCCCCGATGCCAACGCGCTCCACCGCAACCATTTTCATTTCGACATGGGGCCGGGCCGCGCCTGCCGCTGAGATGCGCGCGGCGCCGGTGCTTCCCCGCGCGCGGATCAGCCTCTATGGGCCGCGGGATGACCCAGGACAGCAAGACCAGCTCCGCCGCCGCGCACGGCCTTCCCAAGCGCGTGTTCGCCGCCGCCGATGCCGATGCCCGCACCGCGCGCGCCGCCGCGCCGACGCCGCAGACAGCCAACCCCGCCTATCGCCTCGCCTATCAGGACGAGGATCTGCTGCTCCGCGACGATCTTCGCCCGGTCCGCTTCCAGCTCGAGCTGCTCAAGACCCAGCTGCTGCTGGACGAGGCCAATATCGGCTCCACCTTCGTCTTCTACGGCTCGGCCCGGATCCCCGAGCCGGCCCGCGCGGAAACGCTGCGCGCCGCCGCCAAGACCCCGGAACAGGCCCGCATCGCCGGCAATCTCGCCGCCAATTCCCGCTATTACGAGGTCGCGCGCGAGCTTGCCCGGCTCGCCGCGCAGGTGCCGGCGGATGCGGAGGGCAAGCGCCAGTTCGTCGTCTGCTCCGGCGGCGGCCCCTCGATCATGGAGGCCGCCAATCGCGGCGCCGCCGATGTCGGCGCCGAATCGATCGGCCTCAACATCGTGCTGCCGCACGAGCAGGCGCCCAACCCCTATGTCACGCCCGGCCTCTCGCTGCGCTTCCACTATTTCGCGCTGCGCAAGATGCATTTCACCATGCATGCGCGCGCGGTCGCGGTCTTCCCCGGTGGCTTCGGCACGTTCGACGAGTTTTTCGAGCTGCTCACCCTGATCCAGACGGGCAAGATGCGGCCGCTGCCGATCCTGCTCTACGGGAAGGACTTCTGGAACCAGGTGGTCAATTTCCAGGCACTCGCCGATCAGGGCGTGATCGCGCCGCAGGATCTGGACCTGTTCCGCTTCGTGGAGACGGCGGACGAGGGCTGGCGCATCGTGCGCGACTATTATGATCTCGATGCCAATGGCGGCGCGGCCGGCTGAGCCGCGAGGCGCCGCCGCCGGACCGCATCCCGGCGGCGGCCACCCCTATTTCTTGGTCTGGGCGGCGTTGCCGGTCACGCTCGGCGCGCCTTCGCCGCCGACACTGCCCTCGGGATGGCCGCCCGCCGCCGCCTGGCCTTCGGTGACGACCGGCTGGGTCTTGGCGCCTTCGCCGGCGGTGTTGGCGCCCGGCTTGGCGCCCGCCTCGGTGCCGGCGGCGGCGGCGGGCGCGGCCGCCGGGGCGGCGGGCAGCGGCTGCGGCGAATCGCCCTGCTTGTTCAGATAGGCGATCACATCCGCGCGGTCCTCCGGCTTGGAGAGGCCGGCGAAGGTCATCTTGGTGCCGGGCGCATAGGCCTTGGGGCTCTTCAGCCAGGCGAACAGCTCGTCGAAGGTCCAGGGCCCCGATTTGCCCTTGAGCGCGTCCGAATAGCTGAAGCCCGGCTCGCTCGCCACCGGCCGGCCCACCACGCCCCAGAGTTGCGGCCCGATCTGGTTGGGGCCGCCCTTCTGGTCCGAATGGCAGGCGGTGCATTTCTTGAACACGTCCGCGCCCTTGGCCGGATCGGCCTTGGCGAGGTAGAAGGCGGCGGGCTGTTCGGCGGCGGCGCCGCTGTCGGCGCCGGCCTCGGCCTCCACGCCTTCCACCTGATAGCCCATCTTCTCGGGCCGCTCGGAGTGGAAATATTCGCCCGTCACCAGCGACAGGCCCAGCGCGCAGCCGGCGGCGAACAACACCCAGCCCGCGATGGTATTGCCACGATCGCTGACCGGCTGGCCCACATAGTCCTCGGCCAGGGGGGGATCCTCTTCGGTCCCGGTGCCGTCGTTCCGCTCGGTCATCCTCCAGACACCTCCCGCAGGCCCTCAGGGGCTCCTTATCGGCGGACGTGCGGCCGCCTTTGGTAGCAGGAATAGATTCGCGGGCTTCGCATCGCAAGCATGCTTGCGGCCGAGGCGGCGAGGCGCGTAACCAGCCGCGCCATGCAGACCTATCCCGCTCCCGCCGCCCGCCTTGTCGAGGCCATGCGCGCCGCCGTCGCCGCCGCGCCGGAACGCGCCGTCGCCTTTCAGGGCGCGCCGGGCGCCAATTCGCACATCGCGGTGCGCGAGGCCTTTCCCGATGCGCTGCCGCTGCCCTGTTTCAGCTTCGAGGACGCGATCGATGCGGTGCGCGAGGGCCAGGCGGATTGCGCGCTGATCCCGATCGAGAATTCGCTGCACGGCCGGGTGGCGGACATGCATTTCCTGCTGCCCGAAAGCGGGCTCACCATCACCGGCGAGCATTTTCTCGGCATCCGCCACTGCCTGATCGGCGGCGGCAGCCTCGCGGCGGTGCGCGAGGCGATGAGCCATCCCCAGGCGCTGGGCCAGACGCGCCACTGGCTGCGCGCGCGCGGCATCCGCCCCATCCCCTATCCGGACACCGCCGCCGCCGCCGCGCTGGTGGCGGAGATGGGCGCGCCGGAGGGGGTGGCGGCGATCGCCCCCGCGCTCGCCGCCGCCACCTATGGCCTGCCGATCCTGGCCGAGAACATCGCCGACGAGGCGGACAATACCACCCGCTTCCTCACCCTGGCGCGGCAGGCGCCCGCCTTCGCCCGCGCCGGTCCCTTCATGACGACGCTGATGTTCGCGGTGAAGAACGTGCCGGCCGCGCTCTACAAGGCCATGGGCGGCTTCGCCACCAACGGCATCAACATGACCAAGCTGGAAAGCTATCAGCGCGGCCCGCTGATCACCGCGACCGAATTCTATTGCGACATTGTCGGCCATCCCGAGGAGGGGCCGGTCGCCCGCGCGATCGAGGAGCTGAAATTCCACACCCGCTGGATGCGCGTGCTGGGCACCTATCCGCAGGCGCGCGCGCGGGGCTGAAGCCGCGCGCCGGCCGCCGGGCGCGGGCTCAGCCCGCCCAGCGCCGCACCAGCAGATGCGCGATGGCATAAGCGGGCGGCGGCTGGAACCGCGCATCGGGCGCGCCCGCCAGCGCCGCGCGCACCTCGTCCCGGCTCGCCCAGAAGGCGTCTTCCAGCTCGTGCGTGTCGATCCGCAGCGCATCGTCGCGCGCGGTCGCGGTGCAGGCGATCATCAGCTGCGCCGGGAATGGCCAGGGCTGCGAGGCGACATAGCGGATCGCCTCCACGGTGATGCCGGCCTCCTCGTTGAGTTCGCGCGCCACCGCCTCCTCGATCGATTCGCCCGGCTCGACAAAGCCCGCCAGCGCCGAATAGCGGCCGGGCGGAAAGCCGGGCTGGCGCCCCAGCAGCGCGCGGCCGTCATGCTCGGCGATCATGATCACCACCGGGTCGACGCGCGGAAAATGCTGCGCGCCGCAGGCGGGGCAGGCCCGCGCCCAGCCGGCGCGCAGCACCTCCGTGGCATGGCCGCACTGGGCGCAGAAGCCGTGCCGCGCATGCCAGTCGATTAGGCTGCGCGCCACGCCATAGAGGGCGGCGTCGCCGGCGGGCAGCTCGTCGAGCAGCAGCGCCATCAGCTCGGGCGAGCGCTTATAGGCGGAGACGCCGGGCGTCAGCGCGGCGAAGCGCGGCCGCCCCTCCGATCGCCCGAGCAGGGCGAGCGCGACGCCGTCCTCCTGCGGCACCGGCAGCCAGCCCAGCCGCCCGTCCTCGACCAGCGGCTCGAGCCCGTCGAGCGCGAGCAGCCGCGCCTCGGGATCGGCGCGCATCGCCGCCACCAGCGCGGGATCGTGGCGGGCGGCGTCGCAGCGATCGAGCGGCGCGCCGGTAAAGCCGGGAGCATCGAACATCAGGCACTCTCGCTATGGGTTCGGGTTTGGGCCAGCGCCAGATCGGCGGCGCGGGCGAACAGGGTGGGCAGGCCGGCCTCGCCGATGCGCGCGATCGGCCACCACGCGCCCGCGATCGGCCGCGTGGGCAGACGCGCGGCCTCTATCCGGAGCGTCAGCGCGAAATGGGTGAAGACATGCTCGACAGCGCCGATCGCGCGCCAGTCCGCAGGCGCGGGCGGCGCGGGCTCGGCCTCGGCGCCCCAGCCGCCACCCGGCAGGCCGAGCATGCCGCCGAGCAGCCCCTTGGCGGGGCGCCGCACCAGCAGCACATGATCCTCGGCCTCCAGCCAATAGCCGATGCCGAGGCGACGCGGCTTGGCGCGGCGCGGCGGCTTCACCGGAAAATCCTCCGGCCGCCCCTGTTTCTGGGCGGCGCAGTCCGGCCGGAGCGGGCAGGTGAGGCAGAGCGGCGCGCGCACGGTGCAGACGCGGCTGCCCAGATCCATCATCGCCTGCGCGAAATCGCCCGCGCGCGCGGCGGGGGTGAGGAGATCGGTATGGCGGTAGAGCGTCGGGCGCGCCGCCGGCAGCGGCGTTTCGATCGCGAACAGCCGCGCCACCACGCGTTCGACATTGGCATCCGCCACCACCGCGCGTCGGCCGAAGGCGATCGCGGCGATCGCGGCGGCGGTGTAGCGGCCGATCCCGGGCAGGGCGCGCAGCGCCTCCTCCTCCTGCGGGAAGCCGCCCGCCGCCGCGACCGCGCGGGCGCAGGCGATCAGGTTGCGCGCCCGCGCATAATAGCCGAGCCCCGCCCAGGCCGCCATGATCTCGCCCTCCTCGGCGGCGGCGAGCGCAGCGACATCGGGCCAGCGCGTGGTGAAACGCTCGAAATAGGGGATCACCGCCGCCACCGTGGTCTGCTGGAGCATGATCTCCGAAAGCCAGACGCGGTACGGATCGGCGGCCGTCGCCGCGCCGGGCGGCGCGCGCCAGGGCAGGGCGCGGGCATGGCGATCATACCAGGCGAGCAGGGCGGCGGACGCACGAGCGGCATCGACGGACATGGGGCGCCTATGGCATGGGAGGCGGAATGAGCGAAGCCCCCAGCCCGAAGCGCCGATCCCGTCCCCGGCCGGCCAGCCGTCCGGCGGCGGAGCCGGCGCGCGCCCAGCGCCCGCGCGCCGTCGCGGAGATCGTGCCCGATATCGGCCGGCTCGCCTTTCGCCGCTTCGGTTTCGTGCAATCGGCGGTGGTGAGCCGCTGGCCCGAGATCGTGGGCCCCAAATATGCCGGCGTCTCCACCCCCGAATCGATCCGCTTCCCGCCCGGCGAGCGCGCCGAGGGCGTGCTGACGCTGGCGGTGGAGGGCGCGCATGCCGCGATGCTCCAGCATGTCGCGCCGACGCTGATCGAGCGGGTGAACCGCTTCTTCGGCTATGCCGCCGTCGCGCGCATCCAGATCCGCCAGGGCGCCGCCCGGCCGCGCCCGGCCCCGCGCCGCGCCGCCGCCGCCGCGCCGCCGCCCGCGCTCAAGCCCGCCGCGCTGGGCGACAGCTTGCGCGCGATCGGCGATCCCGAGCTGCGCGCCGTGCTCGAATCGCTGGCGGAGGGCCTCGCCTTCACCGCCGATCCTCCCCGTCTTTCGGATAGCTGATGATGGTGCGATTGCCCCTGGGCCTGCGTCTGATCGCTGCGCTTCTGCTCGTCACCCCCTGGGCGGCGCCGGCCGCCGCGCCGCGCCGCGCGCATCACGCGATCGACTGGACGAAGATGGCGGTGATGACGCCCGAGGGCGGCATCCGCATCGGCAATCCCGCCGCCAAGGCGCGGCTGGTGGAATATGGCAGCTTCACCTGCCCGCATTGCGCCGCCTTCGCGCAGGAAGCCTTTCCGCTGATCCGCGATCGCTATGTCCGCACCGGCGCGCTCAGCTTCGAGTTCCGCGCGGCGCTGCGCGACGGCGCCGATCTGCTCGCCGCCACCACCGTCTGGTGCGGCGGCCCGGCCGGCTTTGTCGATACGGCGGTCGCGGTGTTCAAGGCGCAGCAGAATTGGGTGGATGCCGCCGCCGCCTGGGCCGGCGCGCACCAGGGCGCGCTGCAGGATCCCAAGGGCGATACGCTGCCGCAGCTCGCCGCCGCCTCGGGCCTGTCCGCGATCGCGGCGGCGCACGGCATTCCCGCCGCGCGGCTCGACCAGTGCCTCGCCGACACCAAGCTGCGCGACCGGCTAGCCGCCGCCGCCGGCGAGGCGTGGAACACCCGCCGCATCGCCGGCACGCCGGCCTTCTTCCTCAACGACGAACAGCTCGACAATGTGTTCGGCTGGGCGGCGCTGGAGCCGCAGATCCGCGCCCGCGTGCGCGGCTGATTTTCAGGAGACTTACCGATCATGTCCAAGCCTCGTCTCGTGCTGCTCGCGCTGGCGGCCGCGCCCGCGCTCCTGCTGGGCGCGTGCAAGAAGGGCGCCGATGGCGGGGGCGGCGGTACGGCGGTGGCGGGCGCGGCGGGGCCGGTCGCCCCGGCTCCGGCCGGCGGCTGGGCCGCGCAGGTGGCGCGCACCCCCGAGGGCGGCTATCGCATGGGCAATCCGGATGCGCCGGTAAAGCTCATCGAATATGGCTCGCGCACCTGCCCGCACTGCGCCGCCTTCGGCACCGAAGGCCTGCCCAAGCTGCGCGACACCTATGTGTCCACCGGCAAGGTCAGCTACGAATTCCGCGATTACGCCATCCACGCGCCGGATCTCGCGGCCATCCTGCTCGGCCAGTGCGTCGCCCCCGAGGCCTTTTTCGGGCTGCTCGAGCAGATGTTCGCGGATCAGCCCGCCGTGGTCGAGAAGCTCCAGGCGCTGCCGCCCGGCTTCGAGGCGCAGCTGCAGGGCAAGAGCGCCAATGCCCAGGCCGCGCTCTGGGCGCAGCAGCTCGGCTATATCGGCTTTGTCGGCCAGCGCGGCGTGCCGGCGGCCAAGGCGCAGGCCTGCCTGGCCGACACCAAGGCGGTCGATGCCTTCGCCAAGGCCCAGGCCGATGGCACGCAGAAGTACAACATCACCGGCACGCCCAGCTTCGTCCTGAACGGGGAGCCGCAGGCGTCCGTCTATGACTGGGCCTCGCTGGAGCCGCGCCTCAAGGCGGCGCTCGGCCAGTGAGGACCGGTCTGGCGCTTGCCGCCGCCTGTCTCGCGCTCGCCGCGTGCGATCGGGCGTCCCCGCCGCCGGCGGGCAACGAGGCCGGCGCCGCGCCGGCCGCGACCGCCTCGGCCGCGTCGCCGCCCGCCACGGCGGCCGCGTCCGGCTGGGTCGATCATGTCGAGATGACGCCGGATGGCGGCTGGCGCATGGGCGATCCCAAGGCCAAGGCGCGGCTGGTGGAATATGGCAGCTTCACCTGCCCGCATTGCGCCGCCTTCGCCGCCGAGGCGATGCCGGAGATCAAGCAGCTCGTCGCCAGCGGCCGGCTCAGCTTCGAGTTCCGGCCCTATGCGCGCGACGTGTTCGATCTCACCGCCGCTCTGGTGGCGCGCTGCGCGGGGGCGAGCGGCGCCTTCCCGGTCAGCGAGGAGATCTTCTCCACCCAGCAGACCTGGATCGGCAATGCGCAGAGCATGACGCCCGCCGATCAGAAGAAGATCGACGCGCTGCCCCCGAGCGAGCAGCTGCGCGCGGTGGCACGGGGCACCGGGCTCAACGCCTATGTCGGCAAGGCCGGGGTGGCGCCCGCCACGCTCGATCGCTGCCTGACCGATCCGGCCGCCGTGCAGGCGATCGTCGCGGTGCACGAAACCGCCAACAAGCGCTATAATCTCCAGGGCACGCCGCTTTTCCTGCTCAACGACGCGGTGATCGGCTCGGCCGATTGGGCCGCGCTCAAGCCGCGCGTCGAGGCCGCGGCGCGCTGAGCTTGGGCGATGCGGATCCGACGGCTGAAGCTTGCCGGCTTCAAGAGTTTCGTTGATCCGGCGGAACTCGTGATCGAGCCGGGGCTGACGGGCATCGTCGGCCCCAATGGCTGCGGCAAGTCCAATCTGCTCGAGGCGATCCGCTGGGTGATGGGGGAGGCCAGCCCCAAATCGCTGCGCGGCGGCGGCATGGACGATGTCATCTTCGCCGGCACCGCCCAGCGCCCCGCGCGCGCCTTTGCCGAGGTGGCGCTCGCGCTCGAGCGGACCCATGGCGATGGCGCCACCACCGAGGCCGAGGTCGTCCGCCGGATCGAGCGCGGCGCCGGCTCCGCCTATCGGCTCGACGGCCGCGATGTCCGCCAGAAGGATGTCGCGCTGCTGTTCGCCGATGCGGCCACCGGCGCGCACAGCCCGGCGCTGGTGAGCCAGGGACGGATCGGCGCGATCATCGCGGCGCGTCCGGCGGAGCGCCGGGCGATGCTGGAAGAAGCGGCGGGCATCGCCGGCCTGCATGTGCGCCGCCGCGATGCCGAGCAGAAGCTGCGCGCCACCGAGGCCAATCTCGAACGGCTGGACCAGCTGCTCGGCGAGATGGACGGGCGCGTCGCGACGCTCCGGCGCCAGGCGCGCGCGGCGGAGCGGTACCGGCTGCTCTCGGCCGAGATCCGTCTTGCCGAGGCGCGGCTCATCTATGCGCGCTGGCGCGATGCCGCCGCCGCCGCCGCCGCCGCCAGGCGCGAGGCCGAGGCGGCCGAAGCCGCCGTCGCGCGCGCCGGCGAGGCGCATCGCGCCGCCACCGAGGGCGTAGCGGGTGCGGCCGATGCGCTCGCCCGCGCGCGGCTGGCGGCGCAGGCGACGCGCGACGCGGCCGGCGAGGCGCGGCACGCGCGCGATGCGCTGCGCGGCGAGGCCGAGGCGCTGGAGCGCCGGCTCGCCGAACTCCACAGGCTGCGCGCCACCATCGAGCATGATCGGGCCCGCGAGGGCGCGCTCGCCGAGGATGCGGCGGCGGCGATCGCCCGGCTCGGGGCGGAAGGCGATGCGCTGGCGGTCCGCATCCTCCAGGCCGAGGCGAGCCGCCCGGAAACCGCCGCGCGGCTCGCCGAAACCGAAAGCGCGCTGCGCGACCGCGAGGTGGCGCTCGCCCAGGCGGTGGCGGCCGAGGCGGCGGAGCAGGCGGAAACGCGGATCGCGCGCGCGGCGCTCGCGGCGGCGCGCCAGCGGCTCGACCGCGCCGAGGCCGAGCGCCAGCGCATCGCGCGCGATCAGGCGGCGCTGGAGCGGCCCGATACGCTGGAGGCGGCGCGCGATGCCGCTCAGGCCACGAAGCGCGCGGCCGAAGCCGCGCTGGCGAACGCGCTGGCGGCGATCGAGACGGCCGAGGCGGCGCGCGCGGCGGCGGTGGCCGCGCGCGATTCGGCCCAGGCCGAGGCGGCGACGGCGCGCGCCGCGCTCGCCTCGCTCGAGGGCGAGGCCAAGGCGCTGGCGCGCTCGCTGCCGCCGGCGGGCCAGGATCGCGCGCTCGATCGGCTGCGGGTGGCGCCCGGCTTTGAACGCGCGCTGGCGGCGGCGCTGGGCGACGATCTCGCCGCGCCGATCGCCGCGACGGGGCGGCTCCGCTGGGATCCGGCGGCGGCGGCGCGGGCGGCGGCCGATACGCCGCTCGCCCCCGGCTGCACCCGGCTGCTCGATCATGTCGAGGCGCCGGTGGCGCTACACGCGCGGCTGGCGCAGATCGGCGTGGTGACCGGGGAGGAGGGCGGCGCCATCCCGCTGGCGCCCGGCCAGCGGCTGGTGACGCGCGACGGGCGGCTGCGGCGCTGGGACGGCTTTGTCGCGGA
Source organism: Sphingomonas morindae (assembly GCF_023822065.1). Taxonomy (NCBI): domain Bacteria; kingdom Pseudomonadati; phylum Pseudomonadota; class Alphaproteobacteria; order Sphingomonadales; family Sphingomonadaceae; genus Sphingomonas; species Sphingomonas morindae. Next base: position 2,469,536 of record NZ_CP084930.1, read on the forward strand.
CGATCAGGGCGCCGCCACCGCCGAGGGATTGATCCGCCGCAACCGCCTGGCCGCGCTGGAGCGCGACATTCCCGAAGCGCGCGCCGCGCTCGCCGCCGCCGAGGCGGAGGTGCGCGCGGCGGCGGCCGCGCTGGGCGAGGCGGAGCGGGCCGGGGCCTCCGCCCGGGCGGCCCGCGGCGCGGCCGAGGCGGAGGCGCGCGGCGCGCTGCTCGCGCAGGATCGCGCCGAGTCCGCGCTGGAGCGGCTTGCGGCGCGGCGGCTGGAGCTGGAAGGCCGCGCCGCGCGCGCGGCGGAGGAAGGCCAGGCGGCGCAGGGCGAGGCCGATCTCGCCGCCGCGCGTGTGGCGGCGCTGCCCGATGGCGCGGCCACCGCCGCCGCCATGGCCGCCGCGCGCGCCGCCGCCGAAGCGGCGCGGAGCCGCGTCGCTGAGCTGCGCGCCGATCTCGCGGCGCTGGATCGCGGCCTCGCCGCCGATCGCGAGCGCCGCGCCGCCGCCGCCGCGGAGAGCAAGAGCTGGCGCGGCCGGGCCGGCGATGCCGCGCGCCGCATCGCCGATCTCGCCGAGCGCGCCGCGCGCGCCGAGGCCGAGGCGTCCGCGCTCGCCCCCCGCCCGGCGGCGCTCGTCGCGCTGCTCGCGGACGCCGAGGCCGCCATGGCCGCCAGCGCGGCGCGCGCCGAGGCCGCCGCCGTCGAGGAGCGCGCCGCCGATCAGGCGCATCGCGCCGCCGAACGCGCCGCCGCCACCGCCGCCGAGGCCGTCGCCGCCGCGCGCGAGGCCCGCGCCACCGCCGCCGCGCGCATGGAAAATCATGATCTCCGCCGGGTGGAGATGGGCCGGATCGCGGGCGAGCGGTTCCAATGCCCCGCGCCGGTGCTCCCCGAGCGGCTCGGCTTCGCCCCCGACAGCGTCATGGCGGTGGAGGCGGAGTCGCAGCGCTTCGAGGCGCTCGGGCGCGATCGCGAGCGGCTTGGCCCGGTCAATCTCGTCGCCGAGCAGGAATTGGCCGAGATCGAGGCCGAACGCGGCAGCCAGGCGGCGCAGCGCGACGAGCTGACCGAGGCGGTGGCGCGGCTGCGCGGCTCGATCGCCAGCCTCAACCGCGAGGGGCGCACCCGGCTGCGCGCCGCCTTCGAGGCGGTGGATGGCCATTTCCGCCGCCTCTTCACGCGCCTGTTCGCGGGCGGCGAGGCGCATCTGGCGCTGGTCGACAGCGACGATCCGCTCGAGGCGGGGCTGGAGATCATGGCCCAGCCGCCGGGCAAGCGGCTCACCTCGCTCACCCTGCTGTCGGGCGGCGAGCAGGCCCTGACGGCGTGCGCGCTGATCTTCGCGCTGTTCCTCACCAATCCCGCGCCGCTCTGCGTGCTCGACGAGGTGGATGCGCCGCTCGACGACGCCAATATCGAGCGGTTCTGCGATCTGCTCGATCAGATGGTGCGCGAAACCGACACGCGCTATCTCGTCGTCACCCACAATGCGGTGACGATGGCGCGCATGCACCGGCTGTTCGGGGTCACGATGGTGGAGCGCGGCGTCTCGCGGTTGGTCTCGGTCGATCTCGGCGGCGCGGAGTCGCTGCTCGCGGCCGAATGAGGCACCCTTTCGACGCCTGGAGGGTTTTTTCGCCATGGACACGACCTTCGCCCCCATCGAGCAATCGCTCGTCCGCCTGAATGATGGCCGCATGATGCCGCAGCTCGGCTTCGGCGTTTTCAAGGTGCCCGCCGAGGAGGCGGCCGCGCTGGTCGGCGATGCGATCGTCGCCGGCTATCGCGCGATCGACACCGCCATGATCTACCAGAATGAGGAGGGCGTCGGCGCCGGCATCCGCGACAGCGGCGTCCCGCGCGACCAGATCTTCCTCACCACCAAATTGTGGAACGCCGATCAGGGCTATGACGCCACGCTGCGCGCCTTCGACGCCAGCGCCGAGCGGCTCGGCATGGCGCCCGACCTTTATCTCATCCACTGGCCCTGCCCCGCCAAGACGTTGTTCCTCGAGACGTGGAAAGCCTTTGTCCGGCTGCAGGAAGAGGGTCGGGTCCGCTCGATCGGCGTCTCCAACTTCCGCGAGAAGGATATCGAGCGGATCGTCCACCAGACGGGCGTCAAGCCGGTGCTCAACCAGATCGAGCTGCACCCGCGCTTCCAGCAGGTGGAGTTGCGCGCCTATCTGGACGAGAATGACATCGCGGTGGAAAGCTGGAGTCCGCTCGGCCAGGCGCAGATCCTGCAGGATCCGGTGATCACGCGCATCGCCGAGAAGCATGGCCGCAGCGCCGCGCAGGTGGTGATCCGCTGGCACCTCGATCAGGGCATCATCACCATCCCCAAGGCCGCCGATCGCAAGCACATGGTGGACAATCTCTCGGTCGGCGGCTTCAAGCTGGACGACGAGGATATGGACGCCATCGCCGCGCTCGACGATGCCGAGGGTCGGATCGGCCCGGATCCCTCCAGCTTCTCCTGATCGCGCCGGGGCGGGCCCGGGCGCCGGCCTCAGCCGGTCAGCTCGGCCAGCCGCGCGCCGATGCGGCGGAGATCGTCCACGAAGCGCGCATATTCCTCGGCCTTGCGGTCCGCCTCGGGGATGCGCAGCAAAAAGCTCGGATGCACGGTGATCCAGCATTCGCCGCCATCCGCCAGCCGCACCGGCGCCCCCCGCGCCCGCGAAATGGTGATCGAGCGCCCGGTGAGCGACTGGGCGGCGGTGACCCCGAGCGCGACCGTGAGCGCGGGGCGGACGATGTCGCGCTCCTGCTCGATCCACCAGCGGCAGGCCTCGATCTCGCCGCTGTCGGGTTTGGCGTGGATGCGCCGCTTGCCGCGCGGCTCGAACTTGAAGTGCTTGACCGCATTGGTGACATAGGCGCGGCTGCGGTCCACCCCGGCGTCGCCGAGCGCGCGATCGAACAGCTGGCCGGCCGGCCCGACAAAGGGGTGGCCCGCCAGATCCTCCTGATCGCCGGGCTGCTCGCCCACGAACATCAGCGGCGCGCCGGCCGGTCCCTCGCCGAACACGGTCTGCGTGGCCGGCTTCCACAAGGGGCAGCGCCGGCACTGGGCCGCCTCCTCGCGCAGCGCCTCGAGCGCGAGCGTGGCGTTGCCCGCCGGGCTGGTCTGGGCGGTCATGATCATCTCCCGTTCGCGGCGCTGGGCGTCGGCCACCAGCGCCGGGACCAACGCCGCCTCGGGCATGTTTTTCCAGTACTTCTTCGGCATTTCCCGCAGCATGGCGGCAGTCTTCAGCCGCGCCGGGTTGAAGATGGAGGCGTAATAGGTCTTCCAGGCGGCCTCGGCGGGATCGGCATCGGGCGCGTCGCCACGCTGCCCCGGCGGCCCCTCGGCGAGGCTGATGCCATCCCAGTGCAGGCTGAGCTGCGGCGTCAGGATCGACCAGCGCAGCGTGCTGAAGCGACGGACGAAGAAGCCGGCATTGGCGCGCACGATGTGATGCTCGGGCTCGTACCAGGCCACGAACCGCTCGCCCTCCGCTTCCTCCACCGCGCGGAAGCGGAGAAAGGCGTGCATCTTGTGCATGTCGCGCCGCACCGCCTTGGCCATGTCCTCGATCGTGCGGATCAGCGGATCGGCGCGGTCCTCGATGGCGCGCGGCTGGTCGCGCAGCCGCAGCAGCAGCGCGTAAAGCCGGGCGAAGCGTTCCGGATCGGCATGGAGCAGCGCCGTCTCCGCCAGCTCGACGAAGCGCCGCGGCACCGAAAAGGCCTCGGCGCCGGGCGCGGGGGGCGGCACGCCCGGCTCGGCGTCCGCGAACAGATCGGCCGGGCCATCGCCCACCTGCCAGTGCACCGCGTCCGCCGGCACGCCCGCGAGCGCGAGCCCGCGCGCCGCCGCCCGCCAGCCCTCGACATCGTCGTCGGCGGCCAGCCGAACCAGCGCCATCAGGCGGCGAACAGCTCGAGCTGCTGGCGGGGCGGCGGCGGCGCCACCTCGAGCCGGTCGCCCAGCCGCACCGGCCGCCAATCCTCCGCGATCAGAAAGGGCCGCAATTTGACGACCGAGCGGGTGAGCCGGGCGATATCCTCCAGCCGCAGCCGGCGCCAGCGCCGCGCGGCGAGGATGCCGTTGACCGCCTTGACCCCGAGGCCCGGCACGCGGAGCAGCGCCTCGCGCGGGGCGCGGTTCACGTCCACCGGGAAATGCTCGCGGAAGCGCAGCGCCCAGGCGAGCTTGGGGTCCATGTCCAGCGGCAGCATGCCCGAGGCCGGATCGGCCGCCGCCGAAATATCGGCCAGCGAATAGCCGTAGAAGCGCAGCATCCAGTCGCTCTGGTAGAGCCGATGCTCGCGGATCAGCGGCGGCCGCTTGAGCGGCAGCACCGCGCTCGCATCGGGGATCGGGCTGAAGGCCGAATAATAGACGCGGCGCAGCGCGTGGCGGTCATATAGGCCGTGCGCCTTGGTCATGATGTCGCGATCGGTGGCCGCATCGGCGCCGATGATCATCTGCGTGGACTGGCCGGCCGGCGCGAAGCCGGGCGCGGAGCGGTAGCGCCGCCGCGCATCCTGGCGATCCTCGATCTTGTGGCGCACGCCCGCCATCGCGCCCTCGATACGCGGCGCCGATTTCTCGGGCGCCAGCCGCGCCAGCCCGCTCTCGGTGGGCAGCTCGACATTGATCGAGAGCCGGTCGGCATGGCGCCCGGCCGCCTCGATCAGCAGCGGGTCGGCGTCCGGAATGGTCTTGAGGTGGATATAGCCGCGAAAATGATGATCCTCGCGCAGGCTGCGCGCCACCTCCACCAGCTGCTCCATCGTATAGTCGGAGGAGCGGATGATGCCCGAGGAGAGGAACAGGCCCTCGATATAGTTGCGGCGGTAGAAGGAGAGGGTGAGTTCCACCACTTCCGCCGGCGTGAAGCGCGCGCGCCGCACATTCGAGCTTTTGCGGTTGATGCAATAGTGGCAGTCGAAGATGCAGCTGTTCGTCAGCAGGATCTTGAGCAGCGAGATGCAGCGCCCGTCGGGCGCATAGGCGTGGCAGATCCCCATGCCCTCGGTCGAGCCGATGCCCTTGGCCTGGCCCTCGGACGAGCGTTTGCGCGTGCCCGACGATGCGCAGGACGCATCATATTTCGCCGCGTCCGCGAGAATGCCAAGCTTGGCGCGGAGATCGAGCTGGGCCATGAGTTCTTTATATGTTCCCGGAGCTTGCGATGCAAGTCAAGGCTGGTCGGGATCCGCGTCCTTGGTCTGCCGCTTGATCGCCGCCTGCTGCTGCATGAACTGCATGAAGCAGCCGCTCTGGCCGCCGCTGCCCACCGCCGAACAGGTATTGGGCAGGCCGGCGGCGGCGCGCGCATTGCCCTCGGTCGCCACCGCCTTGTTGGTCCAGCTGTTGCCGGCCGGCGAGGCGGCCGCCTTCTGGCCCCGGAAGCGCTTGGGGATGCGGTAGCGCTCGCTCTCCGGCTGGCGCGCGCAGACGACGATTTCGTCGCCCGAGGAGGCGGGGCAGGGATCGTCGCCATAGACGACGACCGAGCGGGTCTTGGACGGGGCGGGCTCGGCGGGGCCGGCGACCTGCGCGTTGGCGACGGCGGGCAGCGCGATCATCGCGAGCACAAGCCCCAGGAGAAAGCCGAGCAGCACGATCATCATCGAACGGGCGGCGGCGATCGCGGTCATCGGCGGCTCCGGGAGGGGCGGGGACGAGGCAGACACATGCGGGTTCAGAAGCACTCGGCCGCCTTGCGTAATTCTGAACAAAACTTCACGGAATGGATTGTTCCTGCGCCTTCTGCGCGCGCTGCTCGGCCTTCCACGCATCGAGCTGCTTCTTGGTGCAGCCGGCATTGGTGTTGGCGCCGATGGCGTTGCAGCCCTGCACCTGGATGCCGGTCGCGCCGGTCGATTGCACCGCGAAGGCGGCGTTGCCGCCGAGCGCCTGGGGCGCCGCCTCGCTCTCGCGCAGCTCCTTGGGAATGCGGTATTTGTCGCCGGCGGGATGGCGCCGGCAGACGACGATCTCCTGGCCGTTGTTGGACGGGCAGGATTCGTCGCCATACACGTCGATGATCCGGTCCTGTACCTGCGCCGGCGCCGGCATCGGCAGGGCCGTGAGCGTGCCCGCCAAAGCGAGGCCGAAGAGCGAAAGCCGAGCCTGTGCGGTATTCATCGGGACATCCTTGCCGAGGGTGCGGTCAACGCTTGAACGAACGGGATCTCTCCCGCAAGCCATGCCAAAGTTTAGACGCGCTTGCTGAGCGCGATCGCGGCGCGGCAGCCGATCCGGATCGCGGCCGAGAGCAGGGGATAGCCGAGCGCGCGTTCCGCGCCCGCGGCGATCGCCTCCTCGCGATGCTCCACCTCCTCGGCCTGGAATTCGGCGATGGTCGCGGCGAGCGCGGGCTCGGCATCGCCCAGCTCGGCGCGCTGATCGGCATAATGTTTGTCGATCTCGGTCTCGACGGCGGCGGTGCACGCCATCGCCGCCTCGGGCGAGATCAGCGCCGTCACGGCCCCCAGCGCGAAGCCGGCGCGGTCCCAGAAGGGCGCGAGCAGCGTGGGGCGCACGCCGCGCTCGGCGATCATGCGGTCGAACACGGCGCGGTGGCGATCCTCCTGCGCCGCCATGCGCGCGATCGCCCGCGAGACGGGATGGCGATCGCCGAGCACCGCGAGCTGGCCGGCATAGATGCGGGTCGCCCCGAATTCGCCCGCCTGATCGACGCGGATCATCGCCTCGATCGCGGCGCGGCTTACCGGCTTTTGCTGATCAGCCACAGAATGACGCTCCCCGACAGGATGGACAGAAGGGCGTTCCACGCCGCCAGCGACAGGCCGAGCAGGCTCCACTGGATCTGGTCGCACCGAACGATCGGCGCGGCCATGATCTGCGCCAGCACATCCTGCGGCGATCCCGATACGGGCGGCGCCGCGCAGGTGGTGACGCCATGCCACCAGCCCTGCTCGACGCCGGCATGGAAGAGGCCGATCGCGCCCGACGCGAGGATCGCCAGCGCCGCCAGCGCGGTCAAGGCGCGCGACGGACCGGGCGTGCGGCGCAGCAGGATCGCGCCGAGCGCGAGGAGGATCGCCGCGAGATGCGGCCAGCGCTGCCACAGGCACATCTCGCAGGGATGGAGATGGCCGAGATATTGGCTGGCGATCGCGCCCCAGAGCAGCGCGTTGGGAACGAGGATGGCGATCAGGCGGGCGCGGGAGAGATTGGTCATCGCCGCGCCGATATAGGGGCTTGGCCGGCGCTGCGCATCAACAATGTAGCAGCGGCCGGCGGAGCCCCCGTGCGGGGGCTGCGCGCCGGCCGCCCGATCAGCGCGCGGCGGTGCGCGTCGCCGGCGCCGGCGGCGTACCGGCGATGCGGGTCAGCGTCTTGATCGCGTAATCGAGCTGATAGTCGGTGATGCCCTGCTTCTTCAGCTGATCGGCGGAGGCGGCGAAGCGCGGATCGGGCTTGGGATCCGCCTCAATCACGCTGTCGTCCACCTTGGCCTCGTTGATCAGGTGGCGGCGCAGATCATCCTCGCGGAAGCGCGGCCGGTCCTTGTAATCGGGATCGGAGAGCTGCGGCACGCGGATGTCGGGCTGGATGCCGCCCTCCTGCACCGAGCGGCCCGAGGGCGTGTAATAGCGCGCGGTGGTGAGGCGCAGCGCGGTGTCGTCGGTGAGCGGCAGGAGCGTCTGCACCGATCCCTTGCCGAAGCTGCGCTCGCCCATCACGATCGCGCGGCGATCATCCTGCAACGCGCCCGCCACGATTTCCGCCGCCGAGGCCGAGCCGGCATCGACCAGCACGATCAGCGGGGCGCCCTTGGTGTCGTCGCCCGGCCGCGCATAATAGCGCTCGATATCGTCCTTGGCGCGCCCGCGCTGCGAGACGATCTCGCCATGGTCGAGAAAGGCGTCGGACACTTCGATCGCCTGGTCGAGCAGCCCGCCCGGGTTGGAGCGGAGATCGATCACATAGCCGGCGACGCGGCCGCCGGTCTGCTTCTGGATGGCGGCGATGGCGGCGCGCGTGTCCGCCCCGGTCGCCTTGGAGAAGCTGTTGATGTTGATGATGCCGACGCCGTTCCTCACCTCCCATTTCACCGGCTTGAGCACGATATTCTCGCGGGTGAGGGTGACGTCGAACGGCTTTTCGCGGCCGGGCCGCACAATGGTGAGCGTGATCTTGGTGCCCGGCGCGCCGCGCATGTCGGTCACGGCATCGTCGAGCGTGCCGCCGTACAGCAGCTTGCCGTTGATCCGCGTGATATAGTCGCCCGCCTTGATCCCCGCGCGATAGGCCGGCGTATCCTCGGTGGGCGTCACCACCTTCACCGCGCCGTCGTCCATCTGCACCGTCAGGCCGAGGCCGCCATAATTGCCCTCGGTGGTGAGCTTCATCTGCTGGAAATCGCGCGCGTCCAGATAGGAGCTGTGCGGATCCAGGCTTTCGAGCATGCCGTTGATGGCGCCCTTGATCAGCGCCTTGTCGTCGACCTTGTCGACATAGTCCGCGCGGACCTTCTGAAAGACGTTCATGAACTGGTCGAGCTGCCGATAGGTGTCGGCGCTCCCCGTGGTGCCCGAATCGGCGGCGACGGCGTTGGTCGCGACCGGCAGCAGCACGGTGGGGATCGCGGCGCCGGCCGCGATGAGCGCGAGAGATCGCAACAGGGACTTGGGCATCGGCTCCGGTCTTTCTCGGTCGCAAGGCGCGACCCATTCCTTCTACAGATGTAGGCGGCCGCGCAAAAGCGCTCAATCGCGCGGTCGGCGCGGCCGGTCGCAGGCGGGGGCGCCTAGTCGCGCGGCTCGGGCGGGGGCGGCGGGTCAGGCCGCACCGGCCGGATCTCGATCCCGTCGCCGCCGATATGCAGCCCGACATCGCCGATGCGCAGATCGGACAGGCCGGCCTGCTCGAGAATATGATCGAGCCCGCTATCGGGATCGACATCGCGCGGCACCGGCGCGCCCGCCGGACGGGCGCCCAGCGCATCGATCATGAAGTCGCGCCAGATCCGGGCGGGCAGGCCGCCGCCGGCGATGCCGCGCATCGGCTGGTTGTCGTCCCGTCCCACCCACACGCCCAGCACCAGCCCATCGGCGAAGCCGACGAACAGCGCGTCGCGATTGTCCTGGGTGGTCCCCGTCTTGCCGAACACCGGCCGATCCAGCGCCGCGCCGCGCGCGGTGCCGCGATTGACCGTGGCGGAGAGGAGATCGCGCAGCATCGCCGTCTCCCGGCCGGAAAAGCCGTGCTGGCGGGTGCGCAGCCGCTCGAGCCAGCTCTGCGGCGGCGGCGGCACGCCATAGGGCCGCACCGGATAGGCCTTGGCGGCGACCGAGGCATAGGCGGCGGTAAGCTCCAGCAGGGTCACGCCCGAGGTGCCGAGCGCCAGGCTGGCATCGGCGGCGAGCGGGCTCGCCACGCCGAGATCGCGCGCCGCCTGCGCCACCGCCTGCGGCCCCACCTGCTGGGTGAGCCGCACCGCCGCCACATTGCTGGACCGGGCAAAGGCCTCGCGCAGCGTGATCGATCCCCGGTAGCGCCCATCGGCATTGACGGGCGACCAGCCGTTGAGCGTGAGCCTTGTGTCCTCGACATGATCGTCCGGCGTCATCCCCGCCCGCAGCGCCGCGAGATAGACGAACAGCTTGAAGGTGGAGCCGGGTTGCCGACGCGCCTGGACAGCGCGGTTGAAGGGGCTGTCGGCATAGCGCCGGCCGCCGACCATCGCCACCACCCGGCCATCGGGCCGCATCGCCACCATCGCCACCTGCAGCCCCGCCGGCGCCTGGCGCGCCGCCCGCTCGGCCGCGCGCTGCAGGCGGCGATCGAGCGTGGTGGCGATGGTGCGGGGCGCATAGGGATCCTCGTCCTCGGCGCGGGCGGCGGGCAGCACCCAATCGGCGAACCAGCCGCCATCGGGGGCGGGGCCGCCGCCGCGCAGCCGCAGCCGCACCGGCGGCACCGCCGCCGCCCGCGCCGCGCTGAGAAAGCCCGCCTCCACCATCGCGCCCAGCACCAGCCGCGCCCGCGCGCGCGCGCCGGCGAGGTTGCCGCTCGGCGCCAGCCGCGAGGGCGCCTTCATCAGCCCGGCCAGCAACGCCGCCTGGCCGAGGCTGAGCCGTTCCGGCGGCACATCGAAATAATGCCGCGCGGCGGCGCGCAGGCCATAGACATTGTCGCCGAAATAGGCGTCCGAGAGATAGCGCGAGAGGATCTCGTCCTTGCTCAGCCACGCTTCCAGCCAGAAGGCGATCAGGCTCTCGCGCGCCTTGCGGCCCATCGTGCGATCGGCCTTGAGAAAGACCAGCTTGGCGAGCTGCTGGGTGATGGTGCTGCCCCCCTCGCGCACCCCGCCGGCGCGCAGATTGTGCCAGGCGGCGCGCGCGATGCCCTGCGGATCCACGCCCCAGTGCCGGTAGAAGCGGCGATCCTCGATCGCGACGAAGGCCTGGCCGACATAGGGCGGCAGCCGCCGCACATTGACCGGCTGATCGGTGATGGCGCCGCGCCGCGCGATCATCCGGCCATCGGCGGCGAGCAGCGTCACTGCGGGCGGCGCGATCGGCCGCAGGGAGCGCGAGAGCGGCGCCGTGATCGCCAGCCAGCCCACCAGCAGCACCAGCAGCGCGCCGGCCAGCGCCACCACGCGGCGCGGCCGCAGCCAGCGCCGCCACAGGGGCGGCGGCGGGGGCGGCGCGGCCGGCGGCGCGGCCGGAGGCGAGGCGAGCGCCTCGTCACGGGGATCGAACAGCATCGACCTGTATTACCCCGATATCACACCCGGGGCCAGAGGGGATGGCGCCGCCATAGGTGCTCACTTCGATCGTGAACGCAGAAACGGCCGCTCGTCGCGAAGCGGCGGAACGGCGTGTTTTGGGGGATTAGGCGACGGTCCGCTTTTGGATCGCCGCTGCGCGTGTCAGCGCCAGCCAGAGCATCACAGTCAGAGTGTAAGGTAGCCAGATCAGCCCATACCAGCCGCGTGGCGCAGTAATCTCGCTCTCAATTGCGCACAAGGCTATTGCGAATGGCACCGCCGTTGCAACTGTCAAAGCGATGCTCAAGATTGGCCGGTCCCGCCGCCAAGCAGTAAGCTCAATTGGATTGGCTGCGCTTCGTGTGCACGCCCGTGTGACCGCCGCAACGAATGGCGCGAGCAGCGCGGCGAAGACGGCGCTCTCGAACATAGGGATGACTATTGTGTCACCATCGGGTGGAAGAACTCCAGCCTCGAGGATCAGCGGACACCAAATCCACATGGTTAACGGCAAGCCAAGCACGACAATCGCGCTTAGCCCCCAGATCGCCTTCGGCGAGAGCTTCAAGGTCGTCCTCATGCCGCATGATGGCATTTCGATGAATGTCCGCAAGTGGGGCGGTAGCGGTCAGTCCGCTTTCGGGATGGCGACGCCGCCCGCGAGCGTCCGAGATTGATGGGAAGCGGACGTTGCCTTCAGCGATGAAGGCCTTGACTACACCGGAGCACTGCAGGTTGGCGGCGCAGCCACAGGTTTCGCGCCGCCGAAGGCTATCGGCATGGGGAACCAAGTGTCTCGCAGCTTTTCGCCAGTTTTTGCTACTGGCCAATGTAGCTGGCGGGCCCACGCAACCATGTCCCTATCCGCGTTCGCATCGCCCGTACTGGTTAGAAGGTACGCCCCGCGCACATCTCCGGCCATCGACACGCTGATGCATACTGCGCCGGAAGCATTCAGCAGTGTTGCTGGTAGGGGCGGCAGCTCTTGCGCCTGAGCGCGGCCCGCAAAGGAGATCGAGAAGGCGATTGCCAAACCGAAAGACTTTAGGCGCATATCCATATTCGAGATCGTGCCACGAGGTGCTGAATGACCGCAACTGGGGCGGTAGCGGTCCGTCCGCTTTATGCGTCTACGGCCCAGCGCTTATGGGATGGAGCCGCCCGCACGGGCGGCGCAGGGCGGTCGGGGCGGATGCGTGCGGGCCTTGCGGGCAGGCGGAGCGTGTCGAGCGGCTAGGCAGGGCTGTGTCGGGCAGGCGGCACCCGTCGAGACTTCGGACGCTTACGCCAGTTTCGCGTTCGCACCGACTACGCCCTCGATAGCAATAGTCCGGCGCGGTACGGGAGGTTCCGTAATTCATCCTCCGACAATCGTCTCGGGTGAGGCGCGATCAGTCTGCGAGCGAGCCCGCCAATTTTCTCGATGTCGTAAAATCTAAATCCGTAAGATCCTAGCTCCCCGATAAAATCCCCGATGTCGAAGCCGGCGGCCTGTATCTGTCCCGGGGACCATTCGATGATGATCCTGATCCCCGGGTTCGAGGACAGCATGGCGTGCGCGCCCCGGAAAACCAGAGGTTCGGCGCCTTCCACGTCCACCTTCGAAAAGTCCAGCCTTCCGCGTAGCTGGTCCTGAAGATCGTCGATCCGCAGCGCGCGGACGGTGAAGCCTTGAACCGGATCCTCGCCGAAATGTTCGGTGAAATCCCGGCCTACGGGTGAAATGCTCGTGTTCCCGGACCGGCTCCAGCGCCTGTACAATCTCAGCTCGCCTGCCTGATCCGATATGGCGGCGTGTATCCACTGCGCGTGATGGAGGCCATTTATCTTCAGATTGTCACGCACCATGTCACAGAGATGTTTGATCGGCTCGACACCGATGACGATGCCGTCTTTGGCGAATTGCGCCATCAGGCAGGTAAAATAGCCGAAATTTGCTCCTATGTCCAAGCAGTGGCTGTCTCGTGCTATCGCGCGGCTCAGAAACCGTGTCGAAGCCTTTTCGTAGCATCCCGTAACGACGAACTGGGGGGTGATGAGCTTGTCGTCCGCCTCAACGAAGAGGCCGAGAGCGCGATTACCAACCAGACACTTAACCAGAACTCGATTGTCGCCCACATAGGTTGCCGAACTGCCGCGGCGGTGGAGATCTCTGTTCAGGAACCTCGCGACATGACCGTTCCTGACATTTGCGAACAGCCTGTGGGGCTGAAAGCCGTCGAGCAAAAATGCCTCCATTTCACCGGGGAGGAAGAAGTGCCGAGATCAACTGGAGAAATTCCGGTCTGAAAAGCATAGCCCGCTGAAAGCGATTACAATATTCTCATGCCTCACCCCATGGATAGGGCAGATAGCAGCCGTAATCCTACATTGGAATAGAAAATGGCGACTTTCGCCGCGGCGATGCGTAAAGCTCTGATGCGAAAGACCGAAAAATAAAGTGGCGCGGCGCTGCTCGGCATGGCCCGCTGGGTCGCCCCCGGCGGCCATCTATGCTTGCGATACGTGTATCGGCTTGGCAGGGCGGCGTTTCTGATCTCACGCCGGAGCACGCCGCGATCGTCCGCGCTTGGAGCCGGCATCGTGCGGGCAGGGCGGCCGGAGGCGCCGCATCGGCGGGCCGGCGATCTGTCCCGCCGGCCCCGACCCCCTGGGCTCAGGCGGCGAGCGCCGTCGCCTCGCCCGCGTACAGCGCGAACAGCATGTCGAAATGATCGTCCATCGTCCGCAGCGGCGGCGGGGTCGGGGTGATGGGCGCGCGGGCGAAGCGCTCGATCGCGGCGGCGGCGGCGGCGGCCTGGCCGGCGGCGAAGGTGAGGCCGCCCGCCGCGCGCGCCTGATCGGCCGCGCCGCCGAGATCGGGCGTGATCAGCGGCAGGCCCGAGGCGGTCGCCTCGGCGGCGGCGAAGCAATAGGTTTCCGCCTCGCAGCCATGGATCAGCGCGTCGGCGCTCGCCATCAGCGTGGCGAGCGCGGAGCGGTCGCTGATCGGCGCGAGCAGGCGGATATGCGGATTGCCGGCCACCGCCTTGCGCAGCCGCGGCCCGCCCCGGCCGCCGCCCACCAGCACCAGCCCCACGGGCACGCGCGTGCCCGCCATGGTCGCGGCCCGCGCGATCATCTCCCAGCGTTTCTCGGGCGCATGACGGCCGACGCCGAGCAGCAGCGTCGCCTCCGGGCCGAGCCCGCAGCGCGCCAGCAGCCGCGCCCGCAGCGCGGCATCGCGCCGCGCCGGCGAGAAGAGATTGGCCTCGACCCCCATCGGATTGGTGACGACCTTGCGCAGGCCGCCCGCGCGCAGCCGCTGCGACAGGCTGTCGCTGGCGCTGATCACCAGGTCGAAGCGCGCGTCGAGCCGCCGGAGGTGCCGCCAATACCAGTCGAACTGGCGGTCGATGGTGGCGCGATCGGCGACCCCGCCGAACCAGCGATAGGCATAGGCGGAGAGCGGATCGGCATGGGCGATCAGCGCGATCGGCGCGCGGCCGCGCCACTCGGCCACCATCGAGGCGCTGCGCCAGGGCGAGGAGACCTCGACCATGTCGGGCCGCTCGGCATCGAGCAGCGCGTGCAGCGCGGCGCGGTCGTTGAAATAGCGATAGGCGGTGTCGAGCGGGAAGAGCGGCGCCTTCACCCAGCGGATCGCCGCGCCGGGGCCGCGCGGCTCGAGCCGGTCCTCCGCGCCGGGTGCGATCACCACCACCTCGTGCCCGCGCGCCGGCGCGGCGACGAGCTTGCGCTCGACATAGGTGCGCACGCCGCCGCCGCGCGGCGCGAAGAAGGCGCAGACATCGACGATCTTCATGCCGCCCGCGCCTCCGCCGCCAGCTCGGCGTAGCGCGCCACGCGCCGGCCGCGCGTCATGGCGCGCACGGTGGCGGCGATGCTGTCGATCAGCACCGGCTTGGTGACGTCGCCCGGATGGACGGCGATGCGCGCGGTGCGCAGCGGCCGGTGCGCGTGCCGCGCCACGGTGGCGACGGCGAGCGAGCTGGCGGTGCGCCAGCGGCTGCGGCTGGCCCAGGTGATCACCGGCCCGCGCGCATGGACGCGCCCGTCGCGCGGATCCCAGACGCGCATATGATCCTCCGCCAGCCCGAGCCCCAGCGCCGCCATCGCGCCATGCGCGCCGGGGCCGTAGAGCCAGGCCGGGGCGATGAAGCCCGTCACCGGCCGGCCGATGCAATCCTCCACCAGCGCGCGGCCGGCGGCGATGCGGCGCCGCGCCTCCGCCTCGCTCAGCCCCAGAAACTCGCCTTCCGACGCGGTCATGTGCCGCGCCTTGAAGCGGGCGACGCGGCCGGCATGGCTGCTGTCGTCGCGGTGCAGCCAGCCGTGCAGGAACATCTCCACCCCGGCGTCGGACCAGGCGCGCAGCCGGCGCTGGAAGGCGGGCGCGGCGGCCAGCGGCTCACCCGCCCAATGGTGCGGCACCACCAGCATGGCGAGCTTGGGGCCGCCGATCAGCGGCGCGATCAGATCGCACAGCTGGTCCACCGCCGCCTCGAACGGCGGCGCGACATCGTGGATGGCGACAAGCAGGCGCCGCCCGTCGCGTCCCGGTCCGTCCATCGCCGTGCGCCCCCGATCTGTCATAGCGCGGCTCGCTCTACACCTGCCCCATCACATGGCGCATATTATGTTTCGTTCATGCGACACGCTTCGCCACCCCGGCCCGGCGCCGCGCTGGCCCGCACGCTTCGGGGAAAGTGGCGCTTTCCGGCGGATTACGCGCCGGAAAGGTGATGCCGCGGTGCGGCCTTGGTCGACTTTTCCGTGCGGATCGGACACAGTAGCGGCGTCTGCCAGGCGAGTATGGACAGGTGGAGCAGGCCATGAGCGGGAAAGAGGCAAGCGCCGCAATCCGCATTAGTACGAGGGTGTGCGGGGGCCGCCCTTGTGCCACCCGTCGCGCGATCGTTTCGGGGGGGCGTGCCGCGTGAAGCTCGAGACCGTGTCCGCCCCGCTCGGCTCCGCCGCCGTCCCGGCGCCGATCGGCGTGCCGCTGGTGGAGCAGGCGCCCACCAGCTGGCGCCGCTGGCTGGCGCCGGCCCTGTCCACCGCCATCCTGATCGCGGCGCTGGCGCAGCTGCGCACGCTCGATTGGCGGGCGCTGATCGCGATGGTGCCCGCCTCGCCGCTCTTCTGGATCGTCTTCCTCGTCTCCTATCTGATCCCGCCCGCGTCGGAATGGGTGATCTTCCGCGCGCTCTGGGCGCTGCCCGGGCGCGGCTTCCTGGCGCTGCTGCGCAAGCGGCTGAGCAACGAGATCCTGCTCGGCTATTCGGGCGAGGTGTATTTCTACGGCTGGGCGCGGCGCAACGCGGCGCTGGTGGCGGCGCCGTTCGGCGCGGTGAAGGACGTCGCCATCCTCTCGGCCGCCACGGGCAATATCGTCACGCTGGTGCTGGTGGCGGCGAGCTGGCCGCTGCTGCGCGATCTCAATCTCGGGCTGAGCGCGCGGCTGATCGGCTATTCGGCGGCGGTGGTCACGGCCGGATCGCTGCTCACCATGGTGTTCCGCAAGAGCCTGCTGAGCCTGCCGCGGCGCGATCTGGTGATGATCGCGATCGTCCATCTCGCGCGGATCATCGCCACCACCGTGCTCACCGCCATCCTCTGGGCGCTGATCCTGCCGGCGGCGCCGCTGAGCTGGTGGCTGATGCTGGCGACGCTGCGCATGGTGGTGTCGCGGCTGCCGCTGCTGCCCAACAAGGATCTCGTCTTCGCCGGGCTCGCCGCCTTCCTGGTCGGGCACCGCGCGCAGGTGACCGAGCTGGTGTCGCTGCTCGCCGGGCTCACGCTCGCCACCCATGTGCTGCTCGGCGTCGGGCTCGGCGTAAGCGAGCTGGCGGGCGTGGAGAATCGCAGATGATCCCGGCGCTGCTGCTGGCCGCCGCCGCCGCCATGCCGCTGGGCGTGGCCGAGGGACGGTGCCGCGCGGACGAGCCCGGGCCGGCGCTGCTCATCACCGTCGAAGGGCTGAAGGACCGGCGCGGCGCGCTGCGCGCCGAACTCTATCCGGCGCGCGACGGCGATTTCCTCGCCGATGATTCGGTGCTGCTGCGCCAGGGCAAGAGCTTCCGCCGCGCGGTGGAGCCGGTGCCCGCGAGCGGCACGGTGCGGATCTGCCTGCGTGCGCCCGCGCCCGGCACCTATGCGCTGGCGGTGATCCATGATCGCCAGGATGGCGGCGCCTTCAGCCTGTTGCACGATGGCATCGGCTTTGCCGGCAACCCCCGGCTCGGCATGGCCAAGCCCAAGGCCGCCGAGGCGGCGATCACCGTGGGCGAGGGGCTGACGCCCACCGCCGTGGTGATGAACTATCGGCGCGGCCTGTTCAGCTTCGGCCCGATCGGCCGCTGATCGGCCAGCGCGGCGCGCACCGCCGGCAGCATCGCGCGGATATTGGCGGCCACGCCGGCGCGGTTGGGATGCAGCCCGTCCGCCTGGGTCAACGCCGGATGACCCGCCGAGGCGCGGATGAAAAAGGGATAGAAGGCCACGCCGTAGCGCCGCGCCAGCCGCGGGTAGAGCGCCTCGAAGCGCTGGCCATAGGCCGCGCCGAGATTGGGCGCCGCGCGCATGCCCGCCAGCAGCACGCGCAGATGCCGCCGCCGCAGTTCGGCGAGAATGGCATCGAGCTGCGCCTCGGTGGCGGTGGTCGGCAGGCCGCGCAGCATGTCGTTGGCGCCGAGCGCGACGATCACCAGATCGGGCGCCGCGCCGAGGCCGCGCAGGCCCCAGGCGAGGCGGGCGCGGCCCTGCGCCATGGTATCGCCCGATATGCCGCCATTGCGCACCGTGGCCGCCACGCCCTGCGCGCGCAGCGCCGCCTCGAGCTGGGCGGTGAAGCCCTCGGACGGCGGCAGGCCATAGCCCGCCGTCAGGCTGTCGCCAAAGGCCCAGATCAGCGGCGCGCCGGGGTTGGCCGACGCGGCCGTGGCGAGGCCGAGCATGGCGAGGTGGAGGAGGCCGCGATGGACAAGCCGCCGCCCAAGCCCATATGCCCTTGATGGTGCCACTGCCTTCCTCCGCCATCGCCCCGGCCGCCGCCGCCGATAGCATCGTCATCGATGCGCGCAACGTCACGCTCGCGCTGGGCCAGCCGCCCGCGCGCGTGGAGATCCTCCGGGGCGTGGACCTGCAGGTCCGCGCGGGCGAGACGGTGGCGCTGCTCGGCCCCTCGGGATCGGGCAAATCCTCGCTGATGGCGGTGCTCGCCGGGCTCGAGCGGCCGAGCGGCGGCACCGTCGCGGTCGCCGGCGAGGCGTTCGAGCGGCTCGACGAGGATCGGCTCGCGCGGGCGCGGCGCGGGCGGATCGGGCTGGTGCTCCAGGCCTTCCACCTGCTGCCGACGATGACGGCGCTGGAGAATGTCGCGGTGCCGCTGGAGCTGGCGGGCGTTCGCGACGCCTTCGCCCGCGCCGAGGCGGAGCTTGGCGCGGTCGGGCTGGGGCATCGCCTCGGCCATTATCCGGCGCAGCTGTCGGGCGGCGAGCAGCAGCGCGTGGCGATCGCGCGAGCGCTGGCGCCGCGCCCGATCCTGCTCTTCGCCGACGAGCCGACCGGCAATCTGGATGGCCGCACCGGCGCCGCGATCATGGACCTGCTGTTCAATCGGCATCGCGCCACCGGCGCCACCCTGTTCATCATCACCCATGATCCCGGCCTGGCGGCGCGCTGCGGCCGCATCATCGAATTCGCCGATGGCGCCATCATAAGCGATCGGGCGGCGGCGTGAGCCTCGCCTGGCGGCTGGCCCGGCGCGATCTGCGCGCCGCCGGGCGCGGGCTGTGGCTGCTCGCTTTGTGCCTCTTCCTCGGCACCGCCGCGCTGGCCGGCATCGGCAGCCTTTCCGCGAGCATCGAGGCCGCGCTCACCGCCGAGAGCCGGGCCATGCTGGGCGGCGACCTCGAGCTGCGCGTCTCGCAACGGCGCGCGACGGTGGAGGAGGGCGCGGCCTTCGCCGCGCGTGGCCGGGTTTCGGAAAGCATCGGCCTGCGCGCCATGCTGGGCCGGCCGGGCGGCGACTCCGTGCTGGCCAGCCTGCGCGCGGTGGATGGCGGCTGGCCGCTGGTGGGCGAGGCGCGGTTCGCGGGGCGGCGGCCGGGGCCGGACGAGGTGGCGGTGGCGCCCGCGCTGGCCGATCGGCTGGGGCTGCGGCTGGGCGATACGGTGGCGCTGGGCGCGGCGCGGCTGCGGCTGGTGGGGCTGATCCTTGACGCGCCCGATCGGCTGGGCGAGTTCGCCGGCTTCGGCCTGCCCGCGATGATCGATCTGCGCACCCTGGATCGCACCGCGCTGATCCAGCCCGGCAGCCTCTATGAAAGCCGCTACCGGCTGCTGCTGCCGCCCGGCGCCGATGCGGCGGCGATCGGCAAGGCGCTGGTGGCGCGGGCGCCGAGCGGCGGCTGGACGGCGCGCACCCCCGCCGACGCCGCCGCCACGCTCCGCCGCACCATCGCCGAGCTGGGCCAGTTCCTGCTGCTGATCGGGCTCGCCGCGCTGGCGATCGGCGGGGTTGGCGTGGGCAGCGGCGTTTCCGCCTATCTCGCCGAGAAGACGCGCATGGTGGCGATGCTCAAGGTGCTGGGCGCGCGCGCATCGACGATCGCGCAGCTGTTCCTGATCGAGCTTGGCCTGGTCGCGCTGGGCGGGATCGGCGCCGGGCTGGCGGCGGGCGCGGCGCTGCCACTGCTGGTGGCGCGGTTGGCGGGCGCGGCGTTGCCGATTGCGCCCCGGCTCGGCCTCTATCCCGCGCCGCTGGCGGTGGCGGCGGGGCTGAGCCTGCTCGCCGCGCTGCTGTTCGCGCTGCCGGCGCTGGCGCGCGCGCGGGCGGTGCCGGCGGCGGCGCTGCTGCGCGATCAGCTGGCGCCGGCGCGGCGGCCCGGCCTGCGGCTCGCGCTGGCGATGGCCGCGACGCTGATCGCCATCCTCGCTCTGGCGGTGGCGAGCGCCAGCGATCGCGTGCTGGCGGCCGAGTTTCTGGGGGCGACGGCGGCGCTGCTGCTGCTGCTCTGGCTGCTCGGCCTGGGGCTGCGCACGCTGCTCCGGCGGCTGCCGCGCGCGCGCCATCCGCTGGTGCGGCTGGCGCTGACCAATCTTCACCGGCCCGGCGCGCAGACCGATCGGCTGGTGGTGGCGCTGGGGCTTGGCTATGCGCTGTTCGTGGCGCTGGCGGGGATCGACACCAGCCTGTCGGCGGAGCTGGCCGGCGTCGCGCCGGCGCGCGCGCCGCGCTTCTTCGCGATCGATCTCCAGCCCGAGGATCGCGGCACGTTCCTGCGCGCGGTGCGCGGCGTGGCGCCGGGCGCGCGGATCGAGGCGGTGCCGTCGCTGCGCGGCGCGATCGTGGCGCTGAACGGCCGGCGCGTCGCGGCGATGCGGACGCTGCCCGAAGGCGCCTGGATCCTGCGCGGCGACCGCACGCTCACCTGGTCCGCCACGGTGCCGCCGCGCAATCGGGTGGTGGCGGGGCAATGGTGGCCGGCCGGCTATCGCGGGCCGCCGCTCGTCTCGATGGAGGATAAGGCGGCGCGGCTGCTCGGCCTCAAGGTGGGCGACACGCTCACCGTGGCGGTGCTGGGCGTCGAGGTGCCGGCGCGGATCGCCGCGTTGCGCGCGATCGACTGGAGCGGCATGGGGCTCAATTTCGCGCTCGTCTTCTCGCCCGGCTATATCGAGGAGGCGCCGCACGCCCTGCTCGCCAGCGTCTATGCGCCGGCCGATCGCGACGGCGCGATCGGGCGGGCGGTGGCGCGCGTCCTGCCTTCGGTCACGCTGGTGCGCACCGGCGACATTCTCGGCACGATCGGCGATCTCACCCGGCGCATGGCGCTGGCGGTGCGGCTGGCGGCGGCGGTGACGGTGGCGGCCGGGCTGGCGGTGCTGACCGGCGCGATCGCCGCCTCGGCGCGCGCGCGCCGCCGCGATGCGGTGGTGCTCAAGCTGCTCGGCGGCCGCGTGCGGCAGGTGCTGGCGGTGCAGGCGCTGGAATATGGGCTGCTCGCGCTGCTGCTGGCGGCGGTGGCGCTGGCGGTGGGGCTGGGCGCGGGATGGCTGGTCGTCACCCGCGTGCTCGCGATCGGCTGGGCGCCCGACGCGCTGGTGATCGCGCGCACGCTCGCGGCGGCGATGCTCGTCACGCTGGGCGTCGGCGTGCTCGGCACCTGGCCGGTGCTGCGGGCCCGGGCCGCCGAGGGGTTGCGCAGCGGCTGAGTTCAGCCCGCGCGGCGGGTGAAGAGGCGGGCGGGCGCGAGTGCCCAGCGCGGCCGGGCGGACAGCAGCAGCGTGCAGGCGAGCGCGGCGAGGCTGAGCGCGATCGCCCAAGCGATCACCCCTTCCGCCCAGCCCCGCCGCGCCACCGCATCGGCGAGCGCGAGCGTGATCCACAGCCAGCCCCAGCGCCGCGCCGCGCCGGGCGCGCGGCGATGGCCGCGATGGCGGTGCGAATCGGCGGCGAGACAGGCGAAGCCGAGATAGGCCAGCGGCAGCAGCTCAGTCGGCATGGACAAGGCTTTTCGCGGCGGCGGCGGCGGTCGTGCGCGGGCGGGGCGGACGGCGCGCGGCGGATCGGGCGACCTTGCGGCTGGCCAGCGCGAACAGCGCGGCGAAGCCGATCATCAGCCCGTCCACGCTCACGAACAGCCAGTCCCCCGCGCGCAGCGCCGGCACCAGGCCGCGGGTCGTGCAGAGCGCGCTCGCCACCGGCACCGCGCCCGCGATCACCGCCCCCGCCGCCAGCACCTCGCGCCAGGCGCGGCGCGCCGGGCGGAGACAGGCATAGGCCGCCAGCACCGCCCAGCTGCCGAGCCAGACACGCACCTCGAGATCGGCGCGGCCGGCGAGCGCGGCGGGCAGCAGCCGGTTGGCGAGCAGATAGGCCGCCATGCTGGCCGGAAGCGCGGCCACGGTGGCGATGTTGAGCCGCTCCACCAGCGCGCGGCCCGGCCCCGGCGCCACGCGCTTGGCGGTCCAGAGCAGCAGCCCGGTGCCGACCATGGTGGTGCCCGCAAGCCCCAGCGCGAACAGCGCCCAGCGCAGCGCCGGGCCCGCGAAGCCGGCGATATGGAGGCCGAGCAGCGTGCCCGCCGTGCGCGCGGCGGGGCCGGGCGCGGGCGTCGCCGCGATCAGCCGGCCCGTGGTGCCTGAAAAGACGATCGCGCCGCCCTGCGCGTCGAACCGACCCGCCGTGGCGGCGCGCAGCGTGATGGTGGCGCCGGCGTCGCCGGGGTTGCGCACCGCCACCTGCCCGATCTCGCCACCCTGCCAAAGCGCCTCGGCGCGCGCGATCAGCGGGCCGACCGGCACCAACGGCGCCTGCGCCCCGCTGCGCGGCGCCGTCGCCTCCGGTCCGTAGAGAAGGGCGGCGAAGGCGGCGGGATCGCGGTAGTTGGCGGCGATCGGCCAGGGCATGTAGAGCGTCGCCAGCGTGATCAGCCCGGTATAGGTGATGAGCGCGTGGTAGGGCAGAGCCAGCACCGCCGAGACATTGTGCGCGTCCAGCCAGCTGCGCTGCCCCTTGCGCCAGCGCAGCGTGAAGAAATCGGCGAAGATGCGCTTGTGCGTGATGACGCCGGACAGGATCGCCGCAAACATCGCCATCGCGCACAGGCCGGCCAGCCAGCGTCCCCAGGGATAGGGCAGCTGCAGCTCGAAATGGAAACGGTAGAAAGTCTCGCCGCCATAGGTGGCGCGCGCGCGAAGCGGGGCGCCGCTGGCGGGATCGAGCATTTCGGGCGGCCGGAAGCGGGCGGGTTGTCCGGCGCGGGGCGGCACATAGCTGTAGGCCATGGTCACCGGGCTGCGCGCGTCGGGCAGCATCAGCGTCCATTGCTCGTCATCGGGCGCGACCGCCCGCATATGATCGATCGCAGCCTGCGCGGCGCGCGCGGCGGCGACCGGACGCGCCGCGAGTTCGGGCTGCATCCAGCGCGTGATCTCGGGACGGAAATAGCTGGCCGTGCCGGTGAGGAACATGGCGAAGAGCAGCCAGCCGGCGATCAGCCCCAGCCAGCCATGCGCCCAGGCCATGGCGCGCCGCACGCTCACGGCCGCACGCCCAGCAGCCAGGCGCCGCCGCCCGCCACCAGCGCCAGCGTCCAGATCGCCGCCATCGCGCGTCGCGGCTTGGCGCTCCCCAGGACCCAGAGCAGCAGCCCGGCATAAAGCGGGAAGGCGAGCAGCATCGCCCAGATCACGGCCTCGGCGCGTGGCAGCGGTGCCACACGCGCGGCGAGCGCGGCGAGCCCCGAAGCGGCCGCATAGCCGCCCGCCACCGCCGTGAACCAGCGCAGCGCCATCTCCGCCTTTGCCGTGGTGCCGCCCGCGATCCTGCCCGTCATGTCCCTGTCGTGCCGTGGTTCTGATTGCGAGCGGGCATACTGCGAGTCACTCGCACTCGCAATCGCTACCTCGCCATGGCGGATGGCGAGAGGGCGGGCGCGTCGGCGCGCCGATCGCCAACTTCGCCTTCAAGACGCTGAACAACAACGGATTTCAGAGGTTCTGCCGGGATGGACCTCGCCCTCGCTTCCGCGCCTCGCGACTCGCTCACCCCGGAGGACGCGGCGCTGGTCGCGCTGCTCCGTCATCTCGAGGCGACGGGCTATGCCTTCGTCACCCCGACCCCGGCCACGCACCAGCGCGTCGTGGCGCGGGCGGATCGGGCGCAGGCGCGCGATCTCGCGGACGCGCTCGGCTGGTCGCTGCCCTTTGCGCGCGGCACGCTCGATGCCACGGTGGAGGCGCTGCTCGCCCGCGCCGCCATGCTCGCGCCCGAGCCCGACGGGCGGGTGCGCGCGCGCGTCCGCGTGTCGCGGCTCGGACACGATCTCTTCCTCCACTCGGCCTATCCGACTTTGGCCGAGGATGCGGTCTTCTTCGGGCCCGATAGCTACCGCTTCGCCGATCTGATCCGCGACGAGCTGCGCCACTGCCCGCGCACCCAGGGCGGGGTGGCGGTGGATATCGGCGCCGGCTCCGGCGTGGGCGGGCTGGTGGCGGCGCGCGCCTGCCCGGGGCTGCGGCTGCATCTGCTCGATATCAACCCCGAAGCGCTCCGCTTCGCGCGCATCAACGCCGCCGCCGCCGGCGTCGCGGCGGCGCTGCATTGCGGCGGCGACCTGGCCGGGATCGACGGCCCGATCGACATCGCGCTCGCCAACCCGCCCTACATCATGGACACGCATGCGCGCGCCTATCGCGACGGCGGCGGCATGCATGGCGGCGAGGTGGCGCTCGCCATGGCGCGCGATGCGCTCGGCCGGCTCGCGCCCGAGGGCCGGCTGATCCTCTATACGGGCAGCGCCATCGTGCGCGGCGCCGACGCGCTGCGCGAGGCGCTGGCGGATGCGGCGGCGGCGGCCGGGGCGAGGCTGCGCTACCGCGAGATCGATCCCGATATTTTCGGCGAGGAGCTGGAAACGCCGGCCTATGCCGATGTCGATCGGATCGCGCTGGTCGCCGCCATTTTCGAGCGCGCGGGCTGATTCGCGCGGCTCAGCGCCGCACCCGCGCCAGCGCGTCCATCAGCTCATGGCCGCGAAAGGGCTTGGCGATGTGGATCACATCCTCGGGCAGCTCGTCCAGCGCCGAGACATAGCCCGTCACCAGCAGCACCGGCAGATCGGGATGCAAGCCGCGCGCGGCCTGGATGAGATCGGCGCCGGAGCGTCCGGGCATGACGAAATCGGTGATCACGGCATCGAAGCGCGCGCCCCCGGCCAGCGCCGCCATCGCCTCGTCCACCGAGGCGACCTCCACCACCTGCTGGTTGTGCTCGCTCAGTATCTCGGCGGTGGCGCGGCGCACGCGCGGATCGTCGTCGACCAGCAGGATGCGGCCGGGGGGCAGTCGCGGCGGCTCCGCCGGCGCGCCCGCGCGCGGCGTGGTGGCGACGGCGGCGGCGGCGGAGCGGGGCAGCACGATGCTGGCGGCGGTGCCCTGACCGGGCGCGCTGACCAGCCGCAAGGCGCCGCCGGACTGGGCGGCGAAGCCATGGACCATCGACAGGCCGAGCCCGGTGCCCTTCTCCACCGGCTTGGTGGTGAAGAAGGGATCGATCGCCTGCTTGAGCGTCGCCTCGTCCATGCCGGTGCCGGTGTCGCTCACCGTCACCCGCAGATAATCGCCCGGCGGCAGGCCGGCGATATCCTCCTCCCCCGCCGGCTCGGCGGTGATGCGGATCGCGCCGCCCGCGGGCATGGCATCGCGTGCGTTGATGGCGAGGTTGACGATGGCAAGCTCGAGCTGGGCGGGATCGACCAGCACCGGCGGCAGCCAGTCGCGCACCTGGATATCGAGCGCGATGCTGGGCGTGAGCGAGCGCGCGATGAGATCGGACAGGCCCCGGATCAGCGCGGCGAGATCCACCGGCTCGGGCGAGAGCGTCTGGCGCCGCGAGAAGGCGAGCAGCCGGCCGAGCAGCGTCTTGGCGCGCTCGGCGCTGGCGAGCGCCGAGTCGACATAATGGAGCGCCTTGGGATCATCGATCACGCGCCGCCGCAGCAGATCGAGACCGCCCATGATGGGCGTGAGGAGATTGTTGAAATCATGCGCCACGCCGCCGGTGAGCCGGCCCAGCGCCTCCATCCGCTGGCTTTGCAGCGCGGCCGCTTCCTGATGCTGGTAGAGCCGCATCTCGCCCACCAGCAGGCGCGCCAGCACCACGAAGAGCAGTGCGCAGGCGAGCGTGGCGAGCACCAGCAGCAGCACCGCGTTGCGGATCGGGCGCGACAGGAGCTGCGCCGGCGTGGAGATGCGGACCGACCAGCCGCTGCTCGGCACGCGCACCCAGGTCTCGATCGGGCGCGGGCCGCGATCGGCGGCGGGCGGGCTGCCGGCGCTGGCGACCTCATGCCCCGCCTGGTCGATCAGCGCCGCGCGCCAGCCATCGGGAAGCGGCTGAAAGCGCAGCAGCCGCGCCATCTCGCCGCTGGCGATGACCGCCGACACGACATAGCGGATCCGGCCCTCGCGAATCACCGGCGCGCGCACCGCGAAGGCCGGGCCTTGCACGCGCAGCGCGGCGATGCCGATCGTCGGCCGCCCCGTCGCCACCGCGCGGCGCAGGCTTTCCGGCTCCTCCACCGGGCCGCCCTGCCGCCCGCCCAGCGGCAGCGGCATGTCCACCAGCCGCATGCCCTCGGGCGTCGCGATCGAGATGGTGCGCCAGGTGGGCTGATGCGCGACGATGCGGCCCGCGACGACGCGGAAGCGCGCCGCGTCGAGCGCGCCGTCCAGCGCCGGGCTCTGCGCGATCATCTGCACCGCGTGCATCGTGTCGTCGAGCCGGGATTCGACCAGCGCCGCCGCGAAGCGCGCATCGGTCTGGGCGCGTTCCTCTACCGCCACGCGCTGGTCGCGCAGCGTGATGACGCCGAAAATCGCGCCGAGAGCGACGATCGGAAGCAAGCCGGAGGTAGCGAGCAGCGTAAGCGATCGGCGCACCGGCAATTTCGATCCCTTTTTCTTTGAGATTACTCTGAAACGCTTGGATCCGCCAGCGGCCCGGCGGGGCGAAAGGGTTCAAAACGGACCGGCCCCGCCGTCGGTGCCGCCTCTGCGCCGCTTCCGGCGGAGATCGTCTCCATCCTGTCACTCGGCCGGGTTAACCTGTTTGAAACATGAGGAGTTGATCGGATGGCAAGCATAGCGGAAGGGGTGAGGCGAAGCGCCGCGCCCGATCTCGACAAAGGGCTCGGGCGGCCGGGCGTGTGGGGGTTCGGCCTTGCGGTGGCGGGGGCGATCGCCTTCGTGGCGTGGAGCATCTATCACGATGCCGCGCAGGCCGGCGTCCATGCCACGGCCATCCTGCCGTTCGCGATGCTCTTCCTGGCGCTGCTCATCGCGCTCGCCTTCGAGTTCGTGAACGGGTTTCACGACACCGCCAATGCCGTGGCGACGGTGATCTACACCCATTCGCTGCCCGCGCACCTCGCCGTCGTCTGGTCGGGCTTCTTCAACTTCCTCGGCGTGCTGCTGTCGAGCGGGGCGGTGGCCTTCAGCGTGGTGTCGCTGCTGCCGGTGGAACTGATCCTCAAGGTCGGCTCCGATGCCGGCTTCGCCATGGTGTTCGCGCTGCTCTTCGCCGCGATCATCTGGAACCTCGCCACCTGGTATTGGGGCATCCCCAATTCCAGCTCGCACACGCTGGTCGGCTCGATCATCGGCGTCGGGCTGTGCAACGCGCTGCTCCACGGCCGCGCCGGCACCACGGGGGTGGATTGGACCCAGGCACGCAGCATCGGTTATGCGCTGCTGCTCTCGCCCGCGCTGGGCTTCATCCTGTCCGCGCTGCTGTTCCTGGCGCTGCGGCTGGTGGTGCGCAACGAGGCCCTGTTCCGCGAGCCCGATCAGGCCGGCCCGCCGCCCTGGTGGATCCGCGGCCTGCTGATCTTCACCTGCACCGGCGTCAGCTTCGCGCATGGCTCCAACGACGGCCAGAAGGGCATGGGGCTGATCATGCTGATCCTGATCGGCACGGTGCCGACCGCCTATGCGCTCAACCGCGCCGTCCCCGCGCAATATGAGCAGCAATTCCACGCCGGCTCGCGCAGCGCCGTGGCGGCGCTGCACCAGGTGGATGGCGGCGCGGCGGCGCCGGCCGATGCGCGCGGCGTGGTCGTCGCCTATCTCGCCGACCGCAAGGCGACGCCCGCGACCGTTCCCGCGCTGGGCGTGCTGGTGCAGGAAATCGATCATCAGGTTGCGGAATACGGTTCCTTGCGGCAGGTACCGGCGGCTGCCTCTAAGAATATGCGCAACGACATGTATCTGGCCTCGGAAGCGATCAAGCACCTGACCGGCGGGGATCATCCCCGCATCACGGGCGCCCCGGCGGGGCCGCTCGGCGCCTATAAGGGCCTGCTCGACAAGGCGACCCGCTTCATCCCGACCTGGGTCAAGATGGCGGTGGCGCTGGCGCTCGGGCTGGGCACCATGGTCGGCTGGAAGCGGATCGTCGTCACCGTGGGCGAGCGCATCGGCAAGTCGCACCTCACCTATGCGCAGGGCGCCTCGGCCGAGCTGGTGGCTATGGCGACGATCGGCCTGGCGGATGGCTTCGGCATGCCGGTGTCCACCACCCATGTCCTCTCCTCGGGCGTCGCCGGCACGATGGCGGCGAGTCGGGCGGGATTGCAGATGGCGACGGTGCGCAACCTCGTCGCCGCCTGGCTGGTGACGCTGCCGGTGGCGATGCTGCTGGCCGGCACGCTCTTCTTCCTCTTCTCGCGGCTGATCTGAGGGCGCTTTGGACGAAGGGCGGACCGCCACGCCGCGGGAGACGGTCCGCCAGCCCGGCCTGATCTGGTGCTATGAGAAGCCGGCGGCCGGGCCCGCCCGGCTGGGCGAGACGCTGGCGCCCGAAGGCTGCGCCTTCCGCTGGCTTCACCTCAACCTCTCAGACCAGCGCAGCCTGCGCTGGCTGGAGGAGGGGGCCGGTCTGCCGCTGGGGGTGCGCGCGCTGCTGCTCTCGCGCGAGCCGCACCAGCGGTTCGTCGTCGATGGCGACGCGGTCGGGCTGATCCTGCAGGATTATGAGCGCGATTTCGATCCGACCATGATCGGCCGGATCGGCAGCCTCCATGTCGCGCTGCGACCCGGGCTGGTGATCACCGGCCGCTACCGGCCGCTCCACAGCGCCGATCTGTTCCGCAACCGGCTGGAGGCGGGGCAGCCTGTCGAGGAGACCGCGGCGGCGCTGACGCTGCTGCTGGCGACGCTGATTGACAGCCTCGCCGCGCTGGTGCTCGATCTCTCTACCGATATGCTCGAGGTCGAGGAGGCGCTGCTCACGCATGACGAGGCGCCCGACATTGGCGAGCTGGTCGGCGCGCGGCGGCGGAGCGCGCAGCTCCACCGGATGATCGGCGGCATGCGCGTGATGCTGCAGCGGCTCGAGCGCCATCCGCGCCTGCCCCCCGCGCTCGCCGAAGCGGCGGTGGCGGTGCTGCCGCGGCTCGGCGCGCTGGATGGCGATATCGTCTCGGTGCAGAACCAGTTGAAGCTGCTGCGCGACGAGCTGGATCTGCAGGCGGCGCAGCGCACCAACGCCAATATCTACCTGCTCTCCATGCTCACCGCGCTGATGATGCCGGCGACGCTGGTCACGGGCTTTTTCGGCATGAACACCGGCGCCTTGCCCTTCGCCCATGGCGAGCATGGCACGGTAATGGCGGCGCTGGTGATGCTCATCTCGGCCGGGGCCACCTATCTGCTGCTGCGCATGATGGGCCTGGCGCGCCGCCAATAGGGCACAAAAAACCCCGGCATCCGATGGATGCCGGGGCCTTTCGCGCCCGTTCGGCCGCGAGGCTCAGAACGGATAGTAGCGGAAGGAGAGGAAGCCGATATTCTGGGTGGCGCGCGGCGCGAAGCCGAGCCCGTTGGCGCCGAGCCCGTCGAAGGATTCGCGCCGGGTGAGGCTGTACTGCGCGCCGACCTGCGCGCGGCCGAACGAGCCCTGATACAGCTTCTGCCAGAAACCGAAGGTGATCTGCTTGATCGCCCGGGTGTTGCCGTTGCAGACGCCCGAACCCTCGGTGTAGCAGCCATAGTTGGTGTAGAGCGGGTTGCCATAGCCATAGAGCTGGCCCGCCGCCGTGGTGAAGTAGCGGCCCTTCGAGATTTCCTCGCCCGCGAAGCCGTAGATGTCGAGCATCTTGGTGGCGTGCAGCGTGGCGCCGGCGAGCAGCATATATTCGCGGATCGCCGAGATGCGGCCATCGGGGCCGAAGGTCACGTCCGGGAGCTGCGAGGTGCCGTAGCGGCCCACGCCCTTGCCGTAGAGGCCCGAGAATTGGGCATCGAGCACGCCCGGCACGAGCTGCGCGACGATGCCGCCGCCGACGCCCCAGCCGGTCACATCCTGGTTGGAGCCGCTCACGCGATCGTAGAAGTCGCGATAGATGCCGAAGCCCTCGAGATGGACGCCATGGCCGCCGAGCGAGGCCTCATAGGCGATCTTGCCGATCACGTCGGGGACATGGTTCAGCGAGAAATTGTTGTTCGGGTCGAAGCCCGAGCCGCCGGCGATATTGTTGGTCAGGCTGGCCGGTAGCGGCGCGGCGGTGCCGTTGCTGCCCACCATGGCGCCCTGGCCGGTGCCGTTGGTGAAGAAGGTGGTCTGCGGGTTCTCGACCGCGACGGCGAGCCACAGATGCTTGTCGAGCAGATCGGCGGTCAGGCGCACGCCGGGCTGGCGGGTCCAGACGAAGCCCGGAACATATTGGGCGTCGATCTGCGGCGGCGTCAGCTCGTTGCGCGGCGTGATGCCCTTGCTGTTCATCGTCGCCAGCGACCAGTTCTGGCCGGCGAGGAAGTGCAGGCCATTGCCGTTGGCGAGGCGCCAGTCGACCGTGCCGTACAGGTTGCGGATGCGCGGGTTGAACGAGTTCGATTCGTTCGAGTTGGCGGTGCGCGCCGCGCCCTGGAAATCGAACTCGCCATACATGGCGAGATGGACGCGCTTGTTGGCGTCGCCCTCGGCGAGCAGCGAGACGCGGCTCTGGCGGGCGGTGAAGCGCGCCTCCTGCGTATAGCCCGTCCGCGTGTTCGGATAGGGAATCGAATTGAAGCCCGTGGCGATGTCGTTCGCCATCTGGTGCTGGCGGTAGATGCCCGCGAGTTCGAGGAAGCCGCCGGGCGTGATGGTGATGCCCTTGAAGGCGAACTTGTCGGGATGCTCGACCTTGTCGACCCGCTTGGAGATTTCCGCCTGCTGCTGCGCCACCTGGGTGACGCTGGTCTGGACCTGCGCCTGCTGCGCCTGGATGGCGCTCTGCACCTGGGCCTGCTGCGCCTCGACCTGCGACTGGGTCGCGGCCTGCTGCGTGGCCTGGCCGTCGAGCCGCGTCTGCAGCGCTTCGACCTGCGCGCGCAGCGCGCGGACCTGATCCATCAGCTCGCGCGTGGTGGCCGACGAGCCGCCGCTGGCGCGGTGCTTGGGCGCCGCGACGGCGGCGTTGGCGGACATGAGCGCCATGGTGGCGGCACCCGCAAGTACCCAGCTTCGCACAGACATGTGTAGACCCCTTATCCCCGACTTGTGGTTTATCCTGCGTCGTGCTCGCTAGATATGCGCCGTGACGGTTCGGTTACAGGCGAGACACACGGAGTGCGAACTCTGACGCGCCGTTCATGCGGGCGGGCTGGTGTGGAGGGGCCGGCGGGTTTAGCGATGGCCGCGAAACCCCGGTTGCCGGCATATTTCGCCGCAGACTGGCTTTGATCAAACATGACAAAGAGTTAATCAAGCCGATGACGAAGATCCCGCGTTCCGTGCCGCGCCGCTCGGCGCATTTGCCGCGCGCAGCAGCCCGCTTGGGTGCGGCGGACTTGATCCGTCGCCTCCTGGCGCCGCCCAGACACGGGCTCCGGTGGCCCGCGCGGACCATGTGCGGACCGATCATGCAGCTTCGCACCGCCAGGGGCCGGACCGCAGTCCGCCGGGCCGCGCGCGCATGAGCCGCCACGGCTTTCGCGGCGAGATCCTGTCGGTCCCGCGCGATCCCCTGCGCCATGACGATGCGATCCGCCATCTCGCCGATGGCCTGCTGGTGGTGGAGGGGGGCCGCGTCTGCGCGATCGGCCCCTATGCGACGCTCGCCCCGCGCTTCGCCGGGCTGACGATCGAGCCGCTGGCCGGGCTGATCGTGCCGGGCTTTGTCGACACCCATGTCCATTATCCGCAACTCGGCGCCATCGCCGCGCATGGCGGCCAGCTGCTCGAATGGCTGGAGCGCCATATCTTTCCGGCCGAAGCGGCGTTCGCCGATCCCGACCATGCCGCCCGCATGGCGCGGCTTTTCTGCGATGCGCTCTTGCGTCATGGCACCACCAGCGCGCTCGTCTTCGCCACCGTGCATCCGGGCTCGGTGGAGGCGCTGTTCCGCGAGGCGCTCGCCCGCGACATGCGGCTCATCGCCGGCAAGGTGCTGATGGACCTCGGCCCGGATGGCCTGCGCGACGGGGCGGAGAGCGGCCTTGCCGAGAGCGCGGCGCTGATCGCGCGCTGGCGCGGGCGCGGCCGGCTTGGCTATGCGGTGACGCCGCGCTTCGCGCTCACCTCCAGCCCGGATCAGCTCACAGGCGCCGGCGCGCTGCTCGCGCGGCACCCGGACATTCTGCTCCACACCCATATCGCCGAGAACAGGGCCGAGATCGACGCGGTCGCCGCCGCCTTTCCCCAGGATCGGGATTATCTCGCCGTTTATGAGCGGTTCGGGCTGGTCGGCCCGCGTTCGGTGTTCGCGCATGGCGTCCACCTGGCGCCGGACGCCATGGCTCGGCTCGCCGCCGCCGGCAGCGGCATCGCCTTCTGCCCCTCGTCCAACCTGTTCCTGGGATCGGGCCTGTTCGACCTGGCGGCGGCCGATGCGGCGGGCGTGCGGGTGGGGCTGGGCAGCGACATCGGAGCGGGGACGAGCCTGTCGATGCTCGCCACCTGCGGCGAGGCCTATAAGATCGGCCAGCTGCGCGGCGACACGCTCGATCCATTCCGGGCCCTGTACCTCGCCACGGCGGGCGGCGCCGCGCTGCTCGGCCTGGAGGATCGGATCGGTGGCCTGCGGCCCGGCCAGGACGCCGATTTCGTCCAGCTCGATCCCGCCGCGACGCCGCTGCTGGCGCTGCGCACCGCCGGCCGGCCGCTGGCCGAGCGACTCTTCG
Organism: Sphingomonas morindae; assembly: GCF_023822065.1. Classification (NCBI taxonomy): domain Bacteria; kingdom Pseudomonadati; phylum Pseudomonadota; class Alphaproteobacteria; order Sphingomonadales; family Sphingomonadaceae; genus Sphingomonas; species Sphingomonas morindae. Next base: position 2,501,947 of record NZ_CP084930.1, read on the forward strand.
CGCTGCACGTGCTCGGCGATGATCGCGCCGTCGCCGCCACCTTCCTCGCCGGCCGCCGCGCCGCGACGCGCGAGACCGGCGCGTTCCGCTAGACGCGGGCCGCAGGCTGTGTGCGGAGACGGGCGCATCGATCACTCGACAGGATGCGGTCTCTGCGGTCATGCTGCCGGCAGCAGGGAGGAAGGCGCATGGGTGACATGGTGATCGTGGCCTATCGGCCGAAGCCGGGCAAGGAGGAGGCGCTACTGGCGCTCACCCGCGCGCATGTGCCCGAGCTACGCCGGCTCGGCCTCGCCACCGACCGGGCGGCCCTCGCGAAGCGGTCCAAGGAGGGGATCATCCTCGAGGTGTTCGAGTGGCGGGAGGGCGCCATCGACGCGGCCCACAGCAATCCGGACGTGCTGGCCATGTGGGAACGCTATGCGGCCGTCTGCGACTATGTGCCGCTCCAGACGCTGCCCGAGGCGCGCGACATGTTCGCCCAGTTCGAGCCGCTCGAGCTGGGCTAAGCCGCCGGCGCGGGATCCCAATGGCGATCCTCGGCGGCACGGCGGCTGCCGCCGCCTTCGTCCGCGATCGGCGCGGGCGCGGCGCCGCTTGGCATAGGCCGACCGATGCGGGCTGGAGATCAGAAGCTTGGGGGACGCGGCCTGGCGGAGACGGAGGGATTCGAACCCTCGGTAGGAGTAATCCCCCTACGGCGGTTTAGCAAACCGCTGGTTTCAGCCACTCACCCACGTCTCCGGGCCGGCGTTGGGCGGCTATAGCGATGGCGGGTGCGGGTGACAATGGCCGATCGCATGGCTCGTTCGATCGGATCGGCCGGGGGTGTTCATTGCGTCGCAAGGCCATTCCCGCTTAAACCGGAGCGAGGCCGGCGAGGCCGGACGTGGGCGAGGGAAGAGCGTGGCGGTGCAGCGGATCGGGATCGGTATCGGGTTGGCGGCGCTGGTGGCGGCGCCGGGCATGGCGCAGGTGCGCACCGTCGATCCCTCGTCGCCGCAGGTCCGCTCCGATCTCGCGCCGCCGGGATCGGGCCAGCCGGAGACATCGGGCGAGACGCCGCCGCCGCCGCCCGCTCCGGCGGCCGCCGCGCCCCCGGGCAGCGACATGGCGGCGCCGCCCGCCACCGCCGCCTCGCGCGCGCCCGACACGCAGACCTATCAGGAAGGCGATGTGCTGGATGCCGCCGAGGGCGTGTTCGGCAAGGGCGCCGAGGGGCTCGCCAAGATGATCGAGCGGGTGCTGCGCGATCAGGGCCGGCCCACCGCCTATATCGCCGGGCGGGAGGCGAGCGCGGCCTTCGCGGTGGGGCTGCGCTATGGATCGGGCGTGCTGCACCACAAGATCGAGGGCGATCGCCCGGTCTATTGGACGGGGCCGTCGCTCGGCTTCGATATCGGCGGCAATGCCTCCAAGACCTTCGTGCTGGTGTATAATCTCTATGACAGCCAGGATCTCTACCACCGCTTCCCGGCGGCGGAGGGCACGGCCTATCTGATCGGCGGCTTCACCGCGAGCTATCTGCGGCGTGGCGACGTGGTGCTGATCCCGATCCGGCTCGGGGTCGGCTGGCGGCTCGGCGCCAATGTCGGCTATATGAAATTCACCGACAAATCGCGCTGGCTGCCCTTTTGAGGGCGTGCGTTAAACAGTGCTAAAGCATTGAATGGGAGAGGATACGCACCTGTACGGAGTGTGCGTGGATGATCCGGCTTACCTATATCAGCACCGCTCGGCGCGGGATCGAACCGGCCGAGATCGAAGCCATTCTGGCGGCCTCGCGGCGCAACAATCGCCGCGACGGCATCACCGGCATGTTGTTGTTCGACGGCCTGCGCTTCCTCCAGGCGCTGGAGGGGCCGCCGGGAGCGGTGGTGGAGGCCTATGCGCGGATCCGCGCCGATGCGCGCCATCGCGCGTGCGTCCAGCTGCATAGCGACACCATCGCCAGCCGCGCCTTCGGCGCATGGGACATGGCGTGGCAGGCGATCGGCTCGGTGATCCCGCGCGAACAATTGGCCGAACAGGTGGACGCCATGGTCGCCGCGGTCGAGGATAAGACGGTGCGCGCGCTGTTCACCAGCTTCGCACGGGTCGAGCGCGCCGCCTGAGCGACGGCGCGCCCGCGCCCCGGGCCGTGGCTCAGCCCGCCTTCTCGAAGGCGCCGGCGATGGTCAGCTCGACATGGTCGGAGACGACCGGCACATATTTCGCCACGCCGAAGTCGCTGCGGTTGAACCCCAGCCGGCCGTCAAAGCCGATCGTCTGCGCCTTGGACATGGGGTTGGTGCCGGCGCCGTGGAAATGCACCATCATCGTCGCCGGCTTGGTGACGCCATGCAGCGTCAGCGTGCCCTCGACGCGCGCGGTGTTGTTGGGGCCGGGATTGATCTTGGTCGAGACGAAGCTCGCCTGCGGATAACGCTGCGCGTCGAGCCAATCCGACGAGACCAGCTCCTCGTCGAGCTTGGCGGAGGTCGTCTTCACCGAGGCGGTCGGCACCGTCACCGAAAGCGCGGTCTTGGCGATGTCGGCGGGGTCGAGCGTCAGCGAGCCCGACGCGCCCGAAAAGACGCCCCGGAAGATCGAGAAGCCCATATGATCGACCGCGAAGACGATCTGGGTGTGGCCGGGCTCGACCTTGTAGGTGCCGGCCGTCACCGCCTTGGTATCGGGCGACCCCGGGATCGGGGCCTGGGCGGTGGCGGCGCCGGCGATCAGCAGCGCGGCGAACAGGGGCAGGGGGCGCATCATCATCTCCTTGGGCGAAGATGAGCATCGTGCCGATGCGCCCGCCAACCGCAAGCCGCGAATGTTCGGACGCGGCTTTTCAACCGCGTCGAACAGTGGCCTCAGTTCTTCTCCTTATCGACCAGCTTGCCCGCGCCGATCCACGGCATCATCGCACGCAGCCGCGCGCCGACCTGCTCGATCGGATGCTCGGCGGCGAGCTTGCGGCTAGCTTTCAGCTCCGGCTGGCCGGCGCGGTTGTCGAGCACGAAATTCTTCACGAAGCGGCCCTGTTGAATATCGGCCAGCACGCGCTTCATCTCGGCCTTGGTATCCGCGGTGATGATCCGCGGGCCGGTGGTGATGTCGCCATATTCGGCGGTGTTGGAGATGGAGTAGCGCATATTGGCGATGCCGCCCTCATACATGAGGTCGACGATCAGCTTCACCTCGTGCAGGCACTCGAAATAGGCCATTTCGGGCGCGTAGCCGGCTTCCACCAGCGTCTCGAACCCGGCCTGGATGAGGTGGCTGAGGCCGCCGCACAGCACCGCCTGCTCGCCGAACAGATCGGTCTCGCATTCCTCCTTGAAGCTCGTCTCGATCACGCCGGAGCGGCCGCCGCCGATCGCCGAGGCGTAGGACAGAGCGACATCATGCGCATTGCCCGACGCATCCTGATGGATGGCGATGAGGCACGGCACGCCGCCGCCGCGCACATATTCGCTGCGCACCGTATGGCCGGGGCCCTTGGGCGCGATCATGAACACGTCCAGCCCGGCACGCGGCTCGATCAGCCCGAAATGCACGTTGAGGCCATGGGCGAAGGCGATCGCGGCGCCGTCGCGGATGTGCGGCGCGATATCGTCGGCATAGATCTGCGCCTGATGCTCGTCGGGCGCGAGGATCATCACGATATCCGCCCAGGCGGCGGCCTCGGCGGTGGTCATCACGCGGAAGCCGGCGCCTTCGGCCTTGCGCGCGGTGGCCGATCCCGCCCGCAGCGCGATGACCACCTCGCCCACGCCCGAATCGCGCAGATTCTGCGCATGCGCGTGGCCTTGGCTGCCATAGCCGACGATCGCGACCTTCTTGGTCTTGATCAGGCCGGTATCGGCATCGGAATCATAATAGACGCGCATCTCGGTCCCCTTGTGGCGCGGCCGGCCGCCAACCGGCGGCCGGGTGGAAAAAGGCCCGCGGCGCGGGCTTTGGGTGGAAAGTTCAGACGGCCTCAGACCGCCTCGCGACCGCGCGCGATCGCGGCGACGCCGGTGCGGGCGACCTCGACCAGCCCGACCTCGCGCATCAGCTCGCAGAATTTGTCGACCTTCTCGGGCGTGCCCGTGACTTCGAAGACAAAGCTCGCGATCGTCGCATCGACCACGCGCGCGCGATAGACCTCGGCCAGGCGCAGCGCCTCGATCCGGTGCTCGCCCGTGCCCTGCACCTTGACCAGCGCCAGCTCGCGCTCGACATGCGGGCCAAGCTCGGTGAGATCGGTGACGCGATGCACCGGCACCAGCCGATCGAGCTGGGCGATGATCTGGTCGATCACCGCCGGCGGCCCGTTGGTGACGATGGTGATGCGGCTGACGGCATGGTCCTCGGTGATGTCGGCCACCGTCAGGCTGGCGATGTTGTAGCCGCGCGCGGTGAACATGCCGGCGATGCGGGCGAGGATGCCGGCCTCGTTGTCGACGACGATGGAAAGCGTGTGCCGCTCGGCGGCCTGCGGGGTGATATACATGGTCAGCCGTCCATCGGTTCGAGCAGGACATTGCCGACCATGGCGAAATGCCAATAGGCGCGGCCATCCTCGTCGATGCGGGGATGCGAGATGTTGACGGCGGTGAAGCCGAAACCGTCGAACACCTTCACGAGCGTCTCGCCGACATAGCGCGCCGACAGGCGCACTTTTTCGAAACTCTCCTCGCCCAGCCGCGCCGGGCGATCGAGATGAAGCACCCAATAGGGAAAGGCCGGCGTCGCCTGCGCTGTCCAGCCGCGTATGTCGCTCTCGCCGCCATTATAGCGGGCGAAATCGAAGGGCTCGGCCACGTGCACGATCAATCGCGTATGCGCCATCACACCAGCGCCTTCGCCTCGTCGCTCGCCTCGCCGATCACTTCCTCGGCGTGGAGGATCATCTCGGTATGGGCGGCGCCGCTCGGGATCATGGGGAAGCAATTGGCGAGCTGCGCGACGCGGCAATCCACCATCACCGGGCCGGGCGTGTTCAGCATCGTGTCGATGCCCGCATCCAGCGCGTCCAGCGCTTCGATGCGGAGCCCCGTCCAGCCAAAGGCATCGGCCAGGCGCACGAAATCGGGCAGCGATTCCGAATAGCTTTCGGAATAGCGGCTGGCATAGATCAGCTCCTGCCACTGCCGCACCATCCCCATATATTGATTGTTGAGGATGAAGATCTTGATGGGCAGCCGATATTGCGTGGCGGTCGTCATCTCCTGGATGTTCATCAGCACCGAGGCATCGCCCGAGACGCCGATCACCAGCCGATCGGGATTGCCGACCTGCGCGCCGACCGCGGCGGGCAGGCCGTAGCCCATGGTGCCGAGCCCGCCGCTGGTGAGCCAGCGGTTCGGCCCCTCGAAGCCGAAATGCTGCGCGGCCCACATCTGGTGCTGGCCGACCTCGGTGGTGACGATGGGATCGAGATGGCGCGTTGCCGCATAGAGGCGGCGGATCGCCTCCTGCGGCATGATCTCATGCTCGGCGGCGGGAAAGCCGAGCGAGTTGCGCGCCCGCCAGCCATCGATCCGCGCCCACCATTCGCCCAGATCCGCCATGCGGTGGCCGCGCGCGTCCCATTCGGCGATCATCGCTTCGATCGCCACGCCCGCATCGCCGATCACCGGCAGATCGACCCGGACATTCTTGTTGATCGAGGAGCGGTCGATATCGACATGGATCTTGCGCGCGCCCGGGGCGAAGGCGTCCAGCCGTCCGGTCACCCGGTCGTCGAAACGCGCGCCCAGGCAGAGGATGAGATCGGCCTGGTTCATCGCCATATTGGCCTCGAACGTGCCGTGCATGCCCAGCATGCCGAGCCAGGCCGGCCCGCTCGACGGATAGGCGCCCAGCCCCATCAGCGTGGAGGTGACGGGCGCGCCCAGCCGCTGCTGCAGCGCGCGGAGCGCGGCCGAGGCCTGCGGCCCCGCATTGATGATCCCGCCACCCGTGTAGAGCACCGGGCGCCTGGCCTCCGCCAGCATCGCCACCGCCGCTGCGATCGCCTGGGGATCGGGCTCGCTTTGGGGACGATAGGTCTTGTGGCGCAGCGGCCCGGTCGGGCGGGTGTAGCGGCCGGCGGCGATCTGCACATCCTTGGGCAGATCGATCACGACGGGCCCGGGCCGGCCCGAGGTGGCGATGTGAAAGGCCTCATGCACCACCGCCCCGACCTCGGCCGGATCCTTCACCAGATAATTATGCTTGGTGCAGTGGCGCGTGATGCCCACCGTGTCCGCCTCCTGAAAGGCGTCGGTGCCGATCAGATGGGTCGGCACCTGGCCGGTGATGCAGACCAGCGGGATCGAATCCATCAGCGCGTCGGCGAGGCCGGTGACGACGTTGGTCGCCCCGGGCCCGGAGGTGACGAGCACCACGCCCGGCTTGCCGGTGGAGCGGGCATAGCCTTCGGCGGCATGGGCGGCCCCGCCTTCCTGCCGAACCAGCACGTGGCGGATGCGCTTCTGCTTGAACAGCGCATCATAGATGGGAAGCACGGCGCCGCCGGGATAGCCGAACACGACCTCCACCCCGAGATCGCACAGGGCCTCGACCAGAATCTCCGCGCCGCTCTTCTCGATCACCGTCGTCATGGGTCCGTCCGTAGCATATCAGCCGCCATGCCGGGCAGGGGGCGGCGGAGCAGGGCAGCTACTGGCAACAAACTAGCGTGTCAACCCATCAACAAGTAATCTTGTTGCGAATTCCTTAGCCTGGGAATCACTTAGTTGCTCGGTGCGCGGCCATTCGGCCGGGCTTTGGTGGCGGAACCAGGTGCGTTGCCGCTTGGCGTAGCGCCGGCTCGCCGCCTGGGCGGACGCCACCGCCGTCGCCCGATAGATCCGGCCGGCGCGCCAGGCGGCGATCTCCGCCACGCCGATCGCGCGCATCGCGGGCAGCGCCGGATCGAGCCCGCGCGCCACCAGCGCCTCCACCTCGGCGACCGCGCCCTCGGCGAGCATGGCCTCGAACCGCCGGTCGATGCGCGCCGCCAGCGCCTTCGCCTCGGGCAGCAGCAGCAGCGGCACCAGCCGCACCGCCCCGCCGATCCCGCCGACGCGATGCGCCTGCCAATCGGCCAAGGAGCGGCCGCTGCTCCGCACCACCTCCAGCGCACGGGCGAGGCGGCTCGTGTCGCTCGGGCGCAGCCGCGCGGCGACGCCCGGATCCTCGCTGAGCAGCGCGGCGTGCAGCGCGGGGGCGTCGAGCGCGCGCACCGCCGCGCGGATCGCCGGGTCGATCTCCGGCACCGGGGCGATGCCGTCGATCAGGGTGCGCAGATAGAGGCCGGTGCCGCCGACCAGCAGCGGTACGCCGCCTTGCGCGTGGACGGCGGCGATGGCGGCGCGCGCTTCCTCCGCCCAGGCGGCGACATTGTGCGCGACCGCGGCATCGATATGGCCGAACAGGCGGTGCGGCACGGCCGCTTCCTCGGCGGCGCTGGGGCGGGCGGTGAGGATGCGCAGATCGCGATACACCTGGCTCGCATCGGCGTTGATGATGGTGGCGCCGGTCCGCTCCGCCACGCGAAGCGCAAGACCGGTCTTGCCGCTCGCCGTCGGCCCTGCGATGAGGCCCAGCGGCGGGAGATCAGGGTTCATGTTCACGGCCACGCTGATAGCAGCCGGCGCGCTGGGGCGCGGCGAAATTTCCACGGCGTCGGACGCGCTGGCTGCGGCCGGCTGCGTACCGGAGGCGCCGCACTGGCTGGATGCGGGCGATGCCTGCGATCTCGGCTTCACGGGCGATGCCGGCGCCGCGCGCGCCGCGCTGGAGGCGGCGCTGCCGGCGGTGGACAGCGTGGTGCAGCCGCGCGTGGGCCGGGCCAAGGCGCTGCTCGTGGCCGATATGGATTCGACGATGATCACCGTCGAGTGCATCGACGAGCTTGCCGATTTCGCGGGGATCAAGGCGCAGGTCGCCGCCGTCACCGAGGCCGCCATGCGGGGCGAGCTGGATTTCGGCGCGGCGCTGGATGCGCGCGTGGCGCTGCTGCGCGGGCTGCCCGCCACCGCGATCGATCGCTGTCGCGCGGAGCGGGTGCGGCTGATGCCGGGCGCGCGCACGCTGGTGCGCACCATGCGCGCGCGGGGCGCACGGAGCGTGCTGGTGTCGGGCGGCTTCACCGTCTTTGCCGAGCCCGTCGCCGCCGAGATCGGCTTCGATCATGTCATCGCCAACCGGCTCGGCATAGAGGATGGCGTGCTGGACGGGCGCGTCGCCCGGCCGATCGTCGATGCCGCGACCAAGCTCGAGACGATCGTGGCCGAGCGCACGGCGCTGGGCCTGCCCGCCGGCGCCACGCTGGCGGTGGGGGACGGCGCCAACGATATTCCGATGATCCAGGCCGCCGGGCTGGGCGTCGCCTATCACGCCAAGCCGCGCACCGCCGCCGCCGCTCAGGCGCGCATCGCTTATGGCGATCTCACCGCCTTGCTCTGGGCGCAGGGCTTGGCGCGGCGGGAGTGGGTGCAGGCGTGATCCGCGCCCGGCGCATGCCGATCGAATAGCTGCGGCCTCGCGCCGCGAGGGACCGGCCGCGCGCGACCGGTCCCGCTCAGCGGGTCAGCGCTCGACGCAGAGCGCGATGCCCATGCCGCCGCCGATGCAGAGCGTGGCGAGGCCCTTCTTGGCGTCGCGCCGGCCCATTTCGTGGAGCAGCGTGGTGAGCACCCGAGCGCCCGAGGCGCCGATCGGATGGCCGATGGCGATGGCGCCGCCATTGACGTTGGTCTTCTCCGGATCGAAGCCCAGTTCCTGGCAGACCGCGATCGCCTGGGCCGCGAAGGCCTCGTTGGCCTCGATCAAATCGAGTTCGCCCACGGTCCAGCCGGCCTTTTCCAGCGCGCGGCGGCTGGCCGGCACCGGGCCGATTCCCATCAGCGCGGGATCGACCCCGGCCGAGGCCCAGCTCGCCACCCGCGCCAGCACCGGCGCGTTGCGGCGGGCGGCCTCCTCGGCGGTCATCAGCACCAGCGCGGCGGCGCCGTCATTGAGGCCGGAGGCGTTGGCGGCCGTGACCGATCCGTCCTTCTTGAAGGCCGGGCGCAGGCCCGCCATCGCCTCGATCGTGGCGCCGGTGCGGATATATTCGTCCGCATCGACGGTCGTGTCGCCCTTGCGGCCCTTGATGGTGACGGGCGCGATCTCGTCCACGAAGCGGCCGGCGGCGCGCGCCTGCTCGGCCCGGTTCTGGCTGGTCACGGCGAAGCCGTCCTGCGCCTCGCGGCCGATCTGGTATTTCTCGGCCAGATTCTCGGCGGTGATGCCCATGTGATAGGCGTTGAAGGCATCGGTGAGGCCGTCGACGATCATGGTGTCGACGAGGCTCAGCGTGCCCATCTTGGTGCCGGCGCGCATCGCCTGGGCGTGCGGCGCGAGCGACATGCTCTCCTGTCCGCCGGCGACCATGATCGCGGCATCGCCATTGGCGATCGACTGCGCCGCCAGCGCCACCGCGCGCAGGCCCGAGCCGCACACCTGGTTCACGCTCCACGCGGGCACTTCCTTGGGCACGCCCGCCGCCATCGCCGCCTGCCGCGCCGGGTTCTGGCCCTGCGCCGCCGTCAGCACCTGGCCGAGGATGACTTCGGACACCTCCTCGCCCGCGACACCGCTCGCCGCCAGCGCGGCCTCGATCGCGACACGGCCCAGTTCATGGGCCGGCGTGGTCGCGAAGCTGCCGAGAAAGCTGCCGACCGGCGTGCGCTTGGCAGCGGTAATGACGATATCGGGCATAGGGGCTCCGTTTTGAGTCGGATCAGAAGAAGCCTGCCCGATAGCATGGGCCGCCGCCAATCTCACCCGCCACGCGGGTTTCCGTAGCGGAAACTGATCCATATCGTGCGGGGCGTCGCCCGCTCCACCGTGCCGTCGGACGAGAGCGCCGCCATTACCAGCGTGTTGGTGAGATTTTCGGCGCGCAGCTCCACCGCCGCCGCGCGGCTCAGCGGCAGGCGCAGGCTGCCGTCCAGCGTGACCGCGCCGCGCAGCACCAGGCTGTTCTGATCGTCCTCGAACTGCGGCCCGACATAGCGCAGCGTGGCGCTCGCGGCGACGCCCTGGCGCCGCTGCCAGCCGAGCGTGGCGGAGGCGGCGTGACGCGCCGTCTGCGCGGGCCGCAGCCCGTCCAGCGGGCGGGCGGCGCCGCTGGCATGGACGCGCGCATCGGTGAAGGCATAGGAAGCGGACAGCGCCCAGGCGCCGAGCGCGAGCCGCGCATCCAGCTCCGCCCCGCGCGAGACGATCGCGTCGAGATTTTCCCGCATCTGGTAGCGGCCGGCGGCGGAGACGCTGCCGACCTGCGGGAAAATGCCCGGGCCCGGCGCCAGCGTGACATTGGCGATCGCGTCGCCCAGCCGGTTGGCGAAGAGCGTGGCGGCGAGGTGCAGCGTCGGCAGCGGATCATAATCGATCCCGCCATCCACGCCCTTCAGCCGCTCGGGCGCGAGCGCCGGGTTGGCGGCGATGGCGTCGGCACCGACGCGGTAGAGGCGGTACAGCTCGTTGAGCGTCGGCAGCCGCCAGCCGAGATAGGCCGCGGCGCGCAGCGTCACCGGGCCATCGGCGGGCTTCCAGGCCACGCCGCCGCGTCCGGTCGGCCGCCAGCCGGCGCGATCGGCGAAGCGGTTTGCATCGAGCGTGGCGCCTGTGGCGAGCTGCTGCTGGTTGAGGAAGCCGTGCGACAATTGCCAGTGATCGATGCGGCCGCCGGCGGTGAGGCTGAGCCCCTCCGCCGCGTCCCAGCTCGCCTCGGCGAAGCCGCCCAGCGTGGCGGCGCGGCCGCCCGCCTCGCGGCGGCGGGTGGGGACGGTCGCGACATAGGAATAGAGTTCGTCGGTCTCGCCGGAGACGAAGCGCCCGTCCGCGCCCAGCCGGAGCGTCAGCCGCTCGGCGATCGGCGGGCGGATCTCCAGCCGGCCGCCGCTGCCCATCGAGGGCACGCCATATTGATCCAGCGTCGCGGTGGCGCGGGTGCGGCCATCATCGAGCGAGGCGAACCCGGCCGCGAAGGTGCGCGCCTGGAGATAGGCGAGCGCCTCAAAGCCCCACCGGCCACGGCCGACGAGCCGGAGGCTGGCATCCTCGCCCTCGGTGCGGTTGGGGGTGAAGGCGGTGCCGCGCGTGCGCCGGTCGGTGAAGACCAGCCCCGAGGCCTGAAGCTCGACCTCGGCGGCGATCGGCAGCACCGCGCGGCCCGCCACGCTGATCTGGCGATAGGGCGCCGCCATGTCCGCCGGCCCGCGCGTGGCCTGGCTGATCGGGACGAAGCCGTCGCCGGCGGCATAGCTGGCGGTGAGGAAGGCGAAGCCGCCCGCCATCGCGCCGGACAGGCCGGCCTCCGCCTCGCGCGAGGCGCGGCTGCCATAGCCGGCGCGCAGCCAGGCCGGCGCCAGCTGTTGCGGCGTGGCGCTGCTCAGTTCGATGGTGCCGGCGAGCGCGCCCGGCCCGGCGGCGCCGGCGCCGCCGCCGCGCGTCACCCGCACCAGGCCCAATCGCTCGGGATCGATCGCCGCGAAGCTGATCCAGCCGCCAAAGGGATCGCTAAGCGGTACGCCGTCGAGCAGGACCAGCGCGCGGCTGGCGGCGTTGCCGCCCAGCCCCCGCAGCGTGGCGCCCTGGCTCGTCGGTTGCGCCGAGCGCGAATCCGAGCGGCGATATTGGGCGAAGCCGGCGACGTCGCGGAGGATATTCTCCAGCCGCCCGCTCGCCTCGTCGGTCAGTCGGTCGCGATCGATCACGGCCACGTCATAGGCCGCTTCGCCCGGCGGCCGGGCGAGGCTGGCGCCGGTGACGATGATGGGCGGCGGATCGCCGCCCGATTGGGCAAGGGCGGGCGCGCCGACGAGCATCGGCGCGGCCCGGAGCAGACGAGCAGGGCGCATGGCGCGCGACCCTAGCCGCGCGCGCACCGCGCCGGAAGCGCCGCTCAGCGGTCCGAGCCGGGCTCGGCCATGCCGCGATGCTCGTGCGCGAGCAGCGAGGCGGGCAGGACATGGGCGGCGGCGACCTGGAGCTTGTTCTTCCAGCCGGACACGATGTGCGGCTTGCCCGCCATCAGCGCATCCCACCCATCCCGCGCGACCTTGGCGGGATCATCCTTGCGCGCCGTGCCCACCGAGGTGTCGTCCATCTCGGCGCGGTCGAAGAATTCGGTGTCCGTCGGTCCCGGCATCAGGTTGGTGAGGGTGACGCCGTCGCTATCCTTGATCTCGTCGCGCAGCGCGTCGGTGAAGCTGTCGATAAAGGCCTTGGTGCCGTTGTACACAGCCTGGAAGCTGCCGGGGATGAAGCCCGCGATCGAGCCGGTGACGAGCACCCGCCCGGCATTGCGCGCCGTCATCTCCTTGAGCACGCGCTGCAGCAGATACAGGGTGCCGACGATGTTGGTATCGACGACGCGGCGCCACTCGGCCACGGGCTGCTCGAGAAAGCCATGGCCGAGGCCGCGCCCGGCATTGGCGCAGAGCAGGTCCACCGGCCGTCCGTTGGTGGCGGCGAGAAGCCGGTCCACCCCGTCGATGGTCGACAGATCGGCCTCGACCGACGTGACGCTGACGCCCTTGGCGCGGATATCGGCCGCCGCGCTCTCGATCAGCGGCTCGTCGGCGGCGATCACCAGATCAAAGCCGGCATCCGCCGCGAGATGGGCGAGTTCGAAACCGATGCCGGTGGAGGCGCCGGTGATGATGGCGAGCTGGGCCATAAATGCTCCTCAGGCGGCCATGCCGGGCTTGAGCACGATCTTGGTGACCGTGTTCTGCTCGTCATGGAACATGCGATAGCCTTCGGCCGCCTGTTCGAGCGGCATCCGGTGCGAGATCAGGAAGGTGGTGTCGATCTTCTCCTCGAGGATCGCGGTGAGCAGCCCCGGCATATAGTGCTGCACATGGGTCTGGCCGGTGCGCAGCGTGAGGCCCTTCTCCATGAAGGCGCCCAGCGGGAACTTGTCGACGAAGCCGCCATAGACGGCGGGCATGGACACGCGGCCGCCCTTGCGGCAGGCGAGGATCGCCTGGCGGATCGAGTGCGGGCGATCGGTGGCGAGGAAGGTCGAGGCCTTGATCTGGTCCACCACATTGTCGACGAACAGGCCGTGCGCCTCGAGCCCGACCGCGTCGATGCAGACATCGGGGCCGATCCCGCCCGTCATCTCCATCAGCGCCTCATAGACCGCGCTCTCCTCGAAATTGATCGTTTCGGCGCCGAACTTGGCGGCGAGTTCGAGGCGGCGCGGGAAATGATCGATCGCGATCACCCGCTCGGCGCCCATGAGAAAGGCCGATTGCACCGCGAACAGGCCGACCGGGCCGCAGCCCCAAACCGCCACCGTGTCGCCGGGCTCGATATCGGCCTGGTCCGCCGCCTGCCATCCGGTGGGAAGGATATCGGAGAGGAACAACACCTTGTCGTCGTCGATCCCGTCGGGGATGACGATAGGGCCGACATCGGAGAAGGGCACGCGCACATATTCGGCCTGGCCGCCGGCATAGCCGCCGGTCATGTGGCTATAGCCGAACAGGCCCGACATCTCCTGGCCGTAGAGCGTCTGCGCGATATCCTGATTGTCCGCCGGAAGCCCGTTGGGGCAGGCGGAGAATTGGTGCTTGCCGCAATGGTAGCAGCTGCCGCAGGCGATGGTGAAGGGCACCACCACGCGCTGGCCCTTCTTGAGCGTGGATTGCGCGCCGGTCTCGACCACCTCGCCCATGAATTCGTGGCCGAGAATATCGCCCGCCTGCATGGTGGGGATATAGCCATCGTAGAGGTGAAGATCGGAGCCGCAGATCGCTGTCGAGGTGATCTTGATGATGGCATCGCGCGGATTGACGATTTCGGGATCGTCCACGGTATCGACGCGGACATCATGTTTGCCGTGCCAGGTCAGCGCGCGCATCAGCGTCCCTCCTCTTCAAGCTGGGTCTTGTTCATGGCGTTGGTGGCGATCTCGCCGGTTTCCATCAGCTGCTTGAAGCGGCGGAGATCGCGGCGCGCCTGAATGGCGGGCTCGCGCTGGAAGATCTTGGCGATCAGCTTGCCGACCATCCCGGCCGGCGGATCGTAGAGGATCTCGGCGGTCACCACCGTGCCGCGCTTGCCGGCATCGGCGAAGGTGATGCGGCCGCTGTTCGGCACGTCCGCGCCGGGTTCGCTCGTCCAGGCGATCAGCCGGTCCGGCACATCCTCGGTGATGCGCGCGTCCCATTCGACCGACCCGCCGCCGGGCGCCTTGACCACCCAGTGCGAACGGGTGTCGTCCAGCACGTCGATGCGCTCGACATTCTCGAGGAAATCGGCGAGCCGCGCGAAATCGCGCCAGGCGGCGTAAAGTTCGGCGGCGGGGCGCGCGATCGTTACCGAGCGGCCGACGAGATGGTCGCCCTTGGCTTCGATCAGCGCCTCGGTGGCGGCGTCGCGGCCGGCGCTCGATTTCGCGGCCGCGGCCGGCGCGTCGTCGCCGCGCGGCGTGGCGATGGTATCGCTCATGAGTGGCGCTCCTTTCCTGCGTGGAACAAGAAACGCCCGGCACCGCCGTCCGATCAGCGGAGTTTTTTTCCTTTCATCGCGAAGTCGGCACGGCTCGCGCGACAGTCATAACGCAGATCATCTTTCAGTCCCCGGAGCGGTCTCGCGGACCTCGATCGGCGTGAAGATCGAGAAGCGCCTGCACCATCGATTTGGAATCGACCGGCTTCTGGTAAAGCGGCACATCGGCGAAGTCGTCGGCGATGATCGTGTTGTCATAGCCCGTGGCGAAGACAAAGGGGATGCCCGCATCCCTGAGATAATGGGCGAGCCGGAAATCCGGACCGTCCATCAAATTAATGTCCACTACCGCGCAATCCACCATCTTCTCGGCCACCAGCGCGCGCGCCTGCTCCATGGTGCCAACCGGTCCCACGACGATCGCGCCGCAATCGTCGATCATCGAGGCCAAATCGGCAGCCAGAAAATACTCGTTTTCTACAACAAGAACCCGCGTTCCCGACGCAGTTCCCTCCGAAACCATCACGCGACCCCTCACAAAGACCCTTGCCGCCCTCGTAATGCCTCAAATTTTGCTCCAAACAACATAAGTAAGTTTAGTTTTGACGGGGACGCGCCTATCATCATGCGATGCAGCCCGGAGGCGATATCCTGGCGCGTCGCCTCGCGGCGCTCGCGCCGCTCAGCGAAGCCGAACGGCGGATGCTGGCGGTCGATCCGTCGCAGCGCGTGCGGCGCACGCCGGCCCGCGCCGATATCGTGCGCGAGGGCGATGCGCCTGGTGATCTGCGCCTGCTGCTCTCGGGGTGGGCGGCGCGCTACAAGATGCTGGACGATGGCCGGCGCCAGATCGTCGGCCTGTTGCTGCCGGGCGATCTCTTCGATCTCCACATGACGGTGCTCCACGAGCTGGACCATTCGATCGCGGCGCTCACCGATCTGCGTCTGGTCGAGATTCCGCACGAACGGCTGGATCAGGTGCTTCGCGGCAGCGGGGCGATCGCGCGGGCGCTGCGCCGCTACACGCTGATGGGGGCCGCGATCCAGCGCGAATGGCTGCTCAGCCTCGGCCAGCGCACCGCCTTCGAGCGGCTGGGCCATCTGCTGTGCGAGATCCATATCCGGCTGTCGATGGTCGGCCTCACCAATGGCAATGCCTGCGACATGCCGATGACGCAGACCGAAATGGCCGATGCGACCGGGATCACGCCGGTGCATGTCAACCGCACCCTCCAGGAGATGCGCGCCCGCGGGCTGATCG
Source organism: Sphingomonas morindae (assembly GCF_023822065.1). NCBI lineage: Bacteria > Pseudomonadati > Pseudomonadota > Alphaproteobacteria > Sphingomonadales > Sphingomonadaceae > Sphingomonas > Sphingomonas morindae. The sequence goes on from NZ_CP084930.1 coordinate 2,517,680, forward strand.
TGCTCAAGGGCCGCATTCTCGAGATCCCGGACCTCGATCAGCTCAAGCAGGTCTCGCTCTTCTCGGATGCCTATCTCCAGTCGCTGGGCGCGCGCCGTCCGCCAGGGCAGGTGGTGGCGCTGGGCGCGGCATGATCGACGAGGAGAGCGAACTCCACGCGCTGCGCGTCGCGCTGGCGGCGGCCCGCCGTCGCGAGGCGGTGCTGGCGGCGGATCTGCTCGCCGCGCGGCAGGAATTGCAGCACCGCGTGCGCAACACGCTCGCCATCGTCCGCTCGATCGCGCGCCGCTCGGCCGAGAGCGTCGAGACGGTGGAGGATTATCAGCAGCATCTCGATGGGCGGCTGGCCGCGCTGGGGCGGGTGCAGGCGGCGCTGGTGCGCGCGCCGGGGCTGGGCGTGGATCTGGGCTCGCTCATCACCGACGAACTGTCGACCGTGGGCAGCCTGCCGATCGGCACCATCGAGCTTTCCGGGCCCGAGATCCGGCTCAAGGCCAAGCCGGCCGAGCTGATCGGGCTCGCGGTGCACGAGCTTGCCACCAACGCCGTCAAGTTCGGGGCGCTGGCGGCGGCTGCCGGGCGGATCGCGATCGGCTGGTCGCTGGATCGCCAGGGCGGCGCGCCGGGCATCCTGATCGCGTGGCGCGAGCAATGCGACGTGCCGCTGGTCGCCGCCGGGCGGCGCGGCTTCGGCACCGAGCTGCTCGAAAACGCGATCGCCTACGAGCTTTCGGGCACCACCTCGCTCGATTACCGCCGCGAGGGGCTGGCCTGCCAGATCCGGCTGCCCCTCGATTGCCGCATGTCGGCCTGAGCCGCTAGCCTGGATCAGCGGCGGCGCCGCGCGCGTCCGCTATGCCCGTGCGACAATAGGGAGCATGGCATGGGCGAGGAGGAACGGACATCGGCGACGGCGCTGCTGATCATCGACATGATCAACGATCTCGCCTTCGAGGGCGGCGCGGCGCTGGCGGAGACGGTCGCGGCGATACTGGCGCCGCTCGAGACGCTCGTCGAGGCGGCGCGCGCGGCGGACGTGCCGATCGTCTATGTGAACGACAATTTCGACCAGTGGCATTCCGATCGCGAGCGGATCGTCGAGCATTGCCTGCGCGACGACAGCCGGGGCCGCGCCATGGTGGCGCGGCTGCGGCCACGCTCGGAGGATTATTTTGTCATCAAGCCGCAATTTTCGGGCTTCTACGCGACCAACCTGCCGGTGCTGCTGCCGAGGCTCAATGTCTCGCGCCTGATCCTCACGGGGATCGCCGCCGATATCTGCGTGCTGTTCACCGCCGCCGATGCGCATATGCGGCACTATGATCTCTGGGTGCCGCGCGACGTGGTGGCGAGCGAGGAGGCGCCGCATCGCGACTGGGCGCTCGGCGTCATGGAGAAGACGATGGGCGCGGACACCCGCCCCAGCAGCGCCGAGACGCTGGCGGCGTGGCTCAGGCGGTAAGGACCGCGTCGCCCGCGATCCGCACCGGCCAGGGGGTGAGGCGCTGCCCCGTGCAGGGCCCGCCGACGCACAGCCCGTCCTCGATGCGGAACAGCGCGGCGTGCCAGGCGCATTGGATCAGCGTGCCATCCGGGGTGAGATAGGCATCCAGCGTGCGCACCAGCGGAAGCCCGGCATGGGGGCAGCGATCGACATAGCCCTGCACGCCCTGCGCGGTGCGGACGACAAAGCCGTGGAAGCGGCCCGCGCGCATCTGCAGCACGAAGCCGCGCGCCGCGCCGGCCGGGAGCGCGGCGAGATCGATCAGGCGGACGCCGGGCGGCGTTTCGAACAGGCGCGTGTCGGACATGGCCGCCGCGCTAGCGCCGCCGCGCCGCTCAGAACAGCGACATTTGCGTGCCGGGCAGCAGCGGCGGCCGGAAGCGATCGGTGCGGAGCATGATCCGCTCGCGGCCGAGGCCGTGCCGCCGCGCCGCCACCGTCACGCGCTGCGCGATCAGCGCCGCCCACGGCCCCTGGCCGCGCATCCGGCTGTGGAAGCCGGGATCATTGTCGCGCCCGCCGCGCATCGCCTGGATCACCGCCATCACCTTGGCGGCGCGATCGGGATAATGCGCATCGAGCCAGGCGCGGAACAGCGGCGCGACCTCGTGCGGCAGGCGGACGGGGATGAAGCCGATGCCGCGCGCGCCCGCCGCCGCCGCCGCCGCGACCAGCGCCTCGATCTCGTGATCGGTGATCTGGGGCACGATCGGCGCGATCGACACCTGCACCGGCACGCCGGCCTCGGCCAGCCGCCGCACCGCCGCGAGCCGCCGCGCCGGATGCGGCGCGCGCGGCTCGAGCGTGCGCGCGGTGCGGGGATCGAGCGAGGTGATCGACAGGCAGACCGACACCAGCTCCTGCCGCGCCATGGCGTGGAGCAGATCGAGATCGCGCAGCACCCGATCGGACTTGGTGGTGATGGTGACGGGATGCCCCGTCTCGGCGAGCAGTTCGAGACAGGCGCGGGTCAGCCGATGGTCGCGCTCGATCGGCTGATAGGGATCGGTGTTGGTCCCGAAGGCGATCGGCTTGCAGACATAGCCGGGCGCCGCCAGCTCGCGCCGCAGCAGCGTCGCGGCCTCGGGCTTGGCGAAGAGGCGCGTCTCGAAATCGAGGCCGGGCGAGAGATCGTGAAAGGCGTGGGTCGGGCGCGCGAAGCAATAGATGCAGCCATGCTCGCAGCCGCGATAGGGATTGATCGAGCGATCGAAGCCGATGTCGGGCGACTGGTTGCGGCTGATGATGGTGCGCGCCCGCTCCGGCGTGACGCTGGTGCGCAGCGGCGGCGCCGCGCCGTCCAGCGAGTCGCGCGCGTCCAGCCAATCGCCATCCGCCTCGCGCGCGGGGAGGGCGAAGCGGGCGCTGCCCTGGTTGACGGTGGCCCCTCGGCCCGAAATCGCGGACATGGCTTGCTCCTTCTCCCGCCCGGTAAGCGCGAACATAGCAGGAACACGGACGTCACGCACGGCCTTGACAAACGCGCCCCGATATGAGAACAAACTGGCAACAGGGCCGAGGGGGGAATCAGCGTGGCGCGGATCAACTATGTCGAGCTGGGGGCGGGCGATGTCGCCGCCGCGCGGGCCTTTTACGAAGCCGTGTTTGGGTGGCGGATGCAGGCGTTCGGGCCGGACTATGCCGCCACCGTCAGCGGCGATGTCGATCTCGGGCTGGATGGCGCGGGCGGCGCGGCGCCGCTGCCGGTGATCGCGGTGGCCGATCTCGCCGCGGCCGAAGCGGCGGTGGTGGCGGCGGGCGGGGCGATCGTGCGCCCGGCCTTCTCCTTCCCCGGCGGCCGGCGCTTCCACTTCCGCGATCCCGCCGGCAACGTCCTGGCCGCCTGGGTGGAAGAATGAAGGCCGAGGGCGCCGCCCCGGCGCGGGCGGAAGGCGCGTTCGACGTGCAGCGCACGCCGCTCGCCGAGGCCGTGGGCGGGCTGGAGCGGGCGGCGATCAGCAAGATCTACACGGGCGATCTGGCGGGCGGGAGCCAGGGCGAGATGCTGAGCGTGATCGACGCGGCGGCCGGCAGCGGCGGCTATGTCGCGCTCGAACGTGTCACCGCGACGCTGGGCGGGCGGCGCGGCGGCTTCGTGCTCCAGCACAGCGGCACGCGGTCGCACGGGGCGCAGAGCCTGGCCGTTCAGGTGGTGCCGGGTTCGGCGACGGGCGCGCTGGCGGGCCTTGCCGGCACGATGACCATCCGCCTCGAGGCGGGCGTGCATCGTTACCGGTTCGACTATGGGTTCGAGGCGTGAGGGGCGGCCTCGTCCGAGCCCTGGGGCTCGCCAGCCGGGGCGAGCCAGCGCGCCATGATCCGGCGCGGCGTGTCCTCATAGCCGAGCGCGGCGTAGAAGCCGGCGACCGCCGCATTGTTTGGCCGGATCATCAGCTGCACCTTGGGAACGCCCTGGGCCGCCAGCCATGCCTCGCCCGCGGCGATGAGCGCGCGGCCCAGGCCCCGGCGGCGCCAGGCCGGCGCGGTCGCGACATAATAGAGCCAGCCGCGATGCCCGTCATGGCCGACCATCACGGTGCCGATCGGCGCCGCGTCCGCCGCCACCAGCACGCAGGAGGCCGGCCCCGCCATGGCGAAGCGCAGGTCGCGCAGCGGATCATTATAGGCGGTGGTGAGCCCGCAGGCCTGCCACAGCGCCACGATCGCGGCCTCGTCCTCGGGACGGGCGGGCCGGATCGGCGGGAGCGGCGCCGTCATGTCAGACCTCCACCGCGGCGCGCTGGTGGCCGCGCGCGCCGAACACCCGCAAATAGCGGGCGATGGCCTCGGGATCGCCGGTCGCCTTTTCCGGATTGTCGGAGAGCTTCACCGCCGGCCGTCCGTCCACCTCGGTGACCTTGCAGACCAGCGAGATCGGATCCAGCGCATGGCCGCCTTCGGGATCGCAGCCGCGGAAATCATTGGTGAGGTTGGTGCCCCAGCCGAAGCTCAGCCGCACCCGCCCGGCGAAGTGGCGATAGCAGGCCTCGATCGAATCGACGTCCATGCCATCGGAGAAGATCAGCAGCTTGGTGCGCGGATCGCGGCCCCGCGCCTGCCACCAGGCGATGATCTGCTCGCCCGCCGCGATCGGCGGCAGGCTGTCGGGGCGGAACCCCGTCCAATCGGCCACCCAATCCGGCGCATGCTCCAGAAAGGCGGTGGTGCCGAAGGCATCGGGCAGCGCGATCAGCAGATTGCCGCCATAATGGGCCTGCCACTGGCGCAAGACGCGATAGGGCGCCCCGGCCAGCGCGGCATCATCCTCGGCGAGCGCCGCCTCGACCATCGGCAGCTCATGCGCATTGGTGCCGATCGCCTCCAGATCCGCGTCCATCGCGAGCAGCACGTTGGAGGTGCCGATGAAGCGCTCGCCCAGCCCTTCCTTGCACGCCTCCACGCACCAGCGCTGCCAGAGAAAGCCGTGGCGCCTGCGCGTGCCGAAATCGGTGAGGCGGAGATCGGGCAGCTGGCGCAGCCGCTCCACCTTCTCCCACAGCTTGGCCTTGGCGCGGGCATAGAGCACGTCGAGCGCGAAGCGGCCGCGATCGCGCGTCGCGGCGCGCGCGCGCAGCTCGTTGATGATCGAGAGCGCCGGGATCTCCCACATGCTGCTATGGGTCCAGGGGCCGTGGAAATGCAGCTCATACTGGCCGTCGACGCGACGCAGATCATAATCGGGCAGACGGAATTCGGCGAGCCAGGCGAGGAAATCGGGCGCGAACATCCGCGCCTGCCCATAGAAGCTGTTGCCGGCCAGCCAGATCAACTCCTTCTTGGTGAAGCGCAGGCTGCGCGCGTGATCGAGCTGGGCGCGAAGCTCGGCTTCGTCGATGCAATCGGCCAGCCGCACGGCGCGGCTGCGGTTCATCAGCGAGAAGGTGACGGGCAGATCGGGATGCTGGTGGCGGATCATCTGCAGCATCAGCAGCTTGTAGAAATCGGTATCGAGCAGGCTGCGGACGATCGGGTCCAGCCGCCAGCTATGATCGTAGGTGCGCGTCGCGATATCGGTCACGGCCATGCTGGTGCAGCACAGCAGCCGCGCCTATGTGTCAAGCAAGGAGAAGCGGATGCGGTCCTTTATCGTGGTCGTCGATACCCAGCGCGACTTCATGGCGGCCGATGGCGCGCTGGCCGTGCCGGGCGCGGAGGCGCTGGTGGCGCCGATGCGCGACTGGCTCGCCGCGCGCACGCCCGCCGATACCGCCGGCATCCTCTTCACCTTCGATACGCATGACCCAGAGGCCTATGCCGCCTCGCCCGAGGCCGCCGAATTCCCGCCGCATTGCCTGAAGGACACGCCGGGCTGGGCGAACATGCTGGCGGTGGACGGGATCGATCCCGCCATCCCCGTCTGGCGGCTGGAGAAGTCGGTGTTCGCGATGTGGGCCGAGCCCCTTGTGCGGATCGAGGATGCGCGCGATGCGGCGGCGCCTGCGATCGAACGCGAAGCCTTTTTCGCGGCGCTCCGCGCGCAGGGCATCGACACGGTGACGGTGATCGGCGTCGCCGCCGATTATTGCGTCCGCTGGGCGATTGAAGGGCTGATCGCGCGCGGCTTCCGTGTCGTGGTGCCGCGCGCGCTCACGCGCGGCATCGCGCGGCCGATCGAGGCGGTGGCGGCGACGCTGGGACCGGCGGTGGCGCTCGTCTGATCCGGGATCAGAGGCGCAGCCCGGCGGTCTCGGGCAGGCCGGCCATGAGATTGAGATTCTGCACGGCGGCCCCGCCGGCGCCCTTGCCGAGATTGTCGAGCGCGGCGACCAGCCGGACATGGCCCGCCGCCGGATTGGAAAAGACGAACAGCGCCAGCCGATCGGTGCCGGCGACATGCTCGATCCGCAGCGCGGCGCGATCGAGCGCCTGATCGCGCGCCACCTCCACCACCGGCGAGCCGGCATAGGCGGCCTCCAGCGCGGCCTGGATGCGCGCGGGCGTGGCATCGGCGCTGCACAAGGCGAGGTGGAGCGGCACCTCCACGATCATGCCGCGATAGGTGCGCGCCACCGCCGGCGCGAAGATCGGCGCGAGCGTGAGGCCGGCATGGCGCTGCATCTCGGGCACATGCTTGTGGCTGAGCGACAGGCCGTAGGTGTGGAAGGCGGTATCGGTCGCATCGGCGACGCCGGCCTCCTCGAAGGCCGCGATCATCGCCTTGCCGCCGCCCGAATAGCCCGAGGTGGCGTGGACGGTGAGCGGCGCGCCGGCGGGCAGCAGCCCCTCGCGTACCAGCGGCGCGACCAGCGCGAGGAAGCCGGTGGGGTAGCAGCCGGGATTGGAGACGCGCCGCGCCCCCGCGATCCGCGCCGCATGGCCGGGCGCGAGTTCCGGAAAGCCGTAGGTCCAGTCCGGATCGACGCGATGCGCGGTGGAGGCGTCGATGAAGCGCACCGGCAGCGTCTCGGCCAGCGCCACCGCCTCGCGCGCCGCCTCGTCGGGCAGGCAGAGAATGGCGATGTCGGCTTCGGCCAGCGCATCGGCGCGCGCGGCGGCATCCTTGCGCCGCGCCTCGTCGAGCAGGTGCAGCGTTATGTCCGGGCGGCCGGAGAGGCGCTCGACGATCTCGAGACCGGTGGTGCCGACGCTGCCGTCGACAAAGACCTTCACCATGTCGGGCGTCTCCTGGCGATGATGGACGCGCCGGCGGGGAGCCGTGCGCAGATATCGGCGAGCGGTTCGCACAGCGTCGCCATCCAATGGGCGTTGGCGTGGACCATATGATCCGGGTCCGCCATCAGGCCGACATGGCCGGGGAAGAAGATCAGATCGCCCCGCGCCGCCGGCTCGTCCGCCTCCAGCGCGCGGCCGATCGCGGCGCGCTGCTGATCGCTGTCGCGCGGCACCGCCTGGCCGCAGGCGGCGAAGGCGAGCTGGACCAGGCCCGAACAGTCGATCCCGTCGCCAGAGCGCCCGCCCCAGCGATAGGGCGTGCCGACCAGCCGCAGCGCCACCGCGACCGGATCGGTCTCGACCCGATCGATCGGCGCGACATGGCGGCGGTGGACGAAGCCCTGATCGACGCGGAGGAAATCGCCTTCCTCGACCCCCGCGAGCTGGGCGCCGATCGGCAGGCGGGCGCGCACCGGGCTCTTGATGTCCGCCGCCGCGAACAGCAAGGCGGCGAGCGCGGTGACGCGATGCGTCGGCTCGATCACCGCGCCGAGCGCGGCGGCCGGCACATAGCCGACATAATGATCGTGGCGGCTGAAGCCCCACATCCAATCGCCGCCCGCATCCACCACGGCGAACCGCTCGCCCAGCAAAAGCTCGGACACCGCCGCGGCGTCGCTGCCGGGCGCGGCGCGCATCGTCACGCGCGGCTCGCGGCAGCCATGGTCGAGCGGCAGCGCATAATGGGGGGCAAAGACATGATCGGCCAGCGCCACATCCGCGACATCGCGGCGCACGGCGTGGATGCGGGGATCGAGCGGCCGGGAGGGCCCGGCCAGCCGAATGCGGTCAGGCCTGTTCCGAGCGGACGAGCTGGGGGCGCCGCCTCTCCTTGCCGGCAATGCACCGCCTGAAGCCTTCAAGGAACTCCGCTCCCAAATTGGTGCGCGTCACGAAGATGTTGCGCCGGTCACGCTCGTCGCGTTCGCGGCGCAGATAGCCGAGACGGCCGAGCGTGTTCAAGGCGCGCGTGATAACCGGTTTCGAGACGCTCAGCGTGCCGGCGAGGCCGCGCACGGTATGCGGTCCGTCGGTGCGATACACCAACAGGAGCAGCGCCATCTGGCGATTGGTAAGGTCTGGCTGGCCGGAGCGGACATAGGCGACCAACGCCTCCATCCAGCTCCCGAGAGAATCTGTCCGCACGCCGCATCCATCCTCTTGCCGCACTTATTGTCCGGTCTTGAGCAGAACACGCGGGCGGCGCGATCGTTTCATCATCGACCAAAAGACTTGGCCCGAAGCCGCAGATTTACGCGGGAAACACTGGCGGGCCGCGCGGCTTCTACTAGCGGCGGCCCGCCCTGTCTCAACCCGCCGCCGCCGGCGCGAAGCGCGCCCGCAGCAGCGCCCAGGCGGCGCGCAGCCCCAGCGCCTCGCCGCCCTTGGGCCGGCCCGGCCGCGCCGTGGGCATCCAGGCGAAGGTGTCCAGATGCGCCCAGGGCGTGCCGGCGGGCACGAAGCGCTCGAGGAACAAGGCGGCGGTGATGCTGCCCGCGAAGCCGCCCTCGGGGGCGTTGTTCAGATCGGCGACATCGGATTTGAGCATGTCGCGATAGCCGGGCCAGAGCGGCAGCCGCCAGAGCGGATCGGCCGCCGCGGTGCCGGCGGCGAGCAGCGCCTCGGCGAGGCCATCGTCATTGGCGAAGAGCGCGGGCAGATCGGGGCCGAGCGCGACGCGCGCGGCGCCGGTCAGCGTCGCGAAGTCGAGCATCAGCGCGGGCGCGGCCTCGGCGGCGCGCGCCAGCGCATCGGCGAGGATCAGCCGGCCCTCGGCATCGGTATTGGCGATCTCCACCGACAGGCCCTTGCGCGAGCGGAAAATGTCGCCGGGCCGCATGGCATCGCCGGCGATCGCATTCTCCACCGCCGGGATGAGCAGGTGCAGCCGCACCGGAAGGCGCGTGCGCATCACCAGCTCGGCCAGCGCGAGCGCATGGGCCGCGCCGCCCATATCCTTTTTCATCAGCCGCATGCCGCTGGCGGGCTTGATGTCCAGCCCGCCGCTGTCGAAGCAGACGCCCTTGCCGATCAGCGCCACGCGCGGGTGCGCGGCATCGCCCCATTCCAGCTCGATCAGGCGCGGACCGCGCGCGGCGCCGGCGGCGCGGCCCACCGCCGCGATCAGGGGAAAGTCGCTTTCCAGCGCGTCGCCCCGCGTCACCCGGGTGCTGGCGCCGCAGGCATTGGCGACGCTTTCCACCGCCGCCTGCAATTCGGCCGGTCCGAGATCATTGGCCGGCATGTTGACGAGATCGCGGACGCGCGCCACCGCGCCGGCGAGCGCCAGCGCCTCGTCGATATGGGCGGCGTCCTGGGTCAGCAGGGCGCGCGGGGCGGCGGGCTCGGCCTCGCTGCGATAGCGATCGAAGCGATGCTGGGCGAGCAGCCAGCCCAGCGCGGCGCCGGCCGGCAGCGGCTCGGAGAGGCGATAGCTGCCCTCCGGCAGCCGCGCGGCGGCGGCGGCGAGATCGAAGGGATCCGGCGCCTCGCCCACGCCGAGCACGGCGGACCATTCCTCGGCCTTGAGCCCCGGCAGGATCGCGAACTCGCCCGGCTTGGCCTTGAAGCCGGCGGCGCCGGTGGCGGCGCGCACGCGCTCGGGCTGGGTGCCGAGCCATTCCTCCAGCTGGGCGGCGCGAACGAGTTGGATGACATGGGCGGCCTGCCCGCGATCGGGCAGGAGGAGCGCGGAAAAATCGGTCATAGGCCAGTGGTAACGCGCGAAATCGCCGGCGTCATCCATGGCTCAGGCGCGCGGCACTCCATAAAGATCGTGCTCGTCCGCATCCTCGATGCGGACCGGCACGATGGCGCCCGGCGCGAGATGCCCCGCATCGCGCAGATGGACCTCGCCGTCGATCTCCGGCGCATCGGCCTTGGAGCGGCCGCTCGCCCCGTCGCCATCGACGCGATCGATGATGACGTCGAGCGTGCGCCCCACCTTGGCCCGGAGCTTGGCGGCGGAAATGGCGGCGGTCTTCGCCATCAGCCGCGCATAGCGCTCCTCCTTGACCGGCTCGGGCACCGGATCGGGCAGGGCGTTGGCGGCGGCGCCGGCGACGGGCTCGAAGCGGAAGGCGCCCACACGATCCAGCTGCGCCTCGTCCAGCCACTCGAGAAGATATTCGAAATCGGCCTCGGTCTCCCCCGGAAAGCCGACCACGAAGGTGGAGCGCAGCGCGATATCGGGGCAGATCGCGCGCCACGCGCGGATCCGATCCAGCACCTTGGCATCATTGGCCGGGCGCTTCATCCGCCGCAGCACCGCCGGGGCGGCGTGCTGGAAGGGGATATCCAGATAGGGCAGCACCAGCCCCTCGGCCATCAGCGGGATCAGCTGATCGACATGGGGATAGGGATAGACATAATGGAGCCGCACCCAGGCGCCGAGCCCGCCCAGCGCGCGGGCGAGATCGGTGAGATGCGCGCGCACCGCGCCGCCGCCCTTCAGCGGATAGTCGGCATGGCGCAGATCGAGGCCATAGGCGGACGTATCCTGGCTGATCACCAGCAGCTCGCGCGTGCCGGCGGCGACCAGCTTCTCCGCCTCGCGCAGGATCGCGTCCGGCCGGCGGCTGGCGAGATCGCCGCGCAGCGCCGGAATGATGCAGAAGCTGCAGCGATGGTTGCAGCCCTCCGAGATCTTCAGATAGCTGTAATGCCGGGGCGTGAGCTTGAGATCGCGCTCGGGCACGAGATCGACAAAGGGGGAGGGTGGCACCGGCGCCGCCTCATGCACCGCGCCCACCACCTGCTCATATTGATGCGCGCCGGTGACGGCGAGCACCTGCGGGAAGCGGCTGCGGATCACCTCGGCCTCGGCGCCCATGCAGCCGGTGACGATCACCCGCCCATTCTCCGCGATCGCCTCGCCGATCGCCTCGAGGCTTTCCTCCTTGGCGCTGTCGAGAAAGCCGCAGGTGTTGACCAGCACCACGTCCGCGCCGGCATAATCCGGGGACAGGGCATAGCCATCGGCGCGGAGCTTGGTGAGGATGCGCTCGGAATCGACGAGATTCTTCGGGCAGCCGAGCGAGACCATGCCGACTTTGGGCGGGAGGGGAAGTTCACGTGCCATGGGAGCGCGCGCACATAGGCGCATGAACGCGATTTTGCGAGTCTTGCCGCGTCAGGCGATGCTGACCCGGTTGCGGCCTTCCGTCTTGGAGCGGTACAGGGCGGTATCGGCCTGATCCTCGGCCTGGGCGAGCAGCGCGCCGCAGGGTTCGTCCCGGTCTAGCCGGATCTCGGCCACCCCGAAGCTGGTCGTCACGGTCAACGGCAGGTCGAGCGCGGGATGGCCGTTCATGATCTCGGCGCGGATCGCCTCCACCGTCGCCTCGGCCGTCTCGGCGGAGCGGCCGAGCAGCAGCAGCGCGAATTCCTCGCCGCCGACGCGCGCCACGATATCGCCCTGGCGCAACCCGACGCTGAGCCGGTCCGCGACATAGCGCAGCGTGCGATCACCGGCGCGGTGGCCGTGGCGATCGTTGATCGCCTTGAAATGATCGATATCCGCCACCGTCAGCACGGCACGGCCGCGCGCCCGCGCGGCGGCGCCGAGCGCGCGCGCCGCGGCCGCCTCGAACCCGCGCCGGTTCAGCAATCCCGTCAGCGGATCGCGCGCCGCCTGGTGGCGCAGCTCGCGCGCGAGATCGGAGGCGAGCAGCAGCACCGTCGCGACGCCCACGCAGATCACGCCCGGCGGCAGCGCCATGGCGAGCAGCCCGACATAGAGCATCGCGATCCCCGCCGAGGCGGGCCAGCTCACCGCGAGGAAGGTGAGCAGGCTGGTGGCCAGTTCCAGCGCCGCGAGCAGCCCCATCGCCGCCATGGTCGCGCGCTCGGCGGCATCGGCGGCGCGCGCCTGCGGCCGGATCGCCCACAAGGCCGTGAGCAGGCAGAAGGCCGAGAAGCTGGTGGCGCTGGCGAGGCCGATCGCCTTGAGCCCGGGCACCGGCACGGTCGCGGCGATGAACAGCGATTCGATCAGCGCGGCGGCGGCGAGGCGCCACGGCCGGACCGGGCGGCAGGCCCGCTGCCGCGCCCCGGCCACCACCAGAGGCCCGGGCAGGACGACGAGCACGAAGCTCAGGATCACCAGCGGCACGGGCCGGCCGATCGCGATATCGATCAGATTGACCACGCTCTGCACCGCGCTCAGCCCATAAGCGAGGCCCCAGCTCGCCGCATGGCGCGGGCGGCCGAAACTGATCCAGCCGAGCAGCATCGCCGCGCACATGACGAGGCTGGCGAAGAACAGCGCGCCCAGCGTGAGCAGCGGCGTCGCCACCGGCGATCAGCCGCGCGCAGGGAGATAGCGCAGCGGATCCACCGGGGTGCGCTTGGCGCGCATCTCGAAGTGGAGCTGCGGGCGATTGACCGAGCCGGTGGCGCCGGCATGGCCGATCACCTCGCCGCGTTTCACCGCCTGGCCGCGCGTGACGAGGATATCCTCGGCATGGCCATAGGCGGTGATCCAGCCATCGCCATGCTTGAGCAGGATGAGGCCGCCATAGACGGCGATCGCCGACCCCGCATAGGCGACCACGCCATCGGCGGCGGCGCGGATCGGCGTGCCGCGCTCGGCGGCGATGTTGATGCCGTCGTTGCGGCGGCCATCGCCGGCGGGGCCGAAGCGGCCGATGATGGCGCCGGTCAGCGGCCAGTCGAAGCGGCCGGCGAAGCGGCTCGGCTCGGCCACGGCCTTGCTGGTCGGCACCGGGCGCGCGGGCGAGGCGCTGGGCCGCGCGGGCGCCTCGCTGGGCGCGATCGCCGGCTCGGACCCGGTGGCGAGATCGTCGATGTCGAGCTGGAAGGCGCGGGCGCGATCCTCGAGCGACATCGCCGCCACCTCGCGCGCGCTCGGCAGCTGCAGCCGCTGGCCGGTGCGTAGAATGTAGGGCGGCTGCAGATCGTTGATCGTCGCCACGTCGGACCAGGACACGCCATAGGCGCGCGCGATCGCGACGCCGCTCTCGCCGGCGCGGACGAGATGGTAGCGGCCGCCGGGGATGGTCAGCCGCTGGCCGGTGCGGACCAGGAAGGGCGGGGCGAGATGATTGGCGCGCGCGATCGCCTCCGAGCCGGCGCCGGTGCGGTTGCCGATGCTGCGCAGCGTATCGCCGGCGCGCACGACATAGACGGAGTCGGGAATGGTCGCGGCGTCGGGCGTCACCGGCCGCGTCGCCCAGGCGGGGGCGGGCTGGCGGACGGTGCGCGGCGACGCCCGATGGGGCGGCGGGCTGGGCGGAGGCGCGGAGGGCGGCGGCGCGGGCGGGGGCGGCACCGGCCGATAGGGACGATCCCCGCCCATCTGGGGGATGCAGCCGCTCACCAGCATGGCGGCGGCGAGCGCGGCCACTCCGCGCGAGACTGACGCCATGCTACGACCCCCCACCCACAGGTGCGGCGTGTGTAGCGATCGCGGCAAGGGCTGCCAACCGCCCGCTCAGGCCGGGATCAGCGCCTCGACCCCGCCCATATAGGGGCGGAGCATCTCGGGCACGCGCACCGCGCCATCGGCCTCCTGGTAATTTTCGAGCACCGCGACGAGCGCGCGCCCCACCGCCAGCCCCGAGCCGTTGAGGCTGTGGAGGAAGCGCGTGCCCTTGGTCTCGCCGGCGGGGCGGAAGCGCGCATCCATGCGCCGCGCCTGGAAATCGCGGCAGGTGGAGCAGGAGGAAATCTCCCGATAGCGGCGCTGGCCGGGGAGCCACACTTCGAGATCATAGGTGCGCGCGGCGGAGAAGCCCATGTCGCCGGTGCAGAGCAGCATGCGGCGATAGGGCAGGCCGAGGGCTTCGAGCACGCTCTCGGCGGCGGCGGTCATCCGCTCATGCTCGGCATCGGAGGCATCGGGGGTGGTGAGCGAGACCAGCTCCACCTTGTCGAACTGGTGCTGGCGCACCATGCCGCGCGTATCCCGGCCCGCAGCGCCCGCCTCGGCGCGGAAACAGGGGGTGAGCGCCACGAAGCGGAGCGGCAGCTCGGCCTCGCTCAGCAGCTTGCCCGCGACATAATTGGTGAGGCTCACCTCGGCGGTGGGGATCAGCCAGCGATCGTCGGTGGTGTGGAACAGATCCTCGGCGAATTTCGGCAGCTGCGCGGTGCCGTAGAGCGCGTTGGCGCGGACCAGCAGCGGCGGCGCCACCTCGGTATAGCCGTGCCGCTCGACCTGCCAGTCCAGCATGAACTGGCCGAGCGCGCGCGCCAGCCGCGCCACCTGGCCCTTGAGATAGACGAAGCGCGCCCCGGCGATGGCGGCGGCGCTGTCGAAATCCATGCCGAGCCGCAGGCCGAGCGCATCATGCTCGCGCGCGGGAAAATCGGGCTCGGCGGGCGTGCCCCAGCGTTTCTGCTCGACATTCCCCGCCTCGTCGGCGCCCTCGGGAACGCCCTCGGCGGCGCTGTTGGGCAGCGTTTCCAGCAGCGTCTTCAGGGACTCGGCGGCGGTGGCCTCGTCGGCTTCGGCGGCGGCGATGGCATCCTTGAGCCGCGCCACCTCGCCTTGCAGCGCCTCGCCCGCCGCGCGATCGCCGCCGGCAAAGGCCTTGCCGATCTCCTTGGACAGGCGATTGCGCTCCGCCTGCGCGGTCTCGGCGGCCTGGGCGGCGCGGCGGCGGCCGCTGTCGAGCGCGACGAATTGCTCGACATCGAAGGCGGCGCCGCGCCGGGCCATGGCGGCGGCGAAGGCGGCGGGATCGTCGCGGATCGTGCGGATATCGTGCATGGGATGGCTATGGCGGCGGCGGAAGAGCCGCGCAAGCCTGACGGCCCGGCCCCGAGGGGCGGCGTTTCGCACGGCCGCAGCGCGCGCCGCGGCGGTTGTTCGCGGGGCGGGCGCAGGCGGCGGAGCGGCTTCGGGGCGGGGGCGAGAAAAACCGGGCGTTCCGATGGCGTCCGGCAGGATGAACAGGCACAAAACCATGTCTGCGTCCGCACAAGCGGCGCAACTCATCCCCTTTCCCGCACAATTCGTCCACAAAGCGCGTGCACATACTGATTTGAATGCGTTTTTAGATCCTCGGATTATTCGCAAGTGGGAGCGACACATGACCAAGACGACCATTCTGGCGGCTGCCAGCGCCTTTGGCTTGATCGCCGCGACGCCGTTGTTCGCGCAGACCGCGCCCGCCGCGGCGCCGGCCGATGGCGCGGCGACCAGCGCCCCCGCCGTGGCGCAGGGCGCGACCGTCTATGATCCGCAGGGCGGCACGGTGGGCACGGTGGAAAGCGTGGACGGCGATTTCGTCGTGCTGGCGACCGCCGCCAACAAGGTGCGGCTGCCCAAGTCCAGCTTCGGCACCGGCCCCAAGGGGCCGATGATCGCGATGACGGCGGCGCAGCTGGATCAGGCGGCGGCGCAGGCCATGCCGCAGGGCGCGGCGGCCGCGGGCGCGGCGGCCGGAGCGACGGCCTCGGCGAACACCCAGCCCAACGTCGCCAAGGGCGCGCAGGTGACGGATACGCAGGGCGGCGCGGTCGGCACCGTCGCCGAGGTGGACAGCCAGTTCGCCACGGTCGAGCTTGCCACCGGCGGCAAGGTGCGGCTGCCGGTTTCGGCGTTCGGCGCGGGCCTGAATGGCGGGCTGCGCGTGGCGATGACGGCGCAGCAGCTCAGCGCGGCGGCCTCGGCGGCCGGTGGCGCGGGCAAGCCCGGCGCCAGCTGAGGCGAGGCGATCGGCGGCGCGGCGCGGCGCCGCCGGCGCTCAGGAGGATTTGCGCGCGCGGCGCCCGGCCCAGATCCCGCGCGCCAGAATGGCGGCCGCGCCGCCGCCGAACAGCAGCAGCATGGGCGGGGCGGGCACGTCGGTGGGCGGCCCGTTGGGCGGCGGCGGCCCGCTCGATCCCGACGAGGTCGAGCCGGTCGAGCCGGTGCTGGAGCCGGTCGAGGTGGAGCCGGTGGAGCCGGTGCTTGAGCCCGACGAGGTCGAGCCGGTGCTCGATCCCGACGAGGTCGAGGTGGAGGAGCCGGTGCTGGAGCCGGTCGAGGTGGAGCCGGTCGAGCCGGTGCTGGAGCCCGACGAGGTCGAGGTCGAGCTGGACGAACTCGTGCTCGACCCCGAGGATGTCGAGGTTGACGAACTCGTGCTTCCGCCGTTCGAGGTCGAGGAGCCGGTCGAGCTGGAGCCGCCGGACGTGGTGACGATCACGCCGCTCGACGTGCCGCCGCCCCAGAAGCCGCCGCCGCCGAAGAAGGAGCCGAAGGCGCCGCCGATCGGTGCCGCCGCCGCGAGCGGCGTTCCCGTCGCGACCGGGGCGACCGGCGCCACCGCGCCGCCCGCGATCGGCGCGGCGACCGGATCGGTCAGCGCCACGGTGGTGGGCAGGCAGGTGGTGGTGGTCGTGACGGTGCGTCGCACATGCGGCGCGGGATGGCCGGCATAATAGGCCGCGTGCGGCCTGGGCGCGACCTTCTTGTACGAGACGCGGGCGACGGGCGGGCGCTCGGCATAATGAACCGCGCCGCCGCCGACCAACGCGCCACCGGCGGCGCAGGCCGTCAGTTTCGCGAGCGCCATACGTACCGACATCGTTTCTTGCCCCTTGCCATCGCCCGATCGCCCCGGTTCCACCGGCTGTGCCCCCGGGACTATCTCCACCAATGCGAATTATCTCTTAATCGCAAGCGGCTGCACTCAAGTCGCGAGTGAGTGCCGTCCCGATTTGGGGCCAAGCGCGGCGGCGGCGCGGCGTTCCTGGCCAGCTTGTGCGCGCTGCAACCGGCCGGTATAGGCGCCGCGGGGCAACGGGGCGTCCCAATGGCGGCGTGTAGCGCCGTCGGTCGGGCGTGAGTGGCGCGGAGGCGACATGGCGACGGCAGTGGAAACGATGGATGACGGGGCGAAAGGCGACAGCGTCTTTCTTCCCGACGATTACCGACCGAGTGACGACGAGCCTTTCATGGGTCCGCGCCAGCAGGCCTATTTCCGGCGCAAGCTTTTGATCTGGAAAGACTCGATTCTTGAGGAGGCGCGCGGCACCCTGGCCCAGCTGCAGACGGATTCGCTGCGCGAGCCGGACATCACCGACCGCGCCTCGAGCGAGACGGACTGGTCGATCGAGCTGCGCACGCGCGACCGGCAGCGCAAGCTGATCTCCAAGATCGATGCGGCGCTGCGCCGGATCGAGGAAGGCGAATATGGCTATTGCGAGGTGAGCGGCGAACCCATCTCGCTCGCCCGCCTCGAGGCGCGGCCGATCGCGACGATGACGGTGGAAGCGCAGCAACGGCACGAGCGAAACGAGAAAATCACGCGCGACGACTGATTTCGGGACGGGTGGCGCGCGGCGCGGTGGTGAGGCCCCGGCCTGCGTGTTAGGGCCGGGAAGAGCCTGGAGAGGGTGCGCGGCGCACGCGGCCCGCACCGGCCAGGCGGCGACAGGCGAAGAGGCGGCGCCCGTGACGGGAAGCGCGAGGATTATGATCGTTGATGACACCGCCGGCAGCGGCCGCGCGTCGGACAGCAGCGATTCGCAGCGGCGGGACGAGCGCGACAGCCTGCTCATCCTGGCGCGGCTCCAGCCGGACCAGGGCGGCGCGGTCGCCACGGTGCGGGTCCGCAACGTCTCGTCGGGCGGGCTGATGGCGGAAGCGCCGGACGGCTACCACCCGGGTACGCGCGTGCTGGTGGAGCTGGACGGGATCGGCGTGGTGGCGGGCGCGGTCGCCTGGGCCGAGGCGGGGCGGATCGGCATCGCCTTCGACCACCCGATCGACAAGGCCCGCGCGCGCAAGCCGGTGGCCGGCGCCACTGCGCCGACGGAGTCCGGCCTTTTCCGTCCGGTCACCGATTTCCGGCGGCCGGCGGTCAAGCCGCGCTGAACGGGGGTTGCGCACGGCCGGTGGTCCCGGCCGCGCGTCGTCACCGCGAGCGGAGGATCAAAGCCGCGCGAGCGCTTCCTTGATCTTGAGCTTCTGCTTCTTCAGCTCGGCGATGATGCCCTGATCCGGACTGGGTCGGCGCGTCTCCTCGGCGATTCGCGCATCAAGCCCGGCATGACGGGCCTGCAGGCTGGTGGAATACGAATTCTGCATTCGATCCTCCTCGCTTTTTGATCGAGGCGGACGAGTAGATCACGCTTTGGCGAGTCTGTCGCCATGACTCGTGGTCGAATGCGTCGGGCCGTGGCGGGGGCCGCGATGATCCGCCGCCGGCGCCCGGGCGCGTGGTAAGGGCTTGCGTGCCCCCGCGCGGCAAGGCAAGCGGGGGCTCTCGGTTTCGCTGGGGGCGACGGCGATGGATGGTGATGAGGGCGAACGCCGGCTGGCCATGCTGCGCGCGGAGCATCGGGATCTCGACGATGCCATCCAGGCGCTGGGCGCGCTCGGCCAGCCCGACCAGATCCAGATCGCGCGGTTGAAGAAGCGCAAGCTCCGCCTCAAGGACGAAATCGCGGCGCTCCAGGATTCGATCATACCCGACATCATCGCCTGACCGTCAGAGGCGGCCACCATGAGTGCAACTGCGAACGCACCGCATTGACATGATATAAAGTCACATGCCAAAGCGGCGGGGCATTTGCGGTGGAGACGAGCGAGCATGCGGCATTTTCTTACGGCGGCGGCGACGATGACGCTGCTGCTGCCCGGCGCGGCATGGGCGGCCGACAGCGAGGCCAAGGCGGCCGCGGCGCCCGCCGACGGCCGGCACGAGACCGTCCCGACCGATATCGTGGTGACGGCCAATGCCCGCAGCCGGAAGGATATTCTCTCCAGCGTCACGGTGCTGAGCGGGGAGACGCTGCAGGAGATCAAGCGCGCCTCGATCGGCGAGACGCTCGCCAGCCAGCCGGGCGTCTCGGCGACCAGCTTCGGCCCGACCGCCTCGCGCCCGATCCTGCGCGGCCTGGGCGGGGATCGTATCCGCGTGCTCACCGACGGCATCGGCTCGTTCGACGCCTCGGCCACCAGCGCCGATCACGCGGTGGCGATCAATCCGCTCACCGCCGATCGCATCGAGGTGATTCGCGGCCCGGCGGCGCTGCTCTACGGCTCCTCGGCGATCGGCGGCGTCGTCAATGTCATCGATTCGCGCATCCCGCGCCGCGTGCCGCAAGAGCCCATCCATGCCGCGCTCGACGCCGGCTATGGCAGCGCCGCGCAGGACCGCAATGTCGCCGGCGCGGCGGATCTGCCGATCGGCGGCCATTGGGTGGCGCATGTCGATGGCAGCTTCGACAAGAGCGGCGATCTCGAGACCGGCGGCTTCGTGCTCAGCGCGCCGCTGCGCGCCCAGGCGGCCGCCTCCGACGATCCCGCCATCCGTGCGCTCGGCGGGCTGCGCGGCAAGATCCCCAACACTCAGGCGCGCAGCTGGTCGGTCGCGGGCGGGCTCGCTTATATCAACGATGGCGGTTCGATCGGGCTGGCGGTGACGCGCACCGCCAGCCTCTATGGCGTGCCGATCCGCTACAGCCTGGATCCCGCGATCGAGGATGAACAGCCCCGCATCGATCTGCGGCAGACCCGCGTCGATTTCCGCGCGGAGCTGACCCCGCACGGCCCCTGGCTGGATACGCTGCGGCTGCGCGCGGGCTATGCCGATTATCGCCATGACGAGCTGGAGCCCGATGGCGCGATCGCCACCACCTTCCTCAACAAGGGGATGGAGGCGCGGCTCGATTTCGTTCAGGCCAAGCGCGGCGCCTGGAGCGGCGAGAGCGGCGGCCAGATCCTCACGCGCGATTTCAGCGCCATTGGCGACGAGAAATTCCTGCCGCCGAGCCATGCCGAGCAATATGGCCTGTTCACGCTGCAGCGGCTCGGGCTGGGCGCGCTGAAGCTGGAGGCGGGCGGCCGGATCGAGCATCAGGACGCCAACGCCGCCGCCGACGCCACGCTCGGCAACCCCCGGCTGGAGCGGCGACTCACCACCTATTCCGGATCGGTCGGCGCCGGTTACACGGTGGCGCCGGGCTATCGGCTGGGCCTCAACCTCACGCATAGCGAGCGGGCGCCTTCGGTGGAGGAGCTGTTCTCCAATGGGCCGCATGGCGGCACCCAGGCCTTCGAGGTGGGCGATACCGGGCTCGGCAAGGAGAAGAGCAACGGCGCCGAGCTGACGGCGCATGGCGGCGGCACCGGCTATTCGATCGATCTCTCCGCCTATTACAACCACTTCTCGAACTTCATCTACCAGACGCCGACGGGCGAGGTGCGAGACGATCTGCCCGTCTACGCCTATCGCAGCGGCGCCGCGAACCAATGGGGATTCGAGGCGGCGGGCGAGGCGACGCTGGCGCGACTCGCCGGCTTCACGATCAAGGCCGACGGGCAGGCGGATTATGTCCGCATCACCATCCGCCAGGTCGGGCCGGCGCCGCTGATCCCGCCCTTGCGGCTGCGCGGCGGCCTTTCGGCCGGATCCGACCATTGGGACCTGCGGGGCGAGGCGGAACATGCCTTCCGCCACGATCGCATCGCCGAGAACGAGACGGAAACGCCCGGCTATACGCTGGTGAACGCCGCCATCGCCTATCGCCCGCGCGGCACCGAGTCGCCGATCACGCTGCGGCTCCAGGCCAATAATCTGTTCGACGTGGTGGCGCGCCGCTCCACCTCGCTGCTCAAGGATTATGCGCCGCTCGCGGGGCGCGATATCCGGCTTGGCGTGTCCGTGCGGATCTGACCAAGGTTGAGCGTGGCGCCCGCTCTGCCTATCTGCGGCGCAACTTGCAGATAAGGGCCAGATGATGAGCGCCACCCATTCCACCCGCATGTTGATTCTCGGTTCCGGCCCGGCGGGGCTGTCGGCGGCCATTTACGGCGCCCGCGCCGGGCTCGCGCCGATCGTGGTGCAGGGCATCCAGCCCGGCGGCCAGCTCACCACCACCACCGATGTCGAGAATTATCCCGGCTTCAAGGAGGTGATCCAGGGCCCCTGGCTGATGGAGCAGATGCAGGCCCAGGCCGAGCATGTCGGCGCCACGATGATGTGGGACACGATCGTCGAGGTAGATCTCAGCCAGCGGCCGTTCCGGCTGATCGGCGATGGCGGCCATGTCTATCTTGGCGACACGCTGGTGATCGCCACCGGCGCCCAGGCCAAGTGGCTGGGGCTGGAGAGCGAGACCAAGCTGCGCGGCCAGGGCGTGTCCGCCTGCGCCACCTGCGACGGGTTTTTCTTCCGGGGCAAGAAGGTGGCGGTGATCGGCGGCGGCAACACCGCCGTCGAGGAGGCGCTCTACCTCACCAACCACAGCCATGACGTGACGCTGATCCACCGCCGCGATTCGCTGCGCGCCGAGAAGATCCTCCAGGAGCGGCTGTTCAAGCATCACGGCGTGACGGTGCTGTGGAACAAGGAGGTGGAGGAGTTTGTCGGCGGCGAGGGGACGGCGGGCCTCGTCGCGCTGCGGCTGCGCGACACGCAGACCGGCGAAACGAGCCGGCTCGATGTCGAAGGCGGCTTCGTCGCGATCGGCCATCATCCCGCGACCGAGCTGTTCCGCGGCCATGTCGCGCTGGACGAGGATGGCTATATCGCCGTCACGCCGGGCACCACCCACACCTCGGTGCCGGGCGTCTTCGCCTGTGGCGACGTGATGGACAAGGTCTATCGCCAGGCGATCACCGCCGCCGGCACCGGCTGCATGGCCGCGCTCGATTGCGAGCGCTTCCTCGCCGAGGCCGATTACGAGGATGAGCGCGCCGTCATCGCTGCCGAATGAGCGCGCTGAGCGCGGCATAGCCCGCCGCATCGGCGAAGCTGTGCGAGGCGGTGGCGATCCGCAGCAGCGGCACCGCCGGCGGCGCGGGCCGCAGCGCCGCCCAGGCCGAAGCGAAGGCCTGGGCGGTGCCGTCGTCCTCAGCCAGCACCAGCCGGCTGCCGGCGGTCAGGCCGGCGGCGATGCGCGCGGCGAGCGGGCTCGTCTCGCGCGCGGCGCCGCGCACCAGACCGCGCGCGAGCCGTCGCAGATCGACGCCGCCGCCCACCAGCCGCGCCCAGGCGGCGGGATCGGCGAGCCGCCGGGCATAATGGCCGCGGATCGCGGCGGCGGGCGGAAGATCGTCGCGCGGCGGCACCGCCCAGGGATTGGCGAGCAGCAGCGGCCCGATGCCGGCGGCGCGGCCGTGCAGCGCGAGCGCCGTGGCGCCATCGCACAGGCCGAAGCCGCGCACCTCCTCCAGGCCCGGCGCGAAGCCGCGCAGGGCGGCGCCCGCGGCCGCGATCTCCGGCGCGCTTTCGGCGAAGCCGGGATCATCGCCGGGGCTGTCCCCCACGCCGCGCCGATCGAAGCGGATCACGGCCTCGCCCTGCGCGCCGAGTTCCGCCGCCAACCGCGCATAGAGGCGATGCGGGCCGGCGCGGATCTGCGTGCCGCCGGTTACGAACACCCAGCCGCGCCGCGCCGTGGCGGGGCCATCGAGGCTGGCCATGATCCAGCCCGTGCCGCAGGGTATGGGTTGCAGCCGCCTCATGCCCGCGCCCAGGCGCGGATATCCTCGGCCATGGCGGCGAGGAGATCGGCATCGGCCGCCGGCTCGGCGCGGCGCCAGAGCGGCGCGCCGGCGAGGCGGACATCGGCGGGCGCGGGATCGTCGCGCAGCCGCGCGGTGCGCGCCGCGCCCTGCGGCGTGGCGGCGGCGAGCGGCGCGGCGAGCGTGGGCGCGAGGGGATGATCCTCGCCCGCGCCGTCGCCGAGCCGGGCGGCGCGCGCGCGATCGCGCAGCAGCGCGGCGCCGTCGGCGGGGCTGAGCCGCCAGCGCGCCACGCCGATGCCATCGAGCAGCGCGCCGCCGCGCAGCGCCACGGTGCGCGGCGGCCGGCCGCTGGACGCGGCGACATGGGCGGCGAGCGCCGCGCACAGGGCCTGCCAGTCCGCCCAGCCGATCCTGTCCAGCGCGGCGGGGCTCTCGCCCGTTCCCGGCAGATCGGGCAGCCACAGGCCGAAGCCGTCCTGCGCCAGCGCGCGCGCCAGCCCGGCCAGCAGCGCGCGGCAGCGATTGGCCTCCTCGAACAGGGGCTGGAGCAGGATCAGCGGCGGCGCGGCGGGATCGCCATAGTGGAGCACGAAGGCCGCGCCCAGTTCGAGGACGCGCGGCGCCGCCGGGATCATGCGTCCAGCTTGGCGCGCACGAAGCGGGCGAGGCTGCCGAAGCTCTCCAGCAGCGCGCCGTCTACCTCGTCATCCTCGATCAGGATGCCGAGACGATCCTCGATCTCGGTCAGCAGCCCCGCGACCGCCATGGAATCGAGTTCCGGAAGCACGCCGAACAGCGGCGTGTCGGCGGTGAGCGCGGCGGCGCGGGCGGGGGCGAGACCCAGCGTATCGGCAAGGATGGCGCGCAGCTGATCATCGACGGTAGGGGCGTCAATCGACATGGCAATCTCCTTGCGCGCGCCTATCGCAGGCCGGCGCGGCGGGCAAGGCGGCCGGTCAGCGCGCGCACCAGCCCG
Source organism: Sphingomonas morindae (assembly GCF_023822065.1). Classification (NCBI taxonomy): domain Bacteria; kingdom Pseudomonadati; phylum Pseudomonadota; class Alphaproteobacteria; order Sphingomonadales; family Sphingomonadaceae; genus Sphingomonas; species Sphingomonas morindae. The sequence goes on from NZ_CP084930.1 coordinate 2,541,266, forward strand.
GCGGCGCCGCGGGGGCGGAGCGGGCGATAGGCGTCCAGCCGCCACACGGGTTCGGCGCGATCCAGCCAATCGCCCTTATAGGGCTCGTCGCCGAGGCCGAAATCGATCCGCCGGACGCGATCCACGTCGATGACATGGCGGAACAGGGCATGGCTGAGCAGGGTGCCCGGCGAGCCGGCGCGCTGGTCCTCGCGATGGGCGAGCTTGTGGATCACCGCCTCGCCGCCCTCGACCAGCCAGAATTGCGCGGCGACGGGCTGATCGCCGCGCCACGCCAGCCCCAGCCGGAGCGTGCCGGCCGCGCCCTCGCGCGCCGCCAGCGTGCGGAGCAGCGCCGGCGCCCCTTCCTCGGGCTTCCAGCTCGCCCGGTAGACGGCCTCATAGGCCTGCCAGGCGGGCGCGGCGAAGCGGTCGAGTATCTCGATCCGCACCGGATGGCTGCGCGCGCGCCGCGCCACCAGCGTGCGCAGGCGGCCGGGGCGCGCCGCCCAATAGGCGTCGAACGGCACGCCCTCGAGCGTGCTCAGCCAGCGCGTCGACTGGCGGTGGAGAAGCACGCGCCAGCCGGCGGCGCGCAGCCCGGCGATCAGCGCGGCGCGGCGATCGGCGCGCACCGGCAGCAGCGTGAGCCGATCGAAGCGCGTCGCGGCGGCGGCGAAGAGCGCGGGCAGCAGCCGGTCCGGGCCGATCGGCGCGAAGGCGAGGCTGTACCAGCAGGCGAGCGGCGCGGCGCGGCGGCGCCCCTGATCGGCGAGGAAGAGGAACGCCTCCTCGCCGCCATCCGTCACCCGCAGCACGCGCGGCGCCAGCGCGGGATCATGCGCGGCGACGAGGCGGAACCAGTCGAGCCGCTCGAACAGCGGCCGGGGGCGCGCCAGCGCGGGCGCCGCCATGGTCTCCAGATCCAGCCATTCCCCCAAGACCAACCTCGCGTTATGGGCGGGCCCGCTGTGCCGCCGAAGGACTGGATTTTGCAAGAGCGCTCGCCCGATGCCACCCCCTGCCGGCTGGACTGGCTGGCGCGGCGGGGCGCGCGCGCGGCGCCCGCGCTCGCCGATCGCGCGGGCACGCTGGACCATGCGGGGCTGGACGCGGCGGTGGGCGCGCTCGCCGCGCATCTGGCGGAACGCAGCGCGCCGGGCGATCGCATCGCCAGCTGGCTTCCCAAGACGCGGCTCGCCTGCCTTTTGCCGCTCGCCTGCGCGCGCGCCGGGCGGGTGCATGTGCCGATCAACCCGCTGCTCAAGCCGGGCCAGGTCGGCCATATCCTCGCCGATGCCGAGGCGGCGCTGCTGATCAGCCAGCCCGCGCGGCTGGCGCTGTTGCCGCCGGGCGGGGCGATGCTGCCCGAGGCGGCGCTCGCCGCCGGGCATGACGCCGCGCTGCCGCCCTCCACCGGCGATGCCGGCGCGCTGGCCGCGCTGCTCTACACCTCGGGCTCGACGGGGCGGCCCAAGGGGGTAATGCTGAGCCACGCCAATCTCTGGCTCGGCGCGCTCTCGGTCGCCCACTATCTCGCGCTCGCGCCCGATGATCGCACCCTGGCCGTGCTGCCGCTCAGCTTCGATGCCGGGCTCAACCAGATGCTCGCCAGCTGGGCGGCGGGCGCGATGATCGCCCCGCTCGATTATCTGGTGCCGGCCGATGTGGTGAAGGCGGTGGAGCGCCACGCCATCACCGTGCTGACGGGCGTGCCGCCGCTCTGGATCCAATTGGCCGAGGCGCGCTGGCCCGAGGCGACGGCGGCGCGGCTGCGCACCATCGCCACCACCGGCGGCCGCCTGCCGGTGGCCGTGGTGCGGCGGCTGCGCGCGCTCTTTCCGGCGGCGCGGCTGCACCTGATGTATGGCCTGACCGAGGCGTTTCGCGCCACCAGCCTCGATCCGGCGCTGGTCGACGCGCATCCCGATGCGATCGGCACCGCCATCCCCTTCGCCGAGGTGCTGGTGCTGCGTCCCGATGGCCGCGAGGCCGCGCCCGACGAGCCGGGCGAGCTGGTGCAGGCGGGCCCGCTGGTGGCGCAGGGCTATTGGCGCGATCCGGCGCGCACCGCGCTGCGCTTCCGCCCGGCGCCGGCGGCGGCGCGGGCCGGGGGCGTTGCGGTTTGGTCGGGCGATACGGTCGTGCGCGGGGCGGATGGGCTGCTCCGGTTCGTCGGCCGCGACGACGAGATGATCAAGGTCTCGGGCAACCGCATCAGCCCCACCGAGATCGAGGAGGCGGCGATCGCCAGCGGCGCCGCGCGCGAGGCGGTGGCGCTGGGGGTGGCCGATGCCCGGCTCGGCCAGGCCATCCTGCTGCTGGTGCGCGGCGCGCCCGATCAGGATCCGGACGCGGCCGACGCCGTGCTCCGCGCCTTTCTCAAGGCCGAGCTGGCCGGCTTCCAGCAACCCGGCACGATCCGCTGGGTGGCGGACTTTCCCCGCAATCCCAATGGCAAGCTCGATCGCGCCGCGATCCGGGCGGAGGCGCTGCGATGAAGCCCAAAGGCCCGATCCCGCCCTATTTCGAGGCCGGCGCCGCCGGCCGTCTGGCGATCGGCGGACAGGATGCCGAGGCGATCGCGGCCGAGGCGGACACGCCCTGTTTCGTCTATGATGCCGGCATCATCGCGACCCGCCTCGCCGCGCTGCGGGCCGCGATGCCCGCCGGGCTCGGCATCCATTATGCGATCAAGGCCAACCCCTTTCCGCCGCTGCTCGCGTGGATGGCGGGGCGGGTGGACGGGTTCGACATCGCGTCCGGCGGCGAATTGCGGCGCGCGCGCGCGGCCGGCATGGCGGCGGCGCGGATCAGCTTCGCCGGGCCCGGCAAGCGCGCGCGCGATCTCGAAGCGGCGATCGCGGCGGGGGTGACGCTCAACCTCGAATCCGAGGGCGAGGCGCGCCGCGCGCTGGCGATCGGAGAACGGCTGGGCGTGGCGCCGCGCTGCGCGGTGCGGATCAACCCCGCCTTCGAGCTGCGCGGCTCGGGCATGCGGATGGGCGGCGGCGCCAAGCCCTTCGGCGTGGACGAGGCGCGGGTGCCGGCGCTGCTCCGCCACCTGATCGCGGCGGGCGCGGACTATCGCGGGCTGCACATCTACGCGGGCTCGCAGGCGCTCGACGCGCAGGCGATCATCGACGCGCAGCGCCAGGCGGTGGCGCTGGCGCGGCGCCTGGACGAGGCGCTGGGCGCGGCCGCGCCGCTGGTGAATCTGGGCGGCGGCTTCGGCGTGCCCTATTTCGCGGGCGATGCCGCGCTCGACATCGGCGCGATCGGCGCGGCGCTGGCCGAGACGGTGGCGGGCGAGGCGGCGCGCTTCGCGATCGAGCTTGGCCGCTGGATCGTGGCCGAGGCGGGCGTCTATCTCACCCGCGTCGTCGATCGCAAGCTGAGCCACGACCGGCTCTTCCTCGTCACCGATGGCGGGCTCCACCACCAGCTGGCGGCATCGGGCAATTTCGGCACGGTGGTGCGGCGCAACTATCCCATCGCCAATGCCAGCCGCTTCGAGGCGCCGGAGGCGGCGGTGGCGACGGTCGTCGGATGCCTCTGCACGCCGCTGGACCGGCTCGCCGACGAGGTGCTGCTGCCCGAGACGGCGGAGGGCGATCTGATCGCGGTCTTCCTGGCCGGAGCCTATGGCGCGAGCGCCAGCCCGGCGGCCTTTCTCGGCCATGAGCCCGCCGCCGAACGCCTGCTCGGCGCCGCGCCGGAGCGTCCCTAACCCAATCTTCACCTGTGCTTGGCTAGGGCTTGCTGGAGATGACCCCATTCCGGCCGGAATGGTGCGCGCAGTAAGGGGTTTTGCAATGCGGACTTTGGCTCGGAGTGCGGCATCGGCGCTGGCGCTGCCGCTGGCGCTGATCGGATGCGCGACCGCCAAGGGCCCGCCGCTGCCGCCCGCCACCTTCGTCTCCACGCAGGAGGCGCCAGGCGAGGAATATGCGATCGGTCCGCTCGATCAGCTCTCGATCTTCGTGTGGCGCAATCCCGAGCTTGGCGCCAAGGTGCAGGTCCGCCCCGATGGCCGCATCACCACGCCGCTGATCGCCGACCTGCCCGCGCTGGGCAAGACGCCGAGCCAGCTCGCGGCCGATATCAAGGCGCGCCTCTCCAAATATGTGAACGACCCGCTGGTATCGGTGATCGTCGAGAATTTCTCGGGCACCTATGCCCAGCAGGTGCGCATCGTCGGCGCCACCGAAAAGCCGGCGAGCCTACCCTATCGCGCCAACATGACGCTGCTCGACGCGATGATCGCGGTTGGCGGCCTGTCCCAATATGCGGCGGGGGACCGGGCCAAGCTGGTGCGATTCAACAAGGTGACGGGTAAGCAGCAGGAATATCCTCTGCAAATCTCCAAGCTGCTGAAGCGTGGCGATGTTGCCGCGAACGTCAAGCTGGAGCCGGGCGACGTGATCATCATCCCCGAAAGCGCGTTCTGAGCGCGGCGCAGGCATAGCTCCGATGCAGGCTCTTCTCGAAGAAGCGCGGATCGCGCTCCATCTCGTCTGGCGCGGGCGCTGGCTCGCGCTCGGCATCGCCTGGACGATCGCGCTCGCCGGATGGCTGGTGGTGGCGCTGATCCCCAATGCCTATCAGTCCACCGCGCGGCTCTATGTGCAGCCCGGCTCGATCCTGCCGCAGGCGGTGGGGATCAGCAGCAACGACCAGCAGGCCGGGATCGACGATGTGCGCCAGTCGCTGCTCTCGGACGAGACGCTGGGGCAGGTGGTGCGCGCCACCGATCTCGCCCGCGAGGCCGGCTCGCCGCGCGATCTCGCCGCGCAGGTCGCGCGGCTGCGCAAGGCGGTCGACATCAAGACCACGCAGGACAATCTCTACGCGCTGTCGGTCACCCTGTCGGGCGGCGGCTTCTCGGACCGGCAGAACGCCCGGCTCGCCCAGCAGGTGGCGCAGGCACTGACCGATCGCTTCGTGTCGCGCAGCAGCCAGGGCGATATCGCCGACGCGCAGCGCTCACTCAAATTCATGGACCAGCAGCTGGCCGAGCGCGGCGCGCAGCTTCAGGAGGCGGATGCCAAGCGGGCGGCGTTCGAGCAGCGCTATTTCGGCGCGCTGCCCGGCAGCGGCTCGATCCAGGACCGGATCGGCCTGGCGCGGTCGCAGCTCGCCGATCTCGACGCGCAGCTCGGCGCGGCGCGCGGCGCGGCGGCGGCGATCGGGGGCCAGATCGCGGCGACGCCCGCCACCATCGCCGGCCCCGCGGCCGCCGCGGGTGGCGGCAGCGCGCGCGATCGGCTGGCGACGCTGCAGGCGCAGCTTGCCGCCGATCAGGCGCAGGGCTGGACGGATCAGCATCCCGATGTGGTGGCGCTGCGCGCGCAGATCGCGCGGCTGCGGGTCACGGCGGCGGCCGAGCCGCAGGGCGGCGTCAGCGGCCAGCCCAACCCCGCTTATGGATCGCTGCGCGCGATGGCCGCCGAGAAGAGCGCCGCCGCCGCCGCGCTCGCCGCGCGCCGGGCGCAGATCCAGGGCGATCTCGACAATTTCAGCCGGCTCCAGACCGAGCAGCCGCAATTCGCGGCGCAGCAGGCCGAGCTGAGCCGCAATTATGACGTGCTCAAGGCGCAATATGACAAGCTGCTCTCGGATCGCGAGCAGGTGAAGCTGCGGGTGGACGCGCAGGCCCAGGCGGGCACGGTGCAGGTCCGCGTGATCGATGCGCCGGCGCTGCCGCGCGTGCCGGCCAAGCCCAAGCGGCTGCTGCTGCTCAGCCTGGTGCTGATCGTGGCGGCGGGGGCCGGCGCGGGCGGGGCGTGGCTGCGCGCCCGGCTGCGCACCAGCTACGCCACGCCGGGCGCGCTCGCCGCCGCGAGCGGCCTGCCCGTGCTGGGCGCCGTCGGCTTTGTCACCGGCCCGCGCCAGCGCGCCGCCGCCGCCCGCCAGCTGCGCTGGTTCCTCGGCACCGGAGGCGCTCTGCTGGGCGCCTATCTCCTCCTCGTCGCGGCCGAATTCGTGCAGCGCGGGCTGATGGCGTGAGGCGTTCATGAGCAAGCACGATCCCATTCATCCCGATCCCGCGAACGGCCGGCGCCGCGCCGGCTCGCTGGTCGAGCGCGCGGCGCGCGCCTATGGCTTCGAGGCGGCGGGCCGGGTGCCGCCGCTGCGCGACGCCGAGCCGCTGGCGGCCGCGCCGGCGGCGCCGCTGCCCAATGAGCGGGCGCTGGCGCCGCTGTTCCGGGGCCGCGCCGGCACGGTGCAGCGCGCGCGGCTGGCCGAGGCCGGCTTCATCCTGCCCGGCCAGGCGCCGAGCGCGCTGTCCGAGGAATTCCGGGTCATCAAGCGGCCGCTGCTGACGGCGGCGGCCGATGGCGGCGCGCTGCGCACCATTCTGGTCGCCTCGGCGCGGCCGGACGAGGGCAAGACCTTCTGCGCGATCAATCTCGCGCTCAGCCTCGCGGCGGAAACCGAGATCGAGGTGGTGCTGGTGGACGGCGACGTGGCCAAGCCCGACATCGTCGCGACCTTGGGGCTGGAGGATGGGCCGGGGCTGCTCGATGCGCTGGCCGATCCCGGCTGCGCGGTCGAGACCTGCCTGATCCGCACCGATATTCCGCACCTCTCGGTGCTGCCCGCCGGCGCCGCGCGGCACGAGGCGACCGAGCTGCTCGCCTCGGCGCGCACCCGCGCCTTGTTCGAGACGCTGCGCGCGCAGGATCCGCGCCGCATCCTGGTGATCGATTCGCCGCCTGCGCTGGCGGCCTCGCCGGCGGGGGTGCTGGCGGCGCTGGCCGGCCAGGCGGTGGTGGTGGTGCGCGCCGACCGCACCGGCGAGGCCGATCTGCGCCACGCGCTGGAGCTGCTCTCCGCCTGTCCGCGCCCGCAGCTGCTGCTCAACGGGGTGGAGTTCCGCCCCGGCGCGCGCCGCTTCGCCGGCTATTACGGGATCGAGGCGTGATCGCGCGGCGGGCAGGTCTGGCGGGCGGCCTCGTGCTGGCGCTGGCCGCGCCCGCCGCCGCGCGCGTGACGGTCCAGCCCTATATCGAGGCGCAGCAGGTCTTCTCGGCCGATCTGTCGGGCAATGGCGATGCCGTGACCTATACCGGCGTCGGCGCCGGCATCGACGTCGCCGCCGAGAGCGCGCGCTTTCGCGGCCAGCTCAGCTATCGCTATGATCATTATTTCTCCTGGTCGCGCCGCTATCCCGATGGCGACATCCATAACGGCCTGGCGAGCGGCAGCTATCGGCTGGGCGACGGGTTCAGCCTGGATGGCGCGGCGATCGCCACCCGCTCGCGCGGGACGCTGGCGGCGAGCAGCCCGGGCCTGCTGCTGGGCTCGTTCAGCAACACGCAGCAAATCTATGGCGGGCAGATCGGGCCGAGCTTCCGCCGCAGCTTCGGCGATCTCAACGCCGCGGCCGATTACCGCTTCGGCTACACCCATGTCGATCAGGGCAGCGGCGCCTTCAGCCTCGGCCCGGGGCAGACGCTGCTCGATCCCAGCTTCGATACGCTGAGCCACAGCGCGCAGGCGAGCCTGGGCGCGCGGCCCGGCCATGGCCTGCCCTTTGGCTGGCAGCTGGGCGGCGGGCTGATCCACGACGAGATCCATCTTCTCGATCAGCGCTATGACGGCCGCTATGTGCGGCTCGACCTGACCCAGCCGATCGCCCCCACGGTCGCGCTGGTGGGGGGCGTGGGCTATGAGACCAACCGCGCCAGCCAGCGCCCCGTGCAGCTGGACAGCGCGGGCGCGCCGGTGATCGCGCATGGCCGGCTCGTGCCGGACCGCGCCGCGCCGCGCCTGCTCGTCTATGATCAGGACGGGCTCCTGTGGGATGTGGGGGTGCTGTGGCGGCCCAGCACGCGCTTCGAGCTGGAGGCGCGCGGCGGCCGCCGCTATGGCGACTGGGCGGCGACCGGCCATCTGCTCTGGCGCCCCAGCGCGACCGCGACGGTGCAGGTGGTGGCCTATAACGACATCCAGAGCTTCGGCCGCCAGCTGACCGGCGGCATCGGCGCGCTGGGCGACAGCTTCACCGCCTCCAACATGCTGATCCCGGTGAGCCTGGGCGGCTGCGTGTTCGGCGCCAATGGCGGGCAGGGCGGCTGCCTGCCGGCGCTGTCGTCGATCGCGGCCAATTTCTACCGCTCGCGCGGGATCTGGGCGCTGGTCTCGGCGACGCATGGCCGATGGACCTATGGCCTGGGCGTCAACTACGATCATCGCCGCTATCTCGGCGTGGCGACGCCCGGCGTGGCGTCGCTCGCCGGGGTGGCCGACGAGACGGTGACGGTGAACGGGCTCGTCGCGCGCCAGCTCAGCGCCCGCTCCACCCTGTCGGGCACGCTCTATATCGGCTGGTACGACAGCGGGCTGGCGGGCGCGGTGCGCTATACCAGCTATGGCGCGACGGGCACCTATAGCCACGCCTTCGGCCGGCGGCTGCTCGGCCAGGCGGCGATCAGCGTCTATTCCGGGGCGGGCGGCGCAATCGATCAGGATGTGATCGGATCGGCGCTGCTCGGCCTGCGCTACCAGCTTTAACCCATCGACCCGCGGCCACGGCCCCTCGGAGACGATCATGTACGACGAGTTTTACGGCTTGAGCGATCGGCCCTTCCAGCTCACGCCCGATCCGCGCTTCTGGTTCGAGAGCCGCACCCACCGCGCGGCCATGGCCTATCTCGGCTACGGCCTGGCGCAGGGCGAGGGCTTCATCGTCATCACCGGCGAGGTGGGTTCGGGCAAGACGACGCTGGTCGGCCATCTGATGGCGGGGATCGACCGCGAACGGCTGGTCGCGATCAAGCTCGTCTCCACCCAGGTGGAGGGCGAGGATATGCTGCGGCTCACCGCCCAGGCGCTCGGCCTCGGCACCGAGGGGCTCGCCAAGGCGCAGCTGCTGGAGCGGATCGAACGCGCGCTGCGGCAGCAGGCGCTGGAAGGCCGGCGCACGCTGCTGATCGTCGACGAGGCGCAGAACCTTCCGCTGTCGGCGCTGGAGGAGCTGCGCATGCTCTCCAACTTCCAGAGCGGCGGCCAGGCGCTGCTGCAGATCTTCCTGCTCGGCCAGCCTGAATTCCGCGACCGCTTCCAGCGGTCGGAGCGTCTGGAGCAGCTGCGCCAGCGCGTGATCGCCACCCATCATCTCACCGCCATGGAGCCCGAGGAGATCGAGCCCTATGTCCGCCACCGGCTGGCGCTGGTGGATTGGCAGGGCCGGCCCGGCTTCGATCCGGGCTGTTGGGAGGCGCTGTACCGCCATTCGGGCGGGTTGCCGCGCCGCCTCAACCTGCTCGCCGGGCGAGTGCTGCTCCATGGATCGATCGACGGGCTGGAGCGGATCGACGCGGCCACGGTGGAGATGATCGCCGAGGACATGGCCGCCGACGCCGCGCCGGAGGCCCGGCCCGAGCCGCCGCAGCCGCGCCGTCGCGCGTCCGACGCCGCCCCGCCCGGCGAGGCCGGCGCGCCGCTGCCGGCGCGCGCGCCCGATCCGGCGCTGGCCGATCGCATCGCCCGGCTGGAAGAGCGGATCGACGAGCAGGAGGCGGCGATCCGCCGCGTGCTCGGCCTGCTGATCGATTGGGTGGAGGGCGAGCCGGCGGCCGCCCCCTCGACGCACTGACATGGCCGGACCGGTCAACGCCCTGTCGGTGGACGTGGAGGATTGGTTCCAGGTCGGCGCGTTCGAGCGGGTGATCGCGCGCGACAGCTGGAGCCATCTCGAGCCGCGCGTCCAGCGCAACACCGATGCGGTGCTCGATCTCTTCGCGCGGGCCGGGGTGAAGGCCACCTTCTTCACGCTGGGCTGGGTGGCCGAGCGCAGCCCCGCGCAGATGCGGCGGATCGTCGCCGAAGGCCATGAGATCGCCAGCCATGGCTGGGATCATCAGCGCGTCTTCACGCTCACCCCCGCGCAGTTCCGCGCCGATCTGCGGCGCGCGCGCCACGCCATCGAGCAGGCGAGCGGCGTGGCGGTGACGGGCTATCGCGCCCCCAGCTTCTCGATCGACGCGCGCACGCCCTGGGCGCACCAGGTGCTCGCCGAGGAAGGCTATGGCTATTCCTCCTCGGTCGCGCCGGTGAAGCACGATCATTATGGCTGGCCCGAAGCGCCGCGCTTCGCCTTCGTGCCCGTGCCGGGGCTGATCGAGCTGCCGGTGACGACCGCGCGCTTCGCCGGCCGCACGCTGGCGGCGGGCGGCGGCGGCTTCTTCCGGCTGCTGCCCTATCGCTTCTCCACCTGGGCGATCCGCCAGGTGAATGCGGGCGATGCGCCCGCCGTCTTCTATTTCCATCCCTGGGAGATCGATCCCGGCCAGCCGCGCGTCGATCATGCGCCGCTGCGGTCGCGGCTGCGCCATTACAGCCGGCTGGGCGCGATGGCGGGCAAGCTGGAGCGGCTGATCGCCGCCTTCGCCTGGGATCGGGTCGACCGCGTCGTCGCCTGCCTGCCGCGATGAGCGTGGCGGTCGAGATCGCGCGCGCCGATGAGGGCGCGGCGGTGGATGGCTATGTGCGCGCGCATGCCGAGGGCAGCGTCTTCCATCGGCCCGCCTGGATCGAGGCGGTGGCGCGCGGCACCGGCCAGCGCGGCCTGATGCTGACGGCGCGGCGCGGGGGCGCGATCGTCGGCGTGCTGCCGCTCACCGAGGTCCGCTCGCGCCTGTTCGGCCGGGCGCTGGTGTCCTCGGGCTTCGGCGTGGGCGGGGGCGTGCTGGCCGATGATGCGGCGGCGGCCGCCGCGCTCTCTGCCGAGGGCTGGCGGCATGCCGGGGCGCGGGGCTTTCCCAGCCTCGAGCTGCGCGGCGGCTCGGCGCCCGACGATCCCGCCTGGCACGCGCAGAGCGGCCATCATGCGGGCTTCGCGCGGCCGCTCGCCGCCAGCGACGAGGCCGAGCTGGCCGCCGTGCCGCGCAAGCAGCGCGCCGAGATCCGCAAGGCGCTCGCGGCGCCGCTGACGGTGGAGATCGGCCGGGACGAGGCGGCGGCGCGCGCCCATTACCGCGTCTATGCCGAAAGCGTGCACAATCTCGGCACGCCCGTCTTTCCGCGCCGTCTGTTCGACGCGATGCGCGCGCAATTCGGCGAGGATGCGGACATTCTCACCGTGCGGCACGAGGGCAAGCCGGTTGCCAGCGTGCTCAGCCTGTACCACAACGGCACCGTGCTGCCCTATTGGGGCGGCGGGACCTGGGGAGCACGGGCCTTGCGCGCGAACGAACGCCTGTATTTCGCGCTGATGCGCCACGCCCGGGCGCGCGGCTGCGCGCGGTTCGATTTCGGTCGCTCCAAGCTCGGCACCGGCGCCTTCGCCTACAAGAAGAATTGGGGGTTCGAGCCGGAACCGCTCACCTATTGGATGCGCACCGCCGAAGGCCACGCGCCGCGCGCGATCAACCCGCTCGATCCCAAATATCGGCTGCAGATCGCGCTGTGGAAGAAGCTGCCGCTCTGGCTGGCGACGCGCGCCGGGCCGCTGCTGGCGCGGGGGCTGGGCTGATGGCGGATCTGCTCTTCCTCGCCCATCGCATACCCTTTCCGCCCGATCGCGGCGACAAGATCCGCTCCTATCACATTCTCCGCCACCTCGCCGCGCGGCATCGCGTGCATCTCGGCGCCTTCGCCGACGACGAGGCCGATCTCGCCCATGCCGAGGCGCTGCGGCCGCTGGTGCATCGGCTCCATGTCGAGATCCATCGGCGCGGCAAGGGCGCCTCGCTGCTGCGCAGCCTGATCACGCGCACCCCCGCCTCGGTGGCGGCGCTGGCGAGCCGCACCATGGGCCAGTTCGTCGACGATGTGCTGGCCACCGAGCCGGTCGGCCGCATCTATGTCTTTTCCGGGCAGATGGCGCAGTTCGCGCCCGAGGACCGGCCGTTCATCATGGACTTTGTCGATATCGATTCGGAGAAGTTCGCCGATTACGCCCGCACCGCGACGGGGCCCGTGGCGGGGCTGTGGGCGCGCGAGGCGCGGCGCCTCGCCGCCTTCGAGCGCGAGATGGCGGGGCGGGCCGTGGTCTCGCTCTTTGTCAGCGAGGCCGAGGCGGCGCTGTTCCGCAGCCGCACCCGGCTGCCGGCGGAGAGCGTGCAGGTGCTGGAGAACGGCATCGATCTCGAGCGCTACGCGCCCGCGCCCTATCCCGAACCGGGACCGCCGCTGATCCTCTTCACGGGCCAGATGGATTATCCGCCCAATATCGAGGCGGCGACGGGCTTTGCGAGGAACGCGCTGCCGCTGATCCGGGCGCGGCACCCCGAGGCGCGCTTCGCCATTGTCGGCCGCCGCCCCGATCCCGGCCTGTACCGCCTGGGCGAAGGCGTAGAGGTGACGGGCGAAGTGCCGGATACGCGCCCCTGGCTGGCACGCGCGCATGTCGTCGTCGCGCCCCTGCGGCTGGCCCGGGGCGTGCAGAACAAGGTGCTGGAGGGCATGGCGATGGCGCGCCCGGTGGTGGCGAGCCCGCAGGCGCATCAGGGCATCGACGCCGCGCCGGGGCGCGATCTGCTCGTCGCCGAGGGCTGGTCGGCGGAGGCGCAGGCGGTGAGCGGGCTGCTGGACGATCCGGCGCGCGCGGCGGCGATCGGCCTGGCGGCGCGGCGCCAGATCGAGGCGCGCTATGGCTGGGATGCGCGGCTGGCGCCGTTGGACGAGATGCTGACCCATATATGAGCGCGGCGGCGACGTTCGGCGCGGCGGCACCGGCGCGGCCGCGCGCAGCGGCGGCGCCGTGGCGCGGCACCGGGCTGGCGCTCGCCGCGCTGGCGCTGCTGCTGCTCGCGCTGTTCGCGCGCGACGCGGGCGCGATGGCGGCGATCTGGTGGACGAGCTCGACCTACGAACATTGCCTGGTGCTGCCGCCGCTGATCGCCTGGCTGGTCTGGGAGAGGCGCGCGGCGCTGGCGGCGGTGCGGCCGACGGCGTGGCTCTGGCCGCTCCCCTGGGTGGCGCTGGGCGCGCTCGCCTGGCTGGCCGGGGCGGTGGCCGAGGTGGCGGTGGCGCGCCATTGCGGGCTGGTGATGATCGCGCAGGGTGCGATCGCCGCGCTGATCGGCCCGGCGGCGACGCGGATCCTGCTCTTCCCGCTCTTCTACGCCTTCTTCCTGGTGCCGGCCGGGGATGCGCTGGTGCCGCCGCTGCAAAGCCTCACCGCGCGGCTCTGCCTGCTGCTGCTGCACGCGACGGGCGTGCCGGCGCGGCTCGACGGCGTCTTCCTCACCACGCCGGGCGGCTGGTTCAAGGTGGCCGAAGCCTGTTCGGGCGCCAAATTCCTGATCGCGATGCTGGCGCTGGGCGCGCTGGTGGCGGCGCGCGGCTTTCGGGGATGGCGGCGGCGGCTGCTCTTCCTCGCCGCCTGCGCGCTGGTGCCGGTGCTCGCCAATGCGGTGCGCGCCTTCGCCACCATCTGGATCGCGCAGCGGACCGGGGCGGCGGTGGCGGGGGGCGTCGATCATCTCGTCTATGGCTGGATTTTCTTCGCGCTGGTGATCGCGCTGGTGCTGGCCGGCGCCTGGCCGCTGTTCGATCGGCCGGCGGGCGGGCCGGCGGTGGCGCCGGAGGCGGTGGCGCGCGCGGGCCGGCTGGGCGGACGTCTCTCGCTGGGCCAGGCCTGGGCGGGCGCGGCGCTGCTGGCGGCGGCCGCGCCGCTGTTCGCCGCCGCGCTCACCGGCGCGACGCGGCCGCTGCCGCCGGCGGCGCGGCTGCCCGATCTCGGCCCCGCCGCGCCGGCGGGCCCCGGCCCCGCCTGGCATGCGCATTTCGCCGGAGCGGACCGGATGCTGACGGCGCGGATCGGCACGGTGGACGTGGCGGTGGCGCTGTTCCGCGGCCAGGGACAGGGGCACGAGCTGGTCGGCTATGGCCAGGGCGCGATCGATCCCGAGGGCGTCTGGTCGTGGACGGCGGACCAGCCGGCGCCCGCGCCGTGGCGCGCGGCGCGGATCACCGCGCCCGGCCCGGCGACGCGCACCGTCTGGACGGTCTATCGCGTCGGCGCGCTGGTCGGCGGCGATCCCCGCGCGGCCAAGGCGGCGACGCTCGCGACGCGGCTGGCGGGGGGCGATCCCCGCGCGGCGGCGCTGCTGCTCGCGGGGCCGGATCCGGCGGCGGTGGCGGCGCTCGCGGCGCGCCTCGGGCCGCCCGAACGGCTGCTCGATCCCCTGCTGGGGCGGCGCTGACCATGTGCGGCATCGCCGGCATCTTCCATCTGAGCACGCCCAAGCCGGTCGATCCCGCGCGAGTGCGGCTGATGATCGACGCGATCGCGCATCGCGGCCCGGATGGCGAGGGCGTGTGGACCGGGCCGGGCGTGGGGCTGGGCCATCGCCGCCTGTCGATCATCGATCTTGCCGGGGGCGACCAGCCGATGGCGAGCGCCGATGGCCGGCTCGTCACCGTCTTCAACGGCGAGATCTACAATTATCGCACGCTGCGCGCCGAGCTGGAGGCGCTCGGCCATGTCTTCCGCACGCACAGCGACACCGAGTGCATCCTGCATGGCTGGCGCGCCTGGGGCGCCGCCTGCCTGGACCGGTTCACCGGCATGTTCGCCTTCGCGCTCTACGATGCCGAGCGGCAGAGCCTGGTGCTCGCGCGCGACCGGCTCGGCGTGAAGCCGCTCTTCTACGCCGAACTCGCCGATGGCACGCTGCTGTTCGGCTCGGAACTGAAGGCGCTGCTCGCCCATCCCCGGCTGCGGCGCGCGCCCGATTTCACCGCCGTCGAGGATTATCTCGCCTTCGGCTATGTGCCGGACGATGCCTGTCTGGTCGCCGGGGTGAAGAAGCTGGCGGCGGCGCATCTGCTGGTCGCGGATCGCGGCCGTCCGCTCGGCCGCCCGCAGCGCTGGTGGGACATCGCGTTCAGCGCCGGCGCGCGCGGCACCACCGCCGCGCTCGAGGAGGAGCTGGTCGATCATATGCGCGAGGCGGTGCGCTCGCGCATGATCGCGGACGTGCCGCTCGGCGCCTTTCTGTCCGGCGGGGTGGACAGCAGCAGCGTCGTCGCGCTGATGGCGGAGGCGAGCCGCCAGGCGGTGGAAACCTGCTCGATCGGGTTCGACGTCGCGGCGCTCGACGAGACGGACTATGCGCGCCAGATCGCCGCGCGCTTCGCCACCGCGCATCGCGAGCGGCTGGTCTCGCCCGACAGCTACGGCCTGGTCGACGCGCTCGCCGCCGCGTTCGACGAGCCCTTCGCCGATGCCTCGGCGCTGCCCGGCTACAGCCTCTGCGCGCTCGCCCGCGAGCGGGTGACGGTGGCGCTCTCGGGCGATGGCGCCGACGAGGCGATGGCGGGCTATCGCCGCCACCGTTTCTTCGCCGCCGAGAACCGCGCCCGCGCGCTCCTGCCCGAAGGCCTGCGCGCCGGCGTGTTCGGCACGCTCGCCCGCCATTATCCCAAGGCCGATTGGGCGCCGCGCCCGCTCCGCGCCCGCGCCACCTTCGAGGCGCTGGCGCGCGATCCGGCCGAAGCCTATGCGCGCGCGGTGGGCGTCACGCCGCCCGAGATGCGCGCGCGGCTCTATACGCCGGGCGCGCTCGCCGCGCTCGCCGGCCATCGCGCCGAGGATCGCTGGGTGAAGACGATGCGCCACGCGCCCGCCGAGGATTGGCTGGGCCGGGCGCAATATGCCGATCTCATGGTGTGGCTGCCGGGCGACATCCTCACCAAGGTGGATCGCACCAGCATGGCGCACGGCCTCGAGGTGCGCGAGCCGCTGCTCGATCACCGGCTGCTCGCCTTCGAGGCGAGCCTGCCGGCCGCGCTGCGGCTTCGCGGCGGACAGGGCAAATGGCTGATGAAGCGGGCGATGCGCCGCTATCTGCCCGATCCCATCCTGTATCGGCCGAAAATGGGCTTCGTCACGCCGATCGCCCAATGGTTTCGCGGCGCGCTGGCGGGCGAGGCGGAGCGGATCGCCCAGGGCGCGCGCCTCGGCGCCACCGGCTGGTTCGCGCCCGACGCGCTCGCCGCCATCGCCGCCGAACACCGCGCCGGCCGCCGCGACCATGGCCGGCTGCTCTGGCAGCTGCTGATGCTGGAAAAGGCGCTGGGGCGCCTGTTCGGCGTCTAGCCGGCCGGCGGTCGATCCTCGGCGCCGGCGCCGCTCGGCGCGGCCTCCGGATAGCGGGCCTCGACGAAATAGAGGCCGTCGGGCGGCGCGTTGAGGCCGAGCGCGGCGCGATCGGCGGCGGCGAGGGCGGCGACGAGATCGGCCTCGCGCCACTGGCCGCGCCCGACCAGCGCGAGGCATCCCACCATCGAGCGGACCTGATGGTGGAGGAAGGAGCGCGCCGCCGCCTCCACCGCGATGCCGCCCTCCACCCGGCGCACCGCCAGCCGGTCCAACGTCTTGACCGGGCTTTCCGCCTGGCAGTGCGCGGATCGGAAGGTGGTGAAATCGTGCTGGCCGACCAGCCGCTGCGCCGCCGCATGCATCGCCTCCGCATCGAGCGGCGGCGGCACGCGCCAGGCGCGGCCACGCTCCAGCGTCAGCGGCGCGCGGCGATCGACGATGCGATAGACATAGCGGCGGCCGAGGCAGGAGAAGCGCGCATGCCAATCGTCCGCCACCTCGGCGCAGGCCAGGATCGCCACCGGCGCCGGACGCAGGCGCGCGTTGAGCGCCTCCATCAGCCGGAAGGGGGTGATCGGCCGCGCGACATCGACATGGGCGACCATCGCGGTGGCATGCACGCCGGCATCGGTGCGGCCGGCGGCATGGACGACCGCCGCTTCGCCCGTCACCGCCGTCACCGCTGTTTCGATCGCCTGCTGCACGCTCGGCCCGTGCGCCTGGCGCTGCCAGCCCATGAAGGGCCGGCCGTCAAACTCCACCGTCAGCCGGAACCGCGTCATGCCAGCATCGTGCCCGGAGGAATGGCGAAGCCGCGCAACAATTCCTCGGGCGTCATCGCGGCGCGGCCGGCGCGGCGGACGCGCAGCGGGCGGATCGCGCCGGTGGCGCAGGCGATCGCCAGCCCGGCGTCCAGCACCGTGCCCGGCACGCCGCCCTCCGCCAGCACCGTCGCCGCGAGGATCTGCACGCGCTCGCCCCGCCATTCGAAATAGGCGCCGGGCGCGGGATTGAAGGCGCGCACCTGCGCCTCCACCAGCGCCGCCGGCCGGCCGAAATCCAGCCGCGCCTCGGCCTTCTCGATCTTGGCGGCATAGGTGACGCCGTCTTCCGGCTGGGCGCGGGGCGGATAGGCGGGAAGATCGGCGAGCACGCGCACCATCAGCGCCGCGCCCTCGGCCGCCAGCTCGGCGCTGAGATCGCCCGCCGTCTTGCCGGCGATCGGCACCCTGATCTCGGCGCGCATCGGCCCGGTATCGAGGCCGCGCTCCATCTGCATGATGGTGACGCCCGTCTCGGCATCGCCCGCCAGGATGGCGCGCTGGATCGGCGCCGCGCCGCGCCAGCGCGGCAGCAGCGAGGCATGGACGTTGAGGCAGCCGAGCCGGGGCGCGGCGAGGATGGGGGCCGGCAGGATCAGCCCATAGGCCGCCACCACGCCGACATCCGCCGCGAGCGCGGCGAACAGCGCCTGATCGGCGGGATCGCGCAGCCGTTCCGGATGGCGCACCATCAGCCCCAGCGCTTCGGCGCGCGCCTGGACGGGCGAGGGGGTCAGCGCCTTGCCGCGTCCCGCCGGGCGCGGCGGCTGGGTATAGACACAGGCGATGTCATGCCCCGCCCGGTGCAGCGCCTCCAGGCTGGGCACGGCGAATTCGGGCGTTCCGAGAAAGACGATGCGCATCGCGCCTCCCAAGCCGCTGGCGTCGCGCCACGCAAGCCCCTATCTCACAGGCGACATGGCATCTTCCGAGATCGAGGCGCTGACCCAGGCGCTTGCCCGACTGCCCGGCCTGGGCCCGCGCTCCGCCCGGCGCGCCGTGCTCCACCTGCTCAAGCGCCGCGAATCGGCGCTGACGCCGCTGCTGCGCGCGCTGGAGACGGTGAATGCGCGGCTGCGCGAGTGCAGCCAGTGCGGCAATGTCGATACCGCCGATCCCTGCGCCATCTGCACCGATCCCCGTCGCGATACGCGCGCGCTGTGCGTGGTGGAGGAGGTGGCCGATCTCTGGGCGCTGGAGCGGACGCGGCTCTTTCCCGGCCGCTTCCATGTGCTGGGCGGGCGGCTTTCGGCGCTGGACGGGGTGCGTCCGGAGGATCTCACCATCGATCGGCTGGTCGCCCGCGTCCAGGGGGGCGGCATCGACGAGATCGTGCTCGCCACCAACGCCACGCTCGAGGGACAGACCACCGCCCATTATATCGCGGAGCGGCTCGACGGCCTGCCGCTGCGGCTGACGCGGCTCGCCCATGGCCTGCCGGTGGGCGGCGAACTCGACTATCTGGACGAGGGCACGCTCGCCCAGGCGCTGCGCGCGCGCCGGCCGCTCGACGGATGACGGACCTTGACGGAACGGGGCGCGAACCATAGCTCTGCCGGGCTATGGCCATTCTCCCCATTCTCGAGGTGCCCGATCCGCGGTTGCGCCAGATCTCGACGCCGGTCGAGACGATCGACGGCGATGTGCAGCGCCTGATCGATGACATGTTCGAGACCATGTACGACGCGCCCGGCATCGGCCTCGCCGCGATCCAGGTCGGCGTGGCCAAGCGGCTGCTGGTGATCGATCTCCAGGAAGAGGGCGAGGGCGTGAAGAACCCGCGCGTCTTCATCAATCCCGAATTCTCCGAGCCGTCCGAGGAGATGGGGCTCTACAATGAGGGCTGCCTCTCCATCCCCGAGCAATTCGCCGAGGTGGCCCGGCCCGCCTCGATCCGCGCCACCTGGCTGGATCGCGAGGGCATCCGGCACGACGAGCGGATCGACGGGCTGCTCGCCACCTGCCTCCAGCATGAGGTGGATCATCTCAACGGCATCGTCTTCACCGATCACCTGTCCCGCATGAAGCGCGAGATGGTGCTGAAGAAGCTGGAGAAACTGCGCCGCCAGCGGCGCGCCGCCTAATTCCGCGGCGCCGGGCCGAAGCCGAGATCGGCGGGGCCGAAGGCGTCGGGCAGCAGCGAAGAGATGGTGTGGCGGCGGATGTGCGCGCCATCGGGCGAGGCGCAGAAGATCACCAGATCGCGCCCCGCCATTTGCGCCGCCTCGTTGATCACCTGCCGGCAGCGGCCGCAGGGATTGACGATCGCCGCGCCCTCCGGCCCGTCCGCGCCCATGGCGCCGCCCGTCACCGCAAGCGCCACCACCGCGCCGAGCCGGCCCTGCGCGTTCACGCTCGCCAGCGCGACCGTCTCCGCGCAGAGCGAGAGGCCGTAGCTCGCATTCTCGAAATTGGCGCCGGTGACGATCGTGCCATCCTCGAGCAGCACCGCCGCCCCCACCGCGAAGCGCGAATAGGGGGCATGGGCATGGCGCGCCGCCGCGCGCGCCGCGCCGACCAGAGCGGCCGCGCCGATATCCTCGATCATCGTCATCCCCGGATGTGCAGCACGCAGATCAGCGTGAAAAGCCGCCGCGCCGTATCGAAATCGACCGCGATCTTGCCGTCCAGCCGCTCCATCAGCAGCGTCGCCGCCTGGTTGTGGAGCCCGCGCCGGGCCATGTCGATCGTCTCGATCTGCTGCGGCGTCTGCCGCCGCACGGCCTGGTAATAGCTGTCGCAGATCGCGAAATAATCTTTGATGGCGCGGCGGAAGCGCATCATGCCGAGCAGGATCGTCTCGAGCAGCCGATCGTCCTCGCGCGCGATGTCGATCGCCAGCCGGCCCTCCTGCACGCGCAGCGCCACCTTGTACGGGCCGGCATAGCCGTCGGGCGCGGCGCGCAGCGGCTGGAAGAAATTGCCGTCGAGCAGATCGAGCATGGCGATGCGGCGTTCCTGCTCGATATCGGCGTTGCGCGCCAGGATCGTCCGCTCGTCGAGCGCGATCGCGATGATGCGGGGATCGGCCATGTCTCCACCCGCCGCTTACCGGCTCGCGCCGCGCTTGGCGAGCGGCACTTATCCACAGATGTCGATCTTGGTGGATAAAAGCGATCGGCAAACTTGTCGGCACCGCGCAAAGGCGCGACAATGGCGGGATGGCCCAACCCATTCCCTTGAAGCCCGCCACCGGCGGCGCGGCGGATACGCCGCAGCTGCCGCACAACATCGAAGCCGAGGCGGCCCTGCTCGGCGCCATGCTGATCGACAACCGCATCTGCGAGGATGTGCAGATCAAGCTCAAGCCGGAGCATTTCTTCGAGCCGCTGCACGGCCGCATCTACGAGCAGATCCTGCGCACCGTCGATCGCAACATGATCGCCAATCCGGTGACGCTGCGCCCGCTGTTCGAGCAGGACGAGGCGATGAAGGCGATGGGCGGCCCCGCCTATCTCGCCCAGCTGACGGGCGCCGGCGCGGCGCTGATCGGCGCGCGCGATTTCGCCACCCAGATCTACGATCTCGCGCTGCTGCGCGCGCTGATCGGCGTCGGCCGCGAGATGGTCGAGGGGGCGATGGACACGTCGGTCGAGGTCGATCCCAAGAGCCAGATCGAGCAGGCCGAGGTGGCGCTCTACAAGGTCGCCGAGGAGGGCGGCGAGCAGGGCTCGATGAAGAGCTTCACCCAGGCCGCGACGGCGGCGGTGAAGATCGCCGAGCGGGCGCTCAATTCCGGCGGCCATGTCTCGGGCATCACCACCGGTCTGGACAGTCTCAACGCCAAGATGGGCGGCCTGCACCGGTCGGATCTCATCATCCTGGCGGGCCGCCCCGGCATGGGCAAGACCTCGCTCGTCACCAACATCGCCTTCAACGCCGCCCAGCGGCGCGTGCGCGACGAGGCGGACGGCATTCCGCGCGAGAAGTCGATCGGCGCCGGCGTGGCCTTTTTCAGCCTCGAAATGTCGGCGGATCAGCTCGCCACCCGCATCCTCGCCGAGCAATCGGGGATCAGCGGCGAAAATCTGCGCATGGGCAAGATCAGCCAGCAGGATTTCCGCCATCTGGCGCGCGCCGCCCAGGCGCTGGAGACGCTGCCGCTCTATATCGACGATACGCCCGGCCTCACCATCGCCGCGCTGCGCACGCGCGCGCGGCGGCTCAAGCGGCAGAAGGGGATCGATCTCATCATCGTCGATTATCTCCAGCTCCTGTCCGGCTCGGGCCGGAGCGGCGAGAGCAATCGCGTCCAGGAAATCTCGGAAATCAGCCGCGGCCTGAAGCAGCTCGCCAAGGAGCTGGATTGCCCGGTGATCGCGCTCTCGCAGCTGAGCCGCCAGGTGGAGGCCCGCGAGAATAAGCGCCCGATCCTTTCCGACCTGCGCGAATCCGGCTCCATCGAGCAGGATGCGGACATCGTGCTGTTCGTCTATCGCGAGGAATATTACGTCAATTTCCAGAAACCGACCGAGCCCGCGCCCGATGCGGGCGAGCTTGACCCGCAGGTGATCGCCTTCCAGGACTGGATGCGCGCGATGGACAAGGTCCATGGCATCGCCGAAGTGGTGGTGGCCAAGCAGCGCCACGGCTCCACCGGCACGGTGCCGCTGAAGTTCGACGCCAAGATCACGCGCTTCTCGGATCTGGCGGACGCCTCGGGCTATCGCTTCGACGACGGCGAATAGCCGCGCGGCGCCGCCCCGTCAGGCCGGGCGGAAGCGCAGCGCGACGCCGTTCATGCAATAGCGCAGCCCGGTCGGGCGTGGGCCATCGTCGAAGACATGGCCGAGATGGCCGGCGCAGCGGGCGCAATGTACCTCGGTACGGTCCATACCCAGGCTGGTATCGTCGCGCGTCGCCACCGCGCCGGGCAGCGGCTGGTAGAAGCTCGGCCAGCCCGTGCCGCTCTCGAACTTGGTGGCGGAGGCGAAGAGCGGCCGGTCGCACCCGGCGCAGGCGAACAGGCCGCGGCGATGCTCGGCATTGAGCGGCGAGGAGAAGGGCCGCTCGGTCGCGCCCTGGCGCAGCACGGCATAGGCCGGCGCGGAGAGGCGGCGGCGCCATTCGGCATCGCTCAGGGTGAAGGGGGCGGGGGTGGCGGCGATGGCATCGGCGCCGTCGCCTTCGGCGGCGAACCGCCACAGCACCGCCACCACGACCCCCGAAAGGCCCAGACCCAGCACCTCGCGGCGCGCCAATGTCTTTGTCATGCGCGGAAGATGGGCGCGGCGGCGGCGGCTGGCAAGGGAACCTTGCGCGCCGGCCGGCGCTGAGCGCGCCATGGCCGAGGATCAGGACGAATTCACCGCGGGCGACAATCCCTCCAACGAGCTGTCCGAGGAGGAACAGCGCGATGTCGGCCGCCGCAAGACCGGCTCGGCGCGCGTGGTGCATGAGGTGATCCGGCTCCAGGGCGAGGACGAACTCAGCCGCCCCTGGCTCTCGCTGCTGCTGTCCGGCCTTGCCGCCGGCGTCGCCATCACCGCCTCGGTGCTGGGCGAGGCGCTGCTCGCCATGGATCTGCCCGCCACCAAATCGGGCACGCTGCTCGCCAGCTTCGGCTACGCGCTCGGCTTCCTCATCGTCATCATGGGCAAGCTCCAGCTCTTCACCGAGAATACGGTGACGGCGGTGCTGCCGCTCGTCACCCATTTCACCCGCCGCAACATCGCCAGGCTGGCGCGGCTCTGGGCGGTGGTGCTGCTGGGCAATCTGGCCGGCACGCTGCTGGTGGCGGTGCTGATCGCGCAGCAGATCATCGTTTCGGCCGCGCAGTTCGAGGCGGTGATGACTCTCGCGCAGCGCCTCGCCAGCCATGATGCGGTGACCGTGCTGTGGCTGGGCATGCCGGCGGGCTTTCTGGTCGCCTCGATCGCCTGGATCATGCCCAATGCGCGCTCGAGCGAGTTCTGGATCATCCTGTCGCTCACCTTCCTGATCGCGCTGGGCGGGTTCAGCCATGTCGTCGCCGGCTCGTGCGAAGCCTGGCTGCTGTGGCTGACCGGCGCGAAGACGCTGGGCTGGACGCTGGGCGGCTTCATCGCGCCGGCGCTGATCGGCAACATCATCGGCGGCACCGGCCTGTTCGCGCTGCTCGCTCATGGCCAGGTGCGCGGCGAGATCTGAAGCCGCGCCCCGCCGCCGGCCGGCGCGCGATCTGGCGCGGGCGGCGGCGCGCGGCTAGGTTGCGGGCATGGCGACGCTCTTCTCCTCCCGCACGGGCACGCTGAGCGAGCGCCGCGCGCTCTGGGCCTTCGCGCTCGGCTGCGCGGCGGTGACCGCCGGCGTGATCGCGCATCTGCCGATGTTCGTGATGGCGCGCCACATGCAGTATCGGCTCGCCGGCATGCCGATGGGCGGCGGCATGATCCTCGGCATGGCGCTGATCGTCGGCGGGGTGCTGGTGGCGGGCTATGGGCTGCTGCCGCGCGATCTCGGCCGCCAGCGCGCCGCGGCGGCGGGCATCACCGTCGTCGCGCCCGAGGACGCCGCGCTGGGCTGGGCGCATTGGCGGCTGATGATCGTGCTCGTGATCGCGCTGGTGATCGACGTGATGAAGCCCGCCGCGCTCGGCTTCACCGTGCCGGGCATGGTCAGCGAATATGGCGTGCCCAAGGCCACCGTCAGCCTCGTCCCCTTCTTCGCGCTGCTCGGCACCGTCGCGGGCTCCATCCTCTGGGGCTGGATCGCCGATCTCTATGGCCGCAAGGCCTCGATCCTGCTCTCGGCGGTGCTGTTCGTCGGCACCTCGATCTGCGGCGCCATGCCCAGCCTGGCCTGGAACATCGGCATGTGCTTCATGATGGGGCTGGCGGCGGGCGGCATGTTGCCCGTCACCTATGCGCTGCTCGCCGAGATGATGCCGAGCCGACATCGCGGCTGGGCGCTGGTGCTGGTCGGCGGGCTGGGCGCGGTGGGCGGCTATTTCGCGGCGAGCGGCGCCTCGGCGCTGCTCCAGCCGCTGTTCGGCTGGCGCATCCTGTGGCTGCTCAACCTGCCGACCGGCCTTACCCTGGTGCTGCTGGGCGGCCTAATTCCGGAATCGGCCAAATTCCTGCTCGCGCGCGGCCGCACCGAGGAGGCGGAGGCGGTGATGCGGCGGTTCGGCGCGCGGGCGCGGCGCGCCACGCCGGCGCAGCGCGCCCGCGCCGCCGCGGGCTATGCCGCGCTCACCGGCACGCGGCTGATCGCCAAGATCGCCGCGCTCAGCATCTGCGCGCTGGCCTGGGGGCTGGTGAATTTCGGCCTGCTGCTCTGGCTGCCCGCCGATCTCGTCGCGCGCGGCTATTCGCTGGGGCTGTCGAGCCGCCTGCTTGCGGAATCGGCGCTGATCGCCGGGCCGACCGTGTTCGTGGCGGCGCTGCTCTACAGCCGCTGGAGCAGCAAGGGCGCGCTGGTGGCGGCGATCGCGGTGACGATCGCGGGGCTGGTGCTGGTGCTCCGGCTCGAGACATCGGGCACCGGAAGCCCGGTCTGGCCGGTGGCGCTGCTGATCGTGGGATCGAACGCGATCATCGCCATCCTTCTTCCCTATGCGGCGGAGAGCGTGCCGCTCGGCGTGCGCGGCCGCGCCACCGGCTGGATCGCCGCCTGCACCAAGGGCGGCGGGCTGCTGGCGCAGGCGCTGGGCATTTCCGGCCTGGTGCCGCCGCTCGCCACGGTGGCGGCGATCATCCTGGTGCCGGCGGCGCTGGCGCTGCTCCTCGTCGCCCTGTTCGGCCGCGAGACGCGAGGACTGGATCTGCGCGATCTCGAGGCGGGCTGAGCGGAGGTCAAACCTCGCCCGCCTCGCGCACCGTCTGCATCGCCACATAGGTGGAGGTGCTGGCGACATAAGGGAGGCTCGATATCTTCTCGCCCAGCACCAGCCGGTAGCGGCGGATATCGGTGGTGCGGATCTTGATGAGATAATCGAAGCTGCCCGCGATCATGTGGCATTCCTCCACCTCGGGGATGCGGCGCACCGCCCGGTTGAATTCCTCCAGCGCCTTCTCGCGTGTGTCGGACAGCTTCACCTCGGCGAAGGCGACCTGTTCGAGGCCCAGGCGCGCGGCATCCACCACGGCGCGGAAGCCCAGGATCACGCCCTGCTCGAGCAGCCGCTTGAGCCGGATCTGGCAGGGCGTCTTGGAGAGGCCGACGCGCCGGGCGAGTTCGGTGACGGTCATCCGTCCATCTTCCTGCAGGGCGGTGATGATGGCGCGGTCGAACATGTCGATCCGGGTGGTGCTTTGATTGGCGTCCATATGGTCTGGCTAGAGATCGGTCGTCCGAAAGGCAATCCGCCTAGGATCCGGGAAAGATCAGGTCGGATCGCCCGGCGCCGATCGGCTATGATCCGGGCCTTGTCCGGAGCCGTGCCGCCATGTCCCAGCCTTTCGCCGCCTTCGCCCCGCCGATCCGCCCCGCCACGCCGCTGCGTGCGGCGATCACCGCCGCCTATCGCCGTCCCGAGCCGGACTGTATCGCCGCGCTGCTGCCCGCCGCGCGGGTGACGCCCGAGGCGCGCGCCGCGATCGCCGCCACCGGGCGGCGGCTGGTGGAGGCGCTGCGCGCCAAGGGCGGCGGATCGGGCGTCGAGGGGCTGGTGCGCGAATATGCGCTGTCCAGCCAGGAAGGCGTGGCGCTGATGTGCCTCGCCGAGGCGCTGCTCCGCATCCCCGATGCCGCCACGCGCGATGCACTGATCCGCGACAAGGTCGCCACGGGCGACTGGCGCGCGCATCTGGGGGAGGGGCGATCGCTCTTCGTCAACGCCGCCACCTGGGGGCTGGTGGTCACGGGCCGGCTGACCGCCTCGGTCAATGATCGCGGCCTGGCGGCGGCGCTCACCCGGCTGATCGCGCGGTGCGGCGAGCCGGTGATCCGACGCGGCGTCGACATGGCGATGCGGATGATGGGCGAACAGTTCGTCACCGGCGAGACGATCGGCGAGGCGCTGCGCCGCGCGCGGCCGCTCGAGGCGCGCGGCTTCGCCTATAGCTACGACATGCTCGGCGAGGCGGCGACCACCGCCGCCGATGCCGATCGCTATTATGCCGATTACGAGGCCGCGATCCACGCCATCGGCGCCGCCGCTGCCGGGCGGGGCGTCTATGCCGGGCCGGGCATATCGATCAAATTGTCCGCGCTCCATCCGCGCTATGCCCGCGCCCAGGCGGAGCGCGTGATGGAGGAGCTGCTGCCGCGCGTGGCCGCGCTGTGCGCGCTGGCGCGGCGCTACGATATCGGGCTCAACATCGATGCCGAAGAGGCGGACCGGCTCGAGCTGTCGCTGGACCTGCTGGAGACGCTCAGCCTCGATCCCGCGCTCCAGGGCTGGAACGGGCTCGGCTTCGTGGTGCAGGGCTATGGCAAGCGCTGCCCCTTCGTGATCGACTTCATCATCGATCTCGCGCGCCGATCGGGGCGGCGGATCATGGTGCGGCTGGTCAAGGGCGCCTATTGGGATGCCGAGATCAAGCGCGCGCAGGTCGATGGGCTGGCGGATTTCCCCGTCTATACCCGCAAGATCCATACCGATGTCGCCTATCTCGCCTGTGCCCGCAAATTGCTGGCGGCGCGCGATGCGGTCTTCCCGCAATTCGCCACGCACAATGCCCAGACGCTGGCGAGCATCTACCATCTCGCCGGCCCCGATTTCACGCTCGGCGATTACGAGTTCCAGTGCCTGCACGGCATGGGCGAGCCGCTCTACGACGAGGTGGTGGGGAAGGACAGGCTGGACCGGCCCTGCCGCATCTATGCGCCGGTCGGCACGCACGAGACGCTGCTCGCCTATCTGGTGCGCCGCCTGCTCGAAAACGGCGCCAATTCCTCCTTCGTCAACCGCATCGCCGATCCGACGATCGCGGTGGACGCGCTCCTCGCCGATCCCGCCGAGACGGTCGCCGCCATGCCGGTGCCGGGGGCGCCGCACGAGGCGATCGCGCTGCCGCGCGATCTCTATCCGGATCGCCGCAACTCGGCGGGCCTCGATCTCAGCGACGAGACGGTGCTGGCCGCGCTCGGCACCCGGCTCCATGCCCCGCAGGATTGGATCGCCCGGCCGACGATCGGCGGCGGCGTGGCGCGGCCGGTGCGCAACCCCGGCGATCATCGCGACGAGGTCGGCCGCGTATGGGAAGCGGATGCGGCGGACGCGGACAAGGCGGCGCGCGCCGCCGCCGAGGCCGCGGCATCCTGGGCCGCGACGCCGCCGGCGGAGCGCGCCGCCTGTCTGGACCGCGCCGCCGACGCGATGCAGGCGGCCATGCCGGAGCTGCTCGGGCTGATCGCGCGCGAAGCGGGCAAATCCATCCCGAACGCGATCGCCGAGGTGCGCGAGGCGATCGATTTCCTGCGCTATTACGCGCTCCAGGCGCGCCGCACGCTGGGCCCCGGCCATCGGCCGCTGGGTGTGGTCACCTGCATCAGCCCATGGAATTTCCCGCTGGCCATCTTCACCGGCCAGGTCGCGGCGGCGCTGGTGGCCGGCAATGCGGTGCTCGCCAAGCCGGCGGAGGAGACGCCGCTCACCGCCGCCGCCGGGGTGCGCCTGCTGCACGCGGCGGGGGTGCCCGAGGCCGCGTTGCAGCTGGTGCCGGGCGATGGCGCGGTGGGCGCCGCGCTCGTCGCCGCGCCCGCCACCGCCGGGGTGATGTTCACCGGCTCGACCGAGGTGGCGCGCCTCATCCAGGCGCAACTGGCCGCGCGCCTGGACGAGGATGGCCGGCCGCTCCCGCTGATCGCGGAGACAGGCGGGCAGAACGCCATGATCGTCGATTCCTCGGCGCTGGCCGAACAGGTGGTGGCCGATGTGCTGGCCTCGGCCTTCGACAGCGCCGGCCAGCGCTGCTCGGCGCTGCGCCTGCTCTGCCTGCAGGAGGATGTCGCCGATCGCATTCTCGCCATGCTGCGCGGCGCGCTCGCCGAGATGCGGGTGGTGCCCACCGATCGCCTCGCCGCCGATATCGGCCCGGTGATCACCGCCGAGGCGCGGGGCGGGATCGAGGCGCATGTCGAAGCGATGCGCCAGCGCGGCGCCTCGGTCACCAGGCTGCCGCTGAGCCCGGCGACCGGCTTCGGCACCTTCGTGGCGCCCACCATCATCGAGATCGGCAGCGTCGCCATGCTCGAGCGCGAGGTGTTCGGCCCGGTGCTGCACGTGCTGCGCTATCGCCGCGACGGGCTGGACGCGCTGATCGATGCGATCAACGCCACCGGCTATGGTCTCACCTTCGGCCTGCACACGCGGCTGGATGCGACGGTGGCGCATGTCAGCCGCCGCGTGCGGGCGGGCAATCTCTACATCAACCGCAACATGATCGGCGCGGTGGTGGGGGTGCAGCCCTTTGGCGGACGCGGCCTTTCCGGCACCGGCCCGAAGGCCGGCGGCCCGCTCTATCTCGGGCGGCTGGTGCGCGCGCCGTTCGTGCCGCCGCAGCACCGGCCGGGTGGCGACGCGGCGGCGCTGACCGCCTTCGCACAATGGCTGGATCGCGCCGCGCTCGGCGTCACCGGGGCGGAGGCGCGGCGGCTGGCCGAGGGCTCGGCGCTGGGTCACGAGATCGAGCTGCCGGGGCCGGTGGGCGAGCGCAACCTCTATGCGCTGCACCCGCGCGGGCGCGTGGCGGCGCTGGGCGGAACGGCCGCCGGTCTCGCGCGGCAGATCGCCGCCATCCTCGCCACGGGCAATGTCGCGATCGTGCCCGAGGCGCAGCGCGCCGCCTTCGCCGATCTGCCCGCCAGCCTGGCCGAAGCGGTGCAGTTCGTGGCGGACTGGCGCGCGGCGGGGCCCTATGACGCGGCGCTGGTGGAGGGGCCGGCCGATGCGGTGCAGCCGCTGCTCGCCGCCATCGCCGCCCTGCCGGGGCCGATCCCGCTGGTGCAGTCCGGACCGGACTATCAGCTCGACTGGCTGCTGGAGGAGGTCGTCACCTCGATCAACACCACTGCCGCCGGCGGCAATGCCAGCCTGATGACGATCGGCTGACGCCGGCCCGGCGCCGCCTGACCCACAGCAAAAGGGGCGCGCGACCTAAAGGTCGCGCGCCCCTTTTCGTATCCGCCCGCACCGGGCGGCGGCCGCCGCTTAGGAGGCGGCGCGCGCCGTCTGCGGCAGGCCGACGGGCCGGCTCGCCTTGCCGATGCCGACATAGGCGAGGCCCGCCTTGGCGGCTTCCTCGTGCGAATAGACGTTGCGCAAATCGACCAGCAGCGGATTGCGCGCGAGGCTGGCGATGCGCTTCAGATCGAGCGCGCGATAGGCGTCCCACTCGGTGACGATGACGACCGCGTCGGCATCCTTCGCCGTCTCATAGGCACCCTCGCAGAACTCGACGCCGGTGAGCATCTTGCTCGCCTGCTCCACGCCCTCGGGATCGCAGGCGCGGACCGTGGCGCCCTCGTCCTGAAGCGCCTGGACGATCGCGATCGCGGGCGAGTCGCGCATATCGTCGGTGTTGGGCTTGAAGGTGAGGCCGAGCAGCGCCACCGTCTTGCCGGCGGCCTCGCCACCCATGGCCTTGATGATCTTGCGGCCCATGGCGCGCTTGCGGCCGTCATTCACCGACACCACCGCCTCGACGATGCGCAGCGGCACGTCGCACTGCTCGGCGCTCTGAAGCAGCGCGAGCGTGTCCTTGGGGAAGCAGGAGCCGCCATAGCCGGGGCCGGCATGGAGGAACTTGCGGCCGATGCGGTTATCGAGCCCGATGCCGCGCGCCACCTCCTGCACATCCGCGCCCGCCGCCTCGCAGAGATCGGCGATCTCGTTGATGAAGGTGATCTTGGTCGCGAGGAAGGCGTTGGCGGCGTATTTGATGATCTCGGCGGTGCGGCGGCTGGTGAACACCACGGGCGCCGACTGGTTGAGCGAGAGCGGGCGATAGACCTGGGCCAGCACCTCGCGCGCGCCCTCGTCCTCGACGCCGCAGACCACGCGGTCCGGGCGCTTGAAATCCTCGATCGCCGCGCCTTCGCGCAGGAATTCGGGGTTGGAGGCGACGCGGATCGTCAGGTTCGGGGCGGTATCGCGCACGATCCGCTCCACCTTGTCGCCGGTGCCGACCGGCACGGTCGACTTGGTGACGAGCACCGCGTCACGATCGAGATGCCGCGCCACTTCCTCGGCGGCGGCGAAGACATAGGAGAGATCGGCATGGCCGTCGCCCCGGCGCGAGGGCGTGCCGACCGCGATGAACACCGCATCCGCGCCCTTCACCGCCTCGGCCACGTCGGTGGTGAAGGACAGGCGGCCGGCCTTGACGTTGCTGGCGACGAGCTGGTCCAGCCCCGGCTCGTAGATGGGCATGATGTTCTGGTGCAGACGCTCGATCTTGCCGGCATCCTTGTCGACGCAGACCACCTCGTGGCCGAAATCGGAGAAGCACGCCCCCGAGACCAGCCCCACATAGCCCGTACCGATCATAGCGATTCGCATGTCACGTCCCTCAGCAGACCTCGGCGGCTTTGTAGCGATAATGCTGCAAGAGCGAAATAATTTTCGCCCGGGACGGGCACGGACTGTCCCATTTGGGGGTGGTCCGCGGCCTCAGCCCGGACGTGGCGCGAAGGCGAGCGGCAGCCGGAGCTGGGCGGCGAAACCGCGCGCCGAGCGTACCAGCCGGACATCGCCGCCATGCGCGCGCGCGATCGAGCGGCACACGGCCAGGCCGAGCCCGCTGCCCGTCTTGCCCGATTCGTCGGCATTGGCGGCGCGGTAGAAGGGCTCGAACACGCGCTCCATCTCCTCGTCGGGCAGGCCGGGGCCGTCGTCGCCGATCTCGGCCACCGCGCTGCCTTCCTCGACATGCAGGCGGATGCGCGCGCGCTGCCCGTATTTGACCGCATTCTCGACGAGATTGGCGAGCAGCCGGCGCATGCCGAGCACATCCACCTCGACCGGCGCGGCGCTCGCCTCCTCGATCCGCACATCGCCCCCGATCAGCGCCGCGTCCTGCGCGACATCCTCCACCAACACCGCCAGATCCAGCCGCTCGCGCAGATTGGGGGTGGAGGCATCGCGCACAAAGGCGAGCACCGAGGCGATCATCGCCTCCATTTCCGCAATCTCCTGGCTCATGCCCTCGCGCGCGGCCTCGTCCTCGATATCCTCGATGCGGAAGCGCAGCCGGGTGAGCGGGGTGCGCAGATCGTGGCTGATCGCGCCGACCATCGCGGTCCGATCGTCGACGAAGCTGCGCAGGCGCGTGTGCATCAGCGTGAAGGCGCGGGCGGCGCGGCCCAGCTCGGCGGGGCCGTCCAGCGTCAAGGTGGTCGCCGCCGAAGGGTCGCGGCCCAGCTGCTCGGCGGCGCTGGTGAAGCGCGCGAGCGGCCGCACGATCCGCCGCGCGAACAGCCAGCCCAGCGGCGCCACCAGCGCGAAGGCGATCAGGAACCACAGGATCACGCGCCGCTGCCAGGCATTGGGAAAGCCCTGGGGCTCGGGCTGCACCACCGCCCAGCGGCCATCGCGGAGCCGCGCCGCCGCGATGAAATCGCCCCCGACAAAGGGCGCCGGCGCGAGGCCGAACAGCGCGGGCGCGGGCGGCGCCGCGGGCGAGGGGCCGGCCGGCGCGGGCGACGCGACAAAGGGCATCGGCAGCGGCGTGGCGTCGAGCGGCGCCGGCGACGGCGTGCGGTGCGGCGGCGGCGCGGCATTGGCCGTCGCGGCGGGCGCGGGCGCGGGATCGCTCCGGTTCGCCGCTGCCGGGGCAGGGGCAGGCGCGGCGGGGGGTGCGGGCGCGGCGGCGTTGGCCTGGCCGCCATCGGGGTTGACCGGCTGGCGATCCAGATCGGCGGGCGAGGGCGCGGCGGCGGGCGCGGGGCGTTCGCTCCGCGCCGGGTCGGCGGCGCGCGCGGGCAGGCCCGGATCGAGCGGCCCGAATCCGCCCCGGCGCCAGCCGTCGCCGCCCGGCCAGCCCCAGCCGCCAAAGCCCGGCCCCGGCCCGCGCCGGCCGCCGCCCGGCCCGGCATCGGCCAGCAGCGCGATCCGCTGCAGCGGCGTATCGGGCGCGGGCAGCGGTTCGGGCGCGGTCATCCAGCGGATCGGCCGCATCTCGGGCATGGGCTCGGGCAGGGGCGTGATGCCGTTGAGCGGCAGCGGCGCATAGAAGGCGAGGCGCACCTCGTCCGGCCGCAGCCCCAGCGCGGCGGCGAGCTGGCGCCGCGCGGGATCGGAGACGAACCAGCCCGGGCCGCCGATCTTGGGCGGCGCCGCCTCGAGCCGCCGCCGCAGCCGCGCATGGCGCGCGTCGCGGCCGGCGAGCGCCGCGACGATATCCTGGAAGCGATGCTCGGCCGGCGGCGCCGGCGGCAGCACCAGCGTGAGCAGCAGCGTGACCAGCTGCGCCACGATCAGCCCGCCGAGCAGCAGTGCCAGGATCTGGAAGACGATTGGCGGCTCGCGCCAGCCCCGCATTGTCCGCAAGCCCGCTCCACCCCTGCGCCGATCCGCCCGCGATCACGGCCGCGCGAGCCGGCGCTATCGCCCGCGCGCCCGCCGGCCATATGTCGGCGCATGACGGGCTGTAGCAGAAAAACGTCGCCAAACGCGATCTTTGCGCAAGCTTGGGCTGGCAAGCCGCCGCAATGACCGCCATTTCTGCCGCCATGGACCTCGCCACCCACATCCTCATCGTCGATGACGATGCCGGCATCCGGACGCTGATCTCCTCCTTTCTCGAGAAGCATGGCTATCGCACCGATACCGCCGCCGACCCGATCGAGATGCGCGACCGGCTGGCCGCCGGACGCTATGATCTGATCGTGCTGGACGTGATGATGCCGCGCGAGGACGGGCTGAGCGCGTTGCGCGGCCTCCAGCGCGAGGCCGACGCGCCGCCCGTCATCATCCTCTCGGCGGTAGGCACCGATATCGACCGGATCGTCGGGCTCGAAATGGGCGCCGAGGATTATCTGGCCAAGCCGTGCAACCCCCGCGAGCTGCTCGCCCGCATCCGCACCGTGCTGCGCCGGCGCGAGACCCGCGCCGAGCCCGCCGAGCCCCAGGCCCCGCGCGAGGGCGTGGCGCGCTTCGCGGGCTGGGCGATCGATCTAATCGGCCGCACGCTCACCAACCGGGCCGGCGCGATCGTCCAGCTGTCCGATGCCGAGTTCCGGTTGATGAAGGCCTTTGTCGAGCATCCCCGCCGCGTGCTCAGCCGCGACCAGCTGCTCGACTATTCCGCCGGCCAGGAGACGGAGATCTACGACCGCGCGATCGATGTGCAGGTCAGCCGGCTGCGGCGCCGCCTCGCCGGACATGACGGGGGCGGCGCGCTGATCCGCACCGTTCGCAACGAGGGCTATATGTTCGTGCCCACCGTGCTGCGCGGCTGAGCCGGGCCGCCCCGGCCCGCGTCAGGCGCGGGCCTGGGCGGCCAGCCAGCGCTCGCCGGTCTGCTGGAGAATGTCCAGCGGCACTCGGCCCGGCGCCAGCACGGCATCGTGGAACGCCTTGATATCGAAGCGTGGCCCCAGCTGCGCCTGGGCCTGGCTTCGCAAGCCGGTAAACACCGAATGGCCGAGCTTATACGCACAGGCCTGGCCCGGCGTCGCGCAATAGCGCTCCACCTCGCGCGCCGCGAAGCCGGGCGCCTCGCCCTCCTGCTCGACGAAATAGGCGATCGCCTGCTCGCGGCCCCAGCGATAGCGGTGGATGCCCGTATCCACGACGCAGCGATTGGCGCGGAAGAGCTGGAATTTGAGATAGCCGAGCCGGCCGAGCGGGTCCGCATCGTAGAGGCCCATCTCGTCGGCGAGCTGTTCGGCGTACAAGGCCCAGCCCTCGCCATAGCCGGAAAAGCCGCCCGTCTTGCGGATCAGCGGCAGATCGCGGTTGGACAGAGCGAGCCCGCCTTCGAACTGATGCCCCGGCAGCCCTTCATGGAAGACGGTGGTGGCGAGGCAGAATTTCGGCCATTCGGCGGTGTCGTGGAGGTTGAAATAGACGAGGCCGGGGCGCGATCCGTCCAGCGCGGGCGGCTGGGAGAAGGCGGAGGCGGCGCCCAGCTCGGTCTGCGGCGGCACGCGCCGCACCTCGAAGCCATAGTCCGGCACGCGCGAAAAGACGCTGGGCAGGCGCGTGCGGATCGCCGCCAGCCGATCGTTGCAATAGGCGATCGCGGCGGCCTTGCCGGCATCGGTGTTGGGGTAGAGCTGGCTCGGGTCCTTGTAGAGCGCCGCCATCCGCGCGCCGATCGTGCCCTTGCTGAAGCCCTGGGCGCGCAACAGCTGATCCAGCCGCGCGCGGATCGCCTGCGCCTGATCCAGGCCGAAGCGATGCACCTCCTCGGCCGAGCGGCTGGACGTGGTGGTGGTGCGAAGCGCCACCGCGTAGAATTCGGCGCCCTGCGGCAGGCGCCACACCCCGGCCTCGTGCGTCGCCCCGGCGCGGAGCGCGCGCGCCTCGGCGATCTGGCGGTCGAGCGCGGGGAGGATGGTCGCCGTATACAGCCGCGCGGCCTGATCGGCATAGCGCGGCGACAGGCCCTTGGCGGCGGCGCGGCGCGCGATCGACTGGACCAGCAGCGCCTGGCTGGCGGGCACGCGCAGCGCGGTCAGCTGCTTGAGCGTGAGGTCCAGCAGAAAGTCCGGCGGCGCGACGCCCGCGCCGGCATCGTGCCGCATCCGTCCGGTCTCGGCGTCGAGCTGCGCCGCGAAGCCGGCGAGCCGGCTCAGATAGGCCTCGGCATCGGCGGCGGTGGCGATCGGATGCTTGGTATCGAGGAAATCCGGCACCGATTGATAGGCGCCGGTGATCTGGCTCACCACATAGGGCGAAGGGCCATAGCCCGCGCCGCCGAAATCAAAGGCCTGCACCGCCTCGGTGGCGCGACGGGTGTAGAGCACCACGTCATAGTCGAGCCGGTCGGCGGCGCCGAGCCGGGCGGGATCGATCGCGGCCAGCCGCGCCAGCTGGGCGCGGTTGAGCGCGCGCGCGGCGGCGCGGCCGGCATCGGACACGTCGCTCAGCCGGGCGCGCAGATCGGCATCGGCGCCGGTATCGAGGCCGAGCTGGGTGGCGCCCTCGGGCCGCTGGCGCAGGCCCTCGCGGAAGAATTGATCGAGAAGCTGCGCGAATTCGGGATCGCGTCCGGCGGCGGGCGCCGGTGCGGCGTGCAGGCCCGCCGTGGCGACGGCCGCGCCCCCGGCGGCGGAGGCGAGCAAAAAGGTACGACGGCTCAACATCTTGGCGTTCCCCGCGCAGGCTGCCCCCCGGCCTCGTGACTATCGGCCAGGGCGGGAAGGCTTGGCAAGCGGCGCCGTGCCTGTATCGTCGCGGCCTTTCCGGGCCGCCACCTTGGCAGGCCCGTCCTGAATGCGGAGTCTTCATGGTTCTTCCCGATGCGGATGCCACCACCGAGGCGCTGAGCGGCCATGTCAGCCGCAGCGACGGCGACACCTGGTTCGGCCATCCCCGGCAGCTGGCGCGGCTGTTCACGATCGAGGCGTGGGAGCGTTTCGGCTATTACGGCATGCGCGCGCTGCTGGTGCTGTATCTCACCAACCATTTCCTCTTCTCCGATCGCGCGGCGAGCGGAATCTATGGCGGATACACCGCGCTGGTCTATCTCACCCCGCTGATCGGCGGCTGGCTGGCGGACAATTATCTCGGCTCCAAACGCTCGGTGAAGTTCGGCGCGGTGCTGATGGCGGCGGGCTATTTCACCCTCTGCTTCGGCGGCCAGCCGGCCGCGCCCTTTGCCGTGATCGACGGCCAGCGCTACGCGGTGCAGGTGGATCAAACGGCCGGGAAGAAGCAGCAATATCTGGTCGACCAGGGCCAGAAGCTGGCGATCCGCGGACGCGAGGATGGCGCGGTCGAGCTGGTCGGCGCGGACGGGCAGGTCGCCCGCACCGTCGCCAAGGGCCATTTCACCGCCGATGGCGCGCGCTCGCCGCTGTTCACCGCGCTGATGCTGCTCGGCCTGTCCGCCATCACCATCGGCAACGGCTTCTTCAAGCCCAACATCTCCACCATCGTCGGCGCGCTCTATGCGCAGGGCGATCGCCGCCGCGATGCCGGCTTCACCATCTTCTACATGGGCATCAATCTCGGCTCGCTGTTCAGCCAATTCCTCTGCCCACTGCTCGCCACGCTCTATGGCTGGTGGGCGGGCTTCCTGCTGGCCGCCGTGGGGATGAGCGCGTCCTGGGCGCTGATGCAGTTCGATGGCGGGCGGCTGGCGGGCTATGGCGAGCCGCCGGCGCGGGGCAGGGATCGCAGCCTGCTGATCTACGCGCTCGCGCTGCTGTGCGTGCCCTTCGCCTGGCTGCTCTACAGCAACCTCGTCAACACGCCGGAGCAGGCGCCGGGCAGCGGGCTGCTCGGCTATGTGCTGGCGCTGCCGATCATGGGCAAGGTGCTGTTCTTCACCTTCCTCGTCTCGATGGTCGCGATCCCGATCTGGTCGTGGCGATCGGGCACGCGGCAGGAGGCGCAGATGATGCTGGCGGCCATCCTGATGCTGGTGTTCAACGTCTTCTTCATGACGCTGTTCGAGCAGGCGGGCTCGTCGCTCACCCTGTTCGCGGACCGCAACACCAATCTTTCGGTGTTCGGGCTCTTCTCCATGTCCGCCGGCCAGACCCAGGTGTTCAACCCGCTTTCCATCGTGGTGCTGGCGCCGCTCGTGTCGGCGCTGTGGGCGGGGCTGGCCAAGCGCGGGCTCGAGCCCTCGATCCCGGTCAAGTTCGCCTTCGCCCTGTTCGGCGCGGGGCTCGGCTTCTTCGTGCTGGTCTTTGCCGGCCATTACAGCGTCGGCGCCGATTTCCGGGTGTCGATCGGCTGGCTGGCGCTGCTCTACGTCTTCCATTCGGCGGCCGAGCTGTGCATCCAGCCGGTGGGCCTGTCGATGATCACCAAGCTCGCCATGGCGCGGATCGTCGGCATGATGATGGGCATGTGGTTCCTCTCCATCTCGGTCGCCCAATATGTGGCGGGCGCGGTGGCGCAGATCGCCTCGGTGGAGACGGTCGGCGGCGAGATCACCAATCCCAAGCTCAGCCTCGATACCTATCTCTCCGTGTTCCAGACGATCGGGCTGATCGCGATCGCCGCCGGCGCGGTGCTGCTGCTGCTCGCGCCGGTGATCAAGCGCCTGATGCATGGGGTGCGCTAGACGCATCGCGGCGGCGGCGGCGCTGGCCGGCCTCGCCGGAGCGGCGCCCGCCGCGCGCGTTCCGGGCGAGTTGACGGCCGCGCTCGCCGCGCTCGCCGCCAAGGATCTGCGCGTGGCGAGCGTCGCCTATCGGCTCCAGACGGCGGGGCTGCCGCTGTGCCGCGCGCGCACCGCGCTGCCGGGGCTGATCGTGCAGGACGCGGCCCAATATCGCGCCGATCTCCGCCCGGCGATGGCGGCGCTCTACCATGTCGGGCCCTATCCGGCGGTGACGGGGGTGGTGGCGGGCGGCCCCGCCGATCGCGCCGGGCTGAGCCCGGGCGACGAGATCCTCGCGCTCGGCGGCACGCGGCTGGCGCCGGCCACGCCGCGCGCCGGCGGCGCCGACGGCCGCCGCTTCACCGCGATCATGGATCGGCTGGGCCAGGCCTTTGCGCGCGGCCCGGTGACGCTGACGATCCGCCGTGCCGGCGTGGTGACGACGCGGCGCATCACCGGCCGCCCCGCCTGCGCCTCCACCGTCCAGCTCGATCTCGCCGCCACGCGCAACGCCGGCGCGGACGGCCGCACCGTCACCGTCACCCAGGGGCTGCTCGACAGCGTGGAGAGCGACGACGAGCTGGCCTTCGTGATCGGCCACGAACTGGCGCACAACATCCTCGGCCATCGCCATCTGCGCGAGCAGGGCTGGCGCTGGACGCGTGTCGCGGCGAATCGCGAAACCGAGCGCGAGGCCGATTATTACGGCGTCTTCCTCGCCGATTGGGCGGGCTATGATGCGGGCGCGGCGCTGCGCTTCTGGCAGCGCATCGGCCATGGCTCGTGGCTGGCGGAGGTGTTTGGCGACGGCACGCATCCGGGCGATCGCAGCCGTATGGCGGCGCTCAGCCGCGAGGTCGCGCAGATCCGCGCCGCGCGCCGCGCGCACCGTCGCCCGATGCCGGACTATGCCGCCTTCCGGCGCGGCGGCTGAGAGGGGGCGTCAGCGCGGCGCGGCGGCGCGGCGCAGGCGATCGTTGATCGCGGCGCCGAGCCCGGTGTCGGGCACCGGCGCCACGGCGATGCGCGCGCGGCCCGAGACATCGGCGCGGTGC
Organism: Sphingomonas morindae; assembly: GCF_023822065.1. Lineage (NCBI taxonomy): Bacteria > Pseudomonadati > Pseudomonadota > Alphaproteobacteria > Sphingomonadales > Sphingomonadaceae > Sphingomonas > Sphingomonas morindae. The sequence goes on from NZ_CP084930.1 coordinate 2,579,331, forward strand.
AGGGCGGCGAACAGCCGCGCCGCCGCCTCCACCAGATCGCCCCGGGGCGAAAGGCTGTCGTCGCCGGCCACGGCCCCGAAGCCGATCAGCCATTCGTCCGCTGCCGCCGCGGTCGCGTCGAGCCGCAGCGGCGCGGCGGGCGCATAGTGGCTGGCGAGCTGGCCGGGCGCCTCGATCGCGCCGCCGGCCGCCTCCGCCACGACCGCGAGGCCGCTCGCGGCCTGAAGCGCGTCCGCCGTGACGGGGCCCGGCCGCAACAGGCGGATCCGCGCCGCCATGGGCGCGGCGATGGTGGATTCCAGGCCATGGCCGGTTTCGCCATCGTCGAGCACCAGCGGGATGCGGCCATCGAGCGTGGCGAGGACATGCGCGGCGCTGGTGGGGCTGATCCGCCCGCTGGCATTGGCGGAGGGCGCGGCGAGCGGACGGCCCGCGGCGGCGAGCAGCGCCTGCATCACCGGATGCGCGGGCAGGCGAAGCGCCACCGTATCCAGCCCGGCGGTGGCGAGCGCGGCGATCGGCGCCTGCGGACGGCGCGGCAGCACCAGCGTGAGCGGGCCGGGCCAAAACGCCTCAGCCAGCCGCCGCGCGACCGGATCGAGGATCGCGATCGTCTCGGCGGTGGCGAGATCGGGCACATGCACGATCAGCGGGTTGAAGCTCGGCCTGCCCTTGGCGGCATAGATGCGCGCCACCGCCTCGCCATTGCCGGCATCGGCGGCAAGGCCATAGACGGTCTCGGTCGGCACGGCGACGGCCGCGCCCGCGCGAATCAGCGCGGCGGCGCTTTGGATCGCCTCCGGGGTGGCGGGCAGGCGGAGCGTGCTGGTCATGCCGGGCGGGCTAGCCGCTGATCGCCGCCGGCAAAAGCCCCCGCCGCCCCCAAGCCCCACGCGGACCGCCCATAAGCTGACGCTTCGTTAACCATCTTGTGCGATCTAAGCCATTGTCCGGTTTGGGAGTTTCTATGTTGCGTCTTGCGTACCCCGCGCTTTTGCTGAGCCTCGCCGCCGCGCCCGCCTGCGCCCTGCCTTTCGCGCCGCCGATCACCGTCGGCGTGACGGGCGGGACTTTGGGCGTCGGGCCGGAGATCAGCTATCGTCCGCTGCCGCTGATCGCGCTGCGCGCCTCGGCGACCTTTCTGGGGGTCAACGGCCATGGCCATGTCTCCAGCTATCGCTATGACGGTCATGCCCGGCTGCGCAATTTCGGTGGTTCGATCGATCTTCATCCCTTCGCCAACGGCTTCCGCCTGTCCGCCGGGCTGCGTTCCACCAGCGGCAACCGCATCCGCTTCGCCGGCATGGCGCGCACCCCGCAGACCTATGGCGGCATGACCTTCTCGCCCGAGGAGGCGGGCACGCTGAGCGGCACCATCCGCACCCGCTCGGTATCGCCGCTGGCGACGATCGGCTATAGCCACAGCACGCTTTCGGGCCTCACCTTCGGCATCGATGGCGGCGTGATGTTCCACGGCCGTCCGCGCGTCGAGGATCTGGTGGCGACCGGCGAACTCGGCAGCAACCCCTATGCGCAGACCGAATTGGCGCGCCAGGAGCAGCGGCTGCGCGACCGCGTGGACAATTACCCCTATTATCCGGTCGTCCAGCTGAGCCTGGGCTACCGATTCTGACGCGCAGGACGGGGCCTTATTGGGGGATAAGGCCCTCGTCCGGCAGATAGCCGCGCCGCCGGAGCGCGACAAAGGCGCGATTGAGCACGGGATTGGACCATCCGTTGATCGTGGAGAAATCCTGCGCCAGCGTCGCGTGATGGGCGACATGATCGGCCGGCTGCATCAGCAGCCCCAGCCGCCGCATCACCCGCACCGTCAGCGGCACGTCGGCCCGGTGCAGCGTGCCGTGGAAATATTGCGCGAAGCTCGCCCCGATGGTGAAGGCGATCATCGCCGCCAGCAGCCAGCGCGGCAGCGGCAGCAGCAGAAAGGCCGCGTTGGCGAGGAGCGCGAAGGGCAGGGTGGTGAAGAGGATGGTCGAGCCGATCTGATGCAGCATCGTCCGCCGTCCCAGCGCATCGGGGCGGGGATGGTGGTTCTTGAAATCGTAGATCAGCCGCTCCAGCGGATTGAGCTGGCCGAAGACGCGATCGCGCAGCGCCAGATACTCGGCCGATTCCCGCGAGCCGGTGTAGAAGAAGAGCTGATCCAGCCCGATCCCGGCGCGTGATGGCTTATAGTCCATATACATATGGACGACGCCCGACATCATGTCGGCAAGATACCAGCCCAGCAGCGCGGCCGGCAGCATCCAGAGGCTGAGCGCGCTCAGCATCCACGCGCAATCGACGGCGAGGAGTGCGGCAAGCGCGGCGAGGGCGAGGCGGATCGTCATCGTCGCCGCTCATAGCCTTGATCGCGCCGGCTTTCCATCCGGCGCTTCCGCTTTGCGCGATCAGCCTCTAGAGCGCTCGCCACCATGGCTGCCCTGACCCATGCCCTTGGCGCCGCGCTGGCGCGGATCGACGATCGACAGGAACGGCGCCGCCTGATCGCCACCGCGCCGGCGGGGCCGGCCCGGCTGCGGCGCGACGCGGCGACGCTGATCGACTTTTCCTCCAACGATTATCTTGGGCTGTCCGCGCATCCGCGGCTGGCCGAGCGCGCCGCCGAATTCGCCGCCCGCCACGGCGCGGGAGCGGGCGCGTCGCGGCTGGTGACGGGCACCTTGCCCGCGCATCTGGCGCTCGAGGCGCGGATTGCGGCGTTCAAGGGCTGCGAGGCGGCGCTGCTCTTTCCCTCGGGCTGGCAGTGCAACGCGGCGGTGCTCGCCGCGCTGCTGCGCGCCGCGCCCGATACGCTGCTGTTCACCGATCGGCTGATCCATGCCAGCCTCCATGCCGGCGCCGCGGGCCACCGCCAGATCCGCTTCCGCCACAATGATTTCGATCATCTCGCCGAACTGCTGGCCACGCATGCCGACGCGCCCGGGCCGCGCCTGATCGTCACCGAGAGCGTGTTCAGCATGGATGGCGATCGGGCCGATCTCGGCGCGCTCGCCGCGCTCGCCCGCGCGCACGACGCCTTTCTCTTCGTCGACGAGGCGCATGCCACGGGGGTGCTGGGGCCGGGCGGCGCGGGGCTTTCGGCCGCACATCCGGGCGCGGTGGATCTGGTGATGGGCACGTTCAGCAAGGCCTTTGGCGCGTTCGGTGCCTATGTGGCCGGCGCGCGCCCGGTGATCGACTATCTGGTCAACGCCTGTGGCGGCTTCCTCTTCTCCACCGCGCCGCCGCCGGCGGTGCTGGGCGCGATCGACGCGGCGCTCGATCTGGTGCCGCAAATGGAAGCCGAGCGCGCGCGGCTGGCGGCGCATGGCGCGCGGCTGCGCGCGGGCCTCGCCGCCGCCGGAATCGATACCGGCGCGAGCAGCACGCAGATCGTGCCCGCGATGATCGGCGATGCCGCCGCCGCGCTCGCCCGCGCCGAGGCGCTCGCGGCGGACGGGCTGCTCGCGGTGGCGATCCGCCCGCCCACCGTGCCGCCGGGGACGAGCCGGCTGCGCATCGCGCTCCGCGCCACCCACGAGCCGGACGATATCGATCGGCTGGTCGATCGGCTGGCGGCCTGGCATCGGCCATGAGCATCGCCGCCGCCTTCGATCGCGCCGCGGGCTATGACGCCGCGGCCGAGGTGCAGGCGCGCGTCGCCGGCGCGCTCGCCACGGAGATCGCCGGGCTGGCGCTGCCGCCGCGCCCACGCGTGCTCGAGATCGGCTGCGGCACCGGCCTGCTCGGCGCGGCGCTGATCGATCGGCTGCCGGGCGCAAGCTGGCGGATGACGGACATCGCGCCCGCGATGGTGGCGCGCGCGCAGGCGCGGTTCGGCCGCCGCCCCGATATCGCCTATGCGGTGATGGACGGCGAGGCGCCTGATCCGGACGGCCGCTATGATCTGATCTGCTCCAGCCTGGCGCTGCAATGGTTCCGCGATCTGCCCGCGGGCGTGGCGCGGCTGCGGGCGCGGCTGGCGCCCGGCGGACGGCTGGTCTTCACCACGCTGGCCGAGGGGAGCTTCGCCGAGTGGCGGGCGGCGCATCACGAGGCTTCGCCCGGCACGCCCGACTATCCCGCGCCGGCCGCGCTCGCCGCCATGGGGCTGCGCGTGACCCTGACCGAGCATCGCGTGCATCATCCCGATGGCCGTGCCTTTGTCCGCGCGCTCAAGGCGATCGGCGCGGGCACGCCGCGTCCCGGGCATCGCCCGCTCGCGCCCGCCGCCTTCCGCGCCACGCTCGCCCGCTTCGAGGCGGCGGGCGCGGTCGCCCGCTATGTCGTCGCCACCTGCATGGGAGAGCCGTCTTGCGCCTGATCGTCAGCGGAACCGATACCGGCATCGGCAAGACGGTGTTCGCCGCCGGCCTCGCCGCCGCGCTCGGCGCGGGCTATTGGAAGCCGATCCAGTCCGGGCTGGAGGAGGGGGCGGATACCGATGCGGTGCGCCGCCTCGGCGTCACCACCACCTTCCCGGAAGCCTATCGGCTGACGGCGCCGCTCTCCCCCCATCGCGCGGCGGAGCTGGACGGGGTGACGATCGATCCCGCGCGGCTGACGCCGCCTGCGGGCGCGGATCCGCTCGTGATCGAGGGCGCGGGCGGGCTGCTGGTGCCGGTGACGCGCGATCTCCTCTTCGCCGATCTCTTCGCCCGCTGGCGGCTGCCGCTGGTGCTGGTCGCGCGCACCGCGCTCGGCACGATCAACCACAGCCTGCTTTCGATCGAGGCGGCGCGATCGCGGGGCATAACGCTGCTCGGCATCGCCTTTGTCGGCGAGGCCAATCCCGACAATGAAGCGACCATCGCCGCGATCGGCCGGGTCCGCCGCCTGGGGAGGCTGCCCTGGCTTGATCCGCTCGACGGACCGAGCCTCGCCGCCGCCTTCGCCGCCGGCATCGATTGCGAGGCCTTCCGGTGAGCGCGGTCTGGCATCCCTTCACCCAGCATGGCCTGGAGGAGCCGATCCCGCTGATCGCGCGCGCCGAGGGCGCCGCCCTGTACACGCGCGAAGGGCGGCGCATCATCGATGCCATCTCGTCCTGGTGGGTGACGACGCATGGCCATGGCCATCCCCATATCGTCGCCGCCATTCGCGACCAGGCCGAGCGGCTCGACCAGATCATCTTCGCGGGCTGGACGCACGAGCCCGCCGAGGCGGTGGCGGCGATGCTGGTGGAGCACATGCCCGCGCCGCTCGCCCATGTCTTCTTCTCGGATTCGGGCTCGACCGCGGTGGAGGTGGCGCTCAAGATGGCGCTCGGCTTCTGGCTGCACCGGGGCGAGCCGCGCCACCGCATCCTGACGCTGGAGCATGGCTATCATGGCGATACCATCGGCGGCATGTCGGTGGGCGCGCGCGGCGTCTACAACCAGGCCTATACGCCGCTGCTGTTCGACGTAGAGACGCTGCCCTTCCCGGCGGGCGACGGCGCGGCGACGTTGTCGTCGCTGGAGCGCGCCTGCGCGGGGCGGCCGGCGGCGCTGATCCTCGAGCCGCTGGTGCTGGGCGCGGGCGGGATGCTCTTCTACCCGCCGGCGGTGCTGGCCGAGATGCGGGCGATCTGCGCGCGTCACGGCGTGCTCTTCATCGCCGACGAAGTGATGACGGGCTGGGGCCGCACGGGCACGCTGCTGGCCTGCGAACAGGCCGGGATCGTGCCGGATATTCTCTGCCTGTCCAAGGGGCTGACCGGTGGCAGCCTGCCCCTGGCGGTGACCATGGCGACACCCGCTCTGTTCGAGGCGCACTGGTCCACGGACAAGGCGCGGATGTTCTTCCACTCGTCGAGCTACACCGCCAACCCGATCGCCTGCGCGGCGGCGCGCGCCAATCTCGAGATATGGCGCGATGAGCCGGTGCTCGAGCGGGTGGCGCTGCTCGCCGAGCGGCAGGCGGCGCGGCTCGCCGGGCTCGGGGGCGTGCGCGCGGCGCGGCGCTGCGGCACCATCATCGCCTGCGAGCTGGGCGGCGCGGGCCGGGATTATCTGGCGGCGATCGGGCCGGCGCTGCTCGCCTTCTTCCGCGAGCGCGACCTCCTGATCCGGCCGATGGGCAACACCGTATATCTGATGCCACCCTATTGCATCGACGAGGCCGATCTCGACACGCTCCACGCCGCCATCGCCGAGGCGGCGGCGCGCTTCGGCTGAGCCGGGCTCGCGTCAGCTCTCATGGCCGCTGATCTCGGCGCCGGCCTCGGGATCGAAGCGGCGGTTGACCAGCACGGCGGTGAGGCTGATCGCCGTCACTGTCCAGAAGGCGACCGTGAAATCGGCGAAGCGCGGGCGGGCGTCGCCATGCAGCGTCATCGCCACGCGCAACGCGATCGCGCCGATACAGATGCCGAGCGAGAGCATCAGCTGCTGGAAGGTGGAATAGAAGGCGGTCGCCTGGCTCATCCGCTGCTTTTCGATCTCGTCATAGGCGATCGTGTTGTAGGCGGTGAACTGGAAGGACATGAGGAAGCCGCAGGCGACCAGCACGGCGAACATCAGCGGCACCGGCCAGCCCGGGCGGAACAGCCCGACCAGCGCATAGCCGAGCGTCGCCAGCACGCCGAGCACCAGCAGCGCGCGCCGGAAGCCGAAGCGCCGCAGCACGCGCTGCGCCGCGCCCTTCATGCCGAGCGAGCCGATCGCGGTGGCGACGGTGATCGATCCGCTCTGCGCGGCGGTGAAGCCGAAGCCCAGCTGCATCATCAGCGGCAGCAGAAAGGGGTGCGCGCCCTGGGTGATGCGCGTGAGCGAGCCGCCGATCACGGAGAGGCGGAACGTCTCGATCCGCATCAGCGACAGATCGAGGATGGGCGCGACATGGCGCCGGGCATGGCGGATGTAGAGCGCGCCGAAGACGAGGCCGATCGCCACCAGCAGCGCGGCGACGCGGCCCTCGCCGGGGCGGCTGGACATTTCGAAGCCGAACAGCAGGCAGCCCAGCGACACGCCGCTGAGGAGAAAGCCGATTCCATCGAAGCGCCGCCCGACATCCTCGCGCACATCGGGGATGAACAGGCTGACCAGCACCACGCCGAGCACGCCGATCGGCAGATTGATCCAGAAGATCCACCGCCAATCGAGATAGGTGACGATGAAGCCGCCGAGCGGCGGACCGATGATGGGGCCGATCAGCGCCGGCACCAGCAGCCACGACATGGCCGACACCATGTCGCGCTTGGCGACCGACCGCAGCAGCACCAGCCGGCCGACCGGGATCATCATCGCGCCGCCCATGCCCTGCACGAAGCGCGCCGCCACGATCGCCTCCAGGCTCGGCGCGAGCCCGCAGGCGATCGATCCGCCGACGAACAGGAGGATCGCGGCCCGGAACACCAGCCGCGCGCCGAAGCGGTCCGCCGCCGTGCCCGAGGCGGGGATGAAGATGGCGAGCGCGAGCAGATAGGCGGTAAGCGCGACGCTCATCGAGGGCGCGCTCACGCCGAAATCGCGCGCCATGGTGGGCAGCGCGGTGGCGAGCACGGTCGCGTCGAGGAATTCCATGAAGAGCGCGCAGGCGACGATCAGCGCGATGGTGCGGTAATTGCCGCTGCTGCGCTCGCCCGCGCCGAGATCGGGCGTGGTGGCGAGATTATCCGCCGCCGGCACGATGCCGTCGCGCGCCTCGGCGTTGATCGAGGCGAGGCCGCGCCGTCTAGGGCGGAGAAAGGATCTAGCTGACAAGAGAGCCAGCCGCTGATGAACCGACATGGGCAAATTCCGTGGGCATCTTGGCCTCTCCGGTTCGGACGCGCGAAACCGACGTGCGTTCCTTTCTGATACCCATATAGGAGCCCGGCGGCGCTTGGCCAGCTTAGCGGCGCAGACAGCCATCCAGATCGTCGCGCCGCACCACCCCGATGCGCGCCGCGATGCGGTTGCCGTAGCGCCGCACATAGCCCGCTGGCGCCACCGCGCCGCGCCTTTTGGGCAGCGGGAAAACGGCCGCCATGCGGGCCGCCTCGCTCGCGCTCATATGGCTGGCATCATGATGGAAATAGCGCTGCGCCCCGGCATTGACGCCATAGGTGCCGATGCCCGTCTCGATCACGTTCAGATAGACTTCCATGATCCGCCGCTTGCCCCAGAGAAGCTCGATCAGCGCGGTGAACCAGGCCTCGAAGATTTTCCGCACATAGGAGCGGCCCTGCCAGAGAAACACATTCTTGGCGGTCTGCTGGCTGATCGTCGAGCCGCCGCGCAGCTTGCGGCCCTGGGCGTTGGCGGCGAAGGCCTTCTGCATCGCCGCCACGTCGAAGCCGTGGTGCAGGCAGAAGCGGCCATCCTCGGCGGCGATCGCCGCGCGCGCCATGGTGGGATCGATGCGCGACAGCGGCATCCAATCCTTGCTGATGCCGCGCCCATCGGCGGCATTGGCCAGCATGGTGAGGGTGACGGGCGGCGGCACCAGCCGGTAGACGAGCACCAGCCCCACCGAGACGAGCACGAAGCCCAGCCCCAGGCGCAGCGACCAGCGGATCAGGCGCAGCATCGCCCGCGCTCAGGGCTTGGGCGCGCCGGCGCGCGCCGTCCACAGCGTGTCGAGCCGGCGATCGGCGGCGGCGCTGCCGGCCGGCGGCGTGCCGATCAGCGACAGGCCGCGCATCCGCACCGCCGCGCCGCGCAGGAAGCGGCCTTCGAGCGCATAGCCGAGATCGTACAGCGCGCGCGCGTGGCGGGGCTGGCCGTCCTCCAGATAGTCGGTCTCGATCAGCACCGGCAGCCGCTCGTCGCCGCGGCTCTCGTCGGGCAGCGCGCGGCGCTTGCGATCGGCCTTGAGCGCATCGGCGAACCAGCCCGCCTCGATCCGCGCATCGCCCGTGGTGGTGGCCGCCGGCAGCTTGAAGGCGGGCGGGAAACGGATCGTCTGGCCCTGCACCACCTGATCGCCGCCAACCGCGGTGAGCGTCAGCGTCGAGCCATCTTCATTGGGGCTGGCGCGCAGCGCGAAGGCGCGCGGCGAATGCGCGCGGGCCGCCTCGATCGCCTTTTCCTGATGCTGCTCACGGCGATCCTGCCAGCTGTTCCACAGGCCCAGGCCCGAGATCAGCACCGCCGCGATCGCCACCGCTTCGCCCACCGTCACCCAGCGCAACCGTGATCTGCGCGTCCCGCTCATGCTCCGCACCTCCTCGCGCCGCGCCGCGGCGCCTTGCAGCCTTAAAGCCCGCGCGCCAGTTCGGCGAGGGCGCGCGGATACAGGCGATGCTCCTCCACCAACACCCGCGCCGCCAGCGTTTCGGGCGTGTCGCCGGCATGGATCGGCACGCGCGCCTGCGCCAGCACCGGCCCGTCGTCGAGCGCGGCGGTGACGAGATGGACCGAACAGCCGCCCTCGGCATCGCCCGCCGCGATCGCGCGGGCATGGGTATCGAGCCCCTTATAGAGCGGCAGCAGCGAGGGATGGATATTCACCATCCGCCCCTCCCAGCCGGCGACGAAGGCCGGCGAGAGGATGCGCATATAGCCCGCGAGCGCGACCAGCTCGACACCGGCCGCCCGCAGCGCGGCGTCGGCCTCGGCTTCCCAGGCGGCACGGCCGCGGCCATCGGGCGCGGGCGCGTGCACCGGCACGCCCGCCGCGCGCGCGATGGCGAGGCCGGGTGCATCGGGCCTGTTGGAGACGACCAGCGCGATGGCATAGGCGTCCTGCTCCGCCTCGAGAAGCGCGCGCAGATTGGAGCCGCGCCCCGAGATCAGCACGCCGACGCGCCTGCGCCCCATGATGCGCGCCTCAGGCGCTGTGGCTGGCGGACCAGGCGTCGCGCGTCGCCCAGCTTTCCGCCGGCCCGGCGACGGTGCAGCCGCGCGGGCCGGCGGCGATATGGCCGATGCGGTGCACCGTCTCCCCCGCCGCCGCCAGCGCGGCCGCCACCGGGGCCGCGCGATCGGGCGCGACCGCCAGCACCATGCCGATCCCGCAATTGAAGGTGCGTGCCATTTCGCCCGGCGCGATCCGGCCCTGCGCCTGGAGATAGCCCATCAGCGGGCTTTGCGGCCAGGCGCCGGCATCGACCTGCGCGTGCAGCCCCTCGGGCAGTACGCGGGGGATGTTCTCCAGCAGGCCGCCTCCGGTGATATGGGCGAGCGCGTGGATTTCGCCCGCGCGGATCAGCGGCAGGAGCGGCTTCACATAGATGCGCGTCGGCGCCATCAGCGCGTCGATCAGCAGCGTCTCGATGTCGAAGGGCGCGGGCCGGTCCAGCTTCCAGCCGCGATCGGCGGCGAGCCGGCGGACCAGCGAGAAGCCGTTGGAATGCACCCCCGAAGAGGCGAGGCCGAGCAGGATGTCGCCCGCCGCCACGCGATCGCCGGTCAGCTGCTCGCCGCGCTCGACCGCGCCGACACAGAAGCCGGCCAGATCATAATCGCCATCGGCGTACATGCCGGGCATCTCGGCCGTCTCGCCGCCGATCAGCGCGCAGCCGGCCTGCAGGCAACCCTCCGCGATCGACGCGACGACGCGCTCGGCGATCGCGCCATCCAGCCGGCCCGTGGCGAAATAATCGAGGAAGAAGAGCGGTTCGGCGCCTTGGACCACGAGATCATTGGCGCACATGGCGACGAGATCGACGCCGACGCCGTCATGCCGGCCGCTGTCGATCGCGAGCTTGAGCTTGGTGCCCACGCCGTCATTGGCGGCGACGAGCAGCGGATCCTTGAAGCCCGCCGCGCGCGGATCGAAAAAGCCGCCAAAGCCGCCCAGCTCGGCATCCGCGCCGGGGCGCCGCGTGGCGCGCGCCAGCGGCCCGATCGCCTTCACCAGCGCATTGCCGGCGGCGATGGAGACGCCGGCCTTCTCGTAGGTATAGCTCTGCTCTTCGTCCATGGCCGGGCGATAGCGACATCGCTCTTGGATTTCCACGGCCAAGTCGCCAGAAGGGCGGGGTGAGCATCGCCGCCCGACTTCCGCTTCCGCCGCTGCGCGCCGCCGCGATCGCCGCCGGCCTCGGCACGCTCGCGCTGGCCGGCTGGTTCGCCACCGCCCAGCTCGCGCCGGGCGAGCGCGGCGTGCCGCCGATCGACAGCTCCTCCAATTTCGAGGTGACGGGCGTCCGGGTGGATATCGCCGGCCGCACCGCCGACGAGGCGCGCGCCGCCGGCTGGCGCGAGGCGCAACGGCGCGGCTGGCGCGTGCTGTGGGCGCGCACCCATGGCGCCGCCCCCGATGCCGCGCCGCGCCTGCCCGATGGCACGCTCGATTCGATCGTGGCCGGGATCGAGGTGGAGCAGGAGCAGATCGGCCCGCACCGTTATATCGCCAGCCTGGCCATCTTGTTCGATCGCGGCCGCACGGGCGGCTATCTGGGCGCGGGCGGCGCGACCCCGCACAGCGCGCCGATGCTCGTGATCCCGATCGAATATAGCGGCGGCGGCCCGCAGAGCTTCGAGGTCCGCACCGCCTGGCAAAAGGCGTGGGCGCGCTTCCGCGCGGGCGGCAGCGCGATCGATTATGTGCGGCCGGTGGGCACGGGCGCCGATCCGCTGCTGCTCCAGCTCGGCCAGACGCGGCGCCCGGGGCGGATCTGGTGGCGGACGCTGCTCGATCAATATGGCGCGGCCGATGTGGTGGTGCCCGAGGTGTGGCTGCGTCGCCGCTATCCGGGCGGCCCGATCTGGGCGCGCTTCGCCGCGCGCCACGGCCCCGATGCGACGCTGCTGGGCAGCTTCGTGCTCACCGCGCCCAACAGCGAGGCGCTGCCCGCCATGCTGGATCAGGGCGTACACCAGCTCGACGTGCTCTATACCGAGGCGCTCGCCGATCATCGCCTCGCGCCCGATCCGTCGCTGACGATCGAGGAGGCGGCGCCGGCGCCCGAGGAGGATCTGATCGCCGACGATGGCGAGGATCCGCTGGCCACGGTGGTGGATCAGTCCGCCACGCCACCACCGGCGACCACCGCCTTCACCCTGCAGGTGGACAGCGCCGATGCCGCCGCGCTGGACCAGGCGCTGGCGGCGCTGCGCAGCGTGCCGGGCGGAAGCGCGCCGACGGTGACGAGCCTCGCGCTCGGCGGCACCTCGATCGTCAGCTTCAGCGCGCCGGGCGATGCGGCGGCGCTGCGGCTGGCGCTGGCGGCGCGCGGCTGGCGGCTGGAAGGCGAGGGCGCGACGCTGCGGATGCGACGCGGCGGCGGCGCGGGCGACGGCCGGCCGTGAACCAGTTCGCGCTGCCGCTCGACTGGCCGGAGGACGAGGGCGACGCGGATTTCATTGTCTCGGACGCCAATGCCGCGGCGATCCGCCATCTCGAACATTGGGCGCTCTGGCCGGTGCCGATCACGCTGTTGACCGGTCCGCGCAAGTCGGGCCGGAGCCTGCTCGGCCGGCTCTTCGCCGCCAAGACGGGCGGCCGGCTGATCGACAATGGCTGGGCGGCGCCCGAGGAAAGCCTGTTCCACGCCTGGAACGCCGCCATGGCGAGCCGCCGGCCGCTGCTGATCGTCGCCGACGCGCCGCCGCCGGCCTGGGCGATCGCGCTGCCGGATCTCGCCTCGCGGCTGGCGGCGAGCCCGCGCGTCGCGATCGCCGAGCCCGACGACGCGCTGCTGCGCGCCTTGTTGGAGCGCGGGCTGGCGCGCCGCGGCCTCGCCGCGCCGCCCGCCGTCACCGACTGGCTCGCCCGGCGGATCGAGCGCAGCTATGTCGCCATCGGCGCGGCGATCGACGCGCTGGATCGGGCGGCGCTGGCCAGCCGGCGCGGCGTCACGCTGGCCTTGGCGCGCGCCGCGCTCGGCGGCGGCGTCATCGAGCCTTCATCGGGGATGGTTTAGGACGAACGCCATGTCTGAAGCAGAACAGCCCCAAACCCAAAGCCTTGCCGAAGCCGAGGCGCGTCTTGTCGCGGCCGAGGCGCTGGTCCCCGCCACGGCGGAGAGCATCGCATCGGCCGCCGCCGACACCCAGGCGCGCCAGAAGTCGGAGGCCGCGGTCGAGCCGGTGGCGCCGCGCCAGCGCTATTTCAACCGCGAGCTTTCGTGGCTGGCCTTCAACGGCCGGGTGCTGGACGAAGCCTGCAACCCCGCCCATCCGCTGCTCGAGCGGCTGCGCTTCCTCTCCATCTCCGGCAACAATCTCGACGAATTCTTCATGGTCCGAGTCGCCGGCCTGCGCGGCCAGCAGATCAACGGCGTCGAGCAGCTCTCCGCCGACGGGCTGACGCCGGGCCAGCAGCTTGCCGCCATCGTCGAAAGCGCGGACCAGCTGATGCTGCGCCAGCAGGACGTGCTCAATGCGCTGCGCGAGGAACTCGCCGCGCATGATTTCCATATCCTCGGCCAGAACGACGTGCCGGACGAGCAGGCCGAGTGGCTGGAGCAGCATTTCCGCGATCAGGTCCTGCCCGTGCTCACGCCCCAGGCGCTGGATCCCGCCCATCCCTTTCCCTTCATCCCCAATAAGGGGTTCAGCCTCGTTTTCGATCTGAAGCGGCTGGCCGATGGCGAGCCGATCCGCGAGCTGCTGATGATCCCGCCGACGCTGCCGCGCTTCATTCGCCTGCCGGGCGAGCGCGCCCGCTATATCGCGGTGGAGGCGGTGATCCGGCGCTTTTCGGGGCTGCTCTTCCCGGGCTATGCGCTGCTCGGCGAGGGCGCCTTCCGCGTCATCCGCGACAGCGATATCGAGATCGAGGAAGAGGCGGAGGATCTGGTCCGCTTCTTCCATACGGCGATCAAGCGGCGCCGGCGCGGCCGCGTGATCCGCCTGCGCATGGAAACGGGCATGCCGGCCGAGCTGGCCGAGCTGGTGACCGAGCAGATCGACACGGGCACCGCGCTCACCTCGTCCCAGGCCACCGGCTTTCTCGGCGTCTGCGATCTGGAGCAGCTGGTCGACGAGAACCGGCCCGATCTGAAATGGCCGCCCTTTACGGCGCGCTTTCCGGAGCGGATCCGCGAACATGGCGGCGATTGCTTCGCCGCGATCCGCGACAAGGATATCGTCGTCCACCATCCCTATGAAAGTTTCGAGGTGGTGATCGCCTTTCTGCGCCAGGCGGCGCAGGATCCGGACGTGGTGGCGATCAAGCAGACGCTGTACCGCGCCGGCAAGCAATCGGCGATCATCCGCGCGCTGATCGACGCCGCCGAGGCGGGCAAGTCGGTCACCGCCGTGGTCGAGCTCAAGGCGCGGTTCGACGAGGAACAGAATATCATGTGGGCCGCCCAGCTGGAGCGGGCCGGCGTGCAGGTGGTGTACGGCTTCATCGACTGGAAAACGCACGCCAAGATTTCGATGGTCGTGCGCCGCGAGAATGGCCAGTTCCGCACCTACTGCCACTTCGGCACGGGCAATTACCACCCGATCACGGCGCGCATCTATACCGATCTGAGCTTCTTCACCGCCGATCCCGTGATCGGGCGCGATGCGGCGCAGGTGTTCAACTATATCACCGGCTATGTCGAGCCGCAGCATCTCGGCGCGGTCACCATCTCGCCGCACGGCCTGCGCGAGACGCTGGCCAATATGATCGATGCCGAGATCGACCATGTCCGCGCCGGCCGCCCCGGCACCATCTGGGCGAAGATGAATTCGCTCGTCGATCCCGCGATCATCGAGAAACTGTATCGCGCCTCGGCGGCGGGGGTGCAGATCGATCTGATCGTGCGCGGCATCTGCTGCCTGCGGCCGGGGGTGCCGGGGCTGAGCGACAATATCCGCGTCAAATCGGTGATCGGTCGCTTCCTCGAGCATAGCCGCATCCTCTGCTTCGGCGACGGCCACGCCCTGCCGAGCAACGAGGCCAAGGTGTTCATCTCCTCGGCCGACTGGATGCCGCGCAATTTCGATCGGCGGGTGGAATATATGCTGCCGATCACCAACGAGACGGTGCACGAGCAGATTCTCGGCCAGGTGATGGTCGCCAATCTGATCGATACCGAGCAGAGCTGGACGCTCAACGCCGATGGCAGCTACACCCGCGTCACCAACGCGGGCGGCAAGCCGTTCAACCTGCATCGCTATTTCATGACGAACCCGTCGCTGTCCGGGCGCGGCGCGGCCTTGCGCAAGTCCGAGGGCGTGCCCCGGCTCAAATTGCGGCGCGGCGGCGTATCCTGACGCCGCCGCGCGGCGGGTCAGCTGGCGAGATGCTGCTGGCCCCGCATGGCGATCTCGCCCGAATCGATCGGCTTGTCGAAGGCGACGCCGAAGCGGTTGCCATCCACCCAGGCGGCGCGGCCGGGGACGGCGAGCGTGCCGCAGCGCAGCGTCACCGGCTCGCCGGGCACCGGCACCTGATCGCAATCCAGCTTGGCGCCGGTCTGCGAGATGTTGAGCAGATGGACGCGGCGGCGGCCATCCAGAAAATCCATCTCGGCCGACAGTAGCAGCAGCTGACGACGCCGCTCGCGCTTGTCGGTCGGCAGCTCAAAACTCTTGGACATCTCAGGTCCCCACCCGATGCTATGCATGATCCCCTCGCACCACCGGCTTAATGGCTCGTAAAGAGCCGAGGCAGAGCGGCGGTGATCGAAACGGGACAAGGTGTCCCAAGTGTAAGCAGCTGATTTGAATTTACTTAAGCGCGCGCTGTGGCAGCCCCTAAAGGAGAGATCCGAGGTCGAGCGCCTCGAGCAGCGCGGCGCGCGCGGCGATCGCCTCGGGCCAGGCGCCGCGCGCGGGCAGCGTCTCGGGATCGAGTCGCTCGGGCCAGTGCGCCGCGATCACGGCGGCGATCGCGTCGAGCCGCGCCTCGTCCATCAGAAAGCGCGGATCCACCGTCGAAGGATCGCACACGACGCGCAGCCGCAGACAGGCCGGGCCGCCGCCATTGGCCATGGATTCGCGCACGTCCACCGGCACCAGGCGGCGGATCGGGCCATTGCCGGCCACCAGCGCCTCCAGCCATTGCCAGACGCGCGGCAGGTGCTGCGCTTCCTCGGGCAGGATCAGCGCCATGCCGCCATCCGCCAGGGTGACGAGCTGGGCGTTGAACAAGTAGCTCGCCACCGCGTCGGCAAGGCTGATCGCCCCGGCCGGCACCTCGATGATCTCGACGCCGGGCACGCGCGCGCGCAAGGCCGCGTAGAAGCTCTCCTTGTCGTCGAACGCCTGTTCGTGCGTGAAGAGCACCGGCCCGTTGGCGACGGCGACCACGTCATTGTGGAAGGCGCCGGCGGCGATCGCCGCCTCCGACTGGCGCACGAAGAGCGGCGCGGTGACGCCATGGCGGCGGGCGACGGCGAGGCTCGCCTCGCGATGCTGACGCGCGGGGAACGGGCCACCCGCCTCGCCATACACGAACACCTCCACCCCCGGCGCATCATGGGCGGGGCAGAGCCGCATATGATTGGCGGCGCCTTCGTCGCCAAAGGGCGGGGGCACCGGACCGTGGACGGCGAAATGGCGTTCGTCGGCGAAGGCGAGCCGCAGCTGCGCCAGCGTCTCGGGCCATTCATGGCTGCGATGCGCCATGGTGACGAGATTGGCGACGCTCAGATGGCAGCGCCCGTCGGCGGTATCGGGCGCGGGCGAGACGGTGGCGGCGTTGGCCGCCCACATGGCGGAGGCCGAGCTCGCCACCGGGCAGAGCGGGCCGGCGTGCGCCGCGTCGGTGCCGAGCGCGGCGAGCCAATCCGGGTTGGGGCGGCGGTGCGGCAGCAAAATGCCCTGACGCAGGCCGAGCCGGAGATTGGCGCGCATCTTGGCGATGCCCTGCAGCGCGGCGGCGCGCGGGCGCGACGCCGCGCCGGCATGTCGGGTCGCCGCGAGATTGCCGAGGCTGAGCCCGGCATAATTGTGCGTCGGCCCGACAATGCCGTCGAAATTGATCTCGACCATCTCAGCGCGCGACATGCAGCACCTCCTCGCCCGGCGCCGCGCCGAGCAGCGCCGCCCCCTGCGGATCGAGCGCGATGCCGTCCTCGCGGGCGCTGACGAGCGCCTGCACCACGCGGAATGTCTCGAGCCGGCCGGCGGCGACCAGCGCATGGCTGCCGCCCTCGCCATCGCCCGCCACCAGCCGCGCCGTCTCAGCGTTGCGCACGGTGCGGATCGAGTCGGTCGCGGCCGCCATGGTCGGGCCGCCGTCGAAAATGTCGATATAGCCCTCGTGCGAGAAGCCCTCCACCTCGAGCATCCGCATCGCCGCGCGGCCGGTGGGATGGGGCAGGCCCATCACGTGGCGCGCGCTTTCGGGGAGCATGGCGGTGTAGATCGGGTGCTTTGGCATGAGATCGGCGATGAACTGGTTGCCGTGAACGGCATTGAACTGATCGGCTTCCTGAAAGCTCATGCCGAAGAATTTGCCGGCGAGCCCGTCCCAGAAGGGCGAGCCGCCCGCCTCGTCGATCACGCCGCGCAGCTCGGCGATGACGCGGGCGGTGAAGCGCGCACGGTGGCGGCGGATGAAGAGATAGCGCGCGCGCGCCAGCAGCTGGCCGAGCCCGCCGGCCCGTTCGCGTGGGTGGAGGAACAGGCCGCCCACTTCGGACGCGCCCTCCAGATCGGTGGTGAGCGACAGCATCTCGGCGCGGAAGGTGCGGCCCAGCTCGCGGCTGGACTGGGTGAGCGTGCCGAGCCGGTAGCTGTAGAAGGGCCAATGCTGGCCGATCTGCGAGAAGACCTGCGCCGTGCCGCGCACCTGGCCCGTCTCGCACTCCTCGAGCATGAGCACGTAGAGATCGTCGCCCGGCCCATCCTCGCTCTTGGCATAGGCGGCGGCGGAGCGGCCGAGCCGTCCCGCGAGCGCGTCGCGGTCGGGCGGCAGGTTGGTGAAGCCGCCGCCGGTCAGCTTGGCGAGCTCGTACAGCGCATCCAGATCGTCCGGGCGGGCGGCGCGCACGCGGAAGCTCATGCCAGGCCTCGCTCTGCCAGGCTCAGCAGGATCAGGCCGGTAAGCCGGGCCCGTTCGGAAAGCGACGCGGGGATCAGATATTCCTCCTCCGAATGGATGGCGCCGCCGCGCACGCCCAGCGTATCCACCACCGGAACGCCGCAGGCGGCGATGATATTGCCGTCGCACACCCCGCCCGAGGGGGCCCAGCCAATCTCCTGGCCCAGCGCGGCGCCACAGGCGCGCACCAGCGCCAGCAGCCGCTCGGCGCCGGCGTCCAGCGGCTTGGGCGGACGGGCGAAGCCGCCATGGCAGGTGATCGACACCTGATGCGCCGCCGCGACATCGGCGATGGTGGCGGCGAGCAGCGCTTCCGCCTCGGCCTGGCGCGCCGGCGTGGCGGGGCGCAGATTGACGCGTAGCACCGCGCGATCGGGCACGACATTGGTGGGGCCGCCGCCATCGATGCGCGCCGGATTGATGCTGAGCCCGGGCGCCGCCGCGCGGGCGAGGCGCAGCGCGCAATCGGCGGCGGCGACGAGCGCGTTGCGGCCGTCTTCCGGATTGCGGCCGGCATGGGCGCTGCGCCCCCGCACCACCAGCGCGAGATTGCCGCTGCCCGGCCGCGCGCCCGCCAGCGTGCCGTCCGGCCGCGTCGCGGGCTCGAAGGTGAGCGAGGCGCATTTGCCGCGCGCGGCGGAGCGCAGCAGCGCGGCCGAGCCCTGCGAGCCGGTTTCCTCATCCGAATTGATCACCAGCTCATAGCCGATCCGGGCGGCGAGCGGGCTGGTCTCCAGCCCCGTCAGCGCGGCCAGCATCACCGAGAGGCCGCCCTTCATATCGGCCACCCCCGGACCGTTGACCAGCCCGTCCGCGCGAATCCGGCAGGTCTGGAAGGGGCTGTCGGCGGGGTAGACCGTGTCCATATGGCCGGTGAGCAGCACCTGCACCGGCGCGTCCGGCCGGACGCGGAGATGCAGATGCGCACCGCGCGCCACCGTCACGATCTCGCCCGTCGCGGACACGCTCTCCACCGGATCGGCGGGCACCAGCGCCAGCGTGCCCGGCAGACCGGAAAAGGCATCGGCGAGGCGGGCGGCCTGGGTGGCGAGGCCGGGCAGATTATCCGTGCCGCTGTTGATCGCCGCCCAGGCGAGCGTGCGCTCGAGCAACGGCTCGGCCGCCATCCTCTCCAATGCCGCGCGCGTGGCGCGTCCCATCCCCTCGACCATGAACCCGTCTAGCGCGCCGCATCCCGCCGGGCAAATCGACCCGCCGGGCCCTTGTCAGAAGTCGTACACCAGCGAGACACGGCTCAGCGTGTTGGCGTTCTTGGACACGTCGGGCGTGTCCTGCTCATAGGTGAGCGTGTAGGAGAGGCGCGCCTTGAGCGGCCCGATCAGCCGGCTGTCGAGCGAGGTGGTGGACGAGATATTGCTGTTGCGACGCTCCAGATACAGCGCGCTGTCGCTGTTGAGCGTGAGCCAGCTGCTCGGCTTCCACACCAGGCTGACCGAGCCGCGCGCCGCCGCCGACCAGCGCGGATCGGCATCGATATAGACGGTCCGCCGCGCCGCCGGGCCGCCCTCGATGTCCAGCTTGAACCGCGGACCGGGGAAGAGCGTGTAGCCAAGGCCGGGGCCCGTTGTGTAGCGCTGGTCATAGCCCAGGAAGCGATCATGCTCGAACTGGGCGATCCCGTAGAAATAGAGCCGCTCGGTCACCTTGTAGCGCGGCTGGTACGAGGCGACGATGCGCTCGGTGGTGGCGATGCCGTCCGTTTCGGCATAGTCGGCGCGGGCGGTGAGCGCGTGCCGCCAGCGCAGCCCTTCCTTATTGGCCTTGAACGCGCCGTACAGGCCCACGGCGCGGCTGTTGCCCGTGGCGAGCGAGGCGCCAAGCTCGGCCTCGCCCTTCCAATTGTCGAGGAAGGTGGCGGCGGCGAGCGCATCGGCCTTTTCGCGCGCGTCGGCGGCCTTCTTCTCGGCGATCTTGGCCTCATTCTCGGCGCTGAGCGCATCGATCTGGCCGCCGCCGGAAGGATACATGTCGCGCGCCAGCTTGGCGACGGCGGCGAAGCTTTCGGGCGATCCGTCCGCCATCGCGCGTTCCAGCAGCGCGCGGGCGGCCGGCGGCAGCGCCATGGCGTTGGGGCTGGGCGGGGGCGGGATCAGCAGCGTGAGCAGCGGCAGCCGGCGCTCCTCGGGCGCGGGCTCGGCGGCGGGCGGCGGCGCCAGCCACAGGATCGGCACCTCGGGCTCGGGCCGGGCGAGCGCGCTCTCCTCCTGCGCGTGCGCGGCCGCGCCGGCGCACGTCGCCGCCAGCGCCGCGAACGCGCGGCCGGTGCGGATTCGCTGCATCGGCCGGATCAGGCCGCGCGCGGGATCAGCGGCGCGAGCGCGGCCACCACATCCAGATAGAGCTGGCGCTTGAACGGCACGATCATATCGGCAAGCTCGGCCGGATCGGCCCATTTCCAGGCGCGGAACTCGGGATGGGGCATGTCGAGCGTGATGTCCGTGTCGGCGCCGAGGAAGCGCATCAGATACCAGATCTGGCGCTGGCCGCGATAGCGGCCCTTCCACACGCGGCCGATCAGATCGGGCGGCAGATCGTATAGAAATTCCTGCGGCGCCCGCGTGATGATCTCCACCAGCCGGGCGGGGATGCCGGTTTCCTCCTCCAGCTCGCGCAGCGCGCCCGCCTGCGCATCCTCGCCGGGATCGAGGCCGCCCTGCGGCATCTGCCACGCCTCGATCGTGGTATCGATCCGCTGGCCGACAAAGACCTTGCCGGCGCGGTTGACCAGCATGATGCCGGCGGCGGGGCGATAGGGCAGGTCGGTCATGGCCGCAGCTCCGCGATCAGCGCCCCGAAGGTCGCGAGATGGGCGTGGAAATCCTGCTGGGCCGAGGGGATCGCCTTGCGCAGGTTGATGAAGCCATGAATCGTGCCGGCCGCCTCGCGATAGCTGACCGCGACGCCCGCCTGCGCCAGCCCGGCGGCATAGGCGCGGCCCTGGTCGCGCAGCGGATCGAGCCCGGCGGTGGTGATCAGCGCCGGCGACAGCCCGGCCAGATCGCCCGCCAGCGGCGAGGCGCGCCAATGGCCGGGATCCGGGGCATAGCTGTCCGCGAACCACTGGATCCCCTCGTGCGTGAGGAAATAGTCGCGCGCGAAGGCGGCGTGCGACGGGTAGCGGCGGCCGAGATCGGTGGCGGGGTAGATCGCCCAATGCGCGCGCACCGGCAGCGCCGCCGGCTCATCGCGCAGCGCCATGGCGGTGACGATGGCGAGATTGCCGCCCGCGCTGTCGCCGGCGAGCAGCAGATCCGTCGGCCGCAGCCCCAGCGCCTCGGGCGCGGTCGCCACCCAGCGCGCGGCGGCCTCGCAATCGTCGGGTCCGGCGGGCCAGGGATGTTCGGGCGCGAGCCGATAGTCGACCGAGATCACGGGCAGATCGAGGCGGCGCGCCATCTCGGCGCAGGGCGGATCATAGCCGTCGAGATCGCCCAGCACCCAGCCGCCGCCATGATAGAAGAGGATCACCGGTCCGGGCGCGCGCTCGATTCGCGCATCATAGAGGCGCAGCCGGATCGGGCCGGCGATGCCCGGCATCTCCAGATCGCGCATCACGGCCAGCGGCCCGGTCTCGAGATCGGCGACGCCGCGCATCGCCAGCGTCATGGCGCGCGCTTCCGGGGCGGAGACCTCCCAGATGCGTGGGCCGGGCAGGGCATTGAGATAGCCGAGAAAGGTTGCGACATCGGGACGTAGTTCGGCGCCGGGCATGGAGACTCCTCGGGAACGCGCACAGCCAAGCGGACTTAGAGGGGCGCAGGGGGTGGTGTCGAGGCGGAAGGCGGCAGAGCGCCCGCGAAAGGAGAGTTGGTGCTGCACATCGTCCATCATCCCGATTATGTCGCGCCCGCGCCGCCGGGCAGCGGCTTCCGCTTCGATAAGTATAGTCGGCTGATGGCCGCGCTGGACGAGGCCGGCACCGGCTATGAGGTGCATGTGCCGGCGCCGATGCCGCGCGTTTGGCTCGAGGCGGTGCACGATCCCGACTATGTCGCCCAGGTGCTGGCGGCGGCGGTGCCGCCGGACAAGGCGCGCCGGATCGGTTTCCCCATCACCCCGCATATCGCGCGGCGCGCCACGCTGGCGCCGGGCGGCACCTGGCTCGCCGCGCTTCTGGCGCTGCGCCACGGCTATGCCGCCAACGGCGCGGGCGGCAGCCATCACGCCCTTTACGATACCGGCGCGGGCTATTGCGTGTTCAACGATCTCGCGCTCGCCGCCCACCGGCTGATCGCGGAGGGCCGCGTGCGGCGGGTGCTGATCGTCGATCTCGACGTCCACCAGGGCGACGGCACCGCCGCGCTCACCGCCGGGCGCGAGGACATCATCACCTTCTCCATGCACGCCGAGAAGAATTTCCCCGCGCGCAAGGCGCAGTCCGATCTCGATATCGGCCTGCCCGACGGGCTCGACGACGACGGCTATCTGGCGCGGCTGGAAGCGGCCTTGCCGCCTCTGCTCGACGCGGCCGTGCCCGATCTCATCCTGTACCAGGCCGGCGTCGATCCGCACGCGGCGGACCGGCTGGGGCGGCTGGCGCTCACCGATGCCGGGCTCGCGGCGCGCGATCGCCTGGTGGTGCGGACGGCGCGCGAACGCGGCGTGCCCGTCGCGAGCGCGCTGGGCGGCGGCTATGGCCAGGATGGCTGGGCGGTGGCGCGCCGCCACGCCGCCTCGATCCGCGCCTGCGCCGCCGCCAACGAGGCCTTCGGGAACGCGCGGCCGGGCGGCGCGTAGGAGGGCCATGGCCGAACCCCAAATCGTCTGGCTGCGCCAGGATCTCCGCCTCGAAGACCAGGCCGCGCTTGCCGCCGCCGCCGAGGCGGGGCCGGTCGTCCCGGTCTATGTGCTGGATGACGACGCGCCAGGCGCCTGGGCGATGGGCGGCGCCTCGCGCTGGTGGCTGCACCACAGCCTCGCCGCGCTCGACGCCGCGCTGCACGCGCGCGGCGCGCGGCTGATCCTGCGGCGCGGCGCGTGCGTGGACGTGCTTGCCGGCCTCGCCGAGGAACTGGGCACGCGCGCGATCCACGCGATCCGCCATTACGAACCCTGGTGGCAGGCGGCGGAGCAGGCGCTCGCCGAGCGGCTGGATCTTTGCCTGCACGATGGCAACCAGCTGGCGCCGCCGGCCACCATCACCACCGGCGCGGGCAAGCCCTTCCGCATCTACACGCCCTTCTGGCGCGCGCTGCAGCAGCATATGCCGCCGCCCGCGCCGCTGCCGGCGCCCAGGACGCTCGCCGCCCCCGCGCGCTGGCCCAAGAGCGATCGCCTCGCCGCCTGGGCGCTTCTGCCGACCAAGCCGAACTGGGCCAAGGGGTTCGACTGGACGCCGGGCGAGGCGGCGGCGCACGAGGCGCTCGAGGCGTTCGTCGAGGCGGCGGGCGACTATGGCGAGCACCGCAATCTGCCCGCCGAGCAGGGCACGTCGCGCCTTTCGCCGCACCTGCACTTTGGCGAGATCTCGCCCGCGCGCGTGTGGCACCAAGTGGCGAAGGCGCAGCGCGACGCCGGCACCTTTCTGGGCGAGCTGGGCTGGCGCGATTTCACCCAGGGCATCATCCGTCAATTTCCCGACTATGCGGACAAGAATGGCCGCCCCGCCTTTGATGCGCTGCCGTGGCGCAAGGCGCCCGCCGAGCTGCGCGCCTGGCAGCAGGGGCGAACCGGCTATCCCATCGTCGATGCCGGCATGCGCCAGCTCTGGACCCTGGGCTGGATGCACAACCGGGTGCGGATGATCACCGCCAGCTTCCTGGTGAAGCATCTGCTGATCGACTGGCGCGCCGGCGAGCGCTGGTTCTGGGATTGTCTGGTCGATGCCGACTACGGCAATAATTCCGTCAATTGGCAGTGGATCGCCGGCAGCGGCGTCGACGCCAACATGTTCAGCCGCATCATGGCGCCGCTCGGCCAGAGCGAGAAGTTCGCGGCCGGAGACTATATCCGCCGCTGGGTGCCCGAGCTGAAGGATCTGCCCGATGCGGCGATCCACGATCCCGATGCCCAAGGCTGCCGGCCCGCCGACTATCCCGCCAAGATCGTCGACCATCGCGAGGCCCGCGCGCGCGCGCTCGCCGCCTATCGTCGCGTCAAGGCGTGAGCGCGAGCCGGTAGCGGCACATCAGCCGATCGCCGCGTGCATGAAGGTCGCTGCCGGGCGGCGGCGTCACCATCGCCTCCAGCGCCGCGCCGGCGCGCTCGAGCGTGCGGCGCGAGGCGATATTGTCGGGGCGGCAGGTGATCCACAGGCTCTCCAGGCCCGCCGCGCGCGCGATCGGGACGAGCGCCTGCAGCGCGGCGCAGGCATGGCCCTGGCCGCGATGCGCTTCCGCCACCTCATAGCCGACCTGCCCGCCATAGCGGAGCAGAGGCTCCAGCGGCGCCAGCCGCAGCTGGATGGTGCCGACCGCCACGCCTTCGGCATCCAGAATATCGTAGATGCGCGCCGGCACGCGGCCGCGGCCGGGATCGGCGTCCGTGACGCGGGCGAGGCGCAGCGTCACGGGCATCGCGCGCAGAAGTCCGGTCAGGCCTCGACGCGGATGCGGTGGCCGGTCTCGAAATCGGTGTCGAGCAGCCGCACGATCGCCGCCGCCACGGCGGCCGGCGGCTTGATCGTCTTGGGATCCTCGCCCGGGAAGGCGGCGGCGCGCATCCGCGTCGCGGTGGCGCCGGGATCGACGATCGCGACGCGGATCGGCGCGATATTGGCGACCTCGTCCGCGTAGCTCAGCACCAGCGTCTCGAGCGCCGCCTTGGAGGCGCCATAGGCGCCCCAATAGGCGCGCGGCCGCGCGCCGACGCTCGAGGTGAGCGCGATCACCCGCGCCGCCGGCGACGCCTTGAGCAGCCGGTCGAAATTGGCCAGCAGCGCTTGGTTGGCGAGCAGGTTGAGCGTGAGCAGCCGGTTGAATTCCTGGCCGTCGATCGCCGTGACCGGGGTGAGCGTGCCGAGCGTGCCGGCGTTGAGCACGAGAATGTCCAGCGCCGGCCAGCGCTGGCCGATCGCCTCGGCGAGGCGCGCGATCGAGTCGCCTTCCACCAGGTCGAGCGGGGCGATGGTCGCGGTGCCGCCCGCCTCGTGGATGCGCGCCTCGACTTCCTCCAGCCCGCCGGCGGTGCGGCCGGTGAGCACGACATGGGCGCCGGCGGCGGCCAGCGCCTCGGCGGTGGCGGCACCGATGCCCCGGCTCGCGCCCGTGACGAGCGCGAGCCGGCCGGCGAACAGCGGATCGGCCATGGCGGGGCTCAGGCGGCGCGCTCGCCGAGCAGCGAAAGCTGATCGGCCGGGGCGACTTCCTCCTGATCGGTCAGGTGGGTCGGATAGTCGCCGGTGAAGCAGGCGTCGCAATGCTGCGGCCGCTCGGCATCGCGGCTTTCCTCGCCCAGCGCGCGGTACAACCCGTCGATCGACAGGAAGGCCAGGCTATCGACCTTGATGTAATCGGCCATTTCCGCGACCGACATCTGCGCCGCCAGCAGCTTGGCGCGCTCGGGCGTGTCCACCCCGTAGAAGCAGCTGTGCCGCGTCGGCGGCGAGGCGATGCGCATATGCACCTCGCGCGCGCCGGCATCGCGCAGCATCTGCACGATCTTGAGGCTGGTCGTCCCGCGGACGATCGAATCGTCGATCAGCACCAGCCGCTTGCCGTCGATCAGCGCGCGATTGGCATTGTGCTTCAGCTTCACGCCGAGATGGCGGATGCCGTCGCCGGGCTGGATGAAGGTGCGGCCCACATAATGCGAGCGAATGATCCCCAGCTCGAACGGCAGGCCGCTCTGCTGCGCATAGCCGATCGCCGCCGGCGTGCCCGAATCGGGGACGGGGATGACATAATCGGCATCCACGGGGTTCTCGGCCGCAAGCTCGGCGCCGATCCGCTTGCGCACGGAATAGACGCTGGTCCCGTCGACGATCGAATCGGGGCGCGAGAAATAGACATGCTCGAAGATGCAGGGGCGCGGCGGCACCGGTGCGAAGGGGCGGTGCGAGCGCAGCCCCTTTTCCGAGACGATCACGATCTCGCCGGGCTCGACCGAGCGGATGAAGCTGGCGCCCACCATATCGAGCGCGACCGTTTCCGACGCGAAGATATAGGCATCGCCCACCCGGCCCATGACGAGCGGGCGGATGCCGAGCGGATCGCGGCAGGCGATCATGCCCTCGGGCGTCAGGCAGACCAGGCTGTAGGCGCCCTCGATCTGCTTGAGCGCATCGATGAAGCGATCGAGCAGCGTGCGATAGGCGGAGGTGGCGACGAGGTGGATGATGACCTCGGTGTCGCTGGTCGACTGGAAGATGGCGCCCCGCCGCACGAGCTGGCGCCGCAGGTGCATGGCGTTGGAGATGTTGCCGTTATGCGCCACGGCAAAGCCGCCCGAGACAAGCTCGGCGAAGAGCGGCTGGACGTTGCGCAGCGCGGTGTCGCCGGTGGTGGCGTAGCGGACATGGCCGCAGGCGACGCGGCCCGGCAGGCGGCGGATCACATCGTCGCGATCGAAATTGCCGGCGACATGGCCCATCGCGCGCTGCGTGTGGAACTGGTGCCCGTCCCAGCTGGAGATGCCCGCCGCTTCCTGCCCGCGATGCTGGAGCGCATGCAGGCCGAGCGCCACCACGGCCGCCGCCGTATCGCCGCCCCAGATGCCGAACACGCCGCACTCCTCGCGCAGCTTGTCATCGTCGAAAGGATGGGTTGTCAGCATGGCGGCTCCGGTGGGCGATGGGCAGCGGGAACGGCCGGGCATATAGGGCGCGACCGCGCGCTTGTCGCCCCCTCTCTATGACGATAGCGAGACACTATGGACGCCACCGCCGAGACCAGCACCCGCCTGACCCCGCGCTACGATGCGCACGGGCTCGTCACCGCCGTCGCCACCGACGCGCGCACCGGCGAGGTGTTGATGCTCGCCCATATGAACGAAACGGCGCTGGCGGCGACGCTGGCGAGCGGCGAGGCGCATTTCTGGTCCCGTTCGCGCGCGCGGCTGTGGAAGAAGGGCGAGACATCGGGCCATGTGCTGCGGGTGCGCGAGGCGCGGGTGGATTGCGACCAGGACGCGATCTGGCTCATCGTCGAGCCCGCTGGTCCGGCGTGCCACACCGGCGCGCGCAGCTGCTTCTACCGGCGCATCGCGGAGGACGGCACGCTCGTCGCCGGCGATCCGATTGCGGTTGACGTAAGCGGAAGGTAGAAGCCGGAGCATGTCCAACGGCGCCATGCTCGACACTCCCGATGCGCGGAATCGCGACCATTATTCGATCGGCGATCTCGCCGAGGAATTCGGCGTCACCCCGCGCGCCCTGCGCTTCTACGAGGATGAGGCGCTGCTCACCCCGCAGCGCGTGGGGCAGATGCGCATCTATTCGCGCCGGGATCGTGCGCGCTTGGCCTGGATCCTGCGCGCCAAGCGCGTCGGCTTCAGCCTCGCCGATGTGCGCGAGATGATCGACCTTTATGACGTCGGCGACGGGCGGCGGGCGCAGCGGCGCGTCACGATCGACAAATGCACCGCGCGCATCGCCCAGCTGCGCCAGCAACGCGACGATCTCGACGCGGCGATCGCCGAGCTGACCGAGTTCGTCGCGCGGGTCCAGGCGGCGGACGCCGAGGCGGGCTGAAAAGCCCCGCGCCGGCGCCGCCTTCAGGCGTCAGCGACGGTGGCGATCATGCGCCTGCGCCGCCACCGCGGCGGACAGCGCATCATAGCGGCGATCCAGATCGGCGCGCTCGCGCGGGGAAAGGCCGCCCGAGCGGCGATAATCGCGCTCCAGCCGCGTCAGCCGCACGAAGCGCGCCCGCAACTGGCCCGCTTCCGCGCGGGTCAGTGCGCCGGTGCGCACGCCCTGGTCGATCCGCCGGTCGATCTGCGCCTGGCGCGCGGCGAGCGGACGCCACGGCGCGGCCTCGACGGCGGCGACGGGCAAGGTGGTGGCGACGCTGGCCGCCATGGCGAAGGCGAGGATCGAACGCATCATGCTAACTCCCTTGAAGCGAGCCGCGATGATGGCGCCTTTCGGCTGAGCCGGGGCTGAGCGGCGCGTTGTCCGCCGTTCAGCCCCGCTCCGGCTTGGGTTCAGGCCTCGGGAAGGAAGTCCGGCACCGAGAGATACCGCTCGCCCGTGTCGTAATTGAAGCCGAGAATGCGCGCGCCGGCGCCGAGTTCGGCCGCTTTCTGGCTGATTGCGGCCAGAGTCGCGCCCGAGGAGATGCCAACCAGCACGCCTTCCTCGCGCGCCGAGCGCAGCGCGAACGCCTTGGCATCGGCGGGCTCGACCTGGATCACGCCATCCAGCAGCTGGGTGTGGAGATTGGCGGGGACGAAGCCGGCGCCGATCCCCTGGATCGGGTGCGGCCCGGGCTGGCCGCCCGAGATCACCGGCGAGAGGGTGGGCTCCACGGCGAACACCTTGAGGCCCGGCCATTCGCGCTTCAGCACCTCGGCGGCGCCGGTGATATGGCCGCCGGTGCCCACGCCGGTGATCAGCGCATCGATCGGCGTGTCGGCGAAATCGGCGAGGATCTCGCGCGCGGTGGTGCGGACATGCACGTCGACATTGGCGGGATTCTCGAATTGCTGGGGGATCCACGCGCCGGGCGTGCCGGCGGCGAGTTCCTGCGCCCGCTCGATCGCGCCCTTCATGCCCTTCTCGCGCGGGGTGAGATCGAAGGTGGCGCCATAGGCGAGCATCAGCCGGCGCCGTTCCAGCGACATGCTCTCGGGCATCACCAGGATCAGCTTATAGCCCTTGACCGCCGCGACCATGGCGAGGCCGATGCCGGTATTGCCGCTGGTCGGCTCGATGATGGTCCCGCCCGGGGCGAGCTGGCCGTCGCGCTCGGCGGCCTCGATCATCGCCAGCGCGATGCGATCCTTGATCGACCCGCCGGGATTGCCGCGCTCGGACTTGATCCACACGTCGTGGTCGGGGAAGAGGCGCTGGAAGCGGATGTGCGGCGTGGCGCCGATCGTCTCCAAGATGCTGGCGGCTTTCATGCGGCTTTCTCCTTGAGATCATATTCATCGAGGCGGGGTGGCGGCGTGAAATCGCGGGCCTTGCGGATCTCGGGGAACCAGCGGCTCCACAGCAGCGCCACCAGAATGGCGCCGATGCCCCCCGCCACCACCGCCGGCACCGGGCCGATCAGCGCGGCGAGAAAGCCCGATTCGGCCTCGCCCAGCTCATTGGAGCCGGAGATGAAGAGCGACGAGACCGCGCCGACCCGGCCGCGCATCGCGTCCGGCGTCCAGAGCTGGATCAGCGATTGGCGGACATAGACCGACACCATGTCGGCCGCGCCGAGCAAGGCGAGGCAGGCGAGCGAGAGCGGCATCGACCGCGACAGGCCGAAACCGACCGTCGCCATTCCGAACACGGCGACCGCGCCGAGCAGCTTCACGCCGACATCGCGGCGCAGCGGCCGCAGCGTGAAGAGCAGCGCGGTGAGCGCCGAGCCGAGCGCGGGGGCGGCGCGCAGATCGCCGAGGCCGGCGGCGTTCACATGCAGCACGTCGCGCGCATAGACGGGCAGCATCGCCGTCGCCCCGCCCAGCAGCACGGCGAAGAGATCCAGCGAGATGGCGCCGAGCACCAGCCGGTTGCGGCGCACATAGTGCAGCCCCTCCACCATCTGCGCCCAAGGGTTGACGCCGGCGGCGCGGGCGCGCGGCGGCAGCGGCCGCAGCCCCAACAGGCACAGCAGCGTGCCGCTGAACAGCGCGGTCGACACGGCATAGGGCACCCAATCCGCCAGCGCATAGAGATAGCCGCCGAGCGCCGGGCCCACCACCGATCCGCCCTGCCACGCGATCGAACCCAGCGCGATCGCGGTCGGCAGCGTGGCGGCGGGCACCAGATTGGGCGCGAGCGCGCCGAGCGCGGGCCCGGCGAAGGCGCGCGCCACGCCGAGCAGCGCCGCGATGGCGAAGAGCGCCGGCAGGGTGGTGCTGTGGTGCCACGCCATGAGCCCGAGCGTCGCGGCGCAGCCGATCTCGAGCAGCGCGGTGGCGCGCGCGATCCAGCGCCGGTCGACGCGATCGGCCGTCCAGCCGGTGACGAGGGTGAGCAGCAGCAGCGGCAGGAACTGGGCCACGCCGATCCAGCCCAGCTGGAAGGCGGCGCGCTCCACGCCCATCGTCCGCCGGGCGATGTCATAGGCCTGCCAGCCGATGACGATCACCATGCAGAGCGAGGCGATCGTCGACATCAGCCGGCCCGCCCAATAGAGCCTGTAATCGCGGTAGAAGAAGGGGTGGCGCGCCGTTTCCATGCTGTGATCCTTAAGCGTGCCACGCCCTTGCGGGCAACCGCATCCGTCTATCGGGCGGCCTAGCCGCGCTTCAGGCGAGGAAGGCGATCAGATCCTGCGCGATCGCCTCCTTGTGCGTGGCGGGCAGGCCGTGCGGGCCGCCTTCCACCTCCACCAGCTGGGCATGGGGCAGGATGCGCGCGACGCGGCGGGCGGTGATGTCGATCGGCACGGTCTCGTCGGCGGTGCCATGCACGATCAGCGTCGGCACCGTCACCGCCGCCAGATCGGGCGCGAAATCGGTGCGGCCCCAGGCATCGACGCAGGCGAGCGTCGGGCGCAGCCCGGCCTGCATCGCCATCGCCACCGACCAGGCGATCACCTCCTTGCTCACCGGGCTGGACAAGAGGCCGGCGCCGTAGAAGCCGGGGAAGAAGTCCGCCAGGAATTTGGGCCGGTCCTTCAGCAGCCCCGCCTTGATGCCCTCGAACAGCGCGGCGTCGGCGCCATCGGGGTTTGAGGCGGATTTGAGCAGGCCCGGTACCACCGAGGCGATCAGCGCCACCCGGCTCACCCGGGCGCCGCCGTGGCGACTCATATAGCGCACCACCTCGCCGCCGCCCATCGAGAAGCCGACGAGCGCGGCGTCCTCGACCCCGGTCGCCTCGATCACGGCGGCGAGATCGTCGGCGAGGCGATCATAGTCATAGCCGTCCCAGGGCTGATCGGAACGGCCGAAGCCGCGGCGATCATAGGCGATGACGCGGTGCCCCGCCTCGACCAGCGCATGACCGATATCGTCCCAGCTGTCCGCCTGAAGCGGCCAGCCATGGATGAGGATGACGGGCCGGCCCGTGCCCCAATCCTTATAGTAGAGCGAGACGCCGTCCTCGACAGTGATGCGCGGCATGATGATCTCCTGGCGATTGCGGGCGCTGAACGCGCCGGCGGCGCGGAGGTTCGGCGGCCGGCGTCAGGCGGGCGTCACGAAGCTGTCGAGCACATGCTTGGTGCCGGCCTGCTCGAACTCGATCTCCAGCTTATTGCCTTCGATCGCGCGGATCGCGCCATAGCCGAACTTGGAATGGAAGACGCGCTGGCCCAGCGCCATGTCCGCGCGCGGCTTGGCGGCGAAGCTGGCGGCGGAGGCGCGGACCTCGACCACGCGCGCGCCATTGCCCGCGCGCGCGGCGGGCTCGCCCAGCGCCGCCGCGCGCTGCCAGCCGGGGCCGCGCCCGGTGCCGCGCCCGACATCGGCAAAGGGGTCGGTCTGCTCGCTCCACTGCGCCCGCCACAGGGACTCGCCGCCCGTCATCGTCGTCTCGGCGTCGATATGGTCGTCGGGCAGCTCGCCGATGAAGCGCGAGGGGATGGACGAGGTCCATTGGCCGTAGATGCGGCGATTGGCGGCGTGCAGGATGACGCAGCGCCGCCGCGCGCGGGTGATGGCGACATAGGCCAGCCGCCGCTCCTCCTCCAGGCTCTTGGTGCCGCCCTCATCGAGCGCGCGTTGCGAGGGGAATAGGCCCTCCTCCCAGCCGGCGAGGAAGACGGTATCGAATTCCAGGCCCTTGGCGGCATGGATCGTCATGATCGTGACCTTGGCGCCGGACTCGGCGGCGTCATTGTCCATCACCAGGCTGACATGCTCGAGAAAGCCGCCCAGCGTCTCATATTCCTCCATGGCGCGCGCCAGTTCGGTGAGATTCTCGAGCCGGCCCCCGCTCTCGGCGGAGCGATCGGCCTGGAGCATGGCGGTGTAGCCGCTCTCATCGAGGATCTGGCGGCACAATTCGGCATGGGGCAGGCTGGACGAGAGATCGCGCCAGCGCGCCACATCGCCCACGAGCCGGCCGAGCGACTTGCGCGCCGCGCCACTCAGCTCGTCGGTATCGCACAGTCGCGCCGCCGCCAGCAGCAGCGGCAGGCGCTCGGCGCGGGCGAGCTGGTGGATGCGCGCCACCGCCTTGTCGCCCAGGCCGCGCTTGGGCGTGTTGACGATGCGTTCGAAGGCGAGATCGTCCGCCGGCTGGTGGACGATGCGGAGATAGGCCAGCGCGTCGCGGATCTCGGCCCGCTCGTAGAAGCGGAAGCCGCCCACGATGCGATAGGGCAGGCCGATCGCGATGAAGCGATCCTCGAACTCGCGCGTCTGGTGCTGGGCGCGCACGAGGATCGCGGCCTGATCGTAGCTGCCGCCGCCGCGGCGCAGCGCCTCGATCTCGTCGCCGACGCGGCGCGCCTCTTCCGGCCCGTCCCACACGCCGATCACGCCGATCCGTTCGCCCGCTTCCAGCGCGGTCCACAATTCCTTGCCAAGCCGCGAATCATTGTGCGCGATCACCGCCGAGGCGGCGGCAAGGATGTGCGGCGTGGAGCGGTAATTCTGTTCCAGGCGGACCGTCTTGGCGCCCGGGAAATCATGCTCGAACCGCAGAATGTTGGCGACTTCGGCGCCGCGCCATGAATAGATGGACTGGTCGTCGTCGCCGACGCAGCAGATGTTGCGGTGGCTCTGCGCGAGCAGGCGCAGCCAGAGATATTGGGCGGCGTTGGTGTCCTGATACTCGTCCACCATGATGTAGCGGAAGCGCTGCTGGTACAGCTCCAGCACGTCGCGGTGGCGCTTCAGGATCACCAGCATGTGGAGCAGCAGATCGCCGAAATCGCAGGCGTTCACCGCCGCCAGCCGGGCCTGGTAGGCGGCATAGAGTTCGGCGCCGCGGCCATTGGCGAAGGCCTCGCTCTCGGCGGCGTCGATCTCGTGCGGCGTCCAGCCGCGATTCTTCCAGCGATCGATCAGCCCGGCCAGCGCGCGCGCCGTCCAGCGCTTCTCGTCGAGCCCGGCGGCGACGATCAGCTGCTTGAGCAGGCGCAGCTGATCGTCCGTGTCGAGGATGGTGTAGTTCGCCTGAAGCCCCACCAGTTCGGCATGGCGACGCAGCATCTTGGCGGCGATGGCGTGGAAGGTGCCGAGCCAGGGCAGCGCCTCCGCGCCCTCGCCCAAAATGCGGCCGACCCGCTCGCGCATCTCGCGCGCCGCCTTGTTGGTGAAGGTGACCGCGAGGATTTCCGACGGCCAGGCGCGGCGCGTCGCGATGAGATGCGCTAGCCGCGCGGTGAGCGCCGCCGTCTTGCCCGTGCCGGCGCCGGCCAGCACCAGCACGGGGCCGTCGCTGGTCAGCACCGCATCGCGCTGCGCCGGGTTGAGGCCTTGAAGATAGCCGGGCTCGGCCGCGGGGGCGGGGGCGGGGGACGAAGACATGCTCACCGCCGAACAGGTAGGGAACGTGGATCGTCTAGGCAATGGCCGCGCGCAGCCCGGCGGCGGCGGCGTGCCGCGCGCGCGTCATGGCTTGGTCCCGCAACCGAAACGATTTGCGGCTAGCGGGAGCCGGCGAGGCGGATGTCGCCGCCCAAGCAGGCGGTGCGGCGCGCGCAGGGATCGCAGGAGATCAACATGACTTGTTCCACGTTCACGGCCGCGCTTGCGGCCGCGCTGGCGCTCGCCCCGGCGACGCCGCTTCTCGCCCAGCTGCGCGAGCCGGTGACGGCGCGCGTCGAGGTCGCCGGGCTCGACCTCGGGCGCCCCGCCGATCGGGCGCTGTTCTTCCACCGGCTCAAGCGCGCCAGCGCGCGCGCGTGCGACAATGGCTCGGCCACGCCCGCGATGCGGGCTGACAGCGCGCGGTGCCGCCGCGAGATGGAGGCCGATGCCGTCCAGCGCCTCGCCGCCTATCAGGCACCGGGCGTGGAGGTGACGCTGCGCTGACGGTGATCAGGCGGGTGGCTGGTAGCGCAGCAGGGTGAGCTG
The DNA here is from genome assembly GCF_023822065.1 of Sphingomonas morindae. Taxonomy (NCBI): domain Bacteria; kingdom Pseudomonadati; phylum Pseudomonadota; class Alphaproteobacteria; order Sphingomonadales; family Sphingomonadaceae; genus Sphingomonas; species Sphingomonas morindae. Next base: position 2,613,264 of record NZ_CP084930.1, read on the forward strand.
GGCGGCGCCATAGCGTCGCTCCGCTTCCACCACGAAGCCGCCGGGCCGCACCGTCTCGCCCGGCCCGCTCTCCACGCTGGCGAGCGCGCCGGGCGCCAGCCAGCCGAGCCGGGCGAGCCGTTCCAGCACGGGCACGCCCGCCCGCATCGCATAGGGCGGATCGAGCAGGACCAGATCATGCGCCCGGCCGGCGGGGCCGAGCGTGGTGACGGATTGCGCCTTCACCTCGGTGCCGGTGGCGCCGAGCCGTTCGATATTGGTGCGCAGCGCGGCGAGCGCGGCGCGATCCTGCTCCACGAACAGGCAGGTGCCCGCGCCGCGCGACAGCGCCTCGAGCCCGAGCGCGCCGGTGCCGGCGAAGAGATCCAGCACCGCCAGCCCGTCAAAGGCGCCGAGGCGGCTGGTCAGCATCGAGAACAGCCCCTCGCGCGCGCGATCGGCGGTGGGCCGGGTCTCGCTGCTGCGGGGCGCCACCAGCGGCCGCCCGCGCCATTGCCCCGCGATGATCCTCATTTCAGCGTCTGGCGGAAGGCGACGAGTTCGTGCTGGCGCACCTCGCCCACGGCGCCCGCCGGCAGATCGCCCAGCACGAAGGGCCCGTAGCCGACGCGGATCAGCCGCGAGACCTGCAGCCCGAGATGCTCGAGCACCCGGCGCACCTCGCGATTCTTGCCCTCGGCGAGCCGCAGCTCGATCCACACATTGCGGCCGGTGCGGCGCTCGAGATTGGCGTCGATCTCGCCATAGCGGATGCCGTCGATCTCGATTCCCTCGATCAGCTGTTCGAGCTGATCCTGGCTGACCTCGCCATAGGCGCGGGCGCGATAGGTGCGCGGCACGCCGGTGCGCGGCAATTCGAGCTGGCGCTTGAACTCGCCATCGGTGGTGAGCAGCAGCAGCCCCTCGGTGTTCATGTCGAGCCGCCCGACGGGCATGAGCCGGGGGAGATCGTCGGGCAGGCGATCATAGATGGTGGGGCGTCCGCGCGGATCGCGCTCGGTGGTGAGCAGCCCGGTGGGCTTGTGGAACAGGAAGAGGCGCGTCGGGCTCGCCGCCTCGACGGCCGCGCCGTCCACCGTCACGCCCTGGAGCGAGGGCAGCACCGTCGCCGGGGTTGTGAGCGGCACGCCGTCCAGCGCGATCCGGCCCTCGCCGATCATGCGTTCGATCTCGCGGCGCGAGGCGACGCCCGCGCGCGCCAGCAGCTTGGCGATGCGCTGCGGCGGCCCACGCCGGGCGGGTGCGGGGGCGGTCGCTTCGGCCGGAGGCGGGGTGCGCAGCGCGGCGCTGCCATCGGCGCGCAGACGGGGCGCCTTGCCGCGCGGCGCCGCGCCGGCGGCGCGGGGCGTGCCGGCGGCGGGCGTCGCCGCGCTCCGTGCCGCCCGTCCGGACGCGGCGCGGGCACGCGGCGCCGGATCCGCCGCATCGCGCCTTGGCGCGTGGGCCTGCGACGCGGGGCGTCCGCCGCGCGCGGGGGAGGAAGGCGTACCGGCGGCGTCGCGGGCGGTGCGGCTGGGTTCGCCACGCGGGCGCGGCGCGCGCGTCTCGGCGGCGCCGTCGCGGCAAGTGGCGGGGCCGGACTGGGCCTGGGATCGGCGCGGGCGCGGGGCGGCCTCGTCGCGCGCGGCGCGGGGGGCGCGGGCGTCCTCGCCGCGCGCGCGGACCGGCCGTGCCGCGCCGGTGGCCGCGCGCTCGGCGCGCGCCGGCCGCGTGTCCGCGCTCGGCGCGCGTTCGCCGGACGGCCGCGCGCGGGCAGGCCGCTCGCCGTCGCGCGCGGCGGGCGTCGCGTCGCGCGGGGCGCGCGTGCGGCTCGGGCGCTCGCCGTCGCGCGGGCGCACCGCGAGGCTGCCATCGGCGCGCTGACGCGGCACGCGGCCCTTGCGCGCGGGGCGCTCGCCGGACGGGGCGCGCGCGCCGCCGCGCGGGCTTTCGTCGCCGTCGCGCGGGCCGTCGTCGCCGCCCGAGGAGCGGGTGCGCTTGGGCGGGGCGTCGCGCCGGTCGCGACGGGGCGGACGGCGAGAGGCGCTCACGCTAAACTCCGAATGGTGGAACCGGGAACCGCCTTCCGCGACAAACGTCTGTCGGTCAAGCCGCGAGTCGCGTCCCGCCCGGACGCGCGCGGCGCGGAGGCGGCGGCGCATGTTTGGGTTGGGGCGGGGCAAGTGGAGCGCGGGCAAGCGCATCCTGATCGTCGAGGACGAACCGCTTGTCGCGTTCGACAATGAGCATTTCCTCGTCGATCGCGGGTTCGACGTGGTGGCGACGGTGGACAATGTGGACGAGGCGGTGGCGCGGATCGCGGTCGGCGGCATCGACTGCGTGACCGCCGACGTGCGGCTGACGGGCGGCGGATCGGGGCTCGACGTGGCGCGCGCCGCGCACGAGGCCGGGATCCCGGTGCTGCTCGTCACCGGCCAGTGCCCGACCGAGGCGCAGAGCTTCGCCTATGGCTGCCTCGCCAAGCCCTATGCGCAGCGCGAGCTGGTCGAGGCGATCGAGGCGGTGCTGGAACGCGCCGCCGGCACCGCGCCGCGCCGCCTGCCGCGCGCGCTCACCCTCTTTCGGTAAGCCGCTTTCCCGGCGCGCGGCAAGGCGATAGGCTAGCCGCGATGAGCGATACCCCGATTGCCGCCGGCTGGCGCGCCGCCTTGCCCGCCGCCGTGCGGCCCTATGCCGAACCCGCGCCGCTGGCCGCATTTTTCCTCGGTATTTCCTCGGGCTTTCCGTTCGCCATGATCGGCGCGACGCTGACCACGCGGCTGGCGCAGGATGGCATCGACAAAAAGGCCGTCACCGCCTTCAGCCTCGCCATCCTCGCCTATAATCTCAAATGGCTCTGGGCTTGGGCGGTGGACGGCATCGCGCTGCCGGGCGCGCGGCGCTTCGGCCGGCGCGTCACCTGGCTGTGGCTGGCGGGTGCGCTCACCATGGCGGCGGTGATCCATCTCGGCCTGGTCGATCCGCGCGCCGATCTCGCGCGGACGGCCTGGGCGGCGGTGCTGGTCGGCATCGCCGGCGCCACCTACGATATCGTGATCGATGCCTATCGCATCGAGCTGCTAAGCCCCGAACAGCTCGGCCCCGGCGCGGGGATGAGCCAATATGGCTGGCGGATCGGTTCGGTGCTGGCGGGTTCGATCGCGCTGCTGGTCGCCGGCAGCGGCGGCTGGGGCCTGGGCTATGGCGTGTGCGCGGCGCTGGCGCTGTCCGCCATGCTCACCGGCGCGGTGATGGGCGAGCCGCAGCGCCACCATGCGCCCTCGCGCAAGAAGGGTCTGGCGGAACTGTGGGTCTCGATCGCGGCGCCGCTCGCCGATTTCTTCCGCCGCGAAGGCGCGCTGCTCGTCCTCGCCTTCATCCTCGTCCACAAGATCGGCGATACCCTCTCGCAGCTGGCGGTGCGGCTGCTGTTCAACGATCTCGGCTATAGCAATGGCGAGATCGCGCTGTGGGACGTGGGGCTGGGCTTCTGGGCCTATCTGATCGGCATCTTCATCGGCGGCCTTCTCTATGCCCGGGTCGGGCTGACGCGCTCGGTGCTGATCAGCCTGTGGCTGATGGCGATCAGCAATCTCGGCTTCGCGGTGCTCGCGGCGGTCGGCCACAGCAATGCCGGCATGGCCGCCGCCATGGCCTTCGAGAATGGCGCCAGCGGCATCGGCGGGGTGACGGTGGTCGCCTATTTCTCCGCGCTGTGCGACCTGCGCTTCACCGCCGCGCAATATGCGCTGATCTCGGCGGCGGCGAGCCTGGTGGGGCGGCTCATCACCGGCACCAGCTCGGGCGCGCTCATCGAGGCGCTCGGCTATGTCGGCTTCTACCTGCTCACCACGGTCATTGCGCTGCCCGGCATCGCGCTCTTCTGGTACATGGTGCGCACCGGGCTGGTGGAGCGCTCGATCGGCTCGGCCGGCACCGAGCCGCCGCCGCCTCAGCCAGGCGGCTGATTATTCTGCGCCAGCACGCTGCCGGCCAGATAGAGCGATCCCAGGATCAGCACATAGGGCGCGGCGGCAGGATCGGCATGGCGCCCGATCCACGACAGCGCCTCGGCCACGTCCGGCGCGGCGCGCGCGGCGAGGCCATGCCCCTTGGCCATGGCGGCGAGTTCCGCCGGCGGGTGATAGGGATGGTCGGGCACCGGCACCGCGTGCACCATCGCCTGGCGCCCGGCAAAGGCATGCAGCACGCCCGCCGCATCCTTGTTGGCGAGCAGCCCCATTACCAGGTGCAGCGGCCGGCCGGCCGGCACCGCGCCGCGCAGATGATCGGCCACCGCGCGCGCGGCGGCGGGATTATGGCCGCCGTCGAGCCAGAGATCGGCGCCGGGCGGCAGCAGCGCGTGGAGCGGCCCGGCGGCGAGGCGCTGCATGCGCGCGGGCCAATCCGCCCAGCCCATCGCGGCCTTGAGCGCGGCCTCGGGAATGTGGATGCTGCGCTGGTGGCGGATCATCGCCACCGCCAGCCCGGCATTGAGCAGCTGATGCGCGCCCGCCAGCCGGGGGAGGGGCAGGTCCAGCCGGCCGGCCATGTCGCGGTAGCGGAGCTGACCGCGCGCGGCGGCGGCATCCCAGGCGCCGCCGCGCGGCAGCCAGGGCGCGTCCACCGCCGCCGCCACCGCCGCGATCCGTTCCGCCGAGGCGCTGGCGTAGCGCTGCGTGACGAGCGGCACGTGCGGCTTGGCGATGCCCGCCTTCTCGGCGGCGATCTGGGCCGGCGTGTCGCCCAGAAAGGCCTGATGGTCGAGCGCCAGCTGGGCGATGCCGGTCACGGCGGGCGCGGGGATGACATTGGTGGCGTCCAGCCGCCCGCCCAGCCCGACCTCGATCACGCAGGCATCGGCGGGATGCTCGGCAAAGGCGAGTAGCGCGGCCGCGGTGGTGACCTCGAAGAAGCTGGCCTTCTGCCCGTCCGCCGCGTCCAGCACGCGGCGCAGATAGGCCGCGAGCCGGGCATCGTCGATCAGCTGGCCGCCCAGCCGGATCCGCTCGTTGAAGCGGACCAGGTGCGGGCTGGTATAGACATGCACCGTCTGGCCCGATGCCTCGATCGCGGCGCGGAGAAAGGCGCAGGTCGATCCCTTGCCGTTGGTGCCCGCGACATGGAAGACGGGCGGCAGCGCCTCTTCCGGATGGCCGAGCCGGCCGAGCAGCGCGCGGATCCGATCGAGCCCGAGCGTATCGCCCGGAAAGCCGAGTGCCTCGAGGCGATCCAGCTGCTGCTGGACCGCCGCATCCTCCGAGCGGGCCCGATCGGCCATGATCGTGTCAGCCGGCCGGCGCCGGCTCGGGCGCGAGATAGGCGATCAGCCGGGCCAGCGTTTCGCGCAGCTGGTGGCGATGCACCACCATGTCGAGCATGCCATGCTCGAGCAGATATTCGGAGCGTTGAAAGCCTTCGGGCAGCTTCTCGCGGATCGTCTGCTCGATCACGCGCTGGCCGGCGAACCCGATCAGCGCATTGGGCTCGGCGATCTGGACATCGCCCAGCATGGCGTAGCTGGCGGTGACGCCGCCCGTGGTGGGATCGGTCATCACCACCAGATAGGGCAGGCCCGCCTCGCGCAGCTGCTGGATCGCGACCGTCGTCTTGGGCATCTGCATGAGGCTGAGAATGCCCTCCTGCATCCGCGCGCCGCCGGCGGCGGTGAAGACGATATAGGGCGCGCGCTCCGCGATCGCCGCATGCGCGCCGGCGACGAAGGCGGCGCCGACCGCCAGCCCCATCGATCCGCCCATGAAGCCGAAATCCTGCACGCCGACAACGGCGTGACGGCCCTCGATCTCGCCCTTGGCGACGAGAAAGGCATCGGGCTCGCCGGTGCTGGTGCGCGCCGCCTTCAGCCGATCGGCATAGCGCTTGGTGTCACGGAATTTGAGCGGATCCTCGCGCACCGTGGGCGGCGGCAGCGGCGTGTGGACGCCGCCATCGAACAGAATGTCGAAGCGCTTGGCCGCGCCGATCCGCCCGTGATGCTCGCATTTCGGGCAGACATTCTGGTTTTCCTCGAATTCCTTGAGGAAGACCATGGTGCCGCAATTGGGGCATTTGTACCAAAGATTTTCGGGCGTCTCGCGCTTGCTGACGAAGGGCAGCGAATTGCGGACGCGGTCGAGCCAGGAATCGCTCATGCGGCAAGATCCTTGCGGGCGCCGCGAATGGCGGCGGCGAGGTGGGCGACAAGCGTGGCGGCGGCCTGGGGATGGCCGCCCGCGCGCGCCAGCGCCTCGACAATGGCCGAGCCCACCACCACGCCATCGGCGATCCGGGCAATGGCGGCGGCCTGTTCGGGCGTGCGGACGCCGAAGCCGACGGCGACGGGCAGATCGGTGCCGGCCTTGAGCCGGGCGACCGCCTCCTCGATGCTGCCGGCGGCGGCCTGTTGCAGCCCGGTGACGCCCGCGACCGAGACATAATAGAGGAAGCCCGAGGCGCCCTCGAGCACGGCGGGAAGGCGGCGATCGTCGGTGGTGGGGGTGGCGAGGCGGACCATATCCACCCCCGCCGCGCGCAGCGCCGGGCCGAGCGCGGAATCCTCCTCGGGCGGCACGTCGACGCAGATCACTCCGTCCACGCCCGCCTCGGCCACGGCCTTGGCGAACCAGGCCGGCCCGCGCGCGACCATCGGATTGGCATAGCCCATCAGCACCAGCGGCACCGCCGGATGGCGCGCGCGGAAGCCGCGCACGATCTCGAGAATGTCGGCGGTGCGCGTGCCCGCGGCGAGCGCGCGGATATCGGCCTGCTGGATCGCCGGGCCATCGGCCATGGGATCGGTGAAGGGCATGCCGAGCTCGATCACGTCGGCGCCGGCGGCGACCAGCGCGTCGAGGATCGCCGGGGTGGCGGCGGGGCTGGGATCGCCGGCGGTGACGAAGGCGACCAGCGCCGCGCGATCCTCGCCGCGCAGCGAGGCGAAGGTGGTGGCGAGCCGGCTCACAGCGTCACCCCCATGGCCGAGGCGACCGTGAAGATATCCTTGTCGCCACGGCCCGACAGGTTGAGCAGCGCGATCGCGTCGCGGTCCATCGCGCCGGTGTGGCGCGACAGGCCGGCGATGGCGTGGCTGCATTCGAGCGCGGGGATGATGCCCTCGACGCGGCAGCAGAGCTGGAAGGCGTCGAGCGCCTCGGTATCGGTGACGCCCTCATAGGTGACGCGGCCGATCTCGTGCAGCCAGCTATGCTCCGGCCCGATGCCGGGATAATCGAGCCCCGCCGAGATGGAGTGGGCCTCGGCGATCTGGCCGTCCTCGTCCTGCAGCAGATAGGTGCGGTTGCCGTGCAGCACGCCCGGCCGGCCGCCGGTGAGGCTGGCGGCGTGGGCGCCGCTCTCGACGCCGTGTCCCGCCGCCTCGATGCCCAGCATCCGCACCTCGGCATCGTCGAGGAACGGATGGAAAAGGCCGATGGCGTTGGATCCGCCGCCGATCGCCGCGACCAGCAGATCGGGCAGCCGGCCCTCGGCCTCGAGGATCTGGGCGCGCGCCTCGGTGCCGATCACCGACTGGAAATCGCGCACCAGCTCCGGATAGGGATGCGGGCCGGCGGCGGTGCCGATGATGTAGAAGGTGTCGTGCACATTCGCGACCCAGTCGCGCAGCGCCTCGTTCATCGCGTCCTTGAGCGTCTGCGCGCCGGAGGTGACGGGACGCACTTCGGCGCCCAGCAGCTTCATCCGGAAGACATTGGGCTGCTGCCGCTCGACATCCTTGGCGCCCATGAAGATGGTGCAGGGCAGGCCGAAGCGGGCGGCGACGGTGGCGGTGGCCACGCCATGCTGGCCGGCGCCGGTCTCGGCGATGATCCGGGTCTTGCCCATGCGCCGCGCGAGCAGGATCTGGCCGACGCAATTGTTGATCTTGTGCGCGCCGGTATGGTTGAGTTCCTCGCGCTTCAGATAGATTTTGGGGCCGCGTCCGGGCGGCGCGGCGGCGCGGAACGCCTCGGTAAGCCCTTCCGCGTAATAAAGCGGGCTGGGCCGCCCGACATAATGGGTCATCAGGCCCGACAGTTCGGCGGCAAAGGCCGGATCCTGCTTGGCGGCGCGATATTCGCGCTCCAGATCGAGGATGAGCGGCATCAGCGTCTCGGCGACGTAGCGGCCGCCAAAGCCGCCGAAATGGCCGCTGGGATCGGGTTGGGCGCGGAGCGAGTTGGCGATGGTCATAGGCGGGCGGTCGCTTGCAGGAAGGTGGCGATCTTGTCCACATCCTTCACGCCCGGCGCGCGCTCCACGCCCGACGAGATGTCGAGCAGGCGGGCGCCGCTGATCCCCACCGCGTCGCCGACGCTGGCCGCGTCGAGCCCGCCGGAGAGAAGCCAGGGCAGGGGATGGTCGAAGCCGTCGAGCAGGCTCCAGTCGAAGCGGAGGCCGAGGCCGCCGGGCAGGTCGGCCCCGGGCGGCGGCTTGGCATCGTAGAGCAGGCGATCGGCGGCGCCGCGATAGGCGCGGCCGGCGTCGAGATCGGCGCGGGTGCGCACCGCCACCGCCTTCCACACCGGCACGCCGAGCCGCTGGCGCAGCGCCGCGACGCGCGCCGGCGTTTCGGCGCCGTGGAGCTGGACCGCGCTCAGCCGGGCGGCGCGCACCGCATAGGCGAGCAGATCCTCCTCGGGATCGACGAACACGCCCACCCGGCCGACATGCGCGGGCGATCCGAAGCCGCCGGCGCGCTCGGGCGCGATATCGCGCGGGCTCTTGGGGAAAAAGACGAAGCCGAGATAGGCGGCGCCGTGACGGATCGCGGCATCCACCGTATCGGGCGTCGAAAGGCCGCAAATCTTGGCGCTGACAGGCATGGCCCCGGCCATATAGGCGCGATTGGCTTAAACGTCAGCCGCTTTGACGCGGCGGCCGCCGATCAGAGCGTCGCGGCGATGGCGCGGGCGGCGGCGTCGGGATCCTCGGCGGCGGTGATTGGCCGGCCGACGACCAGCACCGAGGCGCCGCGATCACGCGCCTCGCGCGGGGTGACGACGCGCTTCTGATCGCCCACCGGGCCATCGGCGGGGCGAACGCCCGGCACCACCAGCAACCCCTTGGGCCAGGCGCGATGCGCCATCGCCACCTCCTCGCCCGAGCAGACGATGCCGTCCAGCCCGGCGTCGCGCGCGTTCGCCGCAAGCCGCTCCACCTGCTCGGCAAGGCTCGAGCCCACGCCCATCGCGCGCAGATCCTCCGTGTCCAGGCTGGTGAGCATGGTGACGGCGACGACCCTGGTGTGCTCGGGCGCGGCGGCCTTGGCCTCCTCCATCATCGCGCGGCCGCCGGCGGCATGGACGGTGACAATCGCCGGCTGCAGCGGCGCCAGCGCGGCCATCGCCTTGGCGACGGTGTTGGGAATGTCGTGCAGCTTGAGATCGAGGAAGATCGGCAGATCGAGATCGGCCATGGCGCGCACCCCCGCCGGTCCGTTGGCGGCGAAGAATTCCAGCCCCAGCTTGAGCCCGCCGACATGATGCCGCACCGCCTCCGCCAGCGCGCGGGCATGATCGAGGCGGTCCGTATCGAGGGCGACGAACAGGGGCGAGTGATAGGACATTCAGCGCTTCCGTGACGATCAGGATTGGGCGGGCGGTGCATCGGCCAGCGGATCGGCCGGCGCGGCGGGCACGACGAGCGGCGCGACCGCCATCGCCGTCGAGGGCGGCGCCGACGGCGCGGCCGGGACCGGCGCGGGCGGCGGGGCGGCGGCGATGCGCACCTCGGCGAGCGCGCGTTCCAGCGCATCGATGCGACGGCCCGCGCGCCAGCGGCTGGCGCCGTGCCAGGCGAGCGCGGGCAGCAGGCCGAGCAGAAAGGCGCCGTACAGCAGCACCGGCAATTTGGCCTCGACCAGCAGCCCGCCCCACAGCGAGATCAGGATGGGAGTCCAATTGTGCATCGCGAAGACCACGGCGGCGGTGGCGAGCACGACCCAGAAGAGGGTTTTCAGGAACTGCATGGCGCGAGCCTAGGCGGAAAGCCGGGCGGATGCCAGAGGGGCCTCAGCCGATCGCGGCGGCGATCCGATCGATCAGCGCGCCCGAGGCGCCGAGGCGCGGCCGCTCCTCCGCCAGGATGGCGCGAAAGGCGCGCCGCTTCAGTCCGGCGACCCGCTCCGCCGGCAGCGCGGCGCCGGCGGGAAGCGCGGAGACGGCGATGTCGATCAGCCGCTCGGCGCCGTGCAGCCGGCCCCAGAGATAATCATGCTCGCGCCAGACGCGGCTGAAAAAGGCGCCGAAGCCGTGGAAGCGCAGCCCCTTGAGCAGCGGATCCGGGCCGAAGCCGGGGATCGCCACGGCATCTTCGGGGGCCAGCCGATCCACCGCGACGGGATCATTCTCGTCCAGCCCGTCGCCCTGGAGCAGGGGCAGGGTGGCGGCATCGTGGAAGGGGAAGCCGCAATAGGCGAGCAGCAGCGCCCGGCGCGGCGCGCGCGGCAGCGGCGCCAGCGCGGCGGCGAGCAGGCGATCGGCCTCCGCATCCTGCGCGGGCAGCGCGCGCGCCGCCGCCAGCGCGGCGAGCGCCGCCATCGGCGCGGCGGGGGCGTCGGCCGCCAGCGCGGCGAGCGCGGGATCATAGCCATCGTCGCCGGCGAGCGCGAGGAAGGGCGCCAGCGCGGCGAGCAGCGCCTCGCGCGCGGGCTGCGCCTCGGCCGGGGCAAGATCCCCCGCCTCCTCCAGTCGATCCAGCCGCCGCGCGACGCCGCGCAGCCGGCGGATCCGCCCGCGCAGATCCTGCGCCTCGAAGAATCCGTGGATGCCGGCGGCGTCGAGCCCCTGGGTGGCGGCATCCAGCGCGGTGCGCAGCGCCGCCGGCGCGGCGCCGCCCAGCGCGGCGAACAGCGTCGCGATCTCGTCGAGAATGGCGGCCAGGTTCAGCGCGGCGTAGGCGGCATGGGCATAGCCGGCGTGGCGCGCGGCGCGGCGGGCGGCGCGGCGGCGCCACGCGCCCAGCCGTGCCGGGGTGAGCCGGTCCACCAGCAGCATCGGCCCCAAGGCCGCCTCGCTCGCCTGCTCGACATAGGGGGCGAGCCGCTCGGTGAGGCGCCGCATCCGGGCGATGGCGGCGGAGCGGCGCTCCAGCGCTTCCAGCGCGTCGCGGATCGGCTGCTGCCGGGGAATGTCCGACAGGGCACCGAGCAGCGTCGCGAGATAGGAAGGCGGCCCCGCCGCCGCGCCGCCGCCGCCGCGCAGCTGCACGAGGTGCGTGCCGGGATGCGGATCGACGCACAGGAAGCGCCGCACGATCTCGCGCCGCGCCGGACGGTTGCGCAACGCCGCGATCGCCGGCGCGAAGGGCGCGTTGGCCAGCACCGAGCCATCCAGCAGCACCGCCTGCTCGACCAGCCCGGCGGCGCAGTGGCGCGGCAGGGCCCGGGCGAGGAAGGCGGCGCGTCCCGGCCAGGGGCGGCCGCGCGCGGCGAGCAGCGCGTCCAGTTCGGCGACGGTGAAGGGCGGGAAGGCGCCCGGAAAGCTCGCGGTGGCGCGCGCGGCGAAGACGAGATCGATGGGATCGGCCAGCCGCCGCGCGCCCGCCCCGCGATCGCGGAAGGCGAGCGTGAGGCGATGCTCCGTCTCCACCACCTCGGCGGGCGAGTGGAGCCGCAGCCGTTCGGGATAGCCGTGGAAATCGGTGACCGTGACGAACAGGTCCAGCGGATGGCCCGGCGGCAGCAGCGGCGGCCCCGCCGTTCCGGCGTCAATCCGATCGAAGGCATCGAGCAGCAGCCCCGAAAAGCCGGCGCCCCCGAAGGGCGGCTCGAACCAGCGCGACCGGACAAAGCCGCCGAGCTTGGCGCGCACCTGTTCGCGCGCCTCGGCATCGAGATCGGCGGCGAGCCCCGCCTCGCGCGCCGCCGCCGCCCAGGCGAGCGGCGTCGCCCACATTTTCGCGAGCCGGGAGCCGGGGCGGGCGGCCGGATCCATCAGCGCCTCGATATCGGCCTTGTCCAGCCACAGCGACGTCAGCGGATCGAGCGAGCGGCCGGTGGCGATGGCATGGCCGAGAAAGATGCTGTTGAGCCCGCCCGCGCTAGCGCCGGCCAATATATCCACCAATACCGTCAGCCGCAGTCCGGCGCCCTCGAGCGCGGCGAGCAGATCGGCATAGACGCGCTCCACCGGGCCCTCAGGCGTAGCGCCTGTCCGTCCGGCGCGCGCGAGGTGCCACACCTCGCGCGTGATGCCGTGCATCCAGACCGCCAGGCTGATCCCGCCATAGCAGACCAGCGCGAGGCGCAATTCCCTCTCCCGCATAGGATCAGCCTACAGCTTCGCTCCGGGCCTGCAACACAGGAGATTAACGTATATCAATCAACATCTTATCTCAGGACATAAGCGGCTCGTGGCGCGTTGGGGCGACGTGTGGGGCGACTGCCTCGCGGATCTTTGGGAGGATTGCCATGCTCGTTCGCCATTCCCTGCTCGTCGCCGCCCTCGGCCTTGGCCTCGCCGCCGGCGCCCAGGCGCAGACCGCCACCTCGCCCAAGGATTTCGTCGCCAAGGCGGGCGCGAGCGATCAGTTCGAAATCCAGTCCTCGCGGCTCGAGCTGGCTTCGTCCAACCGCGAGATCAAGAGCTTCGCGCAGCAGATGATCACCGACCACACCAAGAGCACGGCGATGGTCACGAAGGCTGCCAGCCAGGACAAGCTGCCGCCGATGACGCCCAAGCTGACCCCCGACAAGGCGCGTAAGATCGCTCAGCTCAAGGCCGTCAAGGGCGCCGAGCGCGACCGGCTCTATGTGACGCAGCAGCAGGCCGCGCACCAGGAGGCGCTGGCGCTGATGCAGGATTATGCCAACAACGGCACCGCCACCCATCTGAAGCAGGCCGCCGGCGAGATCGCGCCGATCGTGCAGCATCACCTGGAAATGGTGCAGGGCCTCTCCGCCCAGTAAGCGGCGACGCGCGCGGCGCGGTTGTCGGCCGCGCCGCGCCTTGCTATGTTCCCGCTTCGTTCAACGGATGACGGGGCGGACATGGCGAAGGTGGCGCGGCGATATGTCTGCCAGGCGTGCGGCGGCGTGTCGCACCGCTGGCAGGGCCAGTGCGGCGATTGCGCCGAATGGAACACGCTGAGCGAGGAGGCCGCGCCCACGGCCAGCGTGTTCGCCGCCAAGCATGATCTGCGGCGCGGCGGCCGCGCCGTGACGCTGGTGGGGCTGGACGCCGAAATTCCCGTGCCGCCCCGGCTCGCCACCGGCATCGCCGAACTGGATCGCACGCTGGGCGGCGGCCTCGTCGCGGGCTCGGCGACGCTGATCGGCGGCGATCCGGGCGTCGGCAAATCCACGCTGCTGATCCAGGCCGCCGCGCGGCTGGCGCTGGCCGGGCGCGGCGTCACCTATATTTCCGGCGAGGAGGCGGCCGATCAGGTGCGGCTGCGCGCGCGCCGGCTGGGGCTGGACAAGGCGCCCGTCCAGCTCGCCTCCGCCACCTCGGTGCGCGATATCCTCGCCACGCTGGCGGGCGGGCCGACCCCGGCGCTGCTGGTGATCGATTCGATCCAGACCATGCACAGCGACGCGATCGAAGGCGCGCCCGGCACCGTCAGCCAGGTGCGCGCTTCGGCGCAGGAACTGATCCGCTACGCCAAGGAGAGCGGCGCGGCGCTGATGCTCGTCGGCCATGTCACCAAGGACGGCGCGATCGCGGGCCCGCGCGTGCTCGAGCATATGGTGGACACCGTCCTCTCCTTCGAGGGCGAGCGCAGCCACCAATATCGCGTGCTGCGCGCGATCAAGAACCGCTTCGGCGGGACGGACGAGATCGGCGTCTTCGCCATGGGGCAGGAGGGGTTGGGCGAGGTGAGCAATCCCTCCGCGCTGTTCCTCACCCAGCGCGACGAGGGGGTGGCGGGCGCGGTGGTCTTCCCCGCGATCGAGGGGACGCGCCCGCTGCTGGTGGAGATCCAGGCGCTGACGGTGCGGCTGGCCAGCGGGGCGACGCCGCGTCGCGCCGTAGTCGGCTGGGATTCCGGGCGGCTGGCGATGATCCTCGCGGTGCTGGAGGCGCGCTGCGGGCTGAGCTTCTCCACCGCCGAAGTCTATCTCAACGTCGCCGGCGGCTATCGCGTCACCGATCCCGCGGCGGACGTGGCGGTGGCGGCGGCCCTGGTCTCGGCCCTGGCGGAGCGGCCGGTGCCGGCGGATGCGGTGGCCTTCGGCGAAGTCGCGCTGTCGGGCGAGCTGCGGCCCGTCGCCCATGCCGGGCTGCGGCTGAAGGAGGCCGCCAAGCTCGGCTTCGAGCGCGCGCTGCTCCCGCACAGCGCCGCCGCCGCCGAGCCGAGCCCGCTCGCCGCCAGCCGTTTCGCCAGCCTCGGCGCGCTGGTGGACCATCTGCTGGGTCGCTGAGCCGGCGGGTGGGCCAAGGACTTGCCCCTGCCGGGCGTGCGCCCCTGCGCCCGCCGGGCGGCGCGGCGCGTTGGCGGTGGGAGGGGCGCATGAGAAAGGGCCGAAATGGCGACCTACTTCATCAGTTTCGAGGGACGGGAACAAGATCGGCGGGCGATCGAGAGCGAGAGCCTGGACGCGGCGCGGATCGAGGCGGTGCGCACGCTCGGCGCCTATCTGGCGGAACATCCGGGCTTCGCGGGGGAGGGGCATTGGCGCGTCCATGTCGAGGATGCGCTGGGTCAGACTTTGCTCCACGTGATCGTGGCGACGGTGACGAGCCGGCGCGAGGCGGCGCGCGGGGCGACGACCGAGTGACGCGCGCGGCGCGCGGCGCGTGCGCGCGTTGACGGCCCTGGGCGCGCCACCTAGAGCCGCGCCATGGCCTCGCTGACCCTGCTCGACATCGTGGTGCTGCTCTTCATCGGCGGCGGCGCCGCGCTGGGGCTGATGCGCGGCTTTGTCTGGGAGGTGCTGTCGCTCTTCGCCTGGGTGGGCGTGGTGATCGCGCTCAAGCTGTTCTACGCGCCGGCCACGCTGTTGCTCGGTCATTATCTCACCACGCGCGCCGGGGCGGGGCTGCTCGCCTTTGTGGCGGTGAGTGGGCTCGTCTTTTTCGGCGGCCGCTTCCTGGCGGAGCGGATCGGCCGACGCACGCGCACCTCGGTGCTCGGGCCGGTGGACCGGCTGCTCGGCCTGGGCTTCGGCGCGATCAAGGGGCTGATCGGCGTCACCCTGCTCTTCATGGCGGGCAATCTCGTCTATGATATCGGCTTTGGCGGCACCGCCGCGCGCCCCGACTGGGTGCGCACCGCGCGCAGCTACAAGCTGCTCCAGGCGAGCCGCCGGGCGATCGACGATCTCGTCGCGCGGCGCCGGCTGGGCACGCCGGCGGACGACGTTGCCGTCTCGAACTCGACGGATGGCGCCTGACGGCCTATCTGGAGCGCATGTCGGCAGCGCTCTACAATTCCACCATCCTGCGCCTCGCGGCGAGCATTCCGCATCACCAGCTTCTGGATCCGGCGGAGGGCCGATCCGAGCGGCGGTCGCCGATCTGCGGCAGCCGGGTGACGGTGACGGTGCGGCTCGACGCGGACGGGCGCGTGGCGGCGCTGGGGCAGGAGGTGCGCGCCTGCGCGCTCGGCCAGGCCTCGGCGGCGCTGATGGGCGATCACGCGATCGGCCGCACCCCGGGGGAGCTGGCGGCGGCGCGCGACGCGCTGGGCGCCTTTCTGGCGGGCGATCGGGACGATAGCGGCGCCTGGCCGGGGCTGGAGATTTTCGGCCCGGCGCGGGCGCACAGCGCGCGCCACGCCTCGATCCGGCTGGCGTTCGAGGCGGTGGCGGACGCCGCCGCGCAGGCGGCCGCGCGGGCGGACGTGCCGGCGTGAGCGGCGGCGCCGATCCCACCACGCTTCTCTATGATGGCGCCACCATGTTGGGCGCCGCGCTGCCGGCGGTGCTGCTGTTCCGGCGCTTCGGCCTGGGCGCGGTGCTGGGCTATCTCGTCGCCGGGGTCGCGATCGGGCCGCAGATGCTGGGGCTGGTCGGCGATGCCGAGGGCAAGATGGGCATCGCCGATTTCGGCATCACCCTGCTGCTCTTCCTCGTCGGGCTGGAATTGCGGCCGCGCCGGCTCTGGGATCTGCGCAAGGAGATTTTCGGCCTCGGCCTCGCGCAGGTGCTGATCGCGGGGCTGGCGATCAGCGCGGTGGTGTTCTTCTTCACCGGCTTCAGCCCGGCGGCGGCGCTTGCGCTGGGCCTGCCGCTGGCGCTGTCCTCCACCGCGCAGGTGCTGCCGCTGCTGCGCAGCCAGGGCCGCTTCCACACGCCCTTTGGCGAGCGGGCCTTCTCCATCCTGCTCTTCCAGGATCTCTCGATCATCCCGCTGATCACGGTGATCGCCGCCCTGTCGCGCGCGCCGGCCGATGCGCATGATCCGCCCGGCTGGGTGATGGGCCTGTCCACGCTCGGCGCCATTCTCGCGCTGGTGCTGCTCGGCCGCTTCCTGCTCAATCCGCTGTTCCGGCTGATCGGCCGGCTGGGCGAGCGCGAGATGTTCGTCGCGGCGGGCCTGTTCACCGTGCTCGTCGCGGCGGCGCTGATGGAGGTGCTGCATCTCTCGACCGCGCTCGGCGCCTTCGTCGCCGGGGTGATGCTGGCGGACAGCCCCTATCGCCACGAACTCGAGGCGGATGTGGAGCCCTTCCGCTCGATCCTGCTCGGCCTCTTCTTCCTGACCATCGGCATGATGCTGGATCTGACCGCGATCGCCACGCGGCCGCTATTCGTACTGGCGCTCGCGGCCGCGCTGATCGTGGTGAAGACGCTGGTGCTGTTCGTCATCGCCCGGCTCGTGGGGATGGAGCGCAAGGCCGCCTTCGCGCTCGGGCTGCTGCTGAGCCAGGGCGGCGAGTTCGGCTTCGTGCTGTTCGGCCAGGCGCAGGCCGCGATGCTGATCGCGCCGCAGGCGGCGAGCCTGTTCTCGGCGGTGGTGACGCTTTCGATGGCGACCACGCCCTTCCTGATGTCGCTGGCGCGGCGCTTCGGCGGCGAGGAGGCGGGGGCCAAGCTGCGCGGCCTGTCCACTCCGGACGAGGCCGAGCAGGCGAGCGCGATCGTTGTCGGCTATGGCCGGTTCGGCCAGACGGTGACCCAAATGCTGCTCGCCCACGGGCTTTCGGTGACGATCATCGATCTCGATCCCGCCGTGATCGACATTGGCGATCGCATGGAGATCAAGGTCTATTACGGCGATGGCATGCGGCTCGACCTGCTCCGCCAGGCGGGCGCGGGCGAGGCGCGGCTGCTGTGCCTGTGCATCGATGACGAGAAGCCCGACGCCGAGACGCTGCGCGCGATACGCGAGGCCTTTCCCTCGATCCGCATCCTCGTCCGCCTCTATGACCGGCGCCACGCGATCGCGCTGCACGGCATCGAGATCGCGGGCTCGGTGCGCGAGGTGTTCGAAAGCGCGGTGTGCATGGGCCGGCAGGCGCTCGTCGCGCTCGGTCTCGAGGAGGAGGAGGTCGAGCGGATCGAAAGCGACTATCGCGAGCGCGACAGCCGCCGCATGACCGCGCAGCGCAAGAAGGGCGATATGCGCGCCGCCATCGGGCTGATGTACCGGCCCGGGCTCGAGACGACCAGCCTGGACGGGGAGCGCTGAGATGCTGCTGGACGCGTGCGCGGCGCTGGCCGGCGCCATGGCGGTGGCGGCCGGCGCCTATGGCGCGCATGGCGCCACCGGCCCCGCCGCCGAATGGCTGCGCACCGGCGCCCATTATCAGCTGATCCATGCCGTGGCCGCGCTTACGGTGATGGCGCGGCCGGGCGGCCGGGCGGCGGGCTGGTGCTTCGTCGGCGGCGGCGGCCTGTTCGCCGGCACGCTCTACCTGATGGCCTTTGGTGCGCCGCGCTGGTTCGGCGCGATCACGCCGCTGGGAGGCGCCGCGCTCATCCTCGGCTGGCTGCTGCTCGCCGTCCGCGCGCTGCGGGCGGGCCGGAGCACCGCCGGCGCCGATCGCATCGCGGCGTCACCGCCGACGGCGGGCGACCGGCCATGCTGATGCTGGCGCTGGCGCTGGCGGCCGCCGCCGCGCCCAAGCCCGCCACCCCGCTCGATCAATGTCTCGGCAGCGGCGCCGCGGCGCAGGGCGTCACGCTCGCGATGGCGGCGTGTTTCGGCGCCGACTATCGGCGCGCCGACGCGACGCTCAACGCCACCTATCGCGCGGTGATGCGGCGTCTGCCGCCGGCGCGGCAGGCGATGCTGCGGGCCGCGCAGCGCGACTGGATCGGCCGGCGCGACGCGGCCTGCCCGCTTTCGACGGCGCCTGGCGCCGGCACGATCGAGCAGCTCAACCGTCCAGCCTGCCTGGCCAAGCAGACGCGGGCGCGCACCGCCTGGCTCCGCCGCTACCGTTGAGCGCGGCGCGCCCGCGCGCCCTGCCGATCAGCGCGCGGCCTCCGCATCGAGGAAGCGCGCCACCGCCGTGAGATCGACATCGCGCGCGAGAAAGGTCCGGCCGATGCCGCGCGCGAGCAGAAAGGGCAGGCGCCCCGCCTCGCGCTTCTTGTCGTGCGCCATATGCGCGACCAGCGCTTCGCCCGAAGCGGCGATGCCGGCCTCGGCCAGCGTGGCGGGAAGGCCGGCGCCGGCGATATGCGCGGCGACGCGCGCGGCATCCTCGGCCGCGCACAGACCCTGCGCGACCGAAAAGCGGAAGGCCAGCGCCATGCCGCAGGCCACGGCCTCGCCATGGAGCAGCCGGTCCGAAAAGCCCGTCTCGGCCTCCAGCGCATGGCCGAAGGTGTGGCCGAGATTGAGCAGCGCGCGCGTGCCGCCCGTCTCGCGCTCGTCGGCGGCGACGATGCGCGCCTTGGCCGCGACCGAGGTGGCGATGGCGTGGCGCCGCGCCGCCGGATCGCCGGCGAGCAGCGCCGCGCCCTCGGCCTCGCACCAGGCGAAGAAGGCCGGATCGTCGATCAGGCCGTATTTCATCACCTCGGCATAGCCGGCGCGGCGCTCGCGCGCGGGCAGGCTGTCCAGCGTGGTCGGATCGATCAGCACATGCGCCGGCTGGTAGAAGGTGCCGACCAGATTCTTGCCCGCGCGCGTGTTGATCGCGGTCTTGCCGCCGACCGAGGAATCGACCTGGGCGAGCAGCGTCGTCGGCACCTGCACGAAGCCGCAGCCGCGCTTGAGGATGGAGGCGGCGAAGCCGACGAGATCGCCGATCACGCCGCCGCCGAGCGCGAGGATATGATCGCCGCGCTCGATGCCGAGCGCGAGCAGCCCGTCGAGCAGCGCTTCCAGCTGCCCCCAGCTCTTGCTGCCCTCGCCGGGCGGCAGGGTGAGCACGGGCGCCGCGATGCCGGCGGCGGCGAGGCTGGCGGCGAGGCGCGGCAGCTGCGCCGCCGCGACATGGGCATCGGTGACGATCGGCAGCAGCCCGCGCGCGGCATAGGGGGCGAGCCGCGTTCCGGCCTCGTCGAGCCCGCCTTCGGCAATGCTGACGACATAGCTGCGCGCGCCCAGGGCTACGGGGATTTCGATCATGGCTGCAGCGCCTTCATGATGGCGTCCACCGTCGCCTCGTGCGGCAGCGGCTCGGACCGGATATGGATATGGGCGAGCGCATAGACCGGGTTGCGCACGGCGGCGAGTTCGGTGAGCACGGCGCGGGGATCGCGCCCGGCGAGCAGCGGGCGATCGCCGCGCCGTCCGACCCGCTCGGCGAGCACATCGACATCGGCGTCGAGCCAGATCGCGATCGCCTTGTCGAGGATGAGCGCGCGCGTCTCGTCGTTCATGAAGGCGCCGCCGCCGGTGGCGACCACGCGCGGCCGGCCGTCGATCAGCCGCGCGATCACGCGACGCTCGCCATCGCGGAAGCCGGCCTCGCCGTAGCGCGCGAAGATTTCCGGAATGGGCAGCCCGGCGGCCGCCTCGATCTCGCGATCCGCATCGACGAAGGGCAGGGTCAGCCGCGTCGCCAGCCGGCGCCCGACCGTGGACTTGCCGACCCCCATCAGCCCGACCAGCACCAGCGGTCGGGTGAAGCGCTGCGGCGCGCGGGATCGGTGGCGGCTGGAACGAGACATGGCGGCGGGGCTATACACGCGCCTCGCCGCACGGCAAAAGCAGCTTCCTCCGCCCTTCCCACCGGCCATTTCGGATTAGAGCATGTCGCGTGCCACCATCATCCTCCTGATCCTCCTCATCGCGATCGTCGGCGGGCTGGTGGCGCTGTCGCGTCGCTCGGCCGAAGTGCCGCCGCACCGGATCGAGAAGGTGGTGACGCTGAACGGCGATGCGGCCAAGCAGTAAGGCGGGGCTGGCGCTCGCCGTCGCGCTCGGCGCGCTCCTGCCGGGATTGCCGGCGCAAGGCCAGCAATCCCCCCAATCCATCCTACCGCCGGGCTTTGGCGATCCCACGCCGCCGGCGCCCACCGCGCCCGCGCGGCCGGCGCCCGCCGCGCCGGCGGCCGCTCCTGCCGCCGCCACCGCCCCGCCGGTGCCGCTGGCACCGCCGCCGCCCAGCGCCGAGCAGATCGACGAGGCCGAACAGGCTACGGCGCGCGATCAGGTGGCGGAGGCCCAGGCCGCCGCCGCCGCCGAGGCGCTGCGCAAGCAGGATGTGCCGGCCGGCGCCCGGCGTGACCTTGATCGAATCGGCATCGTCTCGCCCGCCGTCACCGGCTTTGCCGAGGATGGCTTCGGCGCGCGGCCGGGCCGCTATCTCGCGACGCTGATGACCCGACTCGATGCGCCGGTGGCGTCGCGCTGGGTCGCCATGCTGCTGCGCCGCGCGCTCGTCACCGAGAGCGACACGCCGCCCGGCATCGATCCGGCGGATTGGGTGGCGGCGCGGGTGGCGCTGCTCGCGCGGCTGGGCGAGGCCGATGCCGCGCGGCTGCTGGCGCAGGCGGTGGACAGCGACCGGGCCACGCCGGCGCTTCGCAGCGCGCTGCTCGACGCCGCGCTGGCGAGCGCCGATCCCGCCGCGCTCTGCCCGGTCGCCGACGAGGCCGAGGCCGCGGGCCAGGGCGGCGTCTGGACGCTGGCGCGGGCGATGTGCGCGGGGCTCGCGGGCGAGAGCGGCACCGCCTCCGCGCTGATCGACCATGCCCGCGCCGGCGCGCACGGGGTGCGCGGCATCGATCTGCTGCTCGCCGAGCGCGTCGTCGGCGCCGGCACCAATGCGCGGCGCGCGCCCGGCATCCGCTGGGATCAGGTGGATATGCTCACCCCCTGGCGGTTCGGCCTCGGCGCCGCGCTGGGCTTCGCCATTCCCGACAGCCTCTATGACCGCGCGCCGCTGGCGATGCAGGCGTGGCGGGCACGCGCGCCGATGCTGCCGATCGCGGCGCGGCTGGGGGCCGCGCGCATCGCCGCGACGCTCGGCGTGCTCTCGGCGGGCGATCTGATCGACGCCTATGCCGCCGCCGCCGAGGAGGGCGATCCGCTCGCGATGGACCAGAGCCCGGCGGGCCGGCTGCGCGCCGCCTATGCCGCGCGCGATGTGGGCGACCGGATGGCCGCGCTGCGCACGCTCTGGACCGATCCCGTCACCGAGCGGGATGCCTATGCCGGCAAGCTGCTCACCGCCTATGCCGCCGCGCGCATCGCGCCGAGCGCCGACCAGGCCGACGACGCGCCGGGGCTGATCGCCGCGATGCTCTCGGCCGGGCTCGATCTGCCGGCGGCGCGCTGGGCGCCGATCGCGGCCGGGCTGCGCGGCACGCCCGGCGAGGAGGCGCGCGCGCTGCTCGCGGTCGGCGCGCCGGGTTCTGTGCGATTCGATGCCGGCGCCGTGGCGGGCTTCGGCAGCGGTGGCCGGGGCGCGGCGCGGCTGCGCGCCCAGCTTTTCTTCGCCGGGCTCGCCGGGCTGGGGCGGCTCGATCCCGCCCGCGTCGATGGGCTGGGCGGCGAACTGGGCGTGCCGCTCGCCAGCGCCAACAGCTGGACCCGCGCGATCGACGCGGCGGCGGCGCGGCGCGAGCCCGCCACGGTGGCGCTGCTCGCCGCCACCGGCATGCAGACCAGCGACTGGACGCAGGTTTCGCCCGTCTTCCTCTACCATATCGTGGCGGCGCTGCGCGCGGTCGGGCTCGAGCCGGAGGCGCGGATGATCGCCGCCGAGGCGCTGATGCGGACATGAGCGCGGCGGCGGCGATGGCGGCGGGCGAGGATGGCCGCGCGATCGCCCGCTTCCTCGAGGCGCTCGCCGCCGAATCGGGCGCGGCGCGCAACACGCTGCTCGCCTATGCCACCGATCTGCGCGGCGCCTCGGCGGTGCTCGACGGCGGATTGGCGCAGGCGGACGGCGCCGCGCTCGCCCGGCTGGCGGAGAGCTGGCAGGGGCTCGCCCGCGCCAGCATCGCGCGCAAATCGGCGGCGTGTCGGCGCTTCTTCGGCTTTCTGGTGGATGAGGGCGCGCGGGCCGATGATCCGTCCGGAGCGCTGCCGCGCGGCCAGATCCCGCGCGGCCTGCCCAAGATTCTCGGCCATGGCGATGTCGAGCGGCTGTTCGCGGCGCTGGCGGCGCGGCTGGCGGTCGCCGCGCCGCGCCCGCTCGATCTCCGCCTCGCGGCGCTGTTCGAGCTGCTCTACGGATCGGGGCTGCGCGCCACCGAGCTGGTCTCGCTGCCGCGCGGCGCGGTGCGCGACGGCCAGCCCTATTGCATCCTCACCGGCAAGGGCGGCCGCGAGCGGCTGGTGCCGATCTCCGATCGGGCGCTTGCGGCGGTGGCCGCCTGGCGGGCGCATGTGCCCGCCGGCCAGCCCTGGCTCTTCCCCTCGGGCGCCAAGCATCTCAGCCGCATCCGCCTCTACCAGCTGGTCCGCGCGCTCGGCGCCGAGGCGGGCATCCCGCCCGAGCGGATCAGCCCGCACGTGCTGCGCCATGCCTTCGCCACCCATTTGCTGGAGGGGGGCGCGGATCTGCGCGCACTGCAGGCGATGCTGGGCCATGCCGACATCGCCACCACGCAGATCTACACCCATGTCGACAGCGCCCGGCTGGTCGCGCTGGTCAATGCCCGCCATCCGCTCGCCATGCTCTGCGTTGACGGCGCTTCCCCCACGGCTTAACCGGCTCCGCCATGCAGTTTCTCGACTTTGAAAAGCCGATCGCCGAGCTGACCGCGCGCGTCGCCGAGCTTCGTGCCACCGCCGATGCCGGCGCGCTCGATATCGAGCAGGAGGTGTCGAAGCTCGAGGCCAAGGCGGAGAAGATGCTCCGCGATACCTATGCCAAGCTCAGCCCCTGGCAGAAGACGCAGGTGGCGCGGCACCCGCAGCGGCCGCATCTGAAGGATTATCTCGCCGGCTTCGTGACGGATTTCATGCCGCTGGCGGGCGATCGCGCCTTTGCCGACGATCTCGCCATCATCGGCGGGCTGGGGCGGATCGGCGGCCGCCGCGTAATGGTGATCGGCCATGAAAAGGGCGACGATACCGCCAGCCGGCTGCGCCACAATTTCGGCATGGCCAAGCCCGAGGGCTATCGCAAGGCGATTCGGCTGATGGAGCTGGCCGATCGCTTCGGCCTGCCGGTGGTGACGCTGGTGGATACGTCCGGCGCCTTTCCGGGCGTGCAGGCCGAGGAGCGCGGCCAGGCCGAGGCCATCGCGCGCTCGACCGAAGCGTGCCTCGCGCTCGGCGTGCCGCTGGTGGCGGCGATCGTCGGCGAGGGCGGATCGGGCGGCGCGGTCGCGCTCGCCTCCGCCAACCGGCTGCTGATGTTCGAGCATGCCGTCTATTCGGTGATCTCGCCGGAAGGCTGCGCCTCGATCCTGTGGCGCACCGCCGAACGCGCTGCCGACGCCGCCGAGGCGATGAAGGTGACCGCGCAGGATCTCGCCAAGCTCGGAATCGTCGATCGCATCGTGCCCGAGCCGCTGGGCGGCGCCCATCGCGCGCGCGAGCAGGCGATCGCCACGCTCGGCCAGGCGCTGGTGGAAGAGCTGCAGCGGTTCGACGGCCTCGAGCCGCAGGCGCTGCGGGCGCGGCGGCGCGAGAAATATCTGGCGATCGCCTGACGCGCGCCGAACGCGCAACGCCCCGGGGCGGACGGGCCGACCCGGGGCGTCTTGTCGCGCATCGCGGCGCCTGGAGGCGCCGCGCCTGATCTTACTTCAGGTTGTTCGACACGTTGGTGAAGGTGCTGCTCAGCTTGGTGCCGAGCGCCGACATGCCACCGATGGCGGCGATGGCGATGAGCGAGGCGATCAGGCCGTACTCAATGGCGGTGGCGCCCTTGTTGTTCTTGATGAACTTGCGCATCGTAAAAATCTCCTACGTCCGCTGCGATGGTTTACCCGGCGAGCCCCTTTGGGTCTGCAACACGGGCTGTACCCGCTGGCGGTAACTAAAAGCTTAAGAGCCTCAGCCGACTTGATTTACCCGCGTGGCCACGGAGCCGATCAGGCCCACCGCGCCATCGCCGAGCAGCGCCAGCCCGCCGAGCAGCGCGACAATGATGAGCCCGCAGATAAGGCCATATTCGATCGCTGTGGCGCCGCCCGCATCGGACAGCAGGCGGCCGGGGCGGCGCATGGGCGAACTCCTCGGGCGGAAAGCCGTTCGGGCTTGCTATCGGACGAGGGCGTTAACAAAGCATGTGGTTTGCCGATTTTGCGCAAGGGGATTCGATCATGATCCTGGTGGCGGCGGCGGCGCTGGTCGATGCCGATGGCCGCGTGCTGGTGCAGCAGCGCGACGATGGCGCGCAGGCCGGGCTGTGGGAATTTCCGGGCGGCAAGATCGAGCCCGGCGAGACGCCGGTGGCGGCGCTGGTGCGCGAGCTGGACGAGGAACTCGGCATCCGGGTCGAGGCGGCCTGCCTGGCGCCGGCGGTGTTCGCCTGCGAGCCGGTGGGCGCGCGGCAGATCCTGCTGCTGCTCCATGTCTGCCGCAAATGGCACGGCCAGCCGCAGCCCCGCGCGGCGCGGGCGCTGCAATGGGTGCGCCCGGTGGCGCTGCACGGGCTCGCCATGCCCGCGCCCGACCGCCCGTTGATCGGCCTGCTGGAAGCGCTGCTGTGAGGCGGGGCGCGGCGGCGGGCGGAGCGCCGCCGCCGCGCCGCGCGGCTCAGTGGACCGCCGCGATGATGAGCGGGGCGGTCTCGGCGTAGCGGGGATCACTCTCGCGCAGGCGACGCGCCAGGCGCTCCGTCCGCTCGGTGAGGAGGCGGCGCTGGCGGGCGACGCCCGCCTCGTCCGAGGCGAAGACGATCCAGGCCTCCATGGCGCGATCATGGTCGATGCCGGCGGGCAGCGGGTGGAGCGTCTCGATCGAGGCGACCGCCTTCAGCGCGGCGCGATCGAGCGCGTGCGAGCCGCCGCTCTCGATCAGCCGCACCGCCTGGGGCTGGCCGGTCTCGCTGCACCGGAAAGCGATCCGCACCACGCCATCGGGCGCCGGCGCGGTGCTCAACATGGTGGGATAGACGAGATTGCGATCAAGGCTCTCGTTGATGCGCGCCTGCCATTGCGCGGGCGTTTCCGCCATCACGTTGATGCTGGGGGCGGGTTTGCGCGTCTGATGCGCGGCGACCGGCGTGCCGAGGGCGAGCGCCAGGGTGGCGCCGACCAGCGCAGGGGAAAAACGGTGCATTGCTCTCTCCGTGCGTAGAAGGCGGCCGGGATCGAACAGGTCGATAGCGGGCTAGGATGCCGCCGGGGCAAACACGCTCACGACTAGCCGGGGCGGTCTCTAATATTCGACTCAAGTAGAGTCAAGCATCTAGGCGCAGTTACTCGATGTAACTGATCTTACCATAAACAGTAACACCGAATATCTTTAATCGTATCGATCAAGAACCAGTCTGACGCTTCGTGGACGCGATTAAACATTGCTGGCGAAAACCTGTGATATCCGTCGCTTGGCAGGCGCGCCGCTTTGGCCGGCGCCCGCTCGGCCGATGGTCAGCCGGGTCGGCGGAAGATCAGCTCGTGATCGGTCCAGTCCCACACCGCGAAGGCGTAGCTGCCCACCGGCTCGAAGCCGCGCGCGCGGTACACGGCCTGGGCGCGGTGATTGCCCGACCAGACGCCGAGCCAATGCGGGCCGGGGAAGCGGCTCTCCAGCGCCGCCAGCGCCGCCGCCAGGAGAAGGCGCCCGAAGCCGCGGCCCTGGCCCGGCCGCGCGACATAGAGCTGGTACAGCTCGCCCTGCTCGGGCCGGGCCTCTTCATGCGGAAGCCGGCACGGGCCGATCTGCGCATAGCCGATCAGGCCGTCGGCCGTTTCGCTCACCAGCGTCAGCCGCGCGGGATCGTCCAGCTCGGCCGCGATCCGCGCGGGCGCATAATAGCGCCGCTCGAACGCCGCCAGATCGCGCGGCGGATAGGGGATGGCGAAATCCTCAAGAAAGGTTTCGCGAAAGGTGCGGACCTTGAGCGCGGCGAGCGCGGTGATGTCCGCCTCGGTCGCGACGCGCGGTGGCGTCTCCATCGCGGTCAGGCCGGCGGCCTGAGCGCGGCGGCGAGCGAGGCGGTGGCGCTGCCGCGCCGCGCCGGCCGGGGCTGGCTGGGATCGGGCGACCAGGCGGTGCAATAGACCAGCTCGAACCGCTCGGTGACGCGCCCGTCCGGATCGGCGCCGGCGAGAAAATGCGCATGGGCCTGCGCCGCCTGCATCCGGTCCAGCGCCGGCCCGCGCTCGGCGAGCACGCTGCCCAGGCCGGAGAAGCGGAGATCGGCGAGCAGCGCGTCCATATCGCGATAGCGCACGTCCAGCCCTTCGCCGTCCGCCACCTGCAGGGTGAAGCCCGCGCGGCCGAGCAGATCGCCCGCGCCGCGCACGTCGATCTGCGGATGGAGCCGGGGTGCGGCGCCGCGCCCGAGCAGATCGGCGGCGAGCATGGCCGCGCGCAGCCGCGGCAGCGATCCGGCGCCTGCGAAGCCGGCGAGGAACAGGCCATCGGGCCGCAGCAGCCGGCGGATCAGCAGCAAGGCGCCCGGCAGATCGTTGACACTGTCGAGCACACCGGCGGACAGGACGAGATCCATGCTGCCATCGGCGATGGGCAGGCGATCCTCATCGGCCTGGATACCGCCCGCCGCCCGCGCGAGCGCATAGCCTGCGTCCACCGTCAGCGTCGTGATCCCCTGCGCCGCCAGCGCGTCCGCCAGGCGCGGCGAGGCCCCGATCAGCAGCGCGCGCGTGAAGCGCCGGTCCACGCCATCCAGCCGGCCGAGCAGCTCGTCGGCGATATGATCGACGAGAAAACCGTGGGTGGCGATGCGGGCGGCCGCGCGGTCGCGGCGCACGCGGCGGCGCTGGCGGTCGAAAATCTCTGGCGCGGCATCGGTCATGCGGCGCTTGTGCGCGCGCCGTGCGGTCGCGGCAAGGGGCGCGGGGGAGGGGCGCCGCGCATCATCCCCAACTTGCCCGCATCGCCGCGCGCGGGCGAGACCGGCGGCGTGTCGCTCCGCCGCCTGTCCCGCACCCTGCTTGCCGCGCTGATCGGCTATGCCTTGCCGCCACGCTGCCCGGGCTGCGGCACGGTGGTGCTGGGCGATCATCTGTTCTGCGCCGCATGCTGGCGGCTGCTCGATTTTGTGCCCGAGGATTGCGCCGCCGACCTTCTGGCCAGCGCCGGGGCGCGGCTGGACAGCGCGCGGGCGCTGCTCTTCTATGCGGGCGCGGCGCGCACCGTGGTGCTGCGGCTCAAGCAGGGCCGGCCGGCGCTGGCGCGCACCATGGCGCGGCTGATGCGCGGCCTCCTGCAGGATTGCCCGCCCGACGCGCTGCTGGTGGCGGTGCCGCTGCATCGCGCGCGGCTATGGCGTCGCGGCTATAATCAGGCGCTGCTCCTCGCCCGCGCGCTGGCGCGGGGCCGGCCTCATGCCTGCCCGCCCGATCTGCTGGTGCGGCGCCGCGCCACGCCGCTGCTGCGCGGGCTCGGCCGCGCCGCACGCCGCGCGGCTGTGGCCGAGGCCTTTGTCGTGCCGCCGCATCGTCGGCCGATGCTGGCGGGCCGCGCGGTGGTGCTGATCGACGATGTCGTCACCAGCGGCGCGACGGCGGGGGCCTGCGCGGCGGCGCTGCGCGCGGCCGGCGCGCAAGCGGTGCATCTGCGCTGCTGGGCGCGGACGCCGCCGCCGGGCGCCTCCGCTTGAGCGGCCGCGGTGCGCGGCGTCGGGCGCGCGGTTGACAAGCGGCCCTCGCGTCCACAGGTCCGCACGTCCGGCAGGATCCGGGTGGTCGGCAAGGAAGACGCGGTGGCCAAGGTCGAGATCTACACCAAGATGGGATGCCCCTATTGCGTGCGGGCGCTGCGGCTGCTCGCCCAGAAGGGCGTCGAGCCGATCGAATACGACATCACCATGGGCGGCCCCAAGCGCGCCGAGATGCTGGCGCGCAAGCCGGATGCGATGACGGTGCCGCAAATCTTCATCGACGATCGCGCGATCGGCGGATCGGACGATCTCGCCGCGCTCGACCGCGCCGGCGGGCTCGATCCGCTGCTCGCCGGCTGAGCGCGGCGATGCGCGTCGCCCTTCTCCAGATGACGAGCGGCATCGATCCCGCCGCGAATCAGCGGACGCTCGTCGCGGCGATGGAGGCGGCGGCGGCCGGCGGGGCGGCGATGCTCTTCACCCCGGAGATGACCGGGCTGATCGATCGCGATCGCACGCGCGCCGGTCCGCGCATCACCGATGAAGCGCGCGATCCGGTGCTTGCCGCCGCCCGCGCGACGGCGGCGCGGCTCGGCCTGTGGCTGCATCTCGGATCGCTGGCGCTGCGCGATCCCGACGCGGCGGGTCTGTGCGTCAATCGCGGCTTCGTGATCGACGGGACGGGCGCGATCCGCGCCCGCTACGACAAGCTCCACCTGTTCGACGTGGAACTGCCGAACGGCGAAAGCTGGCGCGAATCGGCCGCCTACGCGCCGGGCGAGGCGGCGCTGGTGGTCGATACGCCGGCGGGCGCGCTCGGCCCGACCATCTGCTACGATCTCCGCTTCCCCGATCTCTATCGCGCGCTCTCCGATGCCGGTGCGACCGTGCTCGCGGTGCCGGCCGCCTTCACCGTGCCGACCGGCGCCGCGCATTGGCATGTGCTGCTCCGTGCCCGCGCGATCGAGGCTGGCGCCTTCGTGATCGCAGCGGCGCAGACCGGGCGCCATGACGATGGCCGCGAGACCTACGGCCATTCGCTGGTGGTCGATCCCTGGGGCGAGATCCTGCTCGATATGGGAGCGACGCCGGGCCTCGCCTTTGTCGAGATCGATCCCGCGCGAGTGACGGCGGCGCGGCAGCGGATACCGGTGCTCGCGCATCGCCGCGCCATTCCCACGGTGCGGCGGATCGGACCATGATCGTGTTCGATCTCGCCTGCGCCAACGGCCATGTGTTCGAGGCCTGGTTCGCCAGCCAGGACGACTATGCCGCGCAACAGGCGCGTGGCCTGGTGGTCTGTCCGATGTGCGAGGATCGGCGCGTGGAAAAGGCGCCGATGGCGCCGCGCCTGGCGCGGACGCGCGCACCCGTTCCACAGGCGCGGGAAGGCGGCGCCCCGGCGCCCGAGCGCGAGGCGGCGCTGCGCGCGCTCGCGGCGCTCCAGGCGCGGATGCTGGCGGGTTCGGAACATGTCGGCGCGCGCTTCGCCGAGGAAGCGCGGGCGATGCACGAGGGCGAGGCCGAAAGCCGCGCCATCCATGGCCAGGCGACGCTCGGCGAGGCGCGGGCGCTGGTGGCGGACGGCATCGACATCCTGCCGCTGCCGCTGCCGGTCCGCGGCTCCGGCCGCGACAATTAGGCGCGCGCGCCGGCCGCGCGCTCAGCCGCTTTTGCCGGTCTTTCCCGTCTTGCCGCCGCCGCGCCCGGTACCGGTGCTGCCGCTGGCCTGATCGCCGCCCTTCTTGGTGATCGCCCCGGCGTTTCCGCCCGCGCCCTTCTGCGCCATGCGCCTCTCTCCTCATGCTCGTGCCCGATCGGCAGGGAGGCGGAAGCGCGCTTCGGGGCGCGCGCGTTCCGGCCTTTCACATAGGTGCGTGCGATGCGGCGTCCGGCCGGCGAACCCTTTGCGGCGGCGCTACGTTCTTCCCTCTCTCGGATCGTTTTCAGGAGATTTCCATGCGCACGCTCACCGCTTTCCTGTTCGCCGGTGCCGCGCTTGCCGCCACGGCCGCCTCCGCCCAGGGGCCCGTCAATGCGCGCCAGCTCAACCAGGAGCGGCGGATCGATGCCGGGGTGCGCTCCGGCAAGCTCACGCATCGCGAGGCGGCGCGGCTCAAGGACCAGCAGGCGTCGATCAAGCGGTACGAGGACCAGCTGCGCGCCGCCCATGGCGGGCATCTGACCGAGCGCGACAAGCGGCTCGTCCATGCCCGCCAGGATGCCGCCAACGCCGCCATCCTCAAGAAGAAGAACAACCGCGTGCGCGGCCGCAACCACCTCAAGATCGGCTGACCGCCCGCCGGTCGGGCGCCGCATCCGCGTTGACCCGACCGGCCCGCGAAACTAGGGAAGGCAGCCGTGGCTCCATAGCTCAGCAGGATAGAGCGACGGTTTCCTAAACCGCAGGTCGGGGGTTCGAGTCCCTCTGGGGCCACCAGCTTTTCCGGCTTTTCCCCTCACCGACGCTTTGTTTCAGGCGTTACGCTTCACGCCCGCCCCCGGCCGGTCAGTTGGTGATGCGCGCGGTCGCCACGGCGGACTGGAAGAGATTGTCGAGCGCGGTGTAGATGTCGTCGTTGGTCGAGACCTTGGTGTAGAGGCCGGGCGAGGCGCAGGCCTGGAGCGCGGGCTCGACCTTGTAGAGATAGGGCGCGACATTGGTCTGCGACCAGCTGTCGCCCGTCATCGATTCGGGCAGATATTCGGTATAGAGGATGGCGATGCGGATGCCGCGCTGCTTCAGCGTCGCGCATTTGTTGGTGTCGAACGCCACTTCGGGGCGGCCGCCGGGCCGCTGCTCGTCGCGCATTCCGTCGGTCACGACGAACATCACCGCCTGAGGCCGGTTGCCTTTCACGCCGGTGCTGGGGGTGGGGATCAGCGCGTTCATCTGGTCGAAGGCGTCGCTGCTGCCCGTATCCTGATCGTTATAGCCGATCTCGGACGATTTGCAGGCCGAGGTCGGGCAGCTGTTCTTGTAATAGTTGAAGGGCGTGAGGCCGGTCGTCTTGGTGGCGGCGGTGTTCAGGTCCGGGGTCAGCGGCTGCAGCACCGAGAAGCCGCCGGCGCCGCGGAAGGTGGCGATCGCCATCTGGTAGGTCGCGCCGTTCTTGCTGGCGGTGCTCTGCGCGTCGGCGGTGAGCTTGGAGGTGGCGGTGCCCTCCTCGTCGATCCGCAGCGTCAGCCCATAGGATTTGGCGACGCCGTAGAGATCGGTGGTGCTGCCATCCTTGGCCGTGCCCTTGGTGTCGTTCTGCGAGTGGCAGGCGAATTCGCACTTCTTGCTGTTGCTCGCGGCGACTTGCGACAGGCCGGCGGTGGTGGTGGGCAGCGCCATCGACGCCGACACGTCGAGCAGCATGTAGAAATCGATGTCGGGGGCGAGCGCGTTGGTCGTCGTCGAGGTGCCGCGGATATGCAGCACCGGGCTGCCGAGAATGCCCGCGAAGCTGTTGGGCGAATCGGCGGTGTAGCTGACGACGGCGGTGCGCTTGCCATTATTGTCGGTGACGGCGCTGGCGTTGAGCGAGGTGATCGTCACCGTCTTGGCGGCGACGAGCGCGGACGCCTGGAGGCTGAACATCTGGAGCGCGGTGGCGCCCGCGAGATCGTCGGTGATCGCCATGGCGGGCTTGCTCACCGCGGTCAGCGCGGCGGCGTCGGCGATCGCGTTGAGCTTGGTCTGCGCCTTCATGGCGCGCGCGTAATCGATCCCCATGCCGGCCGCGAAGGTCAGCGGCAGCAGCGAGAAGCCCGTGATCATCAGCACATTGCCACGATCCGACCGGGCAGCGCGCGCGAGGAGTCGCCGAAACATGCTATGTCTCTCTCAGCAATCGGAGCAAGTGATGTTGTTGGTGTTGCGCGGGACCATGTAGATCGAGTCCGACAGCGTCTTGGATGTCATGAAGCCGAAGTCCACCGACGGCTTGTAGCTATAATTGACTTCGGCCAGCAGCAGGTAAACGCCCGGGATCTTCATGGCCGTGGGGAGGGGGTAGACGGCGTTGGCGGCCAGCGGCGCGCCGTTCATCGCCTGGCTCCACACCACGCGGCTGACGCCCTGATTGTCCGTCGTCACCTCGGACAGGCGGATGAAGGCGCTGCTCGTGGCGAAAGGGGCCATGACCTGGGTGGAGGCGGCGAGCATGCCCTGGATCTCGGCCTTGCTGGTGGTGCCGCTGGTGTTCTGCGCCATCAGATCGGCCACCGCGCGGGTGGTGATCGTCACCTTGCGGCTGCACGCGATCGCGTCCGCCACCTGCACCGAGGCGACATAGAGGATCAGCATGACCGGCACGACGATCGTGAACTCGATCAGCGCCGTGCCGCGCTCGGCACGCGCCAGGCGCGCGAGCAGGCCGCGCCTCACGAATAGGCCTCCGATTTGGCCACCGAGGTGGCGATCAACAGGCGCTTGCCATCGCCCGCATTGCTGAAGTTGAGGCCCAGCGGTCCGAGCGGCACGGGCCAGATATACATGAGCCGCAGCATCACGATCGAGCCGGCGCCGCCGGTATCGTAGCTCCAGTTGTTGGTGACCGCGCCATTGGCATCGTAGCTGATCGTCGGCGCGCCGGTGCTGATCTGCGAGAAGGAGCTGGCGCTCTGCACATCCACCATCAGATTGGCGCAGGACAGGAAGGAGGGCAGCGCCGCGCAGGCCTGCTGGCGGAACCGCTCCTGCAGCTGGGCCTTGCTCATGCCGGCCGCCGCGCCGCTGATGTCGGCCGCCTGGGCGGATCCGGTGACGAGCGTGCGCGCCGCCGCCTCCACGCCCGTTTCGAGCGCCTGCTGCGCGAAGAAGACCAGCGCGAGTTCGAGAACGGCGAGGATGAGGGCGATCAGCGCGGGTGCGACGAAGGCGAATTCGAGCAGCGCCGATCCGCCTTCGGCACGGCCGAAGCGACGCGCCCGCCGCAGCAGGCGCGCACCGAGCGGAACAGGGGGCGAAACGCGATCCATCGCCGCCTTCAACCAGAACAGATTTAAGCGAAGGTGAAGAGCGGCGCGGCTCTTCCTTTTATCTCCGCGTGTTGCACGCGCGCCTAGGGGCGCCTGTTCGAGAAAGTGGAAACTTGCCGTCGCACACTATCGTGCTGGCTGGAGTGAAGGGGGCGCGGTAGAGCCGGTGCGCGGCGGACGGCAAGGCGCCCGCCCCAGCTTTGCGGGAGACGTGCAGTGGCGAAGATTCTGGTCCTCTATCATTCGGCCTATGGGCATGTGGAGCAGCTCGCCGAGGCGGTGGCCGAGGGTGCGCGCGAAACCGGCGCCGAGGTGGCGATCCGCCGCGTTCCCGAGACCGTGCCCGAGGAGGTGGCGCGCGCCGCCCATTACAAGCTCGACCAGGCGGCCCCCGTCGCCACCGTGGACGAGCTTGAGCAGTATGATGCGATCATCATCGGCACCGGCACGCGCTATGGGCGGATCGCCAGCCAGATGGCCGCCTTTCTCGATCAGACCGGCGGACTGTGGGCGCGCGGCGCGCTGAACGGCAAGGTCGGCTCGGCCTTCGTCTCGACCGCCAGCCAGCATGGCGGGCAGGAGACGACGCTCTTCTCCGTCATCACCAATCTGCTGCATTTCGGCATGGTGGTGGTGGGCCTGCCCTACAGCTTCCAGGGCCAGATGGGGCATGACGAGGTGAAGGGCGGCTCGCCCTATGGCGCCACCACCATCGCCGGCGGCGATGGCGCGCGCCAGCCGAGCACGACCGAGCTGGAGGGTGCCCGCTTCCAGGGCCGGCTGGTCGCCGAAACCGCGCGCAAGCTGCACGGCTGACCCCGCGGGCGTCTTGCCAGGGGGGGCGGGGGCGGCCATGGCTAGGTCATGACGCGCGAACCCGAAGACGGCGATCTCGTCGCCAGCCCCCCCAAGCTGCCCGTGCCCGAGGATGTGGCCGAGGCGATCCGCACGCTCATCCGCTGGGCGGGGGATGATCCCGGCCGCGAGGGGCTGGTCGATACGCCGCAGCGTGTCGCGCGCGCCTGGCGCGAATATTGCGCCGGCTATGGCGAGGATCCGGGCCATCATCTCAGCCGCACCTTCGAGGAGGTGGGCGGCTATGATTCGCTGGTGCTGCTGAAGGATATTCCCTTCCAGTCGCATTGCGAACATCATATGGCGCCGATCATCGGCAAGGCGTCGATCGCCTATCTGCCGCGCGACCGCGTCGTCGGCATCTCCAAGCTCGCGCGCGTGCTGCACGGCTTCGCGCGGCGGCTGCAGGTGCAGGAGCGGCTTACCGCCGAGGTGGCCGATTGCATCTGGTCGCATCTCCGTCCGCTGGGCGTAGCGGTGGTGATCGAGGCGAGCCACGCCTGCATGACCGCGCGCGGCGTCCGCACTCCCGGCGTGGCGATGACGACCAGCCGCGTGATGGGCTGTTTCCGCGATGACGAGCGCAGCCGCCGCGAGGTGTTCAGCCTGATGGGCTATTGAGCCCGGCATCGGCGCGCGGAACCGGATCTGTTGCCTGATCGTTCTTCTGGTCCGATTGCGCGCCGGCCGTCCGGCCCGGCGCGCGGAGCATCTGGAGACGAGACGATGGTCACGCGCCGCAGCGGCTGGCGCCGCGCCGCGCCGTTCGCCGCCTTGGTCGGCGCGCTGCTGCTCGGCGGCTGTTACGAGGACGGCTATGCCGGCTACGGCGTATCCGGCGGCCTGTATGGCGGCGGCTATGATTATGGCTATGCCGGCATCGATGCGCCGTTCGGCTATGGCTACGGCTATGGCGGCTATCCCGGCTATGGCTGGTATGGGGACTATTATTATCCCGGCAGCGGTGTCTGGGCCTTCGATCGCGCGGGCCATCGCTATCGCTGGTCCGGCGTCGGACCCGGCCGGCCGGGCTGGGGCCATGCCGGCGCCGGCTGGCGCGGCCATGATCATGACGGCGCCGGCCGGCCGGGCGGCTGGACCGGCGGGCGGCCCGGCGGCTGGACCGGCGGCGGCCGCCCCGGCGGCTGGAACAATGGCGGACATGCCGGCGGCTGGGGCGGGCATGATCATGCCGGCGGCGTCGGCCAGCCCGGCGTCGCCGGCGTGCCCGGCGGTGGCGGCGGCCGCCCCGGCGGCGCGCCCCAGGGCCATTTCGGCGGCGCCTTCGGCCATTTCAACCGCGGCGGCGGGGGCGGACGAGGCGGCCATCGCTGACCGCCGCCGCCGCTGTCACGCGACTGACTTGCAGAGCCCGCCGCATCCCGCTAGGGCGACCCCCACGGGGAGCGGTGGCCGAGTGGTCGAAGGCGCACGCCTGGAAAGTGTGTAGGGGTCCAAAGCTCCTCGAGGGTTCGAATCCCTCCCGCTCCGCCATTTGCTACAACCAAGAGCTTGAGCTTATCCCAGGCGCGAGTTCGAACCGCGACACTCATCCTCAGCATTGATCGGCATTGCCGGTGCGGTTTGCTAGGTCGCTGCATGGAGATGCCAACGGCTTGAATCTGCTTGGCCATTGCGCCGAATTCTCGGCGTCGCACTGGCGGCCGCATAGGCTGGCAGAGCGACCGGCGCGCCGCTGCGAGCGTTTTAGTACGTGTATGCTGTAGAAGGCCTTTGGTTCCTCTTGAGACCAAATTTCGCACTCGTGTTGGTGCGCATCGCCCAGGCTGATTTTGCCTCCCTCCCACGCAGGCCGATCGGCTGCGTCAAGACCTATCCACGGCCGCTCGGCGTGATGGCGCCGCTTGGTGCCGGGTATGACAATCCTGTGCAAAGATCCCCCCGCGGTTGCTTGAGGGTCTCGGCGGGAGAGACGATTTCCTTTTCTGCCCATGGCGTTGATCTCGTAATTCTGTACAATCGGTTGGCGATCCGCTTACCCATGGAAGGCGGCGGGCGTCGAGAGATGAGCATGGAAGCGGGCCATATAATCAATCTGAACGCTCAGTACATCGTGCGTGTCTTGCCGGGCCGCAACCGCTGCCTGGTCCTCAACGATCCAAGGCGAGGCCTGCTCGTTTTCAAGCGGAATAGCGGGGGGCGCTACAGTAGCCTTATTTCGGAGGAGATGCGCCGGTGGCGAGATATCTCCAATGTTCTCGTTTCGAGGATAATATCTGAAACTTTCAACGTAAACACAATCGTCTACACATGTGCAAATCTTCTCACCGATCAGAAGGAGGTTTTGACCGGAGTTGCAAGCGCATTTGTCTCCAATCTTCGCCGCCTTCAGCCTGGCGATATCAACGCCTTCGCCACAGCCCAAACGATGCTGAGACATGCCTTGATTTTAGCGTGGATGGGTGATCTCGATCGTGTCGCAAATCCCGGTAACGAGGGCATGACCGAAACCGGCACCTACATCACGCTGGACTATGATCTCGCCTTTCACGAAGGCGTGACGTTTTGGGGCCATCCGCTCATCAGTAGGGCGGTCACCACGGCATTGACACAGGGCTTCGATGTCAGCGCGATCATTGACGAGATCGGGGCCTATAGCGCCGCAGACATTCGGCGCTTCGTCAGCCATGCCGGCAAAACCTGGATTCCAGACTGGTCCGCTACGCTGGAGGACCGGGCCACTTCGGTGCTTTGTGCCAATCAAGCCGCGATCGTGAAGTCCGCCGCGTACCGGCGGCTCGGCGCCGAGACGAATTGTCTGGTTGGTGGCACGCAGCGCTTCGTGGCGCGCTTTCACCAAGCCCTGCTCATTCCCCGTCGCCTCTCGAACTTGCTTACAAATCAGGGGGTCCGACCAACACTCCTGAAGCTTGTGCACCGTCATGGCTCGCCGGTGGACAG
Organism: Sphingomonas morindae; assembly: GCF_023822065.1. NCBI lineage: Bacteria > Pseudomonadati > Pseudomonadota > Alphaproteobacteria > Sphingomonadales > Sphingomonadaceae > Sphingomonas > Sphingomonas morindae. The sequence continues at coordinate 2,650,026 of NZ_CP084930.1, forward strand.
GTCAACGATGCTATTGCGGCGGGCCGAGGCGCTTGCGGCTGATGCGTCGCGATCGATCGCGCCACTACCTTACGCATCGCGGATGCGGTCCGTCTCGTCTACTCTGTTGGACGCATCGGCGAATAGCGCGCGATATGTTGGTGACGTCGCGAGTAGCTGATCGTGCGTCCCCACGCGCTCGACCTCGCCCTTGTTCAGCACCAGAATGCGATCCGCGACGCGCGCCATCTCTAGATCGTGCGTTATCATGATGACCGATCGCTGTGCGGAAACTGTCCGAACCGCCTCGCGAATGGCGCTCTGCGTCACAGGATCCAAAGCGCTTGTTCCCTCATCGAGTATGAGGATCGGGGAGGCCATGAGAAATGCGCGCGCCAAGGCGACTCGCTGCCGCTGACCGCCAGATAGTCGGGAGCCTCGCTCGCCGACATGAGTTCGAATTCCCTCCGGAAGCGCCTCCGCGAAATCGAGGATATGCGCATCCCGTATAGCCGCAAGGAGTTCGCTCCTGCTCGCCTCCGGCCGTCCCCAAAGAACATTTTCTTCGATCGTTCCCGCGAAAATATAGGGGTTCTGAGGCACAACGCTGAAATAGGACCGGAGGGTGGATGGCTCCAGGTCGCTTATGTCTCTTCCATTGATCCGTATGCATCCGGAGACGACCCGATCTAGGCCTAGAAGAAGCCTAACAATGGTAGACTTTCCTGACCCCGACGCACCGACGATGGCGAGGCTTTCACAGCCAATCACCTCGAATGAGACCTGCTTTAATACCAAGGCGCTGGTGCGATTGCCATAGGCATAGCTGAGAGATTGAACCGAGAGAGCCCGAAACTCTTCGATGGCCGTATTCCCGTTCCTTGCCGGCTCCGCGTCGACTATGTGGGGACAAAAGCTGCTTATACGGCGCAGCGCCGAAAGCGCGTCGCTCACGCCATTCCACAAATTGCCGATCGTGGCACCGGTCGCAGCGATCAGGAGGAGATAAAGTTCGATGGTCGAAAGATCTTTCCGGCTTAGGTGTCCGGCGCTGATCTCGTATAAGCCAACTTTGATCAAGAATAGGATATAAAGGCAGCATAATAGAGCCGTGAAAGCCAGCGTTTCGGCTCTCTTCCTTGATAAGACGAGTGCCTCCTTGTGGATCGAGTCAATCCGAGCGCTTATCATCCTGATGCAGCCGGCCTCCCGGTCCGAAAACTTAATCGTCTCGATCGCTGCCAAGCTTTCTCCTACATGTGCCGCCAATCGCCCGTTCTGCTTTAATATCTGGTTTGATAGGGCGGCTTGCTTTCTGGCCAGCAACGCGATGGCATAGGCGAGCAGAGGGGCGCTGATCATAAGAACGACGAACAATGTTAGATCATGCACAGCGATCATGATCATCGAGAAGGCTATGACGCTGCAGTTTCTGGCGAGAGGGGTGAGCGATGAACGGAACGCGCCCTCCACAAGCGCCGCGTCGTAGGAGGTCAGAGAGACGAGCTCTCCCAATTGTCTGTCCTCGAAAAAGGCGATAGGTTGAAATATTATGGAACTGAATAGATGGCGGCGCAGCCGAGCGCCAACATGCTGCCCCACGGCGCTCCCAAACCAGACCCGCGCACCAGAACTTATCGCTAGGAGCAGTGCGCAACCCAGAAAAGCCGCGTAAAGCGCGTAGTCGTATTCCTGACGACCAGAGCTTACAAGCTCCTTTGCCGCTCTCGAAAAGAGGATCACGGACAGCGACGATACGGCCACTGACGCGATTAGGATAATAGTCTTGAAGAGCGGCAACGGAACGGCTCCGGCCTGTGCCAGAAATTGCATATCTGTCCGCAGCGATCGAGCTCGCGACAAAACACTCCACGCGATCATTGGGCCTTACCTCTTTGCTCCCGCCGGTCGAGCCAACACCGGATTGGGCATGTCTTCATGGCTGTGAACAGTCTAGGGCAAGCGGGCGACCCGCTGCCGCATTTTTACGACCCTTGCCTCCATTCTCATGCGCGGCCCAGCTGTCTGGATGCGCCGCACCCTGCGTCCACTCCCCACAAGCCATTGACGTACCGCGCAACTCACGCTGCACTCGGCGCCAACTCGACTCGAAGTTGGAGAGTGTGCCCATGTTCCGCGCCGTTCTGCTCGCCGCCACCCTGTCCTTCACGGCCCTGTCCGGCGCGCAGGCGGCGCCTTGCCGCGATGCCAAGGGCAAGTTCACCAAATGCCCGCCCGCCGCCGCCGCCCCCGCCGCGCGCTGCCGCGACGCCAAGGGCCGGTTCGCCAAATGCGGGGCGCCCGGCGCCAAGCCTTCGAAGTAAGGCCACGCACGGCGCCGCCGGACCGCGCGCCGCCGCTCCGGCGTCGCCCGGCCGCGCGCCGCTACGGCGTCGCCGGGGCGTAGGTCTGCGCCACCGCGCCGCCGGGGAAGGCGCGGCTTTCCAGCAGCGTGAAGCGGCGCGGGGCGGGAAGATCGGCGAAGAGCGCGGCGCCGCGCCCGAGCGCCACCGGCACGACGAGCAGCACCAGCCGATCGACCAGTCCCTCGGTGACGAGGCTGCGCCCGAAGCGCGCGCCGCCATGCGCCAGGAGGGGCGCGCCGTCCGCCGCCTTCAGCCGCGCGACCTCGGGGGCAAGATCGCCCTCGAGGATCGCCGCCGAGGCCCAATTGCCGCTCTCCGCGCCGGGCGCGGCGGCGGCGCGCATGGCGGCGGCACGGCGCGAGAAGACCGCCTTGGGAATGGCGTTCATCGGCGCCGCGAAGGGACCGTCCGCGCCCGGCCACCAGCGCGCCATCGCCTCGAAGGTGCGGCTCCCCATCAGATGCAGCCCGGCGGTCGCGACCAGCGCCGCGCCCCAGGCCTTGGGTTCGGGATCGCTGCCGAACATCCAGCCCGTCTCGCCCCCGGCATCGGCGACGAAACCGTCAAGCGACATGGTCATCTTGAGGATCAGCGGCCGCATTCTGGTCTCCTCGCCTGTGTCGGCCGCTAGCGCGCGGGCATGGCGGCGTAATCGATCAACGACACCGCGCCGAGCCCGCCGGGGCTGGCGTCCGTTTTCCACACCGCCACGCTGATCCGGTTCGGCCCGTGCGGATCGAGGATGCCGGCGGGCACCGGGAAATCGTGCTGCGGCCCGAGATCGCTCACATAATGGCCGAACTGCCAGCCATTGACGAACAGGATCGCGCGATAATGGCGGCCCGGCGGATCGGCGATGCGCAGCCCGAGCGAGGCATCGGCGCCGCGCGGCAGGTCCAGCCGCACCGTCGTGCGATACCAGCTGACGCCGGGCTTATCGTCGTTGGAGGCGAGCCGCGTCTCGTGCCAGCCGGCATCGCCGCCCTTGCCGAGATGCCAGCCCTCGCGCTCGCCGAACAGGCCGCCCTCATTATAGGGGCCGCGCAGCGCGTCGGTCGCGCCGTCGCCGCCGCGCCGCCCCTGGATCCGCCAGCCTATCGCATCCGCCTCGGCGCCGAGCGGCACGGCGCTGACGATGCCGCGCGCGGTGCGGTTCTCGCCCTTGGAGTCATAATCCTCCTCATGGCCCATATCGACCGTGAGCACCGACAGCACATTGTCGCCCCGCCGCAGCGCGGCCTGGGGGAAACCAAAGGCGCCATCCTCGCCGCCCGTCACGCTGCCGAGAAAGCGGCCGTTGAGCCAGGCGCTGTACGCGCCGCCCTTGCCGCCGCTGATCACCTTCAGCCGGATGCCGGTGGGCGGCACATGGCCCGCATCATTGCGGAAATGGCCGCGATACCAGGTGTTGCCGGTGTGGAAGCCATAATCATCGGCGAACAGGACGGGCAGCGAGCCGGGCTTGGTGATGCTGGCGCTGCTCCGCAGCCGCGCCTCCTGCCACGTCTGGTCGGGGAAATCGGGGTCGATCTCGGGTGCCTCGGCGCGGCGCTCCCAGGGGCCGAGCGCGGGGAGGACGAGCCGGGGCCGCGCCGGAACGGTGAAGGCGAGGCCGCCGTCGGGCGCCGGCGCCGTGGTCACCGCGGCGCCGTTCCAGCGCAGCCGCGCGGCCGGCGGGGCGAACAGCTCGGCGCGCGCCTCCTGCGCCGCGCCATCGCCGGTGAGCGCCAGCGTATCGCCGGACAGCACCGCCTGGCGCAGCAGCGGCGCGCCGAGCAGGAGCACCGGGCCCGTGCCCGTCTCGGCGCGCCAGACCTGCTCGGTGCTGGGCGTGTCGGCGATCAGCAGCAGCAGCGGCGGCCGGCCGCCCCCGCTGATCGACAGGCGGATCAGCCCGTCATGGCTGTAGTTGATCCGCAGATCCCGCTTCTTCTCCCACTGGAGCGTGGCGGCGCCGGCGATCACCGTCACCTCGGGGCGGCGCGCGAAGCGCAGCACCGTTTCGCCCGGGCTGCCCGGCCGGCCATGGAGCAGCACCACGTCGCGCTCGCCGATCCTGTCGGCGGTCATCAGCTCGGACGTCGAGTAGACGAGATGCTGCCCGGCGAGATCCGTATCGGCCGCCAGCAGCTTGGCTTCGCGGCCGTCGAGCGTGATGGCGGTGCCCGGCGCCTGCGGTACGCGCGGATAGCGGCCATCCTTGAGCGCAAGCGCGATATGCACCGAGGCGGGCGTGGCGGCGGTGGTGTCGCCATGGCGGAGCAGATGATATTCGCTGCCGCTGGCGGCATCGCGGCGCACCACGTCGATCACCGCCGGATCGTCCACCCGGGCCGGCGTGGCGGCGCTGGCGGACAGAAGCGGGGCGCTGGCGGCGAGCATATAGCCGATGCGCTTCATCTCATAATATTTGGGATCGAACTGGCGCCCCTCGGTGATGGCCGCGCCATAATCGTAGCTGGTATAGTTTTGCGGTATCGCCTGCCAGCCCCAGGAAGTGCCGCCATAGACCATGTAGAAATTCTGCGCCGTCGCGCCGGCGGCGATATTCTGCTTGTAGAAGACGTTGGCGAAACGGTCGTTGATCAGCTTGGCGCAGGCGCCATAGCCGGGGCCGCCCCAGGGGTCGAAGGCGCCGCCCTGATATTCCGCCGCGAAAATGGGCTGGCCGGCGCCATGCTCGTCCGCCATATCGGGCGCGGCGTTCCATTTTTCCGGGGTCGAGCAGTCAAAGCCCTGCGGATAATGATCCCATCCGCTCACCTGCATCGCGCCGACACCGTCGACAAAGGTGCCGTTATGGTTGCCGACCAGCGGCACGCTGATCCCGTCCGCGCGCGCCTTGGCCTTGAGATGCTGCATATAGGCGCGGCCCTGGTCGCTGCCCTTATAATATTCGTTCTCGACCTGATAGGCGATCACCGTGCCGCGGCCGCCATCGATCTGGTGGCGCGCGATGATCCGGTCGATCTGGGTCAGCCACTCGTCGGCGGCGGCGAGATAGGCGGGATCGGGGCTGCGATTGGCGAGCGGCCTGGTCGTGAACCAGAGCGGGAAGCCGCCGCTGTCCACCTCGGCGTTGATATAGGGGCCGGGCCGGGCGATGATGTAGATGCCCGCATCGCGCGCCGCGTCCAGCAGCCGGTCCATGTCGCGGATGCCGGTGAAATCATAGTGGCCGGGCGCGGCGGAGTGGTAGCCCCAGGAGAAATAGATGGAGGCGGCGTTGAAGCCGGCCGCCTTCATCTTCTGGAAGATGTCCGGCCAGAGATCGGGGCTGGGCAGGCGATAGGGGTGGAACTCGCCCGACCAGATATAGAGCCGCTTGCCATCGATGGTGAAGCTGTGCGCATCGAAGCCGACCCGCGAGGCGGGGGGCGCCGCCCGCGCCGGCGCCCCGGCCCCCAGGCCCGCCACCAGAGCGGCGAGCGCCGCCGCCCCCATCAGCGCGCCCGGACTCCGCATAGCCGCTTCTCCCCCAGGTTCTTGTCGGACAATATTAATCAGCGCAGGTCGAGCATCACCACCGATTTGGGCGGCAGCGTCACCGTCAGCGTGTCGCCCTGGCGCGTCGCGCCCGTGAAGGGGGCGGGGCGCACCGCGTCGGGCGCGTCGAAACTATTGTGCGCGTCCATCGCCGCCGCCGTGAGGATGCGGCCGCTGACGGCGCTGCCCGCCACGCCCGCCAGCGTCAGCGTCACCTGGTCGCCATGCTCGGGATCGGTGTTGGTCAGCCCGATATGCACCACGCCATCCTGGCCGCGCACCGCGCTGGCGCTGATCGCCGGGAGCACCCACTCATTCTTCGCGTACCAGTGCGATTTCACCTCGACCGGCAGCACCGTGGCATCCTGATAATCCTTGTACATGTCGAAGACCCAATAAGTGGGCGTCTTCACCATGCGCGGACCGTCGGTCAGCAGCAGCGATTGCAGCACATTCACCATCTGCGCGATATTGGCGCCGCGCAGGCGGTCGGTATGGCGCGCGAAAATATCGAAGTTGAGGCTGGCGACGAGCGCGTCGCGCAGCGAGTTCTGCTGATAGAGGAAGCCGGGATTGGTGCCCGGTTCCACATCGTACCAGGTGCCCCATTCGTCGACGAGCAGCGCCGTCTTCTTGGCGGGGTCATATTTGTCCATCACCTTGGCATGGCCGGCGATGATGGTGTCGATGCGCCGCGTCTTGTAGAGCGTCCGCGCCCAGGCGTCCTCGTCGAAGCCGGTCGCCGCGCCCTTGTGCTTCCACTCGTAGGGAATGGTGTAATAATGCATGCCGATGCCATCGAAATGGCCGCCGGCCTCGCGCATCATCACCTCGGTCCAGTTATAGTCATCCTCGTTGGGCCCGCTGGCGATCTTCATCATGTGCTGGCCCTCGGGCAGCTTGAGGAAGCTGCCGTAGCGGCGGGTCAGATCGGCGGCGTATTCGGGGCGCATATTGCCGCCACAGCCCCACAATTCGTTGCCGATGCCGAACATGGCGACTTTCCAGGGCTGTTTGCGGCCATTGGCGGCGCGTTCCTTGGCGAGACTCGAGCCCGAGGGCGAGGTCATATATTCGACCCATTCCGCCATTTCGTAGGGGGGCGCGTCGCCGACATTGCCGGCGACATAGGCATCCGCTCCCACCATCTCGGAATAGTTCATGAACTCGTGCGTGCCGAAGCTGTTGTCCTCGGTGACGCCGCCCCAGTTGGTGTTGATCTTGATGCGTCGCTTGGCGACGGGCCCGATCCCCTCGCGCCAGTGATATTCATCGGCGAAGCAGCCGCCCGGCCAGCGGATGACGGGAACGCGGATCGCCTTGAGCGCCTCCAGCACATCGGTGCGATAGCCGTCGCGGTTGGCGATGCGGCTGTTCCGCCCCACCCAGATGCCGCCATAGATGCCGTGGCCGAGATGCTCGGCGAACTGGCCGAACAGGCGCCGGTCGAACCGCGGCGCCGGCGTGTCGCCATGCACCACCACGCTGTCCGGCCCGGGGTCCTGTGCGCTCGTCGCCACCGGCGCGGCGGACAGGGCAAGCAAAGCCAGGATCGGCATCAGGCGCATCGTCACTCCCCTTCACGATCGATCATCCCGGTCAGGTGATCGTGTCTGTTGTCGAACAATATAAGCTGTGGCGAATGCCGCAAGGGCCGTTGGGCGAAAAGCCGGCCGTCGCCCGTCATACCGATCCCGGCGGGCGGCGTTCGGCTGGGCCTGCGCCATGCTCCGTCCGCCGGCTTATGTCGTGCGTCGCCGGGGCCGCAGGGAACACCCGCCGCCGCCGCTCGCTTTGGCGGTAACCTATGTGAAAGCGGGATTTAGCCATGGCCGATGTCGATCTCACCCCCTTCGAGCGCGGACAGGGCGGGGAGACCCACCAGCGCCGGGCCGAAGGCGATGACGTGCTCACCACCAATCAGGGCATGCCGATCGCCGACAATCAGAACTCGCTGAAGGTCGGCCCGCGCGGGCCGGTGCTGCTGGAGGACGAGATCCTCCGCGAGAAGATCCACCATTTCGATCACGAGCGCATTCCCGAGCGGATCGTCCATGCCCGCGGCTCGGCCGCGCACGGCTTCTTCGAATGCTATGAGAGCCTGGCCGATATCACCCGCGCCGATCTCTTCCAAAAGAAGGGCCAGCGCACCGAGGTCTTCACCCGCTTCTCCACCGTGGCGGGGGGCGCCGGCTCGGTCGACACGCCGCGCGACGTGCGGGGCTTCGCCGTGAAATTCTATACGCGCGAAGGCAATTGGGATCTGGTCGGCAACAATATCCCGGTCTTCTTCATCCAGGACGCGATCAAATTTCCCGATCTCATCCACGCCGCCAAGATGGAGGCGGACCGCGGCTATCCCCAGGCGGCCACCGCGCACGATACCTTCTGGGATTTCATCAGCCTGATGCCCGAGAGCACGCACATGCTGATGTGGATCATGTCCGATAGGACGCTGCCGCGCAGCTTCGCCACCATGGAAGGCTTTGGCATCCACAGCTTCCGCTTCGTCAACAAGGAGGGGAAGAGCAGCTTCGTCAAATTCCACTGGAAGCCCAAGGCGGGGCTGGCCTCCACCATCTGGGACGAGACGGTGAAGATCGCCGGCGCCGATCCCGATTTCCAGCGGCGCGACCTGTTCGAGCGGATCGGCCGGGGCGATTATCCCGAATGGGAGCTGGGCATCCAGCTGTTCGACGAGGAATGGGCCAATCAGCAGCCCTATGACGTGCTCGATGCCACCAAGATCATTCCCGAGGAAGACATTCCGGTGCGGCCGATCGGGCGCATGGTGCTCGATCGCTATCCCGACAATTTCTTCGCCGAGACCGAGCAGGTCGCCTTCTGCCCGAGCCATATGGTGCCCGGCATCGATCATTCCAACGATCCGCTGCTCCAGGGCCGGCTCTTCTCCTATCTCGACACCCAGCTGAAGCGGCTGGGCTCCACCAATTTCCACCAGCTGCCGATCAACCAGGCCAAGGGCCGGCCGGGCGGCTGCCCCTTCCACAATTTCCAGCGCGACGGGCACATGCAGATGCAGGTGCCCAAGGGCCGCGCCAATTACGAGCCCAACAGCCTGGGCGAGGCGGGCGAGATCGCCGGCCCGCGCGAGGATCCCGAGACCGGCTTCTCCAGCTACCCGGCCGCCGAGGCGGGCGACAAGCTGCGCGTCCGCCCGGAAAGCTTCGCGGATCATTACAGCCAGGCGCGGCTCTTCTTCCGCAGCCTCGATCCGGCCGAGGCCGCGCATCTGGCCAGCGCGATCGTGTTCGAGCTGTCCAAGGTCTCGCTGCCGCACATCCGCACGCGCATCCTCGCCAATCTCGGCAATGTCGACGAGACGCTGGCGCAGCGCGTCGCCGAGGGTCTGGCGCTGCCCGTGCCGGAGGCGAGCCCGACGGCGGCGCCGATCATCGATATGAAGCCGTCCCCGGCGCTGCGCATCATCAACGGCCCGCGCGAGCGCGCCTCGCTGGAGGGATCGGTGATCGGCGTGCTGATCGCGGACGGCAGCGATGCCGTCGCGCTCGCCGCGCTGCGCGCCGAGATCGAGGGCGCGGGCGGCCATGCCCTGCTCATCGCGCCCAAGGTGGGGGCGGTGCCGCTGTCGGACGGCAGCGCCATCGCCGCCGATGCGCAATTGTTCGGCCAGCCATCGGTCACGGTGGACGCCTGCGCGCTGGTGCTCTCGGCGGAGGCCGGCGCCAAGCTGGCGCGCGAGGCGGCGGCGATCCAGTGGGTGATGGATGCGTTCGGCCATCTCAAGGCGATCGGCCACGATGCCGGCGCCGCGCCGCTGCTCGCCAAGGCCGGCGTGGAAGCCGATGAGGGGGTGACGGGGCTGGCGGGCTTCGCCGCCGCCGCCGGCCGTCGCTATTGGGCGCGCGAGGCCAAGATCCGCACGCTGGCCTGAGCGCGGCGGCGCCCGCTCCGCAGGGGCGGGCGGAACCCGGCGATCCAGTGGCCGTTCCTGCGGCGCAACTGGCGCCGGGAGGCTGGAATGGGGCGAACGGCGCGGGCGAGGGGGCGGGGGGCGTGAACAGGCTGACGCCGCCCGTCGCCGATCACGGCTTTTTGCGGCGGCTCGGGCTGGTGCTGGGCGCGCTGGCACTGATCTTCTTCGTCTATCGCGTCTCGGATCTCGTCCTGCTCGCCTTCGGCGCGGCGCTGGGCGGGCTTCTGCTGGCCACCGCCGCCGATGCCTTGGCGGCGCGCACCCCGCTGCCGCGCGGCATGGCGCTGGCGCTCGCCGTGCTGGCGCTGTTCGCGGTGCTGGGGCTGATCGGGACTTTGTTCGGCACCGAGCTGGTGGGCCAGGCCGACCAGCTCAAGGAAACGCTCCCGCGCGATTGGGCGCGGCTGCGCGGCCAGCTCGAGGCCAACGCTATGGGGCGGCTGCTCACCCAGTCGCTCAGCCAGGGCAGCGGCGGCGGCGGCATCGCCCATGCCGTGATCGGCACCGCCTGGGGCGCGGTCGAGACCTTCGCCAACTTCCTCATCATCCTGGTGGGCGCGATCTTCTTCGCGGCCCAGCCCGGCCTCTACAAACGCGGGCTGATCCTGCTCGCGCCGCCGCCCTATCGCGCGGTGGCAGGCGACGCGATCGACGATGTCGCGCGCGCGCTCCGCCGCTGGCTGCTCACCCAGTTGGTGTCGATGGTGCTGATGGGGGTGATGATCGGGCTTGGTCTTGCCTGGTCGGGCGTGTCGGCGGCGGCCGCGCTCGGGCTGCTCGGCGGCCTGTCCGAGTTCATCCCCTATGTCGGGCCGACGCTGGCGATGGTGCCGGCGCTGGTGATGGCGCTCACCGGCGGCGGATCGGTGTGGGGCGTGCTCGCCACCTATGCGGTGGTGCGGATCGTCCAGGCCAATCTGATCACACCCCTTTTGTCGCAGCGGCTGGTGTCGGTGCCGCCCGGCCTCTATCTCTTCCTCATCCTCGGCGCGGGCGCGGTGTTCGGCACCTATGGCCTGTTCTTCGCCGGCGCGCTGGCGGTGACCTTCTACACGCTGGTGGTCCGCCTCTATGTGCGCGAGACGCTGGGCGACGACGTGCCCGTGCCGGGCAGCGGCGACTGACGCTTCCCCGCTGCGCGTCTTTACAGCCGCCATGACACGGCCGAGACTGGTCGCATGCGGGTGTTGCGCAACCATAGGATACCGTATACGAAGAGCGGGACCAAGGAGGACATCGCATGACTCACGCCTCGGCGCTCTGGCAGGGCGTCTATCCCGCCGTGACCACCCAATTCGCCGAAGATCTTTCCGTCGATCTCGGCGCCACGCAGAAGGTGCAGTCCGCGCTCGTCGATGATGGCGTGGACGGGCTCATCCTGCTCGGCACCTGTGGCGAGAATAATTCGCTCGAGCCCGACGAGAAGCGCGCGCTGCTGCGCGCCGGGGTGGAAGCGGTGGGCGGGCGCGTCCCGCTGGTCGCCGGCGTGTCCGAGATGACGACCGCGCGCGCGGTGCAGTTCGCCCGCGATGCCGAGGCGATCGGCGTGGACGCGCTGATGCTGTTGCCGGCGATGGTCTATGTGCCGCGCGGCGAGGAGCTGGCCGCGCATTTCCGCACCGTCGCCGAGGCGACCGCGCTGCCGATCATGCTGTACAACAATCCGCCCGCCTATCGGGTGAGCGTCGATTTCGCCACGCTCGATGCGCTGGCCGATCTCCCCAACATCGTCGCGGTCAAGGAAAGCGCGCCCGATCCGCGCCGCTTCACCGACATCATCAACCGCTTCGGCGACCGCTATACGGTGATGGCCGGGCTCGACGATATCGCGCTCGAGGGGCTGTTGCTCGGCGCCAGCGGCTGGGTCTCCGGTCTGACCAGCGCCTTCCCGCGCGAGTCGGTGCGGCTCGTCGCCGCCGCGCGCGAGGGACGCTGGGAGGAGGCGCGCGCCATCTATCGCTGGTTCATGCCGCTGCTCCATCTCGATGCCGAGCATGATCTCGTCCAGTCGATCAAGCTGGCCGAGCAGATCATGGGCCGCGGCAGCGAGCGCGTGCGCATGCCGCGCCTGCCGCTCACGGGCGAGCGCCGGCGCGAGGTGACGCAATGGGTGGAGCAGTGCGCCGCCACCCAGCCCAGCCTCGCCCTGGCGGACGCCGCCTGATCGCGATGCGCCACACCTTCTTCTGCATCGATGGTCACACCGCCGGCAATCCGGTGCGGCTGGTGGCGGGCGGCGCGCCGCTGCTGCGCGGCGCCTCGATGATCGAGCGGCGCGAGGATTTCCTCGCCCGCTTCGATTGGATCCGCACCGGCCTCTGCTTCGAGCCGCGCGGCCACGACATGATGTCGGGCGGCTTCCTCTACCCGCCGACGCGCGAGGATGCCGATTGCGGCATCCTCTTCATCGAGACGTCGGGCTGCCTGCCCATGTGCGGCCACGGCACCATCGGCATGGTCACCTTTGGGTTGGAAAACGGGCTGATCACGCCGCGCACGCCGGGACGGCTGCGGATCGAGGTGCCGGCGGGGCTGATCGATGTCGACTATGGCGTGGAAGGCGCCCGCGTCGCCTGGGTGCGCATCCGCAACGTCCCCGCCTATCTGGCGGTGGAGGATGTGCGGATCGAGGTGCCGGGCTTCGGCCCGCTGCGCATCGATGTCGCCTATGGCGGCAATTATTACGCCATCGTCGAGCCACAGGGCCCGTATCAGGGGCTCGACGCGCTCGGCGCGGCGCGGCTGGTGGAGCTTAGCCGTACCGTGCGCGCGCTGATGCGGGCGGCGGTGGAGCCGGTGCATCCGCTCGACAATCGCATCCGCGGCGTCAGCCATGTCCTGTGGACCGATGCGCCGCGCGGCAATGGCGCCGACGGGCGCAACGCCGTCTTCTACGGCGAGCGCGCGATCGATCGCAGCCCGTGCGGCACCGGCACCTCGGCGCGCCTCGCGCATCTCCACGCCAAGGGCCGGCTGGCGGTGGGCGATCGCTTCGTCCACGAAAGCTATATCGGAAGCCGCTTCATCGGCCGGGTGGAGGCCGAAACCATGGTGGGGGACCGGCCGGGCATCATCCCTTCGATCGAAGGATCGGCGGTGGCGACGGGGTTCAACACCATCTGGATCGATCGCGAGGATCCGTTCTGGGCGGGCTTCACCGTCGTCTGACGCGAAAGCATAACGAGAAGGGCAGGGGCATGGGGATTTTCGGGCCGGTCAAGCCGATGGTGCGGAGCAAGGATCCGGACCCGGGGCACCGGCTCAAGCCGAGCCTCTCCTGGCCGCATCTGATCGCGCTCGGCGTCGGCGCGATCGTCGGCACTGGCATCTATACGCTGATCGGGGTCGGCGCCGAGCGGGCGGGGCCGGCGGTGATCCTGTCCTTCGCCATCGCCGGCGCGGTGTGCGCCTGCGCGGCGCTCGCCTATGCCGAGCTGGCGACCATGATCCCCACCGCCGGCAGCGCCTATACCTATACCTATTCGGTGATCGGCGAGACGGCCGCCTGGGTGGTGGGATGGAGCCTGATCCTCGAATATTCGCTCGCCTGTTCCACCGTGGCGGTGGGATGGTCGGGCTATCTGGTCGGCTGGCTCCATGCCGCCGGCGTGGATCTGCCGCAGCTGCTGCTCGCGGGGCCGCACGGCGGCGGCCTCGTCAATCTGCCGGCGGTGCTGGTGGCGTTGGGCATCGCCGCGATGCTGATGGCGGGCACGCGCGAGAGCGCGACGCTCAACATCGTGCTGGTGGTGATCAAGCTGGTCGCGCTCGCCGCCTTCGTCGCGCTGGCGCTGCCCGGCTTCCAGGCCGGCCATTTCCAGCCCTTCATGCCCTATGGCTTTGGCAGCCACGCCGAGGCCGGCGGCACGCGCGGCGTGATGGCGGCGGCGGCGATCGTCTTCTTCGCCTTTTACGGCTTCGATGCGGTGGCGACCTCGGCCGAGGAGGCGCGCAACCCCGGACGCGATCTCACCATCGGCATCATTGGCTCGATGGCGGTGTGCACCACCATCTATATCCTCGTCGCCCTCACCGCGATCGGCGCGCTGCCCTTCACCGCGCTCGGCCAGTCTCCCGAGCCGCTGGCGTTGGTGCTGCGCGTGCTCGATCATCCGCTCGCCGCCTGGGCGGTCGCGGCGGCGGCGCTGCTCGCGCTGCCCTCGGTCATCCTCGTGATGATGTACGGGCAGAGCCGCATCTTCTTCGTCATGGCACGCGACGGGCTGCTGCCGCGGGCGCTGGCCCGCGTCTCGCCGCGCAGCGGCGCGCCGGTGCTGGTGACGGGGATCACCGGGCTGTTCGTGGCCGCCGTCGCCGGCTTCTTCCGGCTCGACGAGATCGCCGAGCTTGCCAATGCCGGCACACTGATCGCCTTCATCGCGGTGGGCGGGTGCATGATGCTGCTGCGCCGCCGCGCGCCCGAGGCCGTGCGCGTCTTCCGCTGCCCCTGGCCCTATCTGGTCGGAACGCTCGCGATCCTCGGCTGCCTCTACCTGCTCATCAGCCTGCCCGAGGCGACGCTGCGCCGCTTCCTGATCTGGAACCTGATCGGGCTCGGCGTCTATTTCGCCTATAGCCGCCCGCGCAGCGCCTTGCTGCCCTCGGCCACGACGACCGGCGGCTGACCATCGCCGGCGCCCAGCTGACGGCGCAGATCGGCCAGCGTGCCGCCGATATGTTCGGCGGCGAGCTGCTTGGCGCGGGCTTCGTCGCGCGCCAGCCACGCCTCGAGCAGCACCGCATGTTCCAGATGCGCGCGATCCTCGCGCCCGGCGGGCTCGAGATGCTTGAAGACATAGCGCTCGGAAAGGATCTGCAGCCGCTCGACCAGTTGCGAGGTCAGCACCCGTCCGCCCGGCCGGACCAGCGCCATGTGGAAATCGCGGTTGCGGGCGGCGACGAAATCGAGATGCGCATGCGCGGCCTCGTCCAGCGCCACCAGCGCGGCGCGGGCGGCCTCCTGCGCGGTCTCGTCGGCGGCGCGGGCGGCGGCGGCGACCGCCTCGGGCTCGATCGACAGGCGCAGCGCGAAAATCTCCTCGGCCTCGCCGGCCGACATGGCGCGCACGAAGAAGCCGCGATTGGCCTGGCTGACGAGCAGCCCCTCCTGTTCGAGCCGCGCCAACGCCTCGCGCAGCGGAATCTTGCTGACGCCCAGCTCGTTGGCGAGCGCATCCTGGCGGATGGCCTGCTCCACCGGCAGCTTTCCCGTCACGATCTGCTCGCGCACGATGTTGAAAATCTGCTCGGACAATGTGCGGACGACGATACTCATTCGGTCGAGCTCCACCCCTCTGGCCCCCGCTGCCGCGCTCTATCCTCATGCGGCAGTGCAAAACTACCATAGATCAAATGCATCACGGAGAAAGTCCCGCCGAATGAAGATTGCACCAGGCAATCGTATACGATACCGCCGCTGCGGGAGGCAAGCATGGCGCGGGCGGTGATCATCGGCGGGGGCGTGGTGGGGCTGGCGAGCGCGGTGGCGCTGGCCGATCAGCGATGGTCGGTGACGGTGATCGACGCCGATCCCGCGCGTCAGGCCGCCTCCTGGGGCAATGCCGGCCATATCGCGATCGAGCAGGGCGCGCCGCTCGCCTCGCGCGCGGCGCTGCGCTCGGCGCCGCGGCGTCTGTTCAGCCGGGGCGGGGCGCTGGCGCTGCCGCCGCGCCAGATCGGCCGCTGGCTGCCCTTCGGCCTGCGCCTTGCGCGCGCCGCCGCGCCGCGCCGGTTCGAAGCCGGCCAGGCCGCGCTCGCCCCGCTGCTCGCCGGCGCGATGCCCGCCTGGCACCGGCTCGCCGCCGGCCTGGATGCGCCCGATCTTGTGCGCGAGCACGGCCATATCGTCGCCTGGGAGAGCGCCGCGAGCGCGGCGGCGGGGCGGCGGGCCTGGGCGGCGGCGCCGATCGGCACCGCGCGCTTCCGCGCCTTCGACGCGGCCGAGCGCGCGGCGCTGGCACGGCTCGCGCCCGCCGGCTGCGCCGATGCGATCCGCTTCACCAACACCGGCCAGATCCGCGATCTCGCGGCGCTCGCCGATGCGCTGACGGCGCGGCTGGCGGCGCGTGGCGGCCGGATCGTGCCGGGCCGCGCCACGCTGCGCCGCGTTTCCGGCGGGGCGGCGGAGGCGGTGCTGGAGGATGGCGCGACGCTTCGGGCGGACTTGATCCTCGTCGCCGCCGGCGTGCGCGCGCCCGCGCTGCTCGCCCCCTTCGGCCATCGGGCGCCGATCATCGCCGAGCGCGGCTACCATATCCGGGCCGACGCCGCGTCCTGGCCGGACGATCTGCCGCCGATCGTGTTCGAGGATCGCGCGATGATCGTCACGCGCTATGCCGGCTGCGTCCAGGCGGCGAGCTTTGTCGAGCTAAGCGATGCGGACGCGCCCGCCGATCCCGCCAAATGGGCGCGGCTCGAGGCGCATGTCGCCGCGCTCGGCCTGCCGCTGCGTCCGCCCTTCACCCGCTGGATGGGTTCGCGGCCGACCCTGCCCGATTATCTGCCCGCGATCGGCCGCAGCCGGCGCGCGCCCAATCTCCTCTATGCCTTCGGCCATCAGCATCTCGGCCTGACGCTGGCGCCGATCACCGGCGAGATCGTCGCCGCGCTGGCCGCCGGCACGGCGCCGCCGGTGCCGCTCGCCCCGTTCGACATCGCCCGTTTCGAGAAGGATAGCGCATGAGCATCGGAGGTTCGACCGCTGCGGCGGAGCTGGCGGCGCTCGCCCTCTGGGCCAGGCCGGCCCCGCCGATCACGCCGGCGGAGCGGGCGGAGCGCCTCGCCCGCGCCCGGGCGCTGATGGCGGAATGCGACGCCGGGGCGCTGCTCGTGCAGGCCGGCCCCTCGCTCCGCTATTTCACTGGGCTGAGCTGGGGGCCGAGCGAGCGGCCGGTGGCGATGCTGCTGCTGCCCACCGGCACGCCGATCCTGGTCTGCCCGCGGTTCGAGCAGGGCAGCGTCGCGGCCGAGCTGGCGATCGAGATGGATCTCCGCCTCTGGGAGGAGGATGAGGATCCTCACCGGCTCGTCGCTGATGCGCTGGCCGGCGCGGGCGTGACGCGGCTGGCGGTGGATCCGGCCCTGTCCTTCCAGATGGCGGGGCGGCTCGGCGCGGCGGCGCCGGGGGTGCGGCTCGGCGATGGCGCGGCGGTGATCGATGGCTGCCGGATGATCAAATCGCCCGCCGAGCTGGCCCTAATGCGTCAGGCCAAGGCGATGACGCTGGAGGTCCAGCGCCGCGCCGCGCGCATTCTGGCGCCGGGCATCACCAATATCGAGGTCGCGCGCTTCATCGATGAAGCGCACCGCGCGCTGGGCGCTTCGGGCGCGAGCTTCTGCATCGTCCAGTTCGGCCGCGCGACTGCCTTTCCGCACGGCCTGCCCGGGCCCCAGCCGCTCGCCGAGGGCGACCTGGTGCTGATCGACACGGGCTGCACGATCGAAGGCTATCACTCGGACATCACGCGCACCTATGGCTTCGGCGAACCGGGCGCCGAGGCGCGCGCCATCTGGGAGGTGGAAAAGGCCGCGCAGGCCGCCGCCTTCGCCGCCGTCCGCCCCGGCGTCCCTTGCGAGGCGGTGGACGCGGCCGCGCGCGCCGTGCTGGAGGCGGCGGGGCTCGGTCCGGCCTATCGGCTGCCGGGATTGCCCCACCGCACCGGCCACGGCATCGGGCTGGCGATCCACGAGCCCGCCTATCTGGTGCGCGGCGATCGCACCCCGCTGGCGCCCGGCATGTGCTTCTCGAACGAACCGATGATCGTGGTGCCCGAGCGGTTCGGCATCCGGCTCGAGGATCATTTCCACGTCACCGATCACGGCGCGGCCTGGTTCACCGAACCCCAGCCGGCGATCGACCGGCCCTTCGGCTGAAGCGCCGGCCGGCGTCGGATCGTCATTCCTCGTCCGGATAGGGGCCCTTGCCGCCTTCGGCGATGAAGCGATCGATCCGGGTCTGGAGCACGGGCAGCGGCACCGAGCCCAGTTCGAGCACCGCATCGTGGAAGGCGCGGATGTTGAACTTGGGCCCGAGCGCCCGCTCGGCCCGCGCGCGTCCGTCGACGATCGCCATCTCGCCCAGATAATAGCTCAGCGCCTGGCCCGGCCAGGCGATGTAGCGATCCACCTCGGTCTCGATCTCGTGATCGGCGAGCGCGGTATTCTCGTGCAGATAGGCCTGGGCCTGGGCGCGGCTCCAGCCCATGGTGTGGATGCCGGTATCCACCACCAGCCGCGCAGCGCGCCACATTTGGTACGAAAGCATGCCGAAACGGTCGTAAGGCGTGTCGTACATGCCCATTTCGTCGCCCAATTTCTCGCAATAGAGCGCCCAACCCTCGCCATAGGCCGAGATATATTCCGCGCGGAAGCCGGGCAGATCCTTATGCTCCATCGCCAGCGGCATCTGGAAGGCGTGGCCCGGCGCGCTTTCGTGCAGCGTCAGCGCCGGCAACGAGTAGAGCGGACGCGCCGGCAGATTATAGGTGTTGACGAGATAGACGCCCGGCCCGCCGCGCCCGCTGGTGTAGAAGGGGGCGATATCGTCCGGCACCGGCTTGATCGCAAAGCGGCTGCGCGGCAGATGGCCGAAATAGCGCGCCGCCTTGCCGTCGAAGGTCTTGGCGATCCAGGCGGCGCGGTTCAGCAGATCCTGCGGAGTCTTGGCGTAGAATTGCGGATCGCTGCGCAGGTGCGCGAGAAAGGCGGGCAGATCGCCCTGGAATTGCACCGCGCGCATCACCGCCAGCATCTCGCCCCGGATCCGCGCCACCTCGCGCAGGCCGGTCGCGTGGATCTCGGCCGGGGTGGCGCGCAGCGTCGTGAACTCGAAGATCTTGGACTGGTAATAGGCCTTGCCGTCGGGCAGCGCATAGGCGCCGAGCGCGGTCTGGGCGTGGGGGATATAGTCGTTCCGCAGGAACTGGAGCAGCGCCTTGTGCGCGGGCACCACCTTGTCCGCGATCACGCGCCGCGCCTCGGCGCGCAGCGCGGCCTGCTCGGCCGCCGGGATCGTCGCGGGCATCGCCTTGAACGGCGCGTAGAAACGGTTTGCCTCCGGGGTGGGCGCGTCGGTCACCGGGGTGACGGTGGTGTCGCGCCCCTGCAGCGTCACCTGCGGGGGCGTGAAGCCGCGCGCCAGCCCGGCCCGCATATTGGCGATCTGCTGGTCGAAATAGCGCGGCATCTCGCCGAGCATCGTCAGGTAGTTGCGATAATCCTGCGCGGTGCGGAAGCTGGCCTGGGCGACCCCGGCGAGATTGCCCCAGAAGCTCGTGTCAGCGTTGAGCGGGCGCTCATAATCGCGGAAGCGCTGGGCGGCGAGCAGCGCCTCGATCTGGTAGCGATAGACGGCGAGGTTGGTCTGGTTGGCGGGCGAGAGCCTGGCGGGATCGATGCCGGCCAGGGCCTGGCTGGTCGCCGTCCATCGCGCCAGCCGCGCCGCCTGCGCCGCCGGACCGACATCGGGCAGATGCGCGGAAATCGTGTCGCCATCATCCTCGTCGGCTTCGTGCTGCGCCTGGCGCCAGCTCCATTCCGCTTTGTAGATCGCCTCGAAGCGTGCATCTTCGGGGCCGGCGGCGCGCACCGGCGCGGCGGCGATGGCGATGCCGAGCGCGATCAGGCTGGCGAAGTTCGTGATCCGGCTACCCATTGCCCCATACCCCACAATATGTCACTTACCATGCATCGTATATCGTATCCTCAACTCGGCGCAAGGAGAGCCAGGTGGCGGCGAAGGCAGCGGGAACACGGCGCGCATGGCTGAAGGGCGCGGGCGTGATGGCGATGCTGGCGGGGCAGGGCGGGATGGCGCGCGCGGCCGCCGCGGCCGCCCCCGGCACCGGGGCGGCGCTGCTGCCGGCGCACCCGCGCCCGCTGCCGCTGGCGGACGTGCGGCTGCTGCCCTCGCCCTTTCTCGACGCGGTCACCGCCAATCACCGCTATCTGCTGAGCCTCGAGCCTGACCGCCTGCTTCATAATTTCCGCAAGGGGGCAGGGCTGGCGCCCAAGGGCGCCGCCTATGGCGGCTGGGAGGGCGATACGATCGCTGGGCATACGCTCGGCCATTATATCTCCGCGCTCGCGCTCCTCCACGCCCAGACCGGCGATGCCGAGGCGCGCCGCCGCGTCGCCTATATTGTCGACGAGCTTGCCGCCTGTCAGCGCGCGCGGGGCAGTGGCTATGTCGCCGGCCTGCTGCGCAAGCGCAAGGACGGCACGCAGGTGGATGGCGAGGAAATCTTCCACGAGATCGCCGCCGGCGATATCCGCTCGGGCGGATTCGATCTCAACGGCGCCTGGTCGCCGCTCTACAATATCCACAAGACCTTTGCGGGCCTGCTCGACGCACAGGCCCTGGCCGGGTGCGACGCCGCGCTGCCGGTGGCGGTGGCGCTGGGCGGCTATTTTCAGCGCGTCTTCGCGGCGCTCGACGATCAGCAGATGCAGGCGGTGCTGGCGTGCGAATATGGCGGCCTCAACGAAAGCTATGCCGAGCTTGCCGCGCGCACCGGCGATGCGCAGTGGTTGCGCGTGGCGGAGCGGATCCGCGATGCCGGCGTGCTGGTGCCGCTCGAGCAGGGCGAGGACGTGCTGCCCAACAAGCATGCCAACACCCAGATCCCCAAGCTGATCGGCTATGCCCGCATCTATGAGGTGGGTGGCCGCGAGACGGCGGGGCGGACGGCGCGCTTCTTCTGGGAGCGGGTGACCGGGCACCATAGCTATGTGATCGGCGGCAACGCCGACCGCGAATATTTCTTCGCGCCCGATGCGATCGCCCAGCATGTGACCGAGCAGACCTGCGAGCATTGCAACAGCTACAACATGCTCAAGCTGACCCGGCATCTCTATGGCTGGCAGCCCGATGGCGCGCTGTTCGACTATTATGAGCGCACCCACTTCAACCATATTCTCGCCGCGCAGGACCCAGCGACCGGCCTGTTCACCTACATGACGCCCCTGATGTCCGGCATCAAGCGCGACTGGTCCTCGCCGACCGGGGATTTCTGGTGCTGCGTCGGCACCGGCATGGAGAGCCACGCCAAGCATGGCGAGAGCATCTTCTGGGAAGGCAAGGACGCGCTGATCGTCAATCTCTACATTCCCGCCCGCGCCACCTGGCGCGCGCGCGGCGCGACGGTGGCGCTGGCGACCGGCTATCCCTTCGATGGCGCGGTGCGGCTGACGCTGGAACGCCTCGCCCGGCCGGGCGCCTTCACCATCGCCCTGCGCATCCCGGGCTGGGCCGAAGGCGCCACGCTGACGGTGAACGGTGCGCCCGTCGAGGCGGCGCGCAGCGCCGGCTATGCGGTGCTGCGCCGGCGCTGGCGTGCGGGCGATACGATCGGCCTCGCCTTGCCGCTGGCGCTGCGGCTGGAGCCGACGCCCGGCGATCCCGATCTCGTCACCGTGCTGCGCGGGCCGCTGGTGCTGGCGGGCGATCTCGGCCCGGCCGACCAGCCGGCGCCGCCGGGCGCCGCGCCGGCTTTGGTGGGGGCGGATCTGCTCGCCGGCTTCACGCCGGTGGAGCCGGGCCGCGCGCGCTTCCGCACCGCCGGGCTGGGCCGCCCCGCCGATCTCGACTTCGCCCCCTTCTATCAGGCGTATAATCGGCGAAGCGCCGTTTATTTCAAGCGCTTCACCGATGCGGCTTGGGGGCGCGAGAAGATCGCCATCGCCGCCGAGCAGGCACGGCTGGCGGATCTCGCGGCGCGATCGGTGGATGTCATGCATCTGGGCGAGATGCAGCCGGAACGCGATCACCAGCTCAGCTCCGATATCTCCTATCCCGTGGTCTATCGCGGCCGCAATGGACGCGACGCGCGGAGCGGCGGCTATTTCGCCTTCCGCATGAAGGCGGCGCCCGGGCCGCTCATCCTCACCGCCACCTATTGGGGCGAGGAGCGCAACCGCGCCTTCGACATTTTGGTGGACGGCACGCGCATCGCCACCCAGACGCTCGACGCGCAGGCGCCGGGCCGCTTCGTGGACATCGACTATGCGGTGCCCGAGGCGCTGACGCGCGGCAAGGTGAGCGTGCTGATCCGCTTTCAGCCCCATGCCGCGCACACGGCGGGGCCCGTTTTCGGCGTGCGGCTCGCCCGGCCGGCGGGGCTGCCGCGCGCCTGATGCGGTGTCAGCCGAGGCCGGCGAGCGTGAGCAGCGCCGGCTTCAGCCCCTCGGCGCGCGCTTCCAGCGCGATCGCGCCGCCGCCAGGGCCGGCCTGCACCAGCGCCATGCACAGCCCGTTGAAGGTGGAGCGGCGGGTGGCGTGATCCGCCTCGAGGCTGCGCGGATCGCCATTGCCGACGCCGAGCAGGCGGGCATCGCCGTGAAGTGCGAACGAGACCAGGCGATCCGCCTGCGGCACCTCGACGCCCGCGCGATCGACGAGCGCGACGCGCACCACCGCCACCGCATCCGCCGCGAGCCGGCGGCGATCGCTGCTGAGCGAGAGGGCGGCGGGCGCCCCGGCCGTATCGCGCCGCGCCCGCGCCACCGGCCGCCCCGCGCGATAGCCCCGCGCCTCCAGCCGTCCGGGTGCGTAGGGCACCGTCCAGGCGGCGTGGCCGAGCCGCTCGACCGCGCGTCGCCCCAGGCTGCGCCCGTTGAGCCGCAGCTCCACCTCGTCGCAATTGCTGTGCGCCCACACCTCGATCGGCGCGCCCTCGCGGCCCGGCCAGGTCCAGTGCGGGAGCAGGTGGAGCACCGTCTCCCCGCTCCACCAGGCGCGGTAATAATGGAAATTGTCCTTGGGAAAGCCGCAGCTGTCGAGCTGCCCAAAATGCGAGGCATTTTCCGGCCAGCGCTCGAACGGGGTCGGCTCGCCGCGATAATCGAAGCCGGTCCATACGAAGCCGCCGGCGAGGAAGGGGCGCGCGGCGTAGAAGCGCAGCCACTGCTCGGCGGTGCTGGCCCAGCTCGGAAACTCCCGATCATAGGCGGGCACCAGCCCGGCGGCATCGTCGCGCGCATAGACGCCCCGCGTCGTCACCGTGCTGCCGGTTTCGGTGCCGATCATCGGCATGGCCGGGTTGGCGGCATGGAAGGCATCGATCTCGTCGAGATGATAGTTGCAGCCCATCACGTCGAGAATGGCGGCGGCGCCCTGTCCGAGCTTGCCGTTCAGCGCCTCGGTGACGGGGCGACTATCGTCGAGCGCGCGGATATGCCGCTTCATCGTCGCCGCGATCCGCGCGCCGGTGGGCGTGCCGCGATGGATTTCCTCGTTGCCGATCCCCCAGAGGAACACGCACGCATGGCCGCGCGCCTGGCGCACCATCCGTTCCAGCTGGGACAGGCCCTCCGCATTGCTGCTCATCTGCCGCGTCTCGCACAGCATCAGCAGCCCCAGCCGGTCGCACGCCTCGAGCACGGCCGGCGGCGGCGGATGGTGGGTGGAGCGATAGGCGTTGCAGCCCATCGCCTTGAGCTGCTCGATTCGCCAGGCGTGCAGGCTGTCCGGCACCGCGAAGCCGACGCCGGCATGATCCTGGTGGTTGCAGCTTCCCTGGATGCGCAGCGGCTGGCCGTTGAGGAAGAAGCCGCGATCGGGATCGAAGCGCGCGAAGCGGATGCCGAAGGCGCGCTCCTGGCGATCGACCACTTGGCCGCCGATCAGCACCTCGGTGATCAGCCGATGCAGCTGCGGCGTGGCGGGCGACCACAAGGCCGGGGCGCGCAGGTCGAGCCGCTGCTCGATCGTCCGCCCGCTCCATTCCGCCAGATCGAGCGGCGCCTCGAGCCGGGCGAGCCGCCCGCCATCGGGCGCGATCAGGGTGGAGCGCAGCCGCGCGGCGCAGGCGGGGCCATGATTGTCGATCTCGGTGGCGATGCGCAGCGCGGCGCCCGCCGGCACGGGATCGGCGCGCACCCAGGCGCCCCAGCGGCGGACATGGGCGGCATGGCTCTTTACCAGCCGCACCGCGCGGTAGAGGCCCGCCCCTTCGTAGGACCAGGCCTCGCCCAGGCTGGCGTCGCACCGGACCACCAGCCAATTTTCCTCGCCCGGCCGCGCGACATCGGTGATGTCGACGGTGAAGGGCGCATAGCCGCTCTCGTTGGAGGCGACGACGAAGCCGTTGAGGATGACGAGGCAGTCGCGCCCGACGCCATCGAATTCCAGCCGCAGCCGGCGGCCGGCATCGGCCGCGGCGATGGGCAGCGCGCGCCGGTACCAGCCGATGCTCGTCTCCGGCCAGCGTCGACCGACCGGCTTGAAGCCCTGGAAGGCGCCGCTCCGGTCCGCCTCCGAGCCCGGCGGGCCGAAGGGCATAAAGGGAAGATCCACCGCCCAATCGTGCGGCAGCCGCACCGTCGCCCAATCGCGCGCGTCGAATTCGGCGCCGGCGACGGGCGTGCCAATCTCGCCCGATTTGGCGTAGCTGTCATGGCTCAGCCCGAAGCCGAAATCGCGCGCCGGATCGGCGGCGTGGCCGAGATGGAAGCGCCAGCCCGCGTCCAGCGCCACCGTCTCGCGCGGCGCCGGCGCCGTGGCGGCGAGCGGGGCGGCATGCGCCGCGCTTAGCGCCGCCGCCGCTCCGCCCGCACCGATGGCGCCGCGCCGCGTGAGACGGATCACGCCGCGCGGTCCGTCAGAAGCTCGCCGTCAGGCCGGCGAACAGCGTGCGCCCGGCGACATCGTAGATGCCGGGATAGGTATTGCCGTTGCCGAAGGCCGAAAGGATGCCGGCGGCGATGGCGGGCGGATCGCGATCGAGCAGATTGTTGGCGCCGACGCGCAGCGTAAGCCGCTTCGCCACATCCACCGTCGCCGCGAGATCGAAATAATTATAGGCCTTGATCCGCCGGTTCACCACGCTCGGCGTGCCGGCGAGGAAGCTGTTGTCGGACAGGCTGGAGAGCGTCACGCGGCCATAATAGCGCCAGTTGAGCGACAGGCTGGCATGGCTCCACGGCGTCTCCCAGGTGGTGCGCAGGCTGTGCCGCCACGCCGGCGTCGGCTGGCCGCAGCTATAGCCGAACCGGCCCTTGCAGTCATAGCTGCCCAGCCCCGGCAGCGGCGAGGCGACGCGCTCCTGCACCCAGGTGCCGACCAGATTGAGGTTCAGCTTGCCGAGCTGACCGAGCGGCGCGGTGTAATCCGCCGTCACGTCGATCCCGGCGGTGCGCAGGAAGCCGGTGTTGAGCGTGGTGGAGACGACATAGCCCGAATTGCCGAACAGCGCGCCGGAGCGGGGATCGCGGTGGAACAGGCCGCAATAGAAGGGATCGCCCGTCTGCTGGCACTGGTTGATCGTCAGGCTGGGATCGATGCTGTTGATATAGTCCGAAACCTTGATCCGGAAATAATCGACCGAGAGCGAGAAGCCGCGCATCATGCGCGGCGTCAGCACCATGCCCACCGTATAGGTATCGCCCTGCTCCGGCTTGAGCGCGCGATTGCCGCCGGCCTGGGCCGAGCAGGTATCGGCGGGGCAGGGGATGATCGAGCCATATTGCGTCGCTGACACGCCGGTGAGCGCGCAGGCCGCCTGGCTCGCCTGCGGCGTGGCGCCCGCGCAGGGATCCTGCGCCGACACATTGCCGACCGACTGGCTGGCGAACAATTCGCCGATATTGGGCGCGCGGATGGCGCGGTTGTAGCTGCCGCGCAGCCGCAGATCGTGGATCGGCGCCCAGCTCAGCTCGGCCTTGTAGGTCCAGACATTGTAGGACGAGCCGAAGCCCGTGGAGCCTTGCTTGTTCTTGTACGCCGAATAGCGGAAGCCGCCATTCACCGTCAGCGTCTCCGCGAAGGGCTTGTTCGCGAGCAGCGGCACCTCGAGCTCGCCAAAGGCCTCGTTGACGGTGATCGAGCCATCCGAATTGGTGGCACCGCCCTGCTGCGCGATCTCGTCGGCGAAGAAGTTGAGCGTCTCGCGTCGATGCTCGCCGCCGAGCACCAGGCTCGCGCCCTGTTCGGCCCACGGGCTCTTGAGGCCGAACGTGCCGAGATCGCTGGTGATCGCGCCCGTCACGGTGGTGAGCGTGTTGCGCGACCGGGTATGGCTGGGCGAATAGAGATAGGTCGCCTGGTCCGCGGTCAGGCCGTTGGCCTGGAAGACGTTGATCGGCACGCAGGCGGGATCGCTGCCGTCCAGCACCGAGCGGCAGGTGAGCGTGCCGTTATTGTTGACGATATCGAGCGCCCGCTGCGCCTTCACCGCGTCGACATTGTTCAGATAGGTCTCGTCATAGCGGACGAGCGCGCGCATCGCGTTGATGTCGTAGCTGAAGCCATGGCCGAGATCGCCGCGCGCGCCGGCGCTGTAGCGCCAGTCCTCGTGGCGCAGATCGTCGCGCCGGGGCAGGGTGCCGTTGCCGCCGAGACGATAGCCGATCAGCGTGTCGCGCGTCTCGCTGGTGCCGGCGGCGGTCCCGCACAGGGCGGAGAGCTGCTGCGCGCTCATCAGCGGCTGGTTGCAGGCGAGGGTGAAGGGCGAGCCCAGGAACAGGGCCGACGGCGCCACCTGCGAGAAGGTGCGGTCGTTCATATACATGAAGCTGCCATAGAGCTTCAGCGCGCTGCTGACGTCGAAATGGGCGAAGGCGCCGGCGGTGTAGCGATTGTCGGAGCGCTGGAAGTAGTTCAGCGGCGCATAATTATAGGTGTAGGCGCTGGTATAGGGCACCCAGGTCTTGCTGCCGTCGGCGGCGTTGGTCAGCGCCTTGCCCTGGTTCGGTCCGGCCAGCGGCGTGAAGCTGCCATAGGGCGTGTTGCTGGAGCCGCCGCAATTGAGCGCGGTGCCGGCGGCGTCGGCGGCCTGGAGCGCGCAGGCCGAAACATCGCGGTTGGACTGGATGATGGGATCGAAGTGGCGATAGCCGCCGAAGATCGAGATATTGCCGCGGCCCCCGGCGAAATTCTTGCCGGCCGAGACATTCACATCCTGCTTGGCGCCATCCACCACCGAACGCGGCGCGGTCTGATAGCCCTGCGCGGTGACGATGTCCTGCAGCCGGCCGGCGCCATTCTCGTGCTGGGCGACGCTGTTCTGCACATCGACGCGCACGCCCTCGAGATTGTTGCGCAGCACGAAATTGACGACGCCCGCGAGCGCATCCGACCCGTAGACGGCGGACGCGCCGCCGGTGAGCACGTCCACCCGATCGATCAGCGCCGCCGGCACGAAGTTGAGGTCGACCGCCTGCTGCGGCAGCATGCGCTGGCCGTTGATCAGGATGAGCGTGCGATTGGCGCCGAGATTGCGCAGATTGATGTTGGCGGTGCCGTCCGAGCCGTTCGAGACATTCTCGTTCGCGTCCGCCGTCACCTGCGGCAACCGCGCCAGCACGCCCTCGACGGTGGTGGCGCCCTGATACTGGATCTCCTG
The DNA here is from genome assembly GCF_023822065.1 of Sphingomonas morindae. Classification (NCBI taxonomy): domain Bacteria; kingdom Pseudomonadati; phylum Pseudomonadota; class Alphaproteobacteria; order Sphingomonadales; family Sphingomonadaceae; genus Sphingomonas; species Sphingomonas morindae. Next base: position 2,677,154 of record NZ_CP084930.1, read on the forward strand.
CGAGCCGACGATCGTCACCGGGCTGTTGCTCTGGAGATTGGGCCGCCGGATACGGGTTCCGGTGACGACGATCGATTGCGGTTCGCCGCTCGCCGCGGTGGTGGGATCGGCCGCCGGTTCCCCGGCGGCGGTCACCTGCGCGTAGGCGGTGGAAGAGAGCAGGCCCGCAACGGCCATGCTGATTGCGATCGGGAGTTTGCGCGAGCCAACCATCGAGTGCCCCTTTTGACTCTATTCTTGTAGGGGAATTGCAACATGAGTGGCTGAGAGTGTCAAATATTTTATACGATATGCGGAGCTCGCAATTTTCGGCCGTTTACAGCCGCTTCGGTGGCCATGCGGGGCGCAGGACGGGGCCGGGTGATGCCCGTCCCGCCAGGAAACTGATTCGAGCGCGGCCCCTCAGCCGAGGATCAGCGCCGCTTCGGTTTCGTCCGAATTCAATGGTATGAGCATGGCACCGCGGTCGCGCGCATAGGCCCTTTCGGTGCGGTAGCCGGAGCCGCCGGGCGCGGTTTCGATCCGGAGCCGCGCCACCGGCGCGTGCGGCGTGGCCGGCGCAAGCCCGATCCGCACCGCGCCGCTGGCCGGATCATGATCGAAGCGGGTAAAGCGCCCCGCCTCCAGCTCCAGCCAAAGCCGCTGCGGCGCGAGGAAGAGGCGGGTGCGGGCGGAATCGCGCGGCGCGACATGGATCGTCCCGCCGCGCATCTCCAGCGTTCCGCCAAAGGCGAGCCAGCCGAACGTCTCGTGCCGGATCACATAGGTGGCGGTGGCGAAGGCGTGGCCGAAAAAGCTCATGCCATAATCGCCGGAATAGCCGTCGAAGCGTAGCATGTCGGGATAGGCGTGGAAGGCGCAGGCGCCGAAGCCCTGCTCGTCGATATTGGTCAGCCCGCCCATCAGCCCGCCATAGGCGACCCGCAGCAGATGCACGTCCTCGGGCGCGCGCCGGAAACTGTCGAACAGCGGCAGCGCGTTGAGCGTCGATCCATAATGATGCAGCTGGCGCTCCAGCCGCGCGGTCTTGCCGGCGAAGAGAAAATCCCAGTAGCGGCGCGCGCTGCCATTATAGCCCCAGTGCGGGATCAGCGGATCATAGGCGAGGATCACCTCCCGGGTCAGCGCCGCCTTATCGGCGAAGCCGAAATGCTGCATCCAGGCATAGACTTCCTCTTGGCCGGTGGAGTCCCACGGCATCTCGCTGCCGAAAGGATAGGCCTCGGCGCGCCAATGCTCGGCGCGGGCGCGCATCGCCGCCTCCAGCGCATCGCCCTCGGCATGCCATTGCTCGCGCCGCAGATCGGCGAGCAGCGCCACGAACACATCGCCTTCCATCTGCCCGAAGCCGGCATATTCCGGCGCGAGGCGCGGCATGGCGAGCGCGGTGCGCGCCGCCCGCGCGAGATACCAGCGCCAGTCATGCGCCTTGACCAGCCCCACATGGGTGCGCGCCAGCCGGTACAGCACCCATTGCGCGGCGGTGACATGGACATAGTTGAAGGACCGCACCACCGACTGGGCGGCATCGCGCTTCCAGCTCGACCAGCTGGTCCAGTCGATCGCCGGATCATAGCGGTCCGCCTGGGCGGGATCGTAGAAGAAGAGGCTCTTGCGCACGCCATCGCGCAGCGGTCCATCCGGCACCTGCAGCCGCGTCTCGATCGTCTCGACATGGAACCGCTCAAACTGGGCGATCTGCTGCGGATCGGGTGCGATCAGCTGCTTCATGATCGCCGCCAGCCAGCTGCCGGCGCCGCCCTCGTCGCTCAGCCCCGCGATCCACACCCGCTTGTCCTGGGTGACGATGGCATCGCGCTCGCGATCATAGCTCATGATCGAGGGGCTGCGGCCGAAGCCGTCGTCCGCCCGATCGTACCACTGCCGCGTGAAGAGGAAGCGGCCCAGATCGGAGACGGTGTCGGTGGCGGCCTTGGTGCGGAAATAGTGGATCGCATGGCGCCGCCCATCGGCGTAGCGCAGCAGCAGCCGCGCGCGGCCGAAGCCGTGCCCGGTCACGCGGTAGCGAAGCCAGCCGGGCGCGGCGGGGGCGGCGAGCGGGGTCAGCGTCAGCGCATCAGCCGGGCTGATCTCCATGGCCGCCACGGCGGCGGGCGCGGCAAGGAAGAGATCGGCCGGACAGTCCGCCGGCAGCACATAGCCGGGCAGGCCCACGGCCAGCGGCCGGCCTTCGCCGCGCAGGCGGGTCTCGATCGCGCGCACGCCCGGCGCCAGCACGAAGCGCAGGCCGAAGCGGCGGCGCGCGCCGGGTTCGAGGCGGATCTGGCTGGGCGGGTTCCACTGCTCGACGCCGCGCCACTCCTGCTCGGCAAAGCCGGCGCTCGCCACCAGCCAGCGGTAAAAGCCCTCGAAGGTGAGGCTGCGCGGACGCCGATCCTCGAGCAGGCGCGGCGCCTCAGGCGGGCCGGCCGCGATCGGCGCCCAATTTTCCAGCGGCGTGCCCGCCTCCGGCAGCACCAGCAGCACCGGGCCGCCGCCGCCCAGCGGCGCCACCTGCACATGGCCGGCGTCGAGCCCCATATAGGCCTCGGTGAAGCTCGCCTCGTGATGCGCCTGGTTCAGGTCGCGCCCGGTCAGGCGATTGTCGAAGGGCAGGGCGAAGCCGAGCCCGCCCAGCTCAATCGCCGTCGCGGCGCGGTTGACGATGGTGACGCGCAGCACCAGCGCCTCGCCCTCCACCCGCCAGCGCCGCTCCACGCGCAGCGGCAGAGCGTCTGGAAGGCTCGGCGCGAGATCGGCCGCCGCCAGATCGCCGGGCCGCAAGGGCAGCGGGCGGACCGGGCGGCGATCAAAGGCGGTGGACGCATCCTGCCAGGGGGCGCCCGGCTGGCGCCAGCGCAGATCGATATCGCCGAGCGCATAGAAGCCCGGCTGCGGATCGGCGGGCCCCTTGGCGGCGAAATCGAAGCCGGGCCGGGCTTCGGCCTCGAGCCCGGTCAGCAGCTGCGAGGTGGCGCCGAGGCGCAGCCGGAACGGGCCGGCGACATGGCCCGGCAATGCTGCTGGCGCCGCCGCCGCGCCGGACGGTAGGCGCGGCATCAGCCCGACCATGGCGCTTCCGCCCAGAAACAGCCGCCGGCTCTGCCCGCGCTTACCCGCCATCACCGCCTCCCCTGATCGAATATCGTATTCTATTCGGAGCAGGCGCCGCCTGTCTAGCGTGTCGCGGGGGGCACGTCGCCGGGCGGATCGTGCAGGCCCAGCAGCGCGAGCAGGGTGGGAAGCGAATAGGGTTTGCGCAGCAGCTCGAACCCGTGGCTGCCCTCTTCGGCCAGCACATGGCTGTAGCCGCTGGTCAGCACCACGCGCAGCCGCGGCCAGCGCGCGCGGATGCGCAGCGCCAGCTCGATCCCGCTGATCCCCGGCATCACCACATCGGTGAAGACAAGATCGTAATTGCCCGCCGCCAGTTCCAGCAGCGCCAGCGCCTTGTCCCCGTTGGGCACCCAGGTGACGACCTGGCCCAATTCTTCCAGCAGGCCGCGCGCGAACTGGCCGACCGCCTCATTATCCTCGACCAGCAGCACGCTGCGGGTCGCCAGCTCCAGCCCGTTGGCGGCGAGGCTGGCACCGTCCACCAGGCCCGGCTCGTCGGTCGGATCGGCGAGCGGCAGGAACAGGGTGAAGGCGGTGCCCAGCCCCGGCTGGCTCTCGACATCGACCTCGCCGCCCGACTGCTTCGCGAAGCCATAGACCTGGCTCAGCCCCAGGCCGGTGCCCTTGTTGAGGCCCTTGGTGGTGAAGAAGGGCTCGAAGATCCGCTCGATCGTGTCGGCGGGAATGCCGATTCCGCTATCGACGATGCGGATCGCCACGAATTGGCCCGCCGCCGCCGCATGGCCGCGCACGGCGGGCACGCTCGCCACGGGGCGCGCCTCCAGCCGCAGCGTGCCGCCATTGGGCATGGCGTCGCGCGCGTTGATGACGAGGTTGAGGATCGCCGTTTCGAACTGGTTGGCATCGGCATGGACGCGAATGTCGCTCGCCGCGTCGATCGTCACGGTCACCGCCGCGCCGAGGCTGGTCTCGATGATCTGCCGCATGCCCTCGATGCGACGGGCCACGTCGAAGGTCTCCGGGCGCAGCGGCTGGCGGCGCGCGAAGGCCAGCAACTGGCTCGTCAGCGCGGCGGCGCGGTCGGCGGTTTCGGAAATCGCGTCGATATAGCGCACCCGCCGCGCCTCGGGCAGGTCCGGGCGTTGCAGCATATCCACCGAGGTCCGGATGATGGTGAGCAGATTGTTGAAATCATGCGCCACGCCGCCCGTCAGCCGGCCGACCGCCTCCATCTTCTGCGCCTGCGCCATGGCGTGGCGCGCGCGCTCAAGCTCCTCCTGCGCCTGGCGACGCTCGGTCAGGTCGCGCGTCACCTTGGCGAAGCCGATCAGCGTGCCGCGATCGTCCCGCACCGGACGGATGACGACGCTCGTCCAGAAGCGCGTGCCGTCCTTGCGCATCCGCCAGCCCTCGGCCTCGAACCGGCCCTCCTCGGCGGCGCGGGCGAGGGCGCGCTGCGGCAGGCCGGCGGCGCGATCCTCCTCGGTATAGAAGCGCGAGAAATGCAGGCCGATGATCTCGTCCGCGCCATAGCCCTTGAGCCGTTCGGCGCCGGCATTCCAGCTCGCGACATGGCCCCGCTCGTCGAGCAGGTAGATGGCATAGTCGCGCACCGCGTCGAGCAGCAGCTGAATGCGCCGGTCGGCATCCTGGGCGGCCAGCCCGTCGGGCGCCTCATCGGAAGAAGGCTCTGGAAGATCAGTCACTTGGACGCAGGCCCTCGACAGCGAAGACAGGGAAGGAGGATGAAGGCCATCCCTGCCTGCAGGCGGCGGCCTTTGTCCAGTCCAAGCCGCGCGCCTCCGGCGCGGCCGGTCGCGCGGGATGGGGCGCGAGCGACGTTGCCCCATAGCGGAATACGCCAAGATTTGGCGGCGCATGCGACGAGGCGCGGCGGCGGCATCGTGTTCCCGCCCGTTTTTCCGGCCGTCGGCGAGTTGGCACGCTTCCTGCTGTTGCTGATGAGGTGAAGCAAAGCCTTGTTCAGGAGCTAGAAAATGACCGGTCCCGTCGCCGCCAGCCCCGCCGCCACCGCCGGCAAGGACAATCTGGTCGGCATCTGCCACGGCCTCGGCCAGGATCTCGGCCTCAACCCCTTCTTCCTGCGGATCGTGCTGGCGCTGCTGCTGCTGGTCAGCGCGAAGGTGGCGCTGATCGCCTATGGCCTGTGCGGGCTGACCCTGCTGCTCAGCCGCGCGATCGGCGCACTGGTGGCGCGGCTGGCACGGCGGCGGGCGGCGACGTCCGGCGTGACGCCTCGCCGTGCCGCGCCGCGTCTCGCGCTGCGCGCGCGGCTGGCCTGATCCGTCGCGCCTGTCCGGGCGGGCCGCGGCCGGCGATCCGCCTCGCCCGGGGGGCGGCCGCCTTCCGCTCTGTTCGGATGATGATGGTGCGGTCGAGAAGACTCGAACTTCCACGGCCTTTCGGCCACAGCGACCTCAACGCTGCGCGTCTACCAATTCCGCCACGACCGCACGTCATAACTCCACCAGGGCCCGTTCCGGGCGGCCTGGCAGCCGGTAGGCGGGTGCCTCTAGCTTAAGCCTCAGAGCGACGCAACGCCTGTTTTGCGATTCGTCGCAACAGCGCCGGGGCGGTTTGATTCAGCGCGCCGGCGCGGCGGCGAAGCTGATGGTGAGTCGGCGCGCGCTGCGCGGCACGTCCACCTCGGCGCTGTCGAAATCGGCGCTGGCATGGGCGGCGAGGCTGCGCACCGGCGGGGTGATGGTCCAGCCATAGACGATGTGCTCGGCACTGTCGCGCAGCACGGCCCGGACATCGGGCACGGGCTGGGCGAGACGCGTCGGATTGAAGATCCGGCCCGAGACGGCGAGCAGTTCGTTGCCGCTGGCCATCACGCGACGTTCGGGCTTGTGCGTAAGCTGCAGCATCAGCGGGCTTTCCGGCGCCGATCCGAACAGCGCGGCAAAGCGCGCCGACACGGCCTTGGCCGCGCCGCTGCCCATGCCGAACCAGATCAGCCCGGCGGTCGCGCCGATCATGATCAGCGCGAAAAGAGCGGCGGCAATCGTCCACAACCGAAGTCTGTTGCGCCGGGGCCGTTGGGGCACGGGCGCGAAAGCGGGGCTGAGCGCGCCCGCCTCGTCGGCCGCCGTCGCTTCGGGCCGGGTGACGGGCGGCGGCGGCGGCGGGGAGGGCGGGGGAAAGGCGTCGGCCGGGCCCGCGTCTTCCGGCTCGCGCGCGGGCTCGGGCTGGTACTGGGCCGGTGCTGCGACCGGCGCCGGCGCGGGCGCCTCGAAAGCCTCCGGCACGGGCGGCGGCTGATGCCAGCTGTGGCGGCAGGCGGCGCAGCGTACCTGGCGGCCCTGCGCGCCGATGGCGGTATCGGGCACGAGATAGCGCGTGCCACAGGCCGGACAGCTCAAGATCATGCCAATGCCGCCCCAACCCCCGGTACGCCGTGCGGAAAATGTCTAAGCGCACGGCCCGGCCGCCGCAAGATGGTGCAAGGTCTTGCGCTTGCCCGCCCGGCCCGGGTCGTGCGAAAGCGCGCTGCCGGCGCGCGGTGGGTGCGCCATCGGAAGAGGATGGTCACACGCCTCATGGCGGGCATCGTGCAGTTCGAAAATGTCGGCCTGCGCTACGGCACCGGCAGCGAGACGCTGTCGGACCTGAGCTTCAGCCTGGCGGTGGGCGGCTTCTACTTCCTCACCGGGCCGTCCGGCGCGGGCAAGACCTCGCTGCTCAAGATGCTCTATCTCGCGCAGCGCCCCTCGCGCGGCGCGATCCGCCTGTTCGGCGAGGATGTGGTGCTGGCGCAGCGCGCGCGGCTGCCCGGCTTTCGCCGCCGCATCGGCGTCGTGTTCCAGGATTTCCGGCTGATCCCGCATCTGTCCGCCTTCGACAATGTCGCGCTGCCGCTGCGCGTCGCGGGGGTGGACGAGCGCGATCTGGTGACGCCGGTGCGTGAGATGCTCGCCTGGGTCGGGCTGGCCGACCGCGCCACCGCCCGTCCCGCCACCCTGTCCGGCGGCGAGCAGCAGCGCGTCGCCATCGCGCGCGCGGTGATCGGCCGTCCCGAGATCCTCGTCGCCGACGAGCCGACCGGCAATGTCGATCCCGAGATGGCGGCGCGGCTGCTGCACCTGTTCGATGCGCTCAACACGCTCGGCACCACCATCGTGGTGGCGACCCACGATATTCACCTGCTCTCGCGCGTCGCCAAGGCGGAGATGCTGCGGATCGAGAAGGGCCGGCTGGTCGATCCCACGGGCGCGCTCCGCTATCCGCCGCGCCCCGATTTCAGCCGTGACGGGGTTCGGCCTTGAGCCGCCCCAGCGCCGCCGAGCGCCGGTTGCTGCCCGAGGGCCGGCTGGCCGGGCCGATGCCCTGGGTCATCGCGATCATGATGTTCCTCACCGCCTTGGCGGCGGCGGGCGGGCTCGCGCTCGGCACCGCCGCGCAGGGGCTGCGGGGCGGCATGAACGGCACGGTGACGGTGCAGGTGATCGTCGCCGATCCGGTCGAGCGCGCGCGCCAGGCGGCGGCGGCCACGGCGGCGCTGCGGCGCACGCCGGGCGTGCGCGCCGTGCGCCCGCTGGGCGAGGCCGAGCTGGCGGCGCTGCTCAAGCCCTGGCTGGGCGAGGCGGGGCTCGACTCCGATCTGCCGCTGCCGGCGATGATCGATGCCCGGCTCGATCCCGAGACGATCGATCCGGCGCGGCTGCAGGCGGTGCTGGCGCCGCTCGCCCCGGCGGCGCGGATCGACGATCATGGCCGCTGGCTCGGCCCGCTGCTCGGGCTGGTGCGCGCGCTGGGCGTGCTGGCGGCGGGCATCGTGGCGCTGATGGCCGGGGCCACGGCGGCGGCGGTGGTGCTCGCGGCGCGGGCGGCGCTCGACACGCATCGCGCGACGATCGACGTGCTGCACATGATGGGCGCCACCGACATCCAGGTGGCGCGGCTGTTCCAGCGCCGGCTCGGCCTCGATGCCGTGTTCGGCGCGGCCCTGGGGCTGGCCGGAGCGGTGGCGGTGATCCTGCTGATCGGCCACAAGATCGATGCGATCGGCGCGGGGCTGATCGGCGCGGTGCACCTGTCGTTCGGGGATTGGCTGCTGCTGGCGCTGCTGCCGCCCGCCGCCGGTCTGCTGGCGCTGGGCGTGGCGCGGATCACCGTGCTGCGCGCGCTCGGCCGCACCTTGTGATCAGCCGCTTCCTCTCGCTGCTCGTGATCGTCTGGGCGCTCGGCTTCGCCGTGTTCGCCATCACCCTGCCGCGCCCGGCGGGCGACGCGATGACGGACGCGGTGGTGGTGCTCACGGGCGGCGCCGGCCGGCTGGAACGCGGCCTGGATCTGCTCGCCCGCCACCGCGCGCGCCGGCTCTTCCTCTCGGGTACGGACCGCACCGTGCGGAAGAAGGAATTGGCGGCGCGCACCGGCCGGCCGCAGGCGCTGTTCGATTGCTGCGTCGATCTCGGCAAGGATTCGGTCGATACCCGATCCAACGCCAAGGAGACCGCGCAATGGCTGGGGGCGCACCGCTTCCGCAGCGTGCGGCTGATCACCACCGACTGGCACATGCCGCGCGCGCACCATGATCTCGCCGCCGCCACCCGGGGGCTCGGCGTGACGATCCTGGTCGATGCGGTGCCGAGCCATCCCAGCTTCACCACCTTGTTCACCGAATATCAGAAATATCTGCTACGGCGCGCGGCGGCACCCTTTGGCTACTGATACCGCACCACACCCATGACCAGGCTCCGCTCCGCTCTCTACACGCTCGCCTTCGTGCTGCTCACCACCGTGATGGTCCTGATCGGGGTGCCGATCGCGCTCGCCAGCCGGCGGCTTTTCTCCCGCTATGCGAGGCTCTGGGCGAGGCTGGCCGGCGGCTTGGCGCGGGCGGTGCTGGGCGTGCGGCTGGTGGTGGAAGGCGCCGCGCCCACCGCGCCGGTGCTGATCGCGGCCAAGCACGAATCGGCCTATGAGACGCTGGCGATGATGCGGCTGCTGGACGATCCGGTGGTGGTGCTCAAACGGTCCATTCTGGCGGTGCCGGTCTTCGGCTGGCTGGCGCGTCGCCACGGCGTGGTGCCGGTGGATCGCAGCGCCAACGCCACCGCGCTGCGCGCCATGCTGCGCGCCGCCGATACCGCCAAGGCGAGCGGGCGCGCGGTGCTGATCTTCCCCGAAGGCACGCGGGTGGCGCCCGGCGCGCGGCCGCCGGTGCAAGCGGGCTTCGCGGGCCTTTACGGCCGGCTCGGCCTGCCGGTGGTGCCCGTCGCCACCGATGCCGGGCGGATCTGGGGCAAGGGGTTGGCGAAGCGTTCGGGCCCCGTGCGCATCCGCTTCGGCGAGGCGATCCCGCCCGGCCTGCCGCGCCGCGAGATCGAGGCGCGCGTCCACGCCGCCATCAACCAGCTCAACGGCTGATCGGGGCGGCGCCTCAGTGGCGGCGGCCGAAGTCCGGGGCGGGATCGTCCTGGCCCTGTTCCACGATCGAGCGGCGCACCGCGCGGGTGCGGCTGAACAGATCGAACAGCGTGTCGCCCTCGCCCCAGCGGATCGCGCGCTGCAGCATCGTCAGATCCTCGGTGAAGCGCTGGAGCATCTCCAGCACCGCGTCGCGATTGGCGAGGAAGACATCGCGCCACATGGTCGGGTCCGAGCTGGCGATGCGGGTGAAGTCGCGAAAGCCGCCGGCTGAATATTTGATCACCTCGCTCGCCGTCACTTCCTCCAGATCGGAGGCGGTGCCGACGATGGTATAGGCGATCAGGTGCGGCAAATGGCTGGTGACGGCGAGCACGCGATCGTGATGCGCGGCGTCCATCCGCTCCACCTGCGAGCCGAGCCGCTCCCAGAAGGCGCAGACGCGCGCCACCGCCGCCTCGTCCGCTCCGGCGGGTGGGGTGACGATGCACCAGCGCCCCCGGAACAGCGATGCGAAGCCCGCGTCGGGGCCACTATGCTCGGTGCCGGCGACGGGGTGGGCGGGCACCACCGCGCGGCCGGGCAGGGCGGCGACCAGCTCGGCGAGCACGCCCGCCTTGGCCGAGCCGACATCGGACACCACGCAGTCGGCCGGCACATCCTCCGCAATCGCACGCCCGACCGCGCCGATCGCGCCGGGCGGCACGCACAGGATCACCAGATCGGCATCGATCACCGCCGCGCCCGCGCTATCGGCGACATCGTCGGCGAGCCCGAGCGTCACGACCCGCGCGCGCACCGCCGGATCGGCGTCATGGCCGGTGAGCGCCACGGTCGGCATGGACTCGCGCACCGCGCGCAGGATCGACGAGCCGATCAGGCCCAGGCCGATCACGCTGATCCGGGCAAAGGGCAGCATCAGCCGTCGACGCCCGCCATAAGGCGCAGCGCGGCGATCACCTCGCGCATCTGCGCCTCGGTGCCGATGGTGATGCGCAGGCCATGGCGCAGCCCCTGGCCCGGGAGCCAGCGGGTGAGCAGGCCGCGCTCCATCAGGCCGTGATAGGCCTGTTCGGCGGTCAGCGCGCCTTCGAACAGCACCAGCACGAAATTGGCCTTGGACGGGATGGCGCGCAGCCCGGCATTGCCGAGCTTGGCGATCTCGTCGCCGAACCAGGTCCGCCAGCGGCGATTATGCTCGCGGCTCTGCTGGATGAAGTCGCGCGCGCCGAGCGCCGCCACCGCCGCCTGCTGGCCGCCGGTGGTGACGTTGAACGGGCCGCGGATGCGGTGCATCGCCGCGATCACCGCCGCCGGCCCATAGCCCCAGCCGATCCGTTCGGCGGCGAGGCCGAATATCTTGGAGAAGGTGCGGGTCACGAGCACATTGGCCTCGCTCCGCGCGAGATCGAGCGCGCCGTCGTCATCCTCGGGCTCGAGATATTCGGTATAGGCCTGGTCGATCACCAGCAGCACGTCGCGGGGCAGACCGGCATGGAGCCGGCGGATTTCCTCGGCGGTGGTGTAGGTGCCGGTGGGATTGTTGGGATTGGCGACGAACACCACCCGCGTCCGCGGCGTCACGGCGGCGAGCAGCGCGTCGACATCGGTGGCGTAATCCCGGTCCGGCGCCTCGACCGGCGTCGCCCCGACCCGGCGCGCGGCGATCGGATAGACGGAAAAGCCGTAGCGGACGAAGAGGATCTCGTCGCCCGGCCCGGCATAGGCGCCGGCGGCGAGGTGCAGCACCTCGTCGGATCCGGTGCCGTGGATGATCCGCTCGGGCTCGATCCCGTAATGGGCGCCGATCGCCTCGCGCAGCGCGGTGGCGCCGGCATCGGGGTAGGTCTCCAGATGCGCGGCGGCGGCGGCATAGGCCTCGCGCGCGGCCTGCGGCGTGCCGAGCGGATTCTCGTTGGAGGAGAGCTTGGCGGCGGGCTTGCCGCCGTCGGTGGTGGCGCGGCCGGGCACATAAGGCGCGATTGCCGCGATCCAGGGCTTTACCAGGGGTTCGGTCATGGCGCCGGCTGTAGCGACCGGCGCGCCCGGCAACAACCATGTCGGCGGCGCCGGCTCAGGCGTCGATCTCCTCCTCGTCGAGACGCGCGGCATTTTCCTGGATGAAGGCGAAGCGGTGCGCGGCCTCCTTGCCCATCAGCCGGTCGACCAGATCGCGCACCGCCGCGCGCTCCTCATATTCCTGCGGCAAGGTGACGCGGATCAGCGTGCGGCTGCCGGGATCCATCGTCGTCTCGCGCAGCTGCTGCGGGTTCATCTCGCCCAGGCCCTTGAAGCGGGCCACCTCCACCTTCTTGCCGCAAAAGGCGGTGCGCTCGATCTCGGCGCGCTGCGCATCGTCGCGCGCATAGAGGCTCTTCGCGCCGGCGGTGAGACGGTAGAGCGGCGGCTGGGCGAGATAGAGATGCCCCTTGCGCACCACATCGGGCATTTCCTGGAAGAAGAAGGTCATGAGCAAGGTCGCGATATGGGCGCCGTCGACATCGGCGTCGGTCATGATGACGATCCGCTCGTAGCGCAGCTGGCTGGCATCGCAGCGATCGCGCGTGCCGCAGCCAAGCGCCTGGATGAGATCGGCGATCTCCTGATTGGCCAGGATCTTGGCGGCGTTGGCCGAAGCGACGTTGAGGATCTTGCCGCGGATCGGCAGCACCGCCTGGGTTTTGCGGTCGCGCGCCTGCTTGGCCGAGCCGCCGGCCGAATCGCCCTCGACGATGAACAGCTCGGTGCCCTCGGGCGAGTCCGAGGCGCAGTCCGTCAGCTTGCCGGGCAGGCGCAGCTTGCGCGAGGAGGTGGCGGTCTTCCGCTTGACGTCGCGCTCCGCCTTGCGGCGCAGCCGCTCGTCCATGCGATCGAGCACATAGCCGAGCAGCGCCTTGCCGCGATCCATATTGTCGGCGAGGAAATGGTCGAAATGGTCGCGCACCGCCGCTTCCACCAGCCGCGCCGCGTCGGGCGAGGTCAGCCGGTCCTTGGTCTGGCTCTGGAATTGCGGATCGCGGATGAAGACCGAGAGCATCAGCTCCGCGCCCACCACCACATCCTCGGGGGCGATGTCCTTGGCGCGCTTGTTGCCGGTCAGCTCGGCGAAGGCGCGCACGCCCTTGGTCAGCGCGGCGCGCAGCCCCTGTTCGTGCGTGCCGCCGTCGGGCGTGGGAATGGTGTTGCAGTAATAGCTATAGGCGCCGTCCGAGAAGAGCGGCCAGGCCACCGCCCACTCCACCGATCCCTGGCCGCTGGGGAAATCCTGGCGGCCCGCGAAGCTTTCGGTGGTGGCGCATTCGCGGCCGCCGATCTGCTCGCGCAGATGGTCCGCCAGTCCGCCGGGAAATTGGAACACCGCCTCGGCCGGCGTATCGTCGCCGGCCAGCAGCGCGGGATCGCACCGCCAGCGTATCTCCACGCCGGCGAAGAGATAGGCTTTGGAGCGGGCGAGCCGGTACAGGCGCTGGGGCTTGAAGCGCAGCTCGCCGAAGATCGCGGGATCGGGCGTGAAGGCGACGCTGGTGCCGCGCCGGTTGGGCGCCCCGCCAAGCCGTTCGAGCGCGGTCTGCGGATGGCCCTGGGCGAAGCGCTGGCGGAACAGCTCGCGGTTGCGCGCCACCTCCACCACCGTGTCGGTGGATAGGGCGTTGACCACCGAAATCCCGACGCCATGCAGGCCGCCCGAGGTCTGATACGCCTTGTCCGAGAATTTGCCGCCGGAATGGAGTGTGGTGAGGATCACCTCCAGCGCCGATTTGCCGGGGTAGCGGGGGTGTTCGTCCACCGGAATGCCGCGGCCATTGTCGGTGATGGTCAGCCGGTTGCCGGCGCCCAGCACGACCTCGATGCGGCTGGCATGGCCCGCCACCGCCTCATCCATCGCATTGTCGAGCACCTCGGCGGCGAGATGGTGCAGCGCCCGCTCGTCGGTGCCGCCGATATACATGCCGGGGCGGCGGCGAACGGGCTCCAGCCCTTCGAGCACCTCGATCGCGGAGGCATCATAGGCACCGGCGGCGGCCGCCGGGGCGTTGAACAGATCATCGGCCATGGCCCGCTATAGGCCGGGAGAGGGCCGCTCGCCAAGAACGGAAGGGGATCGTCGCGCGATCGGCGGCGATCCCCGTGCCTGCGCGTCTGCTCAGCGGCGCGGACCGCCAAAGGGCAGCGGCGGCGGCCGGCGATCGCGCCGGGGCAGTTGCGCCTGATAGGCGAGGCCGCAATGCGCGACGCAATAGGGGAAGCCGGGGTTCACCGGATCGCCGCAGAAGTGGAAATCGGGCTCGCCGGGGTGGCCGATCGGCCATTTGCAGATGCGATCGGACAGATCGAGGAGCGACGTCTTGTCGGCGAATTCGGGCGCGGGCTTGGCGGGCACCAGCCGGCGCGGCGGCGCGGGCGGGATCGGCGCCTGCTGCTCGCCGGGCTGCTGGCGCTGGAAGCCTCCGGGGCCGATCGAGCGATAGACGGGCTGGTCGCCCGCGGGGGCGGCACCGGCGGCGGGCGCGGCCGGCGCGGCGCCCGCCGCGTTCGCGGACGGGGCGGCGGCGGGCGCCGCGCGCACGGGCTCCGGCGCGGGGGTGGGCGCCGGGCGCGGCGGCGGCGCCGCGCGCACCGGTTCGGCGGCGGCGGCCGGAGCCGGGCGCGGGGCGGGCGGCTCGGCGCGGGGTGGGGCGGGCGGCGGCGCCACCGGCGCGGCGCTGGCGGCGGCAGCGGCGGGCGCGGCCGGCGCGGCGCCATCGCCCGCCTTCACCGGCGACGGGCGGCTCTCCAGCCCGAGCCGATGGGCCTTGCCGATCACGGCGTTGCGGCTCACGCCGCCGAGCTCGTCGGCGATCTGGCTGGCGGTCAGCCCCTGGCCCCACAGGCTCTTGAGCTTATCGATCCGCTCGTCCGTCCACGACATCTCTTATCGGTCTCCGTTCCGTCGATCTTGCCGGAAGGCGGCGCGGGGGCTAGGCGGGCGTCATGCCCGAACCGCTCGCTCCCGCATCCTCCGGCTCGCACCCCACCCTCCCGGGAGACCCGGTGATCCGGCAGATAAACTGGATCGGCGTGCGCACGCTCTATGTGAAGGAGGTGCGCCGCTTCTTCAAGGTGCAGTTGCAGACGATCTGGGCCCCGGCGGTCACGACGCTGCTGTACCTCATCATCTTCACGGTCGCGCTGGGCGCGCGCTCGCCGGTGCCGGTCGGCGGCCATATCGTCGCCTTCGCCGATTTCGTCGCGCCCGGGCTGATCGTGATGGGCATGCTCACCAACGCCTTCGCCAACTCGAGCTTTTCACTGCTGGTGGGCAAGATGCAGGGCACGATCGTCGATTATCTGATGCCGCCGCTCTCCACCGGCGAGCTGCTGGCGGGGCTGGTGGGCGCGGCGGTGACGCGCGCCTTCCTGGTCGGCCTCGCCCTGTGGGTGGCGATGCTGCTGTGGCCGGGCGTCCATGTCGGGCTGGCCAATCCGCTGGCGGTGCTGTGGTTCGGGCTGATGGGCGCGCTGCTCCTGTCCTTTCTGGGCGTGCTCACCTCGCTCTGGGCCGAGAAGTTCGATCACGCCGCCGCCGTCACCAATTTCGTGGTGCAGCCGCTGGCGCTGCTGTCGGGCACCTTCTACTCGGTGGATCGGCTGGCGCCGGCCTTCCGCGCCATCAGCCACGCCAATCCCATTTTCTACATCATCTCGGGGTTCCGCTCGGGCTTTCTCGGCGTGGCCGATTCGCCCGCCGGCTTCGGCGCGGGGCTGTTGCTGGGGATCAACATCGCCATGGGCGTGGCCTGCTACCTGCTGCTGCGGCGCGGCTGGCGCATCAAGAGCTGAGCGGAACCGGCGCGTGAGGCCGGCGGTTCCTCAGCCATGACCCAAACCCCGCCCGCGCCGCTCAGCCCGCTCGCCCGCATCGGCCTCGCGCTCGGCGCCGGCCTGGCCGGAGCGGCCGTGATGCTCGTCAGCCAGAAGATCGAGATGAAGGCGAGCGGCCGCGCGCCCTCGGACACGCCCGCCAAGGCGATCGAGACGCTGGCGGGCTTCGAGCTTTATGACGAGGCCGCCGAGGCGCGGCTTTCCACCTTCGGCCATTTCGCCTTCGGCACCGGCCTGGGGCTCGGCCTCGCGGCGATCGATCGCGTGCCCGAGCCGTGGCGGACGCTCGTCTTCGCCTCGGGCTGCTGGGCGATCGGCACCGGCACGCTGGTCGGCCTCGGCGTGTCCGAGCCGCCGACCCGCTGGGGCGCGACCGCGCTCGCCACCGATCTCGGCCACCACGCCGTCTATGCCGCCGCCTCCGCGTCCGCCTATGCCGCGGGCAAGGCGCTCGCCACGCGCTGACCCGCGTCCCCACGGCGCGCATTGCCTTCTCCCGCCGCGCGCGCTAGGTGCGCGGCTTCAGGCGGCCGGTGGGCCGCCTTTTTGCGTTCGACGCTAGGAGGAGAGCCCGATGACCATGCCCGCGCTCATGCCCGTTTACCCGCGGTGCGATGTGCGACCGGTGCGAGGCGAGGGCTGCTATCTCATTTCCGAGGATGGCCGGCGCTTCCTGGATTTCGCGAGCGGCATCGCCGTCAATCTGCTCGGCCACGGCCATCCGCATCTCACCCAGGCGATCCAGCAGCAGGCGGCGACGCTGATGCACGTCTCCAACCTCTATGGCTCGCCCCAGGGCGAGGCGCTGGCGGCGCGGCTGGTGGAGGCGACCTTCGCCGATACCGTCTTCTTTACCAATTCCGGCGCGGAAGCCGTGGAATGCGCGATCAAGACCGCGCGGCGCTACCATTTCGCCAATGGTCAGCCCGAGCGGACGACGCTGATCGCCTTCAAGAACGCCTTTCACGGCCGCACGCTCGGCACCATCTCGGCGACGGATCAGGACAAGATGCGCGGCGGGTTCGAGCCGCTGCTGCCCGGCTTCCGCTACGCGCCCTTCGATGATCTCGCCGCCGCCGAGGCCCTGATCGACGAGACCACCGCGGGCTTCCTGGTGGAGCCGATCCAGGGCGAGGGCGGGATCCGCCCGGCGTCGGACGCCTTTCTCCAGGGGCTGCGCCGCCTGTGCGACGAGCATGGGCTGTTGCTGGTGCTGGACGAGGTGCAATGCGGCGTCGGCCGCACCGGCGCGCTCTACGCGCACGAGCTTTATGGCGTGACGCCCGATATCATGGCGACGGCCAAGGGCATTGGCGGCGGCTTCCCGATGGGCGCTTGCCTCGCCACCGCCGAGGCCGCCAAGGGCATGACCTTCGGCACCCATGGCTCCACCTATGGCGGCAATCCGCTGGCTATGGCGGCGGGCAGCGCGGTGCTGGACGTGGTGCTGGCGCCCGGCTTCCTCGAAACGGTGAAGGCGAGCGGCGAGCGGCTGCGCGGCGCGATCGAGCAGCTGCTGCCGAACCACGACCATCTGTTCGAGAGCGTGCGCGGCAAGGGGCTGATGCTCGGCATCAAGTGCAAGAGCGACAGCCGCGCCTTCGTCGCCCATGCGCGCGATCATCATGGCCTGCTGCTGGTCGGCGCGGGCGAGAATGTGGTGCGCGTGCTGCCGCCGCTGGTGATCGAGCAGAGCCATATCGACGAATTCGTCGAGAAGCTCAGCGAGGCGGCCCGCACCTACGCGCCGCCGAGCGACGACTGACGACCTCACGCCGCGCCGCCCCTCCGGCGGCGGCGCGGCGTCCGGAGACGATTCCATGCCCATCCGCCATTTCCTCGATCTCAGCGATGCCGGCGCGCCGGCGCTCCAGGCGATGCTCGACGATGCCCGCGCCCGCAAGGCGGCACGCGCCGCCTGGCCCAAGGGCCGCGTCGATGCCGATGCGCCGCTTGCCGGCCATGTGCTGGCGATGATCTTCGAGAAGAATTCCACCCGCACGCGCGTCTCGTTCGACATGGCGATGCGCCAGCTGGGCGGCACCACCATCGTCATGGACGCGGGCTCGATGCAGCTCGGCCGCGGCGAGAGCATCGCCGATACGGCGCGTGTCCTGTCGCGCTATGTCGACGCGATCATGATCCGCACCGACGATCACGAGAAGGTGCGGCAAATGGCCGCCCATGCCAGCGTGCCGGTGATCAACGGCCTGACCGACTGGAGCCATCCCTGCCAGATCGTCGCCGACATGCTGACCGTCGCCGAGCGGCGCGGAAGCGTGGCGGGCAGCCGCTGGGCGTGGCTGGGCGACGGCAATAATGTGCTCCACTCGATCCTTGAGGCGGCCGGGCTGATGGGCTTCGAGACGGTCGTCTCCTGCCCGCCGGGCTATGATCCCAGCGCGGACGCGCTCGGCGCCGCTGGCCAGCGCGGCGCCACGGTGCGCGTCGAGCGGGATCCCGCGCGCGCGGTGGAGGGGGCGGATATCATCGTCACCGATACCTGGATCTCGATGGGCCAGGATCATGCCGAGGCCAAGCTGGCGGCGATGGCGCCCTATCAGGTGACGCCGGCGCTGATGGCCGCCGCGGCGCCCGGCGCCACCTTCCTGCACTGCCTGCCCGCGCATCGCGGCGAGGAAGTGGTGGATGCGGTGATCGACGGCCCGCAATCGGCGATCTGGGACGAGGCGGAGAACCGCCTTCACGCGCAGAAGTCGGTGCTGCTCTGGTGCCTGGGCCGGCTCGGCTGAGGGGCTGGAAATTCGGGCGCGGCACTCTGATATGGGGTGCTCTCCCTCAAGGACCGGCAGCGCGCGGCGGCGGGGGCGGGCTTCGGCCCTGCCCAACGGGATGAACGCCGCGCCTGGCCCGCGCTGGACATGATGATGACCGAACCCGCCACGCTTGCCCTCGATTCCGTGCTCGGCTTCACGCTGCCGGGCCGCCATGCCCGCGGTCGCCTCGCGCGGCTCGGCCCGGCGCTGGACCAGATCCTCGCCGCCCATGCCTATCCGCCCGTGCTGGCGCGCCTGCTCGCCGAAGCCTTGGTGCTGGGCGCGCTGCTCGGCTCGCTCCTCAAGGACGAAAAGGGCCAGCTCACGCTCCAGGCGCAGACCGAAGGCGGCGCGGTGGATCTGCTGGTGGTGGATTATCGCGGCGGCGAGATGCGGGGCTATCTGCGCCACGATCCCGAGCGGCTGGCCGAAATGCCCGCCGATCCCTCGCTCTTCGCGCTGTTCGGCAAGGGCTATCTCGCCATCACCTTCGATCAGGCGGCAACCGGCGAGCGCTATCAGGGGATCGTTCCGCTCGAGGGCGGATCGCTGGCGGCGGCGGCGGAGCATTATTTCGCCCAGTCCGAGCAGATTCCCAGCCTGGTGCGGGTGGCGGTGAAGCAGGAGGCCGATGGCCGCACCCGCGCGGGCGGGCTGCTGATCCAGCATCTGCCCGAAGGCGAGGAGGGCCGCGAGCGGCTGCACACCCGGCTCGACCATCCCGAATGGCAGCATGTCGAGGCGCTGGCGCAGACGATCAGCCCGGCCGAGCTGACCGATCCCCGGCTCGCGCTGGACGATCTGGTGTGGCGGCTGTTCCACGAGGAGGACGAGGTACGGACGCTCGCGGACATGCCGCTCAGCCGCGGCTGCCGCTGCTCGCCCGAGCATGTGCGCGGCGTGCTCGCGCGCTTCCCGGCGGAGGAGCGCGCCGCCATGGCCGAGCCGGACGGGACGATCCGGGTGGATTGCGAGTTCTGCGCGCGCTCCTTCCCGGTCCAACTCGACGCATGATCGGGGGGCGGCGTGCCGCGTTTCGCGCGCGGTTCGACGCGGCGGCGCGGTTCGCCATCGACTCCGCCGCCCGATCGGCGTACCGGGGCGCGGCTTGGTTCTTTTGTCTTCCTAGCAGCCCCACGGGGCATAACTGGGCCGCTGCGATTCGCGTCGCGCGGCCCGCTCTTTTCACACCGAGGCACGACGCATGACCGGTACCGGCAAACCCCTCGCGGTGGTGCTGCTTTCGGGCGGGCTCGATTCGATGGTGGTGGCGGGGCTCGCCCGCGAAGCCGGGTTCGGCCTGCTCGCGCTCACCATGAACTATAACCAGCGCCACCTGCTAGAACTCGCCGCCGCCCGCCGGATCGCCGCGCATCTCGAGGCGGAGCGCCATATCGTGCTGCCGATCGATCTGCGCGCCTTTGGCGGCTCGTCGCTCACCGATGATATCGCGGTGCCCAAGGAGGGCGTGCAGCCGGGCATCCCCGTCACCTATGTGCCCGCGCGCAATACCGTCTTCCTGTCGCTGGCGCTCGGCTGGGCGGAGGCGGCGGGCGGCCGCGACCTGTTCCTGGGCATCAATGCGCTCGATTATTCGGGCTATCCCGATTGCCGCCCCGCCTTTGTCGAGGCCTTCACCACGCTCGCCAACACCGCCACCAAGGCGGGGGTGGAAGGCGATCGCTTCACCATCCACGCGCCGCTGCTGCACATGACCAAGGCCGATATCGTGCGCGAGGCGGATCGGCTCGGGCTTGATGCGGGGATGAGCTGGTCCTGCTACGATCCCCAAGAGGGCAAGCATTGCGGCCTGTGCGACAGCTGCCGGCTGCGGCATCGCGGCTTCGAGGAGGCGGGTCTGCCCGATCCGACCGTCTATGAGGTGCTGCCATGAGCTATGCGGTGAAGGAGATGTTCCTCACGCTGCAGGGCGAGGGGCTCAATGCCGGGCGGCGTGCGGTGTTCCTGCGCTTTGCCGGCTGCAATCTCTGGAGCGGCCGCGAGGAGGATCGCGCCACCGCCGAATGCACCTTCTGCGACACCGATTTCGTCGGCCTCAACGGCGAACAGGGCGGCCGCTATGCGGACGCGGCCGCGCTGGTGGACGTGGTGGCGGCGATCTGGAGCCAGGGCCTCAATGCGCCGGGCGCGCCCCGCTTCGTGGTGGTGACGGGGGGCGAGCCCATGCTCCAGCTCGATGCGCCGCTGATCGATGCGCTGCATGCCGCGGGCTTCGAGATCGCGATCGAGACCAACGGCACGCTCGCCGTGCCCGAAACGGTGGATTGGATCACGGTCAGCCCCAAGGCGGGCACGCATGTGGTGCAGCGTTCGGGCCATGAGCTGAAGCTGGTCTGGCCCCAGGCCGGCATCGATCCCGCCGCGCTGGAAGCGTGGGACTTTGCGCATTTCCTGGTGCAGCCGCTGGACGGGCCGGGCGCCCACGATCATCGCGACGCCGCGATCCGCCATGTCGTCGCCCATCCGAAATGGCGCCTGTCGGTGCAGACGCACAAGCTGATCGGGCTGAAATAGCCTTGCTGACGGGCGCCGGCACGGCCGGCGCCACGCCGGTTCAGCCCTTGAGGCACTTCTTCTTGAGCTGGCCCTTCTTGTCGTAACAATCCGGCGGGAAATCGGGCACGGCGGCGGCCTGGAGCTGCGGCTGGCCCTGCTGCAGGATCAGATCGCCGACGGGGGTGAGGCTGTTGCGGAACTCGCGCAGCCGCAGCCGGGCGACGTCCGCCAGCTTCTTCTTCGGCGTGAGAATGGCCTGCTCGCCGATGTTCGACGCCGTCTGGCAGAAGCCGAGCTGCGCGTTGAGCGTGGAGAAGCTGTTGTAGGTGCGCGTGGTATATTGATCGAAGGCGGCGCCGATCGCCGCCGCGCTCGTGCCCTTGGGCGCCATGCGCTTGAAATAGCCGCCGAGCAGCTTGTAATCCTCGGTCAGCTCCTTGGCGTGGTGCGAAAGCATTCCGTTGTAATTGTTCACCGTCATCAGCGACGGGGCGAACTGGCACTGCAGCGCCGCCACATTGAGGCCGGCGCGCAGCGTCCACACGATATTGGCGCGCTTCTCGGCATCGGTGGCGCCGGGGAGCGGGATCACGACCTGCGGCTCGTCCCCGGTGACCGGAGCGCCGCGGAAATCCGGCGAGTGCCAGAAAAGCTGCGCGGCGGCCGGCGTGGCGGCCGCCAAACCCAAGCTGGCCAGCACAAGAAGCTGCCGACCCAAAGCACCCGTCATGGTCATTCTCTCCGAATCATACACGATCGGCCGCCCGCGCGGCCTTGCCCCGGAAAGATGCTTAACCTTTCGCGCCGCCCCGTCCAAGCCGGGCGGCGCGCGGGCGGGCGGGCGCGCACGAAAAAAGGCCGCCCGGTCGCCCGGACGGCCTTTTCTCCAACGGCCCGAAGGCCGCCTGTTACATCGCGTTGCCGGCCGAGTTGCCCGCCATCATGTCGTTGCCGCCCATCATGGCGTTGTCCATCGCCATGTTGCTGTCGGCACCCATGCTGTCGGTGGCGCTCATGTCGTTGGTCATGCCGGCCGACGAGTCCATCGTGTTCATGTCGGTCATGTTGGTGTCGGCGGTGTTGGCCGCATTGTCGCTCTTGCCGCAGGCGGCGAGCGAGAGGGCGGCGCCGGCGATCATGCCGGTGGTGACGATCTTGGTGACGAGATTGCGCATCATAGACTCCCTAGCAGCACCGGCCCCGGTCTTGGTCGGGTCTCCGGTCATTGCGCCCTAACGGCGATCGATCGCCGCCTCAAGCGGTTGCCGCGATGGCGACAAGCCCGCGAGAAACGGTTGAAGACCATCCTTCAGCGCGGCGTCAAACTGTTTCATCCCGACAACCGTTCCCAGCTGGGCCAGGCTGGTCACCGGAAATTGCGGTAGGCCGCACGGCACTATACCCTGAAAATGATCGAGATCAGGGTCGATATTCACGGAAAAGCCGTGCAGCGTCACCCACCGGCGCACCCGCACGCCGATTGCGCCGATCTTGGCTTCCTGCCCGTCCGGGCGATCCACCCAGATGCCGACACGTCCCGTTTCGGAGCGGGCGCTGACCCCGAGCGCGCCCAGCGTGGCGATCAGCCAGCCCTCGAGCCGGTGCACGAAGCAGCGCACGTCGCGGCCGCGCCGATCGAGGTCGAGCAGCACATAGCCGACCCGCTGGCCCGGCCCGTGATAGGTGTAGCGGCCGCCGCGCCCGCTCGGATAGACGGGGAAGCGCCCGGGCGCGAGCAGCTCGCCCGCGCCGGCGCTGGTGCCGGCGGTGTAGAGCGGCGGATGCTCCAGCAGCCAGATCAGCTCGCGCGCCGTGCCTTCGCGAATCGCGGCGGCGCGCGCCTCCATCTCGGCGACCGCGTCGGGATAGGCGATGGGCGCCTCGGCCACGCGCCACTCGATGTCGAACTCGTCCATGATGTCGGGCAGATGGCCCCGCCGGCGCGGCGGATCAAGCGGCTTGGCGGGGGCGGGGGCCGTGCTACACGGGCGCCATGACCAACAGGATCTCCGTCGGCGCGCTGTGGGACGAAAGCATCGCCTTTGTCCGCGCCGAATATTCGCTGCTGATGCCGGTCGGCGCGTTGGGTTTCGGCCTGCCGCTGGTGATGATGCTGCTCGCCGTGCCCGTCGACCAGGCCGAGACGGGCCGGCTGGTGCCGGGCCTCTGGCTCTTGTGGTTCGTGCCCGCCGGCCTGCTCAGCCTGTTCGGCTCGCTCGCGCTCTCGGCGATGACGCTGCGGCGCGGCGCGACCGTGGCCGAGTGCATCAGGCTCGCCTTTCGCCGCCTGCCGAGCGCCTTCGGGCTGATCCTGCTGCATCTCGGCTTCCAGGCGGTGCTCGGTCTGCCGGTGGCGGCGCTGGCGCGGATCGACATGGCGACGCGTGGCCAGCCCGGCCTGCTCGCGGCGCTCGGCAATTTCGCCGTGCTCGCGGTGCTGATCTGGCTGTTCGTCCGGCTCATGCCGATCTGGGCGCTGCTCGCCGATCGCGGCGGCCACCCGATCGATACGCTGCGCCAGGCCTTTGCGGTGACGCGGGGGCGCTATCGCCACCTGCTGCTGATCCGCGTGACGGGCGCGGTGGCGGGCGTGGTGGCGCTGCTGGTGCTGCTGATCCCGCTCGGCGCGGTGTGCGCGCTGATCGGCGCGGCGACGGGCGCGAGCGCGGTCGCCGCCACCATTTCCTATGTGCTGACCGGCGCGATCTTCGCCGCGCTGCTCACCTTGTGGACCGTGTATGTGGCGCTGCTCTACCGTCGGCTCGCCAACCGGGGGATGTGAGGCGCGGCGTCCTCGGGCAGCACGCCGATCACGCGCGGATCGGGGAAACGCTCCACCGCGCGGGCGAAGGGGGTGAAGCCGAGCGCCTGGTAGAAGCCCAGCGCGCGGGGGTGATCCAGCGTGCAGGTATGCACCCACACCCGCTCCACGCCGGGCCGCCAGGCGAGCGCCAGCGTCTGCGTCATCAGCCAGCGGCCATGGCCCGCGCCGGTCATTTCCGGAACCAGGCCGAAATAGGCGATCTCGCAGGCGCCGGCGGCGCGGAAATCCAGCTCCACCATGCCCAACTCTATCCCGCGCGCGTCGGTAACGGCGAACAGCTCCACCTGCGGATGCGCGATGATGGCGACCAGCGCCGCCTCGTCCATCACCAGTCGCGAGAACCACAGCCAGGGGGTGCCGACGCGGCGGAACAGCGCCCGATAGCGATCGGGCGCGGGCGCGCGCCAGCGGTCGAGCCGCAGCGGCGAGGGCGGCAGCGGCCGCGGGCGGGGCCGCGCCGTCATCTGCAGCGAGGTCACGATCGTGCCGATCTCGGCATCGTCCAGACGCTCGAGGCTCATGGCCAGATCGCCCGGGGCGGCAGGCTCATCAGGATCGCATCGACATTGCCGCCCGTCTTGAGCCCGAACAGCGTGCCGCGATCATGGACGAGGTTGAACTCGGCGTAGCGGCCGCGCCAGGCGAGCATCTGCGTCTCCTCCTCGGCGGTGAAGCGGGTATCGCGGCGGCGGCGCACGAGCAGGGGATAGATATCGAGAAACGCCTCGCCCACCGCCTGGGTAAAGGCGAAGGCGGGCGCGAAGGCGGCGCCGTCGGCATCGAGATGATCGTAGAAAATGCCGCCGGCGCCGCGCGGCACGCCACGGTGCGGTATGAAGAAATATTCCTCCGCCCAGCGCGCGAAGCGCGGATAGTCGCCGACCGGCGCATGGGCGTCGCAGGCGGCGCGCAGCCGGGCGTGGAAATCCGCGTTGTCCTCGTCATAGGGGAGCGGCGGGTTGAGATCGGCGCCGCCGCCGAACCAGCTGCGCGTGGTGCGCAGATAGCGCGTGTTCATGTGCACCGCCGGCACATGCGGATTGGCCATGTGCGCCACCAGGCTGATGCCGGTGGCGAAGAAGCGCGGATCCTCGGCCGCGCCATGGATGCTGCGCGCGAATTCGGGCGAGAATTGGCCGCCGACGGTGGAGACATTGACCCCCACTTTCTCGAACACGCGGCCCTTCATCACGCCGCGCACGCCGCCGCCGCCCGGCGCGCCCGTGGGATCGTCGCGCGTCCAGGGCGTGAAGGCGAAGGCCGCGTCCGAACCGGCCTCGCGTTCGATCGCCTCGAAGGCGGCGCAGATCCGGTCGCGCAGGGCCTCGAACCAGGCGCGCGCGGCGGCTTGCTGGGGGTCGAGCGGCGTCATGCGGGCCATCCCTTGGTCTGGCGGAGCGCCTCGCCGGCGGCGATCGCCACCGACACGGCGAGATTGAGCGAACGTTCGCCGGCGCGCATCGGAATGCGCACCCGCGCCGCCGCCGCCTGGTGCACCGCCGCCGGCGCGCCGGCGCTCTCCGATCCGAAGATCAGCGTGTCCTCGGGCGCGAAGCGGGCTTCGGGCAGCGGGATCGCGCCGGCGGTGGTGAAGAGGATCAGCCGGCCGGGCAGGGCGGCGGCGAAGGCGTCCCAATCGGCATGGCGGACGAGCGCGGCGCGCGCGGCATAATCCATGCCGGCCCGCGCCAGCGCGCGATCGGCGAGCGCGAAGCCGCACGGCTCGATCACGTCCACCGGCAGATCGAGGCAGGCGCCGAGCCGCAAGATGGTGCCGACATTGCCGGCGATATCGGGCTGGTGAAGCGCGAGCCGCATGGGCGCGTTCGCTAGGCGAGCGCCAGAGCCCATGCAAGCCGTGGCGAACCATGGACGCAAAAGCCTGTTGGCAAAGCCGCGCCGGCAACGCTATCACAAGATCCGCACCCCCGGCGAACATGGGGGGCAACCGGACGTCCGGAGAGGAGCGGCATGATCGTGTCCTTACAACCGGCAGGTCCAGCGAGACGGGACGAGGGGCTGGTGCATGGCAACACGTGATACCGTGGACGATCCCAACCAAAGGCCGCCGGTCATCGCCGGCCCGCACGAAGACGGCGTCGGGCCGCGCCGCCGCGATTTCCTGAACATCGCCGCCGTGAGCTTCGCCGGCGTCGGCGCGGCGACCGTGCTGATCCCGCTCGTCAACCAGATGAACCCCTCGGCCGATGTGCTGGCGCTCGCCTCGACCGAGGTGGATCTCGCCAAGGTCGTGCCCGGCCAGGGCATCAAGGTCTCCTGGCGCAAGCAGCCCGTGTTCATCCGCAATCTCACGCCCAAGGAGATCGCCGAGGCGGACGCGGTGCCGCTGTCCAGCCTGCGCGATCCCCAGACGCTCGCGGAGCGCACCAAGCCCGGCCACAAGAACTGGCTGATCACGCTGGGCGTCTGCACCCATCTCGGCTGCGTGCCGCTGGGCATCTCGGAGGGCGAGAATCGCGGCCAATATGGCGGCTATTTCTGCCCCTGCCATGGCTCGCAATATGACACCGCCGCGCGCATTCGCGGCGGGCCGGCGCCGCGCAACCTGGCGGTGCCGGACTATGCCTTCAAAACGCCCACCACCGTGCAGATCGGCTGAGGAGGACGAGGACGATGAGCTTCCCCTGGGCCGAACATTATCGCCCGCACCACCCGATGATGCGCTGGCTGGACGAAAAGCTGCCGCTGCCGCGCCTCGTCTACAATGCCGTCGGCGCCGGCTATCCGGTGCCGCGCAACCTCAACTATTTCTGGAATTTCGGCGTGCTCGCCGGCGCCTCGCTGGCGATCCAGATCGTCACCGGCATCATCCTGGCGATGCATTATGCCGCCAATGGGCTGGTGGCGTTCGACAGTGTCGAGCACATCATGCGCGACGTGAATTCGGGCTGGCTGATCCGCTACGCCCATATGAACGGCGCCAGCTTCTTCTTCATCGTCGTCTATATCCACATCTTCCGCGGCCTCTATTACGGATCGTACAAGGCCCCGCGCGAGATGGTGTGGCTGCTCGGCGTGGTGATCTTCCTGCTGATGATGGCCACCGCCTTCATGGGCTATGTGCTGCCCTGGGGCCAGATGAGCTTCTGGGGCGCGCAGGTGATCACCGGCTTCTTCTCGGCCATACCGCTGGTCGGCGAGCCGGTGCGGCAATGGCTGCTGGGCGGCTACGCGCCCGACAATGATGCCCTGAACCGCTTCTTCTCGCTGCATTATCTGCTGCCGTTCGTGATCGCGGCGGTGATCATGCTGCACATCTGGGCGCTGCATATCCCGGGCTCGAACAACCCCACCGGCGTGGCGGTGCAGGGTCCGGCGGATACCGTGCCCTTTCACCCCTATTACACCGCCAAGGACGGGTTCGGGCTGGGCGTGTTCCTCGTGCTCTTCTCGATCATGCTGTTCTTCGCGCCCAATTATCTGGGCCACCCGGACAATTATATCCCGGCCAACCCGCTGGCGACGCCGGCCCATATCGTGCCCGAATGGTATTTCTGGCCCTTCTACGCGATCCTGCGCGCCTTCACCTTCGATTTCCTCTTCGTGCCCGCCAAGCTGTGGGGCGTGGTGGCGATGTTCTCGGCGATCGCGCTGCTCTTCTTCCTGCCCTGGATCGATCGCTCGCCGGTGCGCTCGGCCAATTACCGGCCGGCCTATCGCATCGCCTTCTGGATGCTGGTGGCGGACGTGGCGATCCTCGCCTGGATCGGGAAGAGCCCGGCGGAAGAGCCCTATGTGCGGATCGGCCAGTTCGCCGCCGCTTATTATTTCGCCCACTTCCTGATCATCGTGCCGCTGATCGCGCGGTTCGAGACGCCGAAGCCGCTGCCCAATTCGATCACCGAATCGGTGCTGCACGGCGAGGCGGCGGAAGCCGCGCCGCTCGGCCTCGCGGCCGAATAAGGGGGAGGGACCGTCATGCTCCGCTTGTTCGCGCCCTGGATCGCGCCCATCATCGGCCTCGGCTTCGTGCTGGCGCTGGCCTTCGCCTTCTTCACGCCCCGCGATCCGGTGACGATGCTGCCCTCGGTGTCGGTGGCGCGCGGCGGCTTCCACGAGGAGCCGCGCGACATCCACTACAGCTTCGCCGGGCCGTTCGGACGCTATGACAATCGCCAACTCCAGCGCGGCTTCCAGGTCTATAAGGAAGTCTGCTCGGCCTGCCATTCGATGCGGCTGGTGGCCTTTCGCGATCTCGAGCAGATCGGCTTCTCCAAGCCCGAGGTGAAGGCGATCGCCAAGAACTGGGCGGTGGAGACGCCGAGCATCAATCCCGATACGGGTGAGCCCGCCACGCGCAAGCCGCTGCCCTCGGACACCATCCCGCCGCCCTATCCCAACGAGACGGCGGCGCGCGCGGCCAACAACAATGCGTTGCCGCCGGACATGTCGCTGCTCGCCAAGGCGCGCGAGGGCGGCCCCGCCTATATCGCCTCGCTGGTCACCGGCTACGCCGCGGTGCCGGCGGCGATGCACCGGAAATTTCCCGATTTCCAGGTGCCTGCCGGGCTGCACTACAATCCCTATTTCGCCAATCTCACCATCGCCATGCCGCCGCCGCTCGCGGCCGATGGCCAGGTCAGCTATTCCGATGGCACCAAGGCCAGCAAGGAACAGATGGCGGAGGATGTCTCGGCCTTCCTGATGTGGGCGGCCGAACCCAAGCTCGACAATCGCAAGCGCACCGGCGTCGCGGTGGTGCTGTATCTTCTCATCGCCACCGGTCTCGCCTATGCGGCGTACCGCAATATCTGGGCGGGCAAGAAGCACTGAGCCTTGGCGGGGCGGGTGCGCGGGCCCGCCCCCCTGCTGAAAGGCCGATACATGACCGGAGCCGAGCCTGGCCACCGCCCGCCGGGCGCGCACGACGATATCGCCGCGCTGATCCGCACCATTCCCGATCATCCCAAGCCCGGCATCCTGTTCCGCGATGTCACCACGCTGCTGCTCGATCCGCGCGGCCTGGCGATGGTGACGGCGCGGCTTGCCGGGCTGGTGCCCGCCGGCATCGATCTGATCGCGGGGATCGAGGCGCGCGGCTTCATCTTCGGCGCCGCGCTGGCGCATCATCTGGGCAAGGGGCTGGTGCTGATCCGCAAGGACGGCAAGCTGCCGGGCGCCACCATCGGCATCGACTATGCGCTGGAATATGGCACGGACCGCATCGAGATGCATGAGGATGCCTGCGTGCCGGGGCAGACGGTGCTGCTGGTCGATGATCTCATCGCCACCGGCGGCACCGCCCAGGCGGCGGTGCGGCTGCTGCGCCAGGCCGGCGCGCGCGTGGCGGGGGCCGCCTTCGTGGTGGATCTGCCCGATCTCGGCGGCGCCGAGGCGCTGCGGGCGGACGGCGTGCCGGTGACGAGCCTGGTCGGCTTTCCGGGCCACTAGGCCCGGCCGGCCTCAGGCCGGGCGGCTGCGATAGAAGACGGTCGGCTCCTGTTCCAGCACGGGCTCGTCATGCTGGTTCAGCACGGTGAGCCGGCTCCGCACCGCGCCCATTTCGGGCCGCGAGCGCGAGCCGCGCACCTCCAGCACCTCGCTCTCGCAGCGCAGCACATCGCCCGGATAGACGGGCTTGAGCCAGCGCAGCCGCTCGATGCCGGGCGAGCCGAGCGAGCCGATCGCGTCCATCCGCTCATGCTCCGCCACGATCATCGCCATCGCCATCGCGCAGCTGTGCCATCCGCTCGCCGCGAGCCGGCCGAAATGCGTGCGCGCGGCGGCGTCGTCGTCAAGATGGAAGGGCTGCGGATCGAAGCGGCGGGCGAACTCGATCACCTCCTCGCGCGTCACCACGTAGCGGCCGAAGGACAGGCGCTGGCCGACGCTGAAATCCTGCCAATAGGGCATGCGCTTCCCTCTGCTCGTTTCGGGACAGGCAGGCTAGGCCGTTGTCCTGGCGAGGGGAACCGTCAATCTTCATCGCCGTTACTGGGGCGTCAACAAGAAGAGATGGAGGTCAGGATGGCAGAAGTGCATACGACTGCGGGCGAGCCCCAGCATACCACCATCATCGAGGAACGGCGCGGCGGCGGCGGCACCGCGCTGCTCGCGATCGTGCTGCTCCTCGCCGTGCTGATCGGCGGCTGGTATCTGTTCAGCACCGCGGGCTCGACCAACGCCAAGAACAACGCGGTCGCCGGCGCGGCCAAGAGCGTGGGATCGGCCGCCGACAAGGTCGGCAGCGCGGCTGACAGCGCCTCCAAATAAGCGCGTTAACCGCCGGACGCGGACGCCGCCGGCCAGGCGGCGTCCGCGTCCGCATAGGTGCGGGATTCAGACGTTGAAGCGGAACAGCATCACGTCGCCATCCTGCACGACATAGTCCTTGCCCTCGCTGCGCAGCTTGCCGGCATCGCGCGCGCCGGTTTCGCCATGGCAGGCGATATAATCCTCATAGGCGATCGTCTCGGCCCGGATGAAGCCGCGCTCGAAATCGCTATGGATCACGCCCGCCGCCTGCGGCGCGCGCGCGCCGCGCGTCAGCGTCCAGGCCCGCGTCTCCTTCGGGCCGACGGTGAAGAAGGTGATGAGGTGGAGCAGGCTGTAGCCGGCGCGGATGACGCGGGCGAGGCCGGTTTCGGTGAGCCCCAGATCCGACAGGAATTCGGCGCGGTCCTCGGCCGCCATGGTGGCGATCTCGGCCTCGATCGCGGCGGACACGACCACCGCCTCCGCGCCCTCCGCCTTGGCCTTGGCGAAGACGCGCGCGGATTGCGCATTGCCGTCGGCGGCCGAGCCTTCCTCGACATTGCAGACATAGAGGACCGGCTTGCCGGTCAGCAGCTGGGCCTGATCGAACAGCCGCGCCTCCTCGGGATCGGCAGGGCGGCCGAGCCGCGCCGGCTTGCCCGCGCGCAGCAGATCCAGCACCGGCGCCAGCACGCCTTGCTGCGCCTTGGCCTCCTTGTCGCCCTGCTGCGCCTTTTTGGCGAGATTGGGGACGCGGCGCTCGAGGCTGTCGAGATCGGCGAGCATCAGCTCGGTCTCCACCGTATCCGCGTCGGCGAT
Source organism: Sphingomonas morindae (assembly GCF_023822065.1). Classification (NCBI taxonomy): domain Bacteria; kingdom Pseudomonadati; phylum Pseudomonadota; class Alphaproteobacteria; order Sphingomonadales; family Sphingomonadaceae; genus Sphingomonas; species Sphingomonas morindae. Next base: position 2,707,643 of record NZ_CP084930.1, read on the forward strand.
CGGATCGACCTTGCCTTCGACATGGGTGACATCGTCATCCTCGAAGCAGCGCAGGACATGGACGATCGCGTCCACCTCGCGGATATTGGCGAGGAACTGATTGCCCAGTCCTTCGCCCTTGGAGGCGCCCCGCACCAGCCCGGCAATGTCGACAAAGCCGAGCTGCGTCTCGATCGTCTTGGCCGAGCCGGCGATCCCCGCCAGCGCCGACACGCGCGGATCGGGCACCGCCACCTGCCCGACATTGGGCTCGATTGTGCAGAAGGGATAGTTGGCGGCCTGCGCCGCCGCCGTTTCGGTGAGCGCGTTGAAGAGCGTCGACTTGCCGACATTCGGCAGGCCAACGATGCCGCAGCGGAAACCCATGGATGAAGCCTTTGATCAAAAAAGTGCGCGGGCGGGCGATAGACGCTCTTGCCGGCAAGCGCCAGCCGCGCCGCGCGGTCAGGGCTGGAGGCGGAGCGCCACCTCGTTCATGAAGCGCGCATCCTCGCCGGCGGCGAGGCGCGGCGCCTCGGCGGCGACCGCGCCGAGCATGTCGGCCAGCGGGTCCATCTCGGCCTTGGCGTAATTGCCGAGCACATGGCCGGTCACCCGATCCTTGTGGCCGGGATGGCCGATGCCCAGCCGCACCCGGCGATAATCCTGCCCGCAATGGCGATCGATCGAGCGGAGCCCGTTATGCCCGGCGGCGCCGCCGCCGATCTTCACCTTCACCTTGAAGGCGGGCAGATCCAGCTCGTCGTGGAATACGGTGAGGGCGCCGGGATCGAGCTTGTAGAAGCGCGCCGCCTCGCCCACGGCAAGGCCGCTCTCGTTCATGAAGGTCGCGGGCTTGAGCAGCAGCACGCGCTCCAGGCCGATCCGGCCCAGCGCCGCCCAGCCGCGGAACTGCTTCTTCCAGGGATCGAAGCGCCAGCTTTCCGCGATCGCGTCGACCGCCATGAAGCCGACATTGTGGCGGTGCAGGGCATAGTCGCCCCCGGGATTGCCGAGGCCCACCCAGAGCTGCATGGCCCGCCTTTCCTAGCTCCCGGATACACGAACGGCGCGGAGGCCGGCCGGCGGGCCGGCGGCCTCCGCGCCGCGAGATACAGCGCTTAGGCGCCGGCGGTGTCGCCGGCGTCCTCGGCCTCGCCCTCGGCCGACTTCAGCGCCGACGGCGCGGTGATCGTCGCGACGGTGAAGTCGCGATCCTCGATCGCCGGCTTGGCGCCGCGCGGCAGCGCCACCGCCGAGATGTGGATCGAGTCGCCGACCTCATAGCCGGTCACGTCGACGACGATCTCGTCGGGGATCTCGGCCGCGTCGACGATCAGCTCCACCTCGTGGCGGACGATCGAGAGCACGCCGCCGCGCTTGATGCCGGGCGAGGCGTCTTCATTGGTGAAGCGCAGCGGCACCGCGACGGTGACGGTGCTGTGCTCGCCGATGCGCAGGAAATCGACGTGGAGCGGACGATCGCTGACCGGATGGAACTGCACGTCCTTGGGCAGGGTGCGGGTGACCTGGCCATCGGCCTCGATCATCACCACCGAGTTCATGAAGTGGCCGCTGCCGAGCGCCTTGGCGAGCTCGCGCTCGTTTAGGCTGATCGAGACGGGGGTCTTCTTGTCGCCATAGATGACGGCGGGAACGCGGCCTTCGCGGCGCAGATGGCGGGAGGCTCCCTTGCCAGCCCGATCGCGCGGCTCGGCCGACAGAGTCAGCTGATCGCTCATGATATGTCTCCGAACAAAAAACGCCGCGCAGGCCTCCAGGGATGACCCTGCCCGGCAAGCGGGCGCGCATAGGGCAAGTTCGCCGCCAAGGCAAGGCGCAGCGGCCTTGCGGCGTGCCGGCTATTGCACCCGGCGCGCGCGATAGCCCAGGCGCAGCAGCATCGCCTGCACCGAATCCGGGCCCACCAGATGGCCCGCGCCCACCGCCAGCAGCCCGGTCCCGGATTGTTTGAGGCGCGCCGCGATCAGCTGCGCCCAGCGCGCGTTGCGGCGCGCGATCAGCACCTTCCGCAGCGCGCCATCGGCTTTCATGTCCTTGTCGAAGCTGGCGCGGATGGCGCGCTCGTCGCCATGCGACCAGGCGCCGAGCATGCGCCCGAAATCGGCGGCGTCATCGTCCTTGCCGTCCACCACCGAGACGAGGAAGTCGCGCTGCTCGCCCTCGTCGAGCGTGTCGAAGAAGCCGAGCTGCTGGTCCAGCGTCTCCAGCCCCTCGACCGGCTTGCCGGCCGCGCGGAAGCTCGCCTTCAGCTGCTCCTCCACGCCATTGTCGCCGCTCACGCCCAGGCCGTTCACCGTCACGCCGAACAGCACCATCGCCGCCGCCCAGGTCTTCAGCCGGTCGAGCAGGGCCACCGGCACGCCCGCCTTGCCGGCCATCGTCACCAGCCGCGGCCGCAGCCGCACCGGCACGCGCTCGGTGATCGGCGGCAGCGGATGCGCGGCGGTGCCGAGCCGCATCAGCGCCTGCGCCGAACGCGGGTCGTCGCGATCGATGACCGCCTCGAGGACGAGCCGATCCGCGCGCGCGATGATCTGGCGCAGCGCCGGCGTCTGCCACTCGAAATGCGGCGGCAAAGCGTGGATGGTGCCGAACAGCCAGAGAGTCGCGTGCGGTCCGCGCACCTGCCACACGGCCGGCCGCACCGCCGGCGCGTGGCGCGGCGCGCGCGCCTCCAGCGCGGCCGCGCCAAGGGGCTGGAGCAGCGCCAGGGCCGCGGCGATGCCGGCACGCAAACGATACGCGATCATGGCGATGATCCCTACAGCGGCGGCGCCGCGCCACAAGTCCTAAACGCCGCGCCTTGCTTGACCGCTCGCCGGTGCTGCGCCAGAGCCACGGCGCCATGGCCGATCACCCTCTCAGCTTCCAGCGGCTGATCCTGACGCTCCACGATTATTGGAGCGCGCGGGGCTGCCTGATCCTGCAACCCTATGACATGGAGATGGGAGCGGGCACGTTTCACCCGGCGACCACGCTCCGCGCGCTCGGTCCGGAGCCGTGGAAGGCGGCCTATGTCCAGCCCTCGCGCCGCCCCACCGATGGCCGCTACGGCGAAAATCCCAACCGGCTCCAGCATTATTACCAATATCAGGTGGTGCTGAAGCCCTCGCCGGCGGATCTCCAGCAGCTCTATCTCGGCTCGCTCGCCGCGATCGGCATCGATTTCCACAAGCACGACATCCGCTTCGTCGAGGATGATTGGGAAAGCCCCACGCTCGGCGCCTGGGGGCTGGGCTGGGAAGTCTGGTGCGACGGTATGGAGGTGACGCAATTCACCTATTTCCAGCAGGTCGGCGGGTTCGATTGCAAGCCGGTGACGGGCGAGCTGACCTATGGGCTGGAGCGGCTCGCCATGTACATCCAGGGTGTCGACCGGGTGTATGATCTGCGCTTCAACGACGAGGGCGTCAGCTATGGCGATGTCTTTCTCGAGAACGAGAAGCAGATGTCGGCCTATAATTTTGAGGTCGCCAACACCGACGCGCTGTTCGATGCCTTCCGCAAGGCGGCGGCCGAATGCGAGGCGTGCCTCGCCCGCGGCCTGGCGCTGCCGGCCTATGAACAGGCGATCAAGGCCAGCCACAGCTTCAACCTGCTCCAGGCGCGCGGCGTGATCTCGGTGGCGGAGCGCCAGGCCTATATCGGCCGCGTGCGCGATCTCGCCAAGGGCAGCTGCGCCAAATGGATCGAGACCAACATGCCGCGCTGGCAGCAGGCCTTTCCGGGGTGGACGGCATGAGCGATTTTCTTCTCGAACTCCTCTCGGAGGAAATCCCCGCCCGCATGCAGGACAAGGCGGTCGCCGAACTGGAGCGGCTGTTTCTTGCCGAGATCGGCAAGGCCGGGCTCGCCCCGACGGCGATCGAGCGCTTCGTCACGCCGCGCCGGCTGGCGCTGATCGCGCGCGGCCTGCCGGAGGCGACCGAGCCGGTGCGTCAGGAGCTGAAAGGCCCGCGCGCCGATGCGCCCGAGGCCGCGATCGCGGGCTTTCTCGGCAAGACCGGGCTGCGGCGCGACCAGCTGGAGGCGCGCGTCGATGCCAAGGGCAATGCCATCCTCTTCGCCACGCTCGAAACGCCCGGCCGGCCCACCGCCGCGGTGCTTGCGGAGCTGGTGCCGGCGCTGATGCGCGGCTTCGCCTGGCCCAAGGCGATGCGCTGGGGCGAGGCCTCGCGCTCGACCGAGAGCCTGCGCTGGGTGCGCCCGCTCCAGGCGATCGTGGCGCTGTTCGGACGCGAGATCGTGCCCTGCGCGGTCGCCGGGATCGAGGCGGGGCGCGTCACCGCCGGGCATCGCTTTCTCCATAGCGGCGGCGTCTCCGTCGCAAGCCCCGACGCCTATGTCGACGCGCTGCGTGCCGCCTACGTGCTGGTGGATGCCGAGGAGCGGCGCCGGCTGGTGCGCGAGGGCGCCGCGCACGCCGCGCGCGAGGCGGGGCTGACACTTGTCGAGGATGAGGGGCTGGTGGCGGAAAATGCCGGCCTCACCGAATGGCCGGTGCCGCTGCTCGGCCGGTTCGATCCCGCCTTCCTCGCCGTGCCGCGCGAGGTGATCCAGCTCACGCTGCGCACCAACCAGAAATATTTTGTCTGCACCGAGGCGGACGGCGCGCTCGCCCCGGCCTTTGTCTGCACCGCCAACATCGCCGCCAGCGATGGCGGCGCCGCGATCGTCGCCGGCAATGCCAAGGTGCTTGCCGCGCGCCTCGCGGATGCGCGCTTCTTCTGGGAGCAGGATCTCAAGGTGCCGCTGGAGAGCCAGGCGGCGCGGCTGGGCGATATCGTCTTCCACCAGGATCTCGGCACGCTCGACGCCAAGGTCGAGCGGGTGGCGCGACTGGCGCGCGCGCTGGCCGAGCAGGGGCTGGTGCCGGGCGCCGATCCGGCGCTGGCGGAACAGGCGGCGCGGCTCGCCAAGGCCGATTTGGTGACGCAGATGGTCGGCGAATTTCCCGAGCTTCAGGGCGTGATGGGCGGCTATTATGCCGCCGCCGCCGGGCTCGATCCGCAGGTCGCCGAGGCCATTCGCGATCAGTACAAGCCGCTGGGTCAGGCCGATCCGGTGCCGACGGCGCCGGTCACGGTCGCGCTCAGCCTGGCGGACAAGCTGGATACGCTGAGCCGCTTCTTCGCCGCCGGCATTCGGCCGACGGGGTCCAAGGATCCGTTCGCGCTGCGCCGCGCGGCGGTGCAGATCATCGCGCAGATCCTCGCGAGCGGAATCCGCGCGCCGCTCGGGCGCCTGCTCGCGCTCGCCGCCGAGGCCGCCGACGCGCCGGCGGAGGATATGGCGACGCTGCTCGATTTCTTCGCCGATCGGCTCAAGGTGCAGCAACGCGAGGCGGGGATCCGCCACGATCTGATCGACGCCGTGTTCGCGCTGGGCGACGAGGATGATCTGGTCCGGCTGCTCGCGCGGGTGCGGGCGCTGCAGGGCTTCGTCGCTAGCGAGGAGGGCGCCGATCTGCTCGCCGGCACGCGGCGCGCCGCCAATATCCTGCGCGCCGAGGCCAAGAAGCAGGGTGGGGCGGTGCCCGCCTTTACCGGCTTCGCCTATGCGCCCGATCCCGCCGAGGCGGCGCTGGCCGAGGCGCTGGACGTCCAATTGCCAAAAGCGGAAGCAAGGATTGCAGAAGAAGAATTCGCGAAAGCGATGACAGCTTTGTCAATGATCCGCCCGCAGATTGACCGCTTTTTCGACGATGTTACGGTCAACACCGAAGACGAGGTACGGCGAACCACCCGATTGGCCCTGCTCGCGCGGCTGGTCGAGGCGACCCGAAAACTCGCGGATTTTTCACGTATAGAGGGATGACCATGGCCAGTTCCGCCGTCGCGACCGAAACCGATGCGCCCGCGCGCTATGTCTTCAGGTTCGGCGGCGGGGTTTCCGATGGCGGAGCTGGCGATCGCAACCTGCTGGGCGGCAAGGGCGCCAATCTCGCCGAAATGGCGTCGATCGGCCTGCCCGTGCCGCCGGGCTTCACCATCTCCACCGCGATGTGCAGCCGCTATTATGCGGAGGGCGAGCAATTTCCCGCCTCGCTGCGCGCCGAGGTGGCGGACGGCATTGCCCATATCGAGGCGGTGACCGGCAAGCATTTCGGCGATCCCGCCGATCCGCTGCTCGTCTCGGTGCGCTCGGGCGCCCGCGTCTCCATGCCCGGCATGATGGACACGGTGCTCAATCTCGGGCTCAACGACGAGACGGTGCAGGGCCTTGCCCGCGCCGCCGGCGATGAGCGCTTCGCCTGGGACAGCTATCGCCGCTTCATCCAGATGTATGCCGATGTGGTGCTGGAGCTGGATCACGGCGCCTTCGAGGAGGCGCTGGAGATCGCCAAGGAGGACAAGGGCTACACGCTCGATACCGAATTGGGCGCCGAGGATTGGAAGGCGCTGGTCGGCCACTATAAGGCGCTGGTCGAGGAGCAATGGGGCCGGCCCTTCCCGCAGCAGGTGGAGGATCAGCTCTGGGGCGCGGTGGGCGCGGTGTTCGGCTCCTGGCAATCGGAGCGCGCCAAGGTCTATCGCCGGCTCAACGATATTCCCGGCGATTGGGGCACCGCCGTCAACGTCCAGGCCATGGTCTTCGGCAATATGGGGGACAGCTCGGCCACCGGCGTCGCCTTCACGCGCGATCCCGGCACCGGCGAGCGCGCTTATTATGGCGAGTTCCTCATCAACGCGCAGGGCGAGGATGTCGTCGCGGGCATCCGCACGCCGCAATATCTCACCCGCGCCGCGCGCGAGGCCGCCAATGCCCGCGCGCCCTCGATGGAAGAGGCGATGCCCGCCGTCTATGGCGAGCTGGCGCGCGTGTTCGAGACGCTCGAAACCCATTATCGCGACATGCAGGACATCGAGTTCACCGTGGAGCGCGGCGCGCTCTGGATGTTGCAGACGCGCGCGGGCAAGCGCACCGCCAAGGCCGCGCTCAAGATCGCCGTCGACATGGCGCAGGAAGGGCTGATCGATCGCGAGACGGCGGTGCTGCGCGTCGATCCGCTCGCGCTCGACCAGCTGCTCCACCCCACGCTCGATCCCGAGGCGCCGCGCGACGTGGTGGCCAAGGGGTTGCCGGCCTCGCCCGGCGCCGCTTCGGGCCGGATCGTCTTCGATGCCGAGACGGCGGAGCAGCGCGCCAATGCGGGCGACAATGTCATCCTCGTCCGCATCGAGACCAGCCCCGAGGATATTCACGGCATGCACGCCGCGCGCGGTATCCTCACCGCACGCGGCGGCATGACCAGCCACGCCGCCGTGGTCGCGCGCGGCATGGGGCGGCCCTGCGTCTCGGGCGCGGGCAGCCTCGCCATCGATGCCAAGGCGCGCACGCTGCGCGTCGCCGGGCGCAGCTTCAAGGAAGGCGATATCCTCACCATCGACGGTGCCACCGGCGAGGTGATGGCCGGCGAGGTGGCGACGGTGCAGCCCGAGCTGGCGGGCGATTTCGGCACGCTGATGGCCTGGGCGGACGAAAAGCGCCGCCTCGCGGTCCGCGCCAATGCCGAAACCCCGCTCGATTGCCGCACCGCGCGCGAATTCGGCGCGGAAGGCATCGGTTTGTGCCGCACCGAGCACATGTTCTTCGAGGCGGGGCGGATCACCGCCGTGCGGCAGATGATCCTGTCGGACAGCGAGAAGGGCCGGCGCGCCGCGCTGGACCGGCTGCTGCCCGAGCAGCGCGCCGATTTTGTCGCCATCTTCGAGATCATGGCCGGGCTGCCGGTGACGATCCGCCTGCTCGATCCGCCGCTGCACGAATTCCTGCCGCACGAGGATGCCGAGTTCGAGGAAGTCGCCGCCGCCTCCGGCGTGGCGATCGAGAAGCTCCGCCAGCGCGCCGCCGAACTGCACGAGTTCAACCCCATGCTCGGCCATCGCGGCTGCCGGCTAGGGGTCACCTATCCCGAGATCTACGAGATGCAGGCGCGCGCCGTGTTCGAGGCGGCGGTGGATGTCGCCCGCCGCACGGGCGACGCGCCGATCCCGGAGATCATGGTCCCGCTGGTCGCCACGCGGCGCGAACTGGAATTGATGAAGGCGGTGATCGACGCCGCCGCCGCCGCCGTGTTCGCCGAGACCGGCCACACCATCACCTATCTGGTCGGCACCATGATCGAGCTGCCCCGCGCCGCGCTCAAGGCCGGCGAGATCGCGGAGATCGGCGAGTTCTTCTCGTTCGGCACCAACGATCTCACCCAGACGACGCTGGGCGTGAGCCGCGACGATGCCGGCCGCTTCCTCGCCACCTATGTCGAGAAGGGCATCTACGCCAAGGATCCCTTTGTCAGCCTGGACGTCGAGGGCGTGGGCGAGCTGATCGAGATGGCGGCGACGCGCGGGCGCGCGGCGCGGCCGGGGCTCAAGCTCGGCATTTGCGGGGAACATGGCGGCGATCCCGCCTCGATCGGCTTCTGCGAGACGATCCGCCTCGATTATGTCTCCGCCTCGCCCTATCGCGTGCCGATCGCGCGGCTGGCGGCGGCGCAGGCGGCGCTGCGCGCATGAGCCGGGGGATGGGGCGCGCGGCGCTGGTCGCGTCGCTGCTGCTGCTGGCCGGCTGCGCGAGCGGGCCCGGGCGCGGCGGCGAGGCGGGGCCGCCGGTGGGGGCCGCCGCACGCGCCCGGCACGGCGCCGATCCCATGGCGCGGCCGCCCGCCAATGTCGGCGAGGCCGAGGATCCGCCCGCCGCCACGCCGCCGCGCTAGGCGCGGCTCCGCTTAGAGAAAGCCGAGCTTGCGCGGCTTGTAGGGCGTGCCGTCGCGCAGCGCGGCGGCCTGTTCGCGCCAGTGGAGCCGCGCGATCGTGCCCGGCGCGAGGCGGGTACGCTCCTCGAGCAGCGCGGCATCGCTGTCGCTGAGCGCGGCGAGATCGGCATAGCCGTGGATGCCCGCCTCGTGCAGCCGCAGCGCGCGCTCCTCGTCGATGCCCTCGATCCGCGTCAGGCTCTCCGGCACCGGTGCCAGCGTGGCCGCGGGCGCGGCGGTGGCGGCGACGGGCGCGGCCGCCACCGGCGCGACGGCGGGGCGCCGCTCCAGCTCGACGGCGCGACGCTCGGCGGCGGTCAGCCGCGATTCGGCATCCACCCGCGCCGCCCGCTCGATCTCATATTGCCGGCGCCAGCGGCCGCCGCCGGAGCGCGAGACCAGCCCCAGCAGCCAGCCCAGGACCAGCACGAGCACCAGGATCGCCCATTGATTTGCGGTGAAGCCCATCATCGCAGCCTCCTCTATCGTGCGCGCAGAACCGACGAGCCGGGGCGCCGTTCCTCCGCCGCGGGCGGCCGGGCGGCCGGCGTCGCGCGAAAGGGGCTGACGGCGCGGCCCCGCTCGTGCCAAGCAGGGGGCCGACGCAGGTCTTCGCCGGCAAGAGCGCCCGGCCGCGTCGGGAGAGGCCTGTCTCCAGCGGAGTAGCGGAATGAGCGCATGGAATTACGGAGTTGCGGCGCTGGCGGCGGTGCTGCTGGCGGCGCCGGCGGCCGCCAAGGACATCGAAGTGAAGATGAAGAACCAGGGCGCCGGCGGCATCATGGTGTTCGAGCCCGCCTATGTGGCCGCCAATGTCGGCGATCGCGTGCATTTCGTGCCCACCGATCCCGGCCATAATGCCGAGCCGATCGAGGGCATGATCCCGGCCGGGGTGACCGCGCCGGCGGGCGCCGTGAACAAGGAATATGTGCTCACCCTCGCCAAGCCCGGCCTCTACGGCATCAAGTGCAAGCCGCATTTCTCGCTGGGCATGGTCGCGCTGGTGAAGGCGGGCAAGACGGCGCCCAACGCCGCGCAGGCCGCCGCCGTCAAGCTGCCGCCGCTCGCGGCGAAGCGCATGGCGCCGATGCTCGCCGCCGCGCGCTGAGCGCAAGGCCGAAGGGCGGCGCCGCGCCGTCCTTCAGCCGAGCCGCGTCACCACGGCATAGCTCAGCGCCGCGACCAGCGCCGCCGCCGGCAGCGTGACGACCCAGGCGACGACGATGCTGGACGCAACGTTCCACCGCACCGCCGAGAGCCGGCGCGAGGCGCCGACGCCGACGATCGCGCCGGTGATCGTGTGGGTGGTGGAAACGGGCACGCCCAGCCAGGTCGCGCCGAACAGGGTCAGCGCGCCGCCCGTCTCCGCGCAGAAGCCCTGCGCCGGGGTGAGGCGCGTGATCTTCGATCCCATGGTGTGGACGATCCGCCAGCCGCCCGCCAGCGTGCCCAGCGCCATGGCGCTCTGGCAGGCCAGCACCACCCAGAGCGGGATCGGCGCCTCCGCCGCGAGCCGGCCATGCGCGATCAACAGCGCCGCGATCAGCCCCATCGTCTTCTGCGCGTCGTTGCCGCCATGGCCCAGCGAATAGAGCGCGGCGGAAACGAGCTGGAGCTTGCGGAAGCGCCGGTCCACCATCAGCGGCGTGGCGCGGAGATTGGCCCAGGCGACGATCAGCACCAGCAGCAGCGCCAGCACCAGCCCCAGCGCGGGCGAGCCCAGAATGGCGATGATGGTGCGGCTCACGCCGGTCCATTCGATCACGCCGAGGCCGCCCTTGGCGATGCCCGCGCCGAGCAGCCCGCCGATCAGCGCATGGCTCGACGAGGAGGGGATGCCGAGCAGCCAGGTGACGATGTTCCACACGATCGCGCCCATCAACGCGGCGAAGATCACCTGCGAGTCGATGATGGCGGGGCTGACGATGCCCTTGCCCACCGTGTTGGCGACATGCAGCCCGAACACCAGAAAGGCGACGAAGTTGAAGAAGGCCGCCCAGAAGACCGCGTAGTGCGGCTTGAGCACGCGGGTGGAGACGACGGTGGCGATCGAGTTGGCGGCGTCGTGCAGGCCGTTGAGAAAATCGAAGGCGAGCGCCACGAGCACCAGCGCGATCAGCAGATGGAGGCTGTGCATGGCTCAGGCGTGATCGATCACGAGACCCTGGATCTCGTTCGCGACATCCTCGAACCGGTCGACCACCTTCTCGAGATGGCCGTAGAGTTCGCGCGCGACGAGATAGGCCATGGCGTCGGTGCCGGCGGCGCGGAAGGCGGCCTTGAGCCCGGCATCGTAGATCTCGTCGGCATGGCCCTCCAGCTGGATCAGCCGCGCGGTGAGTTCGTGCAGCCGCGCGGCATTGCGGCCGAGCGCGCGCAGCAGCGGCATGGCTTCCGCCGTCACCCGCGCCGCCTCCACGATGATGCCCGTCATGTCGCGCATCGCCTGAGGGAATTCGCCCACCTCGTAGAGCGCGATCGAGGCGGCGGTGGCGTTCATCTCGTCGATCGCGTCGTCCATCACGCCGATCAGCCCGGTGATGGCGCTGCGATCGAAGGGGGTGACGAAAATGCGCCGCACATCGTTCAGCACCTCGCGGGTGATGTCGTCGGCGTCATGCTCGCGCCGCACGATTTCCGAGATATGGCCGGCCATTTCGGGGCCGCCGCGCAGCGCCAGCGCCAGCGCCTCGGCGCCCGCCACCAGCGTCGCCGCATGCGCCTCGAACTGCTCGAAGAACCGACCTTGCTTGGGGAGCAGCGCGTGAAACCATTTGAGCATCGGAACCCTTTCTCGCGCCTTCGCCTGCACCGCCGGGATCATTCGCGCGGCGAGGCCGGCGGGCGGGGGCGGCGCGCGGAAGCCCGCGATCAGCCGGGCGAGGTCCGGCTCGCCGATCGCCGCCGCCGCATCGCTCAGGCTGAACCAGCGCGTCTCGCGCTCGTCCTGCTCGGGCCACTCCTCGGCCTGCTCGACAAAGGCCAGCGGAAACACCGCGACGGACACGTCGCGCGTGGTGCCATTCTTGCGCCGCTTGGCATAGCGATATTCGCCGATCGCGGTCGGGCAGGGGATGCCGCTGATCCCGGCTTCCTCAAAGGCTTCGTGCGCCGCCGCCTCGTGCCAGGCGAGCCCCTTGATGAGGTTGCCCTTGGGCACCACCCAGCGGCGCGTCTCGCGCGAGGTGATCAGCATCACCTCGGCGCGGCCGTCGGCGGTGATGCGGTAGGGAAGTGCTGCAATCTGCCGGATGATCAGGATCCTTCTTTCGCGCCGCTCTGCCGTGGCCGACCGCTTCGCGCAATTACCCAGGTGACGAAGCCTGCGTCCTTCGGTGTCGCCGCTGCGCGCCGGAGCGGTCGGGCGAAGGCCGCGATCGGCTCGACCTAAGTCTTATCCGATGAGCGCCATTCACGGGGCGTTAAACGCTTCGACGCAGCGCACACGCACTTGGCCGCGCCGGCCGGCCAGTGGCCTTGCCCGATTAACGATTGCCCGTCATGCAACAGGCGTACCGAGAGCGGAGGGGGCTCCAGCAATCGGAAACGCAAGCGGGCGGCACGACAGGCCACCGCGACTAGGTGCGGGGTTGAGCCATCGTGACGATGTTTTCCGTTGTTCGTCAGAATGTTCCTATGAACCGATGGTTCCGTTTGGGCGGCGCGGCGCTGGCCGCGGCGCTGATCGCCGGGCCCGCCCTGGCGGGAGATCTCGCCGCCGGCACCACCGCCAGCGTCGGCGCGGTCGATGCCGTGTCCACCAGCGCGCTCGGCGCCAAGAGCGATCCGGTGTTCCGGTCGCTGTTCGACAGCTGGAAGACGATGGATGCGGTGCCGAGCGGCGGGCTCGTCTCGGTGCCCTCGCAGAAGCCGGTCAAGGAATTCCGCTACACCTCCTCCTTCGGCGTCCGCTCGGATCCGTTCCAGGGCACGGCGCGCATGCATGCCGGGCTCGACATGGCGGCGCCGCTGGGCACGCCCGTCTACGCCACCGCCGATGGCCTGGTGGCGCGCGCCGAACACACCTCGGGCGGCTACGGCAATCTCATCCAGCTCGAGCATGGCAAGGGGCTGGAGACGCGCTACGGCCACCTTTCGCAGATCCTCGTCCATTCGGGCCAGCGCGTGCATCGCGGCGATCTGATCGCGCTGATGGGCTCCACCGGCCGGTCCACCGGAAGCCATCTCCATTATGAGGTGCGGATCGATGGCCGCGCCGTCAATCCCATGCCCTTCCTGCAATCGGCCGACTATCTGATGGCGCTGCAGAACCGCCAGCCCTTCGCGCCGGCCGATGCGCGCATGGCGATGGGCGGCCCCGAGGATGGCGCGGCGGACTGATCGCTTGCGGCGCTCCCCTGGCGCGCCTATTTTCCGCTCATGGCTACGCTCGCTTCCGACATCGATCTGACCCCGGCCGCCGCCGCCCGGGTCGCCGCCATCGCCGCCCGCCAGGGCAAGGCGGCGCGGCTCCGCCTCTCGGTCGAAGGCGGCGGCTGCGCCGGCTTCCAATATGTCTTCGGCCTCGCCGACAGCGTCGAGGCGGACGATATCGCGGTCACGCGCGACGGCGTGACGCTGCTCGTCGATTCGACCAGCCTCGATCTCGTGCGCGGCGCCTCGGTCGATTATGTCGAAAGCCTGGGTGGCGCCGCCTTCCGCGTCGAAAATCCGCAGGCCGCCTCGGGCTGCGGCTGCGGCACCAGCTTCTCGATCTGAACGGACCGGCCGCGCCCGTTCCGGCGCGCGGCCTCAAGGGGGAGGGCGGCGCCATGAGCCCGGCCGATTTTCACAGCTATGAACCGCGCGCAGGCCATGGCCTCGCCCATGATCCCTTCAATTCCATCGTCGGCCCGCGCCCGATCGGCTGGGTGTCGACGCGCAGCGGCGAGGGGCATGATAATCTCGCACCCTACAGCTTCTTCAACGCCTTCAACTATGTGCCGCCGATCATCGGCTTTTCCAGCGCGGGCTGGAAGGACAGCATCGCCAATCTCCACGAGAACGGCGTGTTCGCCTGGCACCTCGCGACGCGGCCGCTGGCCGAGGCGATGAACGCGAGCGCGGCCATGGTGCCGCGCGATGTCGACGAGTTCGCGCTGGCGGGCCTGACCGCGGTGCCCTGCGATCTCATCCCCGCCTCCCGCGTCGCGGAGAGCCCGGTCTGCTTCGAATGCAAGGTGACGCAGATCATCCAGCTGCGCACCGCCGAGGGCGATCCGGTCACGAGCTGGTTGACCTTGGGCGAGGTGGTGAAGGTGCATATCGCGCGCGCGCTGCTGCGCGACGGCATCTATGATACGCTCGCCGGCCAGCCGATTTTGCGCGGCGGCGGCCCGCTCGATTATTTCGAGATCAACGCCGCCGGCAAGTTCGAGATGCGCCGGCCCGGGTAGCGCCGGCCCGGTGAGTGCGGGCCCTGTGAGCGCCCGCCCGCCCGCGTCAGAGCAGGTCCCGCGTCTCCGGATGGCGATCCATATAGGCCGCCACGAAGGCGCAGACCGGCCGCACGGTGCGGCCGTGCGCGCGGCAATCTTCCAGCGCCGCCGCCACCAGCCGCGAGCCTAGGCCCTGTCCTTCCAGCGGCGCCGGCACCACCGTGTGGGTGAAGACGCGCACCGATCCCTCGTCGCGATATTCGGCGAAGGCGAGATCGCCCTCCACCGCCAGCTCGTAGCGGTGAAGGGCGCTATTGTCGGCCACGTCGCCGGCGGTCATGGCGCGCTCAGGCGCCCTGCGGCGCCGGCGTGCCCCAGGCGCCGCCGCCGGGGCGCCGCGTCTTGGGGATGGAGGTGCCGCTCACCGGGCGCGGGCTCGGCGTCGAGGGACGATCGTCGCGGCCGATATCCTCGCCGCGGATCGCGCGCTTGGATTCCTCGCCGGTGAGCGTCTCATATTCGAGCAGGGCGGTGGCGAGCCGGTGCAGCTCGTCGAGATTGTCGGACAGCACGCGACGCGCGGTGGTCTCGCCTTCCTCGACGAGGCGCCGCACCTCGGCATCGATCAGCCGCGCCGTCTCCTCGCTCATCTGCTGGTTGCGCGCCACCGAGTGGCCGAGGAACACCTCGTCCTGATTGTCGCGGTAGCGCAGCCAGCCGAGCCGCTCGGACATGCCATATTCCATCACCATCGCGCGGGCCATGTCGGTGGCCTGCTGGATGTCGTTGGACGCGCCCGTGTTGAGGCTGTCGGCGCCGTAGATCAGCTGCTCGGCGATGCGACCGCCGAAGCAGAGCGCGAGCCGCGCCTTCATCTGCTTCATCGACATCGAGTAGCGATCGCGCTCGGGCAGGTTCCAGGTCACGCCCAGCGCGCGGCCGCGCGGGATGATGGTGACCTTGTGGAGCGGATCGCAGCCATCGACATGGAGCGAGACGAGCGCGTGGCCGGCCTCGTGATAGGCCGTTGCCTTCTTCTCCTCCTCGGTCATCACCATGGACTTGCGCTCGGCGCCCATCATCACCTTGTCCTTGGCCTCCTCGAATTCGCGCATGGCGACGAGGCGCTTGGACTTGCGGGCGGCGAGCAGCGCCGCCTCGTTGACGAGATTGGCGAGATCGGCGCCGGAGAAGCCCGGCGTGCCGCGCGCGATGGTGCGGACGTTCACGTCGGGCGCGACCGGGATCTTCTTCATGTGGACCTGAAGGATCTTCTCTCGGCCGTCGATATCGGGGCGCGGCACCACCACCTGCCGGTCGAACCGGCCGGGGCGCAGCAGCGCGGGATCGAGCACGTCGGGGCGGTTGGTCGCGGCGACGATGATGATGCCCTCATTGGCCTCGAACCCGTCCATCTCGACGAGCAGCTGGTTGAGCGTCTGCTCGCGCTCGTCATTGCCATTGCCCAGCCCGGCGCCGCGATGGCGGCCGACCGCGTCGATCTCGTCGATGAAGACGATGCACGGCGCGTTCTTCTTGGCCTGTTCGAACATGTCGCGCACGCGGCTGGCGCCGACGCCGACGAACATCTCGACGAAGTCCGAGCCCGAAATGGTGAAGAAGGGCACACCCGCCTCGCCGGCGATGGCACGGGCGAGCAGCGTCTTGCCGGTGCCGGGCGATCCGACCAGCAGCGCGCCCTTCGGGATCTTGCCGCCCAGCCGGGCGAACTTGGTGGGATCCTTCAGGAAGTCGACGATCTCCTGAAGCTCCTCGCGGGCCTCGTCGATGCCGGCGACATCATCGAAGGTGACGCGGCCATGCTTTTCGGTGAGCAGCTTGGCGCGCGACTTGCCGAAGCCCATCGCGCCCGAGCCCGCATTCTTCTGCATCTGGCGCATCACGAAGAAGGCGATGCCGAGGATCAGCAGGAAGGGCAGCGCCTGGTAGAGCAGCAGCAGCCACACGCTGGTCTGCTCCTCGGGCTTGGCGCGGAAGCGCACGCCATGCGCCTGGAGACGCTGCACGAGCTGCGCGTCGCCCGGCGAATAGGTGCGGAAGGCCTGGTCGTTGCCGATCTTGCCGGTGATCTGGTCGCCGGCGATGACGACCTCCTTCACCGAGCCGTCATCCACCTTGGCGAGGAAGTCCGAATAGGGGATCGGCTCGCCCGCGCGGCCATCGCGCATGCCGCCATCGAAGAGCGACACGAAGAGGAACAATGCGCCGACGATGGCGAACACGACCAGCATGTTCTTCATCCAGGCGTTGGTGCTGCCGCCCTGGGGCTCTTTGTCGTCCTTGTCGCTCATCACCGTTCCTACTGGAGTCCCGGCCAATGTAGGCGCGGCTCGGTTAATGGCAATGGAACAACGCCGATCAAGACGTTCGTCGCACCGGCGCTCGGCGGAACCGCCACAGGCCCGCGTCCGCGCGGCAGAGAATGTCGGCGCAGCAGAGGCTTTCGCCCCGCTCCAGCGCGAGGAGCGCGCGCTCCAGCGCGGGGCCGTCGGGCGTGGCGCCGAATTCGTCCGCCAGCAGCCGCCGCAGGTGCCGGCGCGCCAGCGCGCGAATCGGATCGGGGCGATAGGCGCAGCCGCCATCGTCCGCGCGCGTCACGGCGTATCGCTCGTCGGCCAGGCGGGCGAGCGCCGCCTCCTCCTCGGCGAGATGCGCGGCGGCGGCGGCGAGCCGGCGGGGATCGAGCCAGGGCGTGGCGGCGAGCAGCGCGCGGGCGCGGCTGCGATCGAAGCGCGGGTCGGCATTGGAGGGATCGCGCACCGGCACCAGCCCCTCCGCCGCGACGATCGCCTCCAGCTCGGCCTTGCGCCAGCCGAGCAGCGGCCGCACGAGCAGCGGCGCATCGGGGCCGGGGCCGAGCGGCCGGCGTGCGCGCACCCCGCTCAGCCCCGCCAGCCCGGCGCCGCGCGCCAGCCGCATCAGCAGCGTCTCGGCCTGGTCGTCGGCATGATGCGCGGTGACGAGCGCGCGCCCCTCCGCGCTCGCCCAGGCGCCCAGCGCCGCGTAGCGCGCCGTTCGCGCGCCCGCCTGCACGCTGCCCTCCACCCGCACGCGCGCGCTATGATGGGGAACGCCGCGCGCGGCGCAGAGCGCGGCGACCAGCGCGGCCTCCTCGGCGGCGGCGGCGCGCAGGCCATGGTCCACCGTCATCGCCGCGATCCGCCCCGGCCGCGCGGCGGCGGCGAGCAGCAGCAGCGCCAGGCTGTCCGGCCCGCCGGATACGGCCAGGCCCAGCGCCGCGTCCGGCGGCAGCAGCGCGTCGAGATCGGCGGCGAACCGGGCGATCAGCGCGGCGTCAGGCGCCGCACTTGGCATCCTGCCGCCCCTGGGCGACACGCGCCTTGAGCGTGGCGTTGAGCGTGGCGCCATAGACGTCGCGCAGCTCGTCATAGACCTGGCAGGCCTGGCTCTGCTTCTTCAGCCGGGTCAGCGTCTGGCCGAGATAATAGAGGCTGTCCGCCGCCCGCTCGCCGCGCGGAAAGCGCTTGTAGCTGGTGAGGAAGGCATCGGCCGCGCTGGTCAGCTGGCCATCGTCCAGATAGGCGCGGCCGAGCAGATTCTGGGCATAGCTCGCGCGGCGGTGATTGGGATATTTGGCCACCACCTGCTTGAGCGCATCCTCCGCCTCGCCATAGCGCTTCTGCTGCCACAGCTGATAGCCGAGCATATAGCCGTCCTCGGCCCCGTCGCCGGTCTTGGGCGGCGCCGGCGATGCCGCCGCAGCGGGGGGCGCGCCATCGCCATCGCTCGCCGCCGCGTCGCCGCCATCCGCCGCGCCGCCGCGCGCGGGCTTCACGCCGGCGGGAAGCGGCTTGCGACCCTGCGGCCCGAACGGCGCGGGGGCGGCGTCCGCCCCGGCCGCTCCGCCCGCCGCCGCCGCGCCCAAGGCCCCGCCAGCCCCGCCGGCCGCCGCGGCGGCGCCGGCGCCGCCGCCCTCCACCTGCTGCAGCCGGTAATCGGTATCGGCCTGGAGCTTGGCGAAGCCCTGTTCCAGCACGTCCAGCCGGTGGTTGTTCACTTCGGTCTGGTTGGTGAGCTGGCGCACCTGCCCCTCCAGCGCGCTGACCCGGGCGCTGAGATCGCTGATCGCGCCGTCGGCCGGCGTGCCGCTCGGGGTGACTGGCGCGGGGGCGGGGGCGATCTGCGGCTCGAAATAATCGGGATTGCCGCCGGGGAAGACCTTGCGCTGCACCGCGCGCAGCTCCTTCTCGACACGGGTGACCCGGCCTTCGAGATCGGCGGGCTGGGCGAGCAGCGGCACGGCCGTGCCGGCAAGGAGAAGGGCGACGATCGCCAGACGCATAGCTTAGATCCTGATCGGCTGGAGCGGAACCACGAAGGCGTGGGCGTGGCCGGGCGCGCCTTTCGCTAGGCTGAAGCTCATCGGCCGGTGGCGCGGAAGGCGGGCGGCGCGCTTTCGTCGGGGGTGGTGGGCGCGGGCGCGGGCGTCGGCGCAGGGGCCGTCGCGGCGGCCGCCGCGCCGCCGCCGCGCGCGAGCAGCGCCTCGGCCTTGAGGCTGACATTGGAGATGGTGTGCGCCGGGGCGCCGAGCGGCGGCACCGGCCGGCCGCCCACGGTCACCTCCAGCCCTTCGGGCCGACCGGTGCGGATCACGGGATCGACCGCGCTGGCGGGCACCGGGAAGGATTTGCCCTGGTCGAGCGTGCCGATGAACAGGGTGGCGCCGCCGCGCTCGGAGATCTTCACCCAGGTCGGCACCTTGGCGGTGAGCAGCACGGCACCGCCGGCAGCCGGGGCCGGCGCGCCCGCGGCCGGGGCGCCGGGCGCGGCCGGCGTGCCGGGCGCCGGCGCGGCGGCGGGCGTGGCCGCAGGCGCGGGCGAGACCGGCGTGCTCTCGTCGCCGCGCGCCGCCAGCTTGGCGCGCATGTCGGCGCCCTCGCCGGAGACGAGGCCGCTGCGCCAGATGGCGTAGCCGCCGATCACCAGCACCGCGAGCACCAGCGCCACCAGCGCCAGCAGGCGCGGCGGCAGCCGGCTGGGATCGGCCGGTTCATAGGGTTCGTAGGCGATGCGGTGCGTGCCCGCCTTGGCGCGATCGAACTCGGCCCGGAACTGGTTGGCGAGCGCGGTGGGATCGAGGCCCACGGCGCGGGCATAGGCCTTGACGAAACCGGCGGAGTAGGGCGCGGCGGGCAGGCCCTCCAACCGGCCTTCCTCGATCTGCACCAGGTGGCGCACGGGCACCCGGGTCTGCCGCCCGATATCGTCGAGCGACTGTCCCTGATCCTCGCGTGCCGCGCGCAGGCGGACTCCGACGCTGTCTGGAGTCTGCTTAGCCTCGTCCATCATGCCTCCCGCATCGGTTCGGCTGGTCATCCGGTTCTGCGCCGTCCCGCCCTCGCCGGCCTTGTCGCAAAGGCCGGCCCCCAAAGTCAAACGGGCATTGCCGCTTGTGGTCCGGCCTTATTCGATGGCCACGCCCTGTTCCGCCGCCCAGCCCTGCAGCTTGGCGCGCAGGCCCTTGCCCTCGGCGAGCCACACCGGCATCAGCGCGCGCAGCGGCGCCAGATCGAGCGAGCGGATCATCGCCTTGACGGGCCCGATCGCCACCGGGGTGATCGACAGGCGCGGCACGCCCAGCCCGAGCAGCGCCATCGCCTCGAGCGGCCGGCCGCCCATTTCGCCGCACACGCCCACGGTCACCTCGGCCGCGAGGCTGGCCTCCACCACGCGGCGCAGGAAGCGCAGGATCGCCGGGCTCAGCCAGTCATACCGCTCGGCGAGGCGCGGATTGGCGCGATCGGCGGCGAACAGGAACTGGGTGAGATCATTGGTGCCGATCGAGAGGAAATCGAGCTTGGGCAGCAGCTGGTCCAGCATCTCGGCCAGCGCCGGCACCTCCAGCATCGCGCCGTAGCGGATCGCCGCCGGCCCCATGCGCCCGCGCGAGGCCAGCCAGCGCCGCTGCTCCTCGAACAGGAGCAGCGCCTGGTCATATTCCCAGGGCTCCGACACCATCGGGAACATCACGTTGAGCGTGCGGCCGGCGGCGGCCTCCAGCAGCGCGCGCGCCTGCGCCTTCATCAGCGCGTCGCGCTCCAGCGCGAGCCGCAGCGCGCGCCAGCCCATCGCGGGGTTCTCCTCGCCATTGGCGTCGACATTCATGTAGGGCAGCGCCTTGTCGCCGCCGATATCGACCGTGCGGAACACCACCGGCCGCTCGCCCGCCGCGTCCATCACGTCGCGATAGAGGCGCTGCTGGCGCTCGCGCTGGGGCAGGGTGGCCGAGACGAGGAACTGGAATTCGGTGCGGAACAGGCCGATCCCGTCGGCGCCGACGACATCGAGCGCGGCGGCATCGTCGCGCAGCCCGGCATTCACCATCAGCTCGATCCGCGTGCCATCGCGGGTGACGGCGGGAAGATCGCGCAGCTGCGCGAATTCGGCGCGGCGCTTCTGCGTGGCCGTGAGGCGGGCCTCGAAGGATTCCTCCATCGAGTCGGCCGGCCGCACCACCACGCGCTGGGCCGAAGCGTCGAGCAGCAGGAGATCGCCTTCCGCCACCGACTGGCGCACGGTGCGGCAGCGGCCGATCACCGGAATGCCCATCGCCCGCGCGACGATGGTGACATGCGCGGTGAGCGAGCCTTCCTCCAGCACCACGCCCTTCAGCCGGCGCCGGTCATATTCCAGCAGCTCGGCCGGGCCGAGATTGCGCGCGATCAGGATCGAATCCTGGCGCAGCCCCAGCTGCGCGGCGGTGCCGAGCTGGCCCGAGACGATGCGCAGCAGCCGGTTCGAGAGATCCTCCAGATCGTGCATGCGGTCGCGCAGCAGCGGATCGTCAATCTCGCGCATCCGCATCCGGGTGCGCTGCTGCACCCGCTCGATCGCCGCCTCGGCGGTGAGGCCGGCGCTGATCGCATCGTTGATGCGGCGGCTCCAGCCCTCGTCATAGGCGAACATCTTGTACGTCTCGAGCACGTCCTGATGCTCGCCGCCGACGCCGAACTCGGCCTGGCTGGTCATCCGGTCGATCTGCTCGCGCATCTGGCGGAAGGCGGAATAGACGCGCTGCCGCTCGACCTCGATATCCTCGGCCACGGTCTGGGTGATGACGACGCGGGGCTGGTGGAACACGGCATGGCCGCGGCCCATGCCATCCACCAGCTTGATGCCGGTGAGCGTCGCCGGGCCCAGCGCGCGCGCGCTGTTCACGCCGCTCGTCTCGTCGATCAGCCCGGCGGCGGCGATCAGCTCGGCGAGCACCATCGCCACCGTCTGGAGCGCCTCGATCTCGACATCGTCGTAGCGGCGCGAGGCTTCGTGTTGAACGCAGAGCACGCCCACCGCCGCCTCGCGCCGCACGATCGGCACGCCGGCGAAGCTGTGGAACAGCTCCTCGCCGGTTTCGGGATTGTAGACGAAATTAGGATGCGAGGTGGCCTCGTCGAGGTTCAGCGTTTCGACATGCTGGGCGATGGTGCCGACCAGCCCCTCGCCCGGGGCGAGCTTGGTGACATGCACCGCCTCCTGGAGCAGCCCGCGCGTCGCGTACAGCTCGAGCCGGCCCTCGCGCAGCAGATAGATAGAGCAGACCTCCGAGTGCAGCGCCTCGCCGATGATCTGCACCACCTGGTTGAGCTTGGCCTGGGCATGGGCGCGCCCGGCCATAACATCGTGCAGCCGCGTGAGGATCTCGCGGGCGGCGGTGGCGGCGGCGGTCGGCGGCGGCGCGGTCGGCATGCGTACAGCGCTATCAGATGCGGAGCCGTAGCGCCAATCCCGGCGGGTCCCGGGTGATGGCTAGGGCGTGCGCCTCAGTCGAGCCGGCGAATCGCCAGGCGGCGTATCTCGATGGCGGTGCAGCGGTCCATCACCACGCGCAGCCCGGCCGCCTCGGCCCGCGCCGCCGCCGCCGCGTTGACGATGCCGAGCTGCAGCCACACCGCCTTGGCGCCGATCGCGATCGCCTCGTCCACCGCCGCGCCGGCGGCGTCGGGGCGTCGGAAGATGTTCACGAGATCGATCGGCGCGCCGATCTGGTCGAGCGCGCGCCAGACATATTCGCCATGGACATGCTCGCCGGTGATCTGCGGGTTGACCGGCAGCACGCGATAGCCGTGGCGAACCAGCGCGCCCATCACGCCATAGCTCGGCCGGTCGGGCCGGTCCGACGCGCCGACCAGCGCGATGGTGCGCGTCTCGCGCAGCAATTGGGCGATATCCTCGTCGCGGCTCAGCGGCATGCGCCTCTCCTTCGCGAGGCCAACCGTTCAGCCGCGCTTCGGCTCCATCGCGGCGAGCACGGCGGCGGCGATGCCGGCGAACAGCGCCGCCTCCGGCCCCTCGCCGGCGGCGGGCGGCGTGCCCGCATCGGAGGCGGTGCGGATGGCGAGATCCAGCGGCACCCGGCCGAGCAGCGGCAGCCCGCGCCGCGCCGCCTCCGCCTCGGCGCCGCCATGGCCGAAAGGATGGCTCAACGCGCCGCAGGCGGGGCAGAGATAGCCCGCCATATTCTCGATCAGCCCCAGCACCGGCACCTGCGCGGTGGCGAACAGGTCCATCGCGCGCACCGCGTCGATCAGCGCGACATCCTGCGGGGTGGAGACGATCACCGCCGCGGCGGGGCGATGCTTCTGGATCATGGAGAGCTGCACGTCGCCCGTGCCCGGCGGCAGATCCACCACCAGCCAGTCGATTCCCTCCCAGCGCGCATCGACCAGCTGGCCGAGCGCGCCGGACGCCATCGGCCCGCGCCAGGCCAGCGCCTTGCCCGGCGCGACGAGCTGGCCCATCGACAGCATCGGCACGCCATAGCGGGTGGGGATGGGGATCAGCTGCTTGTCCTCGGCCACCGGCCGCGCATCCTCGGCGCCCATCAGCCGCGGCTGGGAGGGCCCGTAGATATCCGCATCCACCAGCCCGACGCGCGCCCCCGCCCGGGCCATGGCGATGGCGAGATTGGCGGCGATGGTCGATTTGCCGACGCCGCCCTTGCCGCTGCCCACCGCGATCAGCCGCCGCTCGCGCCGCTCGGCGGTGAGCAGCGCGCGCACGCCGGTGACGCCGGGCACCGCCATCAGCGCGGCCTTGGCGTCGCGCTCCAGCGCCGCGCGCCCGGCCTCGTCGAGCCCGGACACGTCGAGGATCAGGCTCACCAGACCGTCGGCGGCGGCGCGCGGCGGCGCGGCGCGCGGAGCGAAGGGGGCGAGCGCGGCGGCGAGGCGATCGGGATCGGGATGGGCCATGGCCGCGTCCTTAAGCCGGGTGGCGCGCGATGCCACTATTTTTCCCCTCCGCGCCCCCTATAATGCGGGCATGATCGAAGACCTCGCGCGGCGCGGCCGCGGCGATCCCCGCGCGCCCGCCCGTCTCGGCGATCCGGCGAGTCTCAGCAACGGCCAGCGATGGGGCGATGACGATCCCGAAGGCGGCAAATCCAATCCCTGGTCGGGCAATGGCCGGGGCGGTCGGCGCGGCCGGCCCGGCCAGCCTTCGCTGGAGGAGCTGATCCGGCTGGGCCGGGGGCGGTTCGGCGGCCGGCTGCCGGGCGGCGGCGCGCGTCCGATCTGGGGCTATGCGCTGGCGGCCTTTGTGCTGCTGTGGCTGCTCACCACGAGCTTCCACCAGATCGATCCGCAGGAGCGCGGCGTCATCACCCGCTTCGGCCGCTATCAGGGCACGCTCGGGCCAGGCGTGGGGCTGACCATGCCGGCGCCGGTGGATGTCGTCACCCGCGTCAATGTCGACCAGATCGCCAGCTTCGACGTGCCGGGATCGGGCGGGCAGAATCTCGTCCTCACCGGCGATCAGAACATCATCGATCTCGCCTATTCGGTGCGCTGGTCGGTGCGCGATCCCGAACTCTATCTGTTCGAGCTGGCCCAGCCCGAGGATACGATCCGCGAGGTCGCGGAAAGCGCGATGCGCGAGGAAGTGTCGCGGGTGACGCTGGACGAGGCGATCGGCCCGATGCGCAGCCAGATCGAAAGCCGCGTCGCGGCGCGGATGCAGGCGCTGCTCGACCGTTATCGCGCGGGTGTGACGATCGAGGGCGTGGCGATCAAGCAGGCCGATCCGCCCGAGGCGGTGAACGACGCCTTCAAGGAAGTCTCGGCCGCGCAGCAGCAGGCGCAATCCTTCCTCAACAATGCCCGCGCCTATTCCGAGCAGGTCGAGGCCAGCGCCAGCGCCGCCGCCGCGGCGTTCGACAAGGTCTACGACGCCTACCGCCTTGCCCCGGAGGTGACGCGCAAGCGCATGTATTACGAGACGATGGAGGCGGTGCTGGCGCGCAACGACAAGGTCATCGTCGATACGCCGGGCAGCCCCACCGTGCTGCCGCTGCCCGGCCTCAAGCCGCGCGGCCGGGCGGTGGACGGCGAGCCGCCGACGATCACCGTCGCGCCCGCGCCGGTGACGCGGGGAGGCGGCCAGTGACGCTCCTGACGCGGCTGCTGCGCAATCCGATCGGCTGGGCCGGGCTGCTGATCGTGGTGGTGCTCGCCTGCGCCTCCACCCTCTCGATCATCCCCGAGACGAGCCAGGCGCTGGTGGTGCGCATGGGCAAGCCCGATCGCGTGGTGAACCGCTACCGGCCGGGCCAGGGCTTTGGCGGCGACGGCGCCGGCCTGCTCGCCCATATCCCGCTCGTCGAGCAGGTGGTGGTGATCGACAAGCGCGTGCGCGACATCGATATGGAGCGTCAGCCCGTGCTCTCCACCGATCAGCTGCGGCTGGAGGTGGATGCCTTCGCCCGCTACCGCATCACCGATCCGCTGCGCATGTATCTCGCGGCGCGCGGCGACGAGCGGCGCGTGGGCGAGGCGCTGAAGCCGATTCTCGGCTCGGCGCTGCGCAACGAGCTGGGGCGCCGCCCCTTCGCCGCGCTGCTGACCCCCGAGCGCGACACGGCGATGCGCAACATCCGCGACGCCCTGAACCGGATCGCCGCGCAATATGGCGCGCAGATCGTCGATGTGCGGATCAACCGCGCCGAGCTGCCCGACGGCACGCCGCTGGACAGCGCCTTCGAGCGGATGCGGTCCGCGCGCCGCCAGCAGGCGATGACGATCCGCGCCGAGGGGATGAAGCAGGCCGCGATCCTGCGCGGCCAGGCGGATGCCGATGCCTCGCGCATCTATGCCGATGCCTTCGGCAAGGATCCGGACTTCTACGATTTCTACCGCTCGATGCAGTCCTACCGCGCGGCCTTCGCGCCCGACGGCGAAAATATCGGGGGCACCACCTTGGTGCTTTCGCCCAACAGCGCCTATTTCAGAAACTTCATCAACAAGGGCAAGTAAGCGCCGGATCATGTGTCGTTCAATGCGCGTTCAGCCTGGAACCAGCACGCTTCAGCGCCTGAAGGGCGGCGTCCGCTAGCCCGCACCCAATTCTGTTCAACGGAGGCTTATCCTTGCGCTACGCCTATGCCATTACCGCCGCCCTGCTCGCGGGAGGGGCCGCCGCGACGCTAACCCTCCAGCAGCCGGTGGGCGCGCAGGTCGCGCAGAACGCGCCAGGCACGATCAGCCGTGCCGTTGCCGGCCCCGGCACCAGCTTCGCCGATCTCGCCGCCCGGCTCCAGCCGGCGGTGGTCAACATCTCCACCACCCAGAAGATCAAGGTCCAGGCGCAGCAGAGCCCGTTCGCCGGCACGCCCTTCGACGATCTGTTCCGTCAGTTCGGCGGCGGTGGTGGCGGCAATGGCCAGCCGGTGACGCGCGAGGCGACCTCGCTCGGCTCGGGCTTCATCATCTCGGCCGATGGCTATGTCGTCACCAACAACCATGTCATCACCGGCGGCGCCGGCGCGGACGATCAGCGCAGCACCACGGTCGAATCGATCACGGTGACGCTGCCCGACCGCACCGAATACAAGGCGCGCGTGATCGGGCGCGACAGCGCCGCGGATCTCGCCGTGCTGAAGATCGACGCGCCCAAGCCCTTGCCCTTCGTCCAGTTCGGCGACTCGACCCGGACGCGCGTGGGCGACTGGGTGATCGCGATCGGCAATCCCTTCGCGCTTGGTGGCACCGTCACCGCCGGCATCGTCTCGGCGATCCATCGCTCGATCAGCAATGGCGGCGCCTATGACCGCTACATCCAGACCGACGCGGCGATCAATTCGGGCAACTCCGGCGGCCCGATGTTCGACATGGCGGGCAATGTCGTCGGCATCAACACCGCCATCTATTCGCCCACCGGCGGCAATGTCGGCATCGGCTTCGCCATTCCGGCGGAACAGGCCAAGCCGGTGATCGAGGTGCTGATGAAGGGCGGCCGCGTGAAGCGCGGCTATCTCGGCATCGGCATCCAGCCCGTGGACGACGAGATCGCGGGCGCGCTCGGCCTGCCGAAGAACCATGGCGAGATCGTGGGCCGCGTCGAGCCCGGCTATCCCGGCGCGCGCGCCGGCATCCAGCAGGGCGATGTGATCTCCAAGATCAACGGCCAGGATGTCACCCCGGACAATACGCTGTCCTTCATCGTCTCCAATCTGCCGATCGGCGCGCGCGTGCCGATCGAACTCTATCGTCGCGGCCAGAAGCTCACCGTCACGGCGGTGATCGGCGAGCGTCCGCCGGAAAGCCAGATCCAGGGCGATATCGGCGAGGGCGACGACGACGATAATGGCGCGGACGATAATGGCGGCCAGTCGGCGCAGAACAAGGCGGCGGCGACCACGCTCGGCGCCTCGGTGCAGGCGCTGACCCCGCAGATCGCGCAGCAGCTCGGCGTGCCGAGTTCGGTCAAGGGCGTGGTGATCGCCTCGGTCGATCCGAGCAGCGATGTCGCGGCGAGCGGGCTGAAGCGCGGGGACATCATCCTCAGCATCAACCAGGTGTCGACGCCGACGGTGGCCGCCGCCGCCGCCGCGATCGAGGCGGCGCGCCGCGCCGGCCGCGATTCGGTGCTGCTGCTCGTGCAGCGCGGCAGCCAGGGTTCGCGCTATTACGGCGTGAAGCTTCAGAAGAAGTAAGCCGGGTCTCCGACCTGGACGCGGCGAGGGCCGGCCCGGCGACGGGTCGGCCCTTGCGTTATGGGGCGGACGGCGCCCGGCGGGACGGGGCTCAGCGCCGCGCGAACTTGGCGGCTTCGGCGCAGGCGAGCTGATCGACCCGCTCATTCTCGGCATGGCCGGCATGGCCGCGCACCCATTTCCATTCGATCTGGTGCGGCTTGGCGGCGGCGAGCAGCGCCTGCCAGAGATCGGCGTTCTTCACGGGCTTCTTGTCCGCCGTCTTCCAGCCGTTGCGCTGCCAGCCATGGATCCACTTGGTAAGCCCATCCAGAACATAGCGGCTGTCGGTGGTGAGCGTGACGGCGCAGGGCCGGGTCAGCGCCTCCAGCGCCTTGATCGCGGCCATCAGCTCCATGCGGTTGTTGGTGGTGAGCGGCTCGCCGCCCGACAGTTGCTTTTCGGTCGCGCCCATGCGGAGCAGCGCGCCCCAGCCGCCCGGGCCGGGATTGCCCTTGCAGGCGCCGTCGGTGAAGATCTCGATCGTCATGCGAAGAGCGTTTCGCCCTGCGCGGCGTATCTGTCCAGCCGGCGCAGAAAGGCGAGCGGATCCTTGCGGGTGACGAGCGCGTCGGCGGGCGTGTTCAGCCAGTCCCAGGCGCGGGTGAGGGTGAAGCGCAAGGCCGCGCCGCGCGCCAGCACGGGCAGCGCGGCGCGCTCGGCCGCGCTCAAGCCGAAGCGCGCGGCATAGCCCGCCACCAGCGCCGCGCCGATCGCGGGATCGAAATCGGTGCCGTCGCCCGAAAAGCTCCAGGCGCTGTGCGTCACCGCCAGGTCCCAGGCGCGGATCTCGGAGCAGGCGAAATAGAAATCGATCATTCCCGTCACCCGATCGCCGAGCATGAGCACATTGTCGGGAAAGAGATCGGCGTGGATGACCGCGCGCGGCAGATCGGCGGGCCAGTGCGCGGCGAGAAAATCCAGCTCGCGCGCCACCCGCGCCGCCAGCCCCGGCGCGATCGCATCCAGCCCGGCCCCGCAGCGCGCGGCGAGCGCGCGCCAGCCGTCCGGCCCGAGCGTGTTGGGCCGTTCGCGCGCGAAATCCGCCAGCGCGGCGTGCAGCGCGCCCAGCGCCTCGCCGGCGGCGCGCGCCTGGCCGGCGCTGGGGGTGGTGAGCGAGACGCCGGGCAGGAACTCGATCAGGCAGGCGGGGCGGCCGCACAGGCTCTGCACCTGCCGCCCGTCGCGATCGCGGAGCGCGCGCGGCACGGGCAGGCCGCGATCGGCGCAATGATCGAGCAGCGCGAGGAAGAAGGGCAGGTCGCCCGCATCGACGCGCTTCTCGTACAGCGTCAGGATGAAGCGGCCGGCGCTCGCCTCCACCAGATAATTGCTGTTCTCGACCCCCTCGGCGATACCCTTGGCCGAGATCAGCGTCCCGAGGCCATAGGCGTGGAGCAGCGCCGCCATCGCTTCGGCGGAAACCTGGGTATAGACCGCCATCGCGTCAGGCGGCGAGGCCGTGGGGCAGCTTGAAGACCATGCGCTCGGCGGTGGCGACGATCTCATGCTCGGTCACGGCGAAGCGGGTGGCCAGCCGGTCGATCACCTCGCGCACCAGCACCTCGGGGGCCGAGGCGCCGGCGGTGATGCCGAGCTTGGCGACCCCGGCGAGCCAGGCGAAATCGATGCACTCGGCGCGCTGCACCAGCCGCGCGCGCGTGCCCTCGCGCTCCGCCACCTCGACGAGGCGGAGCGAGTTGGACGAATTGGGCGCGCCGATCACCAGCATCGCGTCGCACGCCGCCGCGATCGCCTTCACCGCCGCCTGGCGGTTGGAGGTGGCGTAGCAGATATCCTCGCCGCGCGGCGCCTGGATGGCCGGGAAGCGGCGCCGCAGCGCGGCGACGATCGCGGCGGTATCGTCGACGGACAAGGTCGTCTGGGTGAGGAAGGCGAGCGCCTCGGGATCGGCGGGCGCCAGCCGCTCGACATCGGCCTCGGTCTCGATCAGCGTCATGGCGCCCGGCGGCACCTGGCCGAAGGTGCCGATCACCTCGGGATGGCCGGCATGGCCGATGAACAGGATGTGGCGCCCCTGATCCACCAGCCGCTCGGCCTGGCGATGGACCTTGGAGACGAGCGGGCAGGTCGCGTCGAAAAAGTCGAGCCCGCGCTCGGCCGCCTTGTGCGGCACCGCCTTGGGCACGCCATGCGCGGAGAAGACCACCGGCGCGCCATCCGGCACCGCGTCCAGCTCCTCGACGAAGACCGCGCCCTTCGCGCGCAGCGCGTCCACCACGAAGCGGTTATGGACGATCTCGTGCCGCACGAAAACGGGCGCCCCGAATCGCTCCAGCGCCAGTTCGACGATGCGGATCGCGCGGTCCACCCCGGCGCAGAAGCCTCGCGGGGCTGCGATAAGCAGATCGAGCGGCGGCCGCGGCGCGCTCGGATCGGCTTCGGGAGAGGCCTGGACCATGACGATGCTCTACGCGATTGCTTGCCTGCGGTGAAGGCGCTTCCTATGATCCATCGCAGCGCTTCTCTTGCCAGCCTGGAAAGTCCCCGCCTTGTCGATCACCCTGCGTCGCCTGCCGCTCGCCCTCGCGCTCTGCCCGCTCCTGCTGGCGGGTTGCGCCAAGGATGACGAGCTTACCGCCATTGGCGGCTCGATCGGCAAGCAGATCACCCGCACCAGCTGCCCCGCGGTGGCGGTGCCCGCCAATACCGGCGACGTCACGCTGTTCAACCCGGCCACCAGCCGCGACGCGAGCGCGATCGACGTCGTCGCCACGCTCACCGATCTGCACGGCCAGTGCGACGAGACGGCGCCCGAAACGCTCCACACCGTGGCGAGCTTCCGCGTGGTCGCGCGCCGCGCCAGCGCGGCGGGGCCGCGCGATCTGGTGCTGCCTTATTATGCGGCGGTGGTGCGCTCGGGCGACAAGATCGTCTCCAAGTCGGTGAGCCAGGTCGCCATCCATTTCGACGACGGCAAGCTGCTCGCCGAGACGAGCGGCCGCGCCGAGGCCTCGGTGCGCCGCGCCGACGCGACGTTGCCCGAGGCGGTGCGCGAGAAGATCGGCCGCAAGCGCCGCGCCGAGGATGCCGATGCCTCGATCGATCCGATGAGCGATCCGCAGGTGCGCGCGGCGATGGCGCGCGCCAGCTTCGAGCTGCTGGTCGGCTTCCAGCTCACCCAGGAGCAGCTGGCCTATAACGCCACGCGCTGAGGCGCGCTTAAGCGATTGACTCGGGCGTCGGGCTCGGCCACTCGGGTCGGGCTTCCGGCGGGCGACCGCCGGCTGCACGCGCGGGAGAGCGCGTCGTTGGGGCAGGGCCGCAGGGCCTGTGCGCCGGCGACGCCGCCGAAGGAGCAACCGCCCCGGAATCTCTCAGGCCTCGGGACCGCGCGGGCAGATGGGCACTCTGGAAAGCGGGCAGGCCGGCGCGACGCGCCGGGCCGCCCCACCGAAGGGGTAAGCGGTTGCACGGCACCCGCGAAAGCTCTCAGGTTCCGTGACAGAGGGGGCAAGCAGCACAGGCCGCGACTCCGGCCCTGCCGCTTGCCACCACGTCGAGAAGGGCCTGACATGACCGAGAGCGTCCCCGAAGAGCTGATCGAAACGCCGGACGCGCTGCCGCTCGATGCCTGGCACGAGGCGCATGGCGCGCGCATGGTGCCCTTCGCCGGCTATCGCATGCCGATCCACTATGAGGGCATCATCGCCGAGCATCTCTGGGTGCGCGCGCATGCCGGCCTGTTCGACGTGAGCCATATGGGCCAGCTGAGCTTCACCGGCGAGGGCGTGGTGGCGGCGCTGGAGGCGCTGCTGCCGGCCGATATCGCCGGGCTCGCGCCGGGCCGGATGCGCTATTCGCTGCTGCTCGACGAGGCGGGCGGCATTCTCGATGATCTCATGCTCACCCAGCGCGGCGACGACGTCTACATGGTCGTCAACGGCGCGACCAAATGGGACGATATCGCCCATCTGCGCGAATTCCTGCCCGATGAGGTGACGCTCAACCACATGGACGATCAGGCGCTGCTGGCGCTGCAGGGTCCGGAGGCGGTCGACGCGCTGGCGCGGATCGCGCCCGGCGTGGAGCAGCTCTCCTTCATGACGGGCGGCGCCTTCCTGGTCGCCGGGGTCGAGGCCTGGGTGAGCCGCTCGGGCTATACGGGCGAGGACGGGTTCGAGATCTCCATGCCCGCCGTCGCCGCCGAGCGCGTCGCCGACGCCCTGATGCGCGAGCCCGAGGTGAAGCCGATCGGCCTGGGCGCGCGCGATTCGCTGCGGCTCGAGGCGGGGCTGCCGCTCTACGGCCATGATCTCGATCCCGAGACCACGCCGGTCGCCGCCGATCTCGGCTTCGCCCTCTCCAAGCGCCGCCGCGAGGCGGGCGGCTTTCCCGGCCATGCGCGGATCATGGCGGAGCGCGAGGCCGGCCCGGCGCTGAAGCGGGTGGGCCTGTTCGTCGAGGGCCGCCAGCCGGTGCGCGAGGGCGCGCTGGTCGAGGGGGGCGGCAAGGTCACCTCCGGCGGCTTCTCGCCCAGCCTCTCGCGCCCGATCGCCATGGCCTATGTGCCGCTGGCGCAGGCGGCGCCGGGGAGCAGCGTCACGATCGAGCAGCGCGGCAAGCGTTTCGCCGCCACCGTCACGCCGCTGCCCTTCGTTCCCCATTCCTATTATCGCAAGGGAGCCTGATCGCCATGGCCACGATCTTCTACACCAAGGATCACGAATGGATCGCCGTCGAGGGGACGAGCGCGACGGTGGGGATCACCGATTACGCCCAGGCCCAGCTCGGCGACATCGTGTTCGCCGAGGCGCCGCCTGCCGGCACCCGCGTCGAGAAGGGCAAGGAGGCGGCGGTCGTCGAATCGGTCAAGGCCGCGTCCGATGTCTATGCCCCGGTGACGGGCGAGGTGATCGAGGCCAATGCCGCGCTCGAGGGCGATCCGGCGCTGGTGAACACCGCGCCCGAGGGCGAGGGCTGGTTCTTCAAGCTCACTCTGGCCGATCCGTCCGAGCTGGACGGGCTGATGGACGAAGAGGCCTACAAGGCCTTCGTGGCGAGCCTCTGACCGGGGCGCCGGCCATGGCGATCGACCTCAGCGCGCGCTGGGATGCGGCCGATTACGGCCGCAACGCCGGCTTCGTGCCGACGCTGGGCGCGCCGGTGCTGGCGTTGCTCGCGCCTCAGCCGGGCGAGCGGATCCTCGATCTCGGCTGCGGCGACGGCGTGCTGACCCAGGCGATCGCCGATGCCGGCGCGACCGTGATCGGCGTGGATGGCGCGCCCGCCATGGTCGAGGCGGCGGTGGCGCGCGGGCTGGATGCGCGCGTGCAGGATGGCCAGGCGCTGGCGTTCGACGCGGCGTTCGATGCCGTCTTCTCCAATGCCGCGCTGCACTGGATGCTCGATGCCGGGGCGGTGGCGGCCGGCGTGTTCCGCGCGCTGCGGCCGGGAGGCCGCTTCGTCGGCGAGATGGGCGGCAGCGGCAATATCGCCACGCTGCGCGCCGCGCTCCAGGCCGAACGCGTCGCGCGTGGCTATCCGGCCGGTCCCGATCCGCAATGGTATCCCGATCCGGGCGGCTTCACCGCGCTCTATGCGGCGGCGGGGTTCGTCGAGATCGAGGCGCGGCTGATCCCCCGGCCGACCGAATTGCCCGCCGGCGTGGCCGGCTGGCTCCGCACCTTTCGCGCCGGCTTCCTCGATGCCGCCGGCGTGCCCGATGCCGAGCAGGATGCGTTCGCGCGCGCCGTGGAGCGCCGGCTCGAACCCGATTTCCGCCAGCCCGACGGGCGCTGGATCGCTGATTATGTCCGCCTTCGTTTCTCGATGAGGAAACCTGCCTGATGCGCTACTTGCCTCTCCAGCCCGCCGATCGTCAGGCGATGCTGGACGTGATCGGGGCCGGCTCGGTCGACGCGCTGTTCGCCGACGTGCCCGATGCCGCGCGCCTCGATGGGCCGATCGCCGGCCTGCCGCTCCACGCCTCCGAACAGGCGGTGGAACGCCAGCTCGGCCGGCTCGCCCGGATGAACCAGGCGGCGGGCGACCAGCCCTTCTTCCTCGGCGCCGGCGCCTACCGGCACCATATTCCCGCCAGCGTGGATCATCTCATCCAGCGCGGCGAGTTCCTGACCAGCTACACGCCCTATCAGCCCGAGATCGCGCAGGGCACGCTCCAGGCGCTGTTCGAATTCCAGACCCAGGTGGCGCGGCTGTTCGGGTGCGAGGTGGCCAATGCCTCCATGTATGACGGCTCGACCGCGTGCTGGGAGGCGATCGGCATGGCGCGGCGCATCACCCGCCGCGGAACGGCGCTGCTCTCGGCCGGGCTCCATCCGCATTATGTGTCGGTCTGCCAGACCATGGCGCGCTTCACCGGCGATCGGCTCGTCACCGCGGTGCCGGCGCTGGCCGATGGCGCGCCGGGCGATGACGGCGCCGCGCTGCTCGCCGCGATCGATGGCGAGACCAGCTGCGTGGTCGTGCAATATCCCAATATCCTCGGCCATGTGACCGATCTGCGCGAACTGGCGGCGGCGGCCCATGCCAAGGGCGCGCTGCTGATCGCGGTGGTCACGGAGCCGGTCGCGCTCGGCCTGCTCACCCCGCCGGGCGAGATGGGCGCCGATATCGTGGTGGGCGAGGGCCAGTCGATCGGCGTGGGCCTCAATTTCGGCGGCCCCTATGTCGGCCTGTTCGCCTGCGCCGAAAAGCATGTCCGGCAGATGCCGGGCCGGCTCGCCGGCGAGACGGTGGATGCCGCCGGCCAGCGCGGCTTCGTGCTCACCCTCTCCACGCGCGAGCAGCATATCCGCCGCGAGAAGGCGACGTCGAACATCTGCACCAATTCGGGCCTGTGCGCGCTCGCCTTCTCGATCCATATGAGCCTGCTCGGCGAGACGGGGCTGCGGCGGCTGGCCCAGCTCAACCATGGCCTCGCCGTCGCGGCCGCCGAACGGCTCGCCCGCGTGCCCGGGGTGGAGCTGGTGAACGGCCCCTTCTTCAACGAATTCACGCTCCGCCTCGCCAAGGAGGCGCGGCCGGTGGTGCGCGCCATGGCGGATCGCGGCGTGCTGGGCGGCGTGTCGCTCGGCCGCCTCTATCCCGGCGTGGAGGCGCTGGAGCGCGGTCTGCTCGTGACGGTGACGGAGACGAGCGACGCGGACGATGTAACCGCCCTGGCGGACGCGCTTGAGGAGGCGCTGGCATGACGATCAACCAATCCGGATGGCGCCCCGAGGCGCCGCGCGACGGCGCCGACGCCACCCCCGCCACCTTCACCGGCAACAAGGCGCTGATGCTCGAGGAGCCGCTGATCTTCGAACTGGGCGGAAGCGACCGCACCGGCGTGGATCTGCCCGCGCCGCCTTCGGTGACGCCGCGGCTAGGCGGGCTGGAGCGCGCGCGGCCGATCGGCCTGCCGGGGCTGACCGAGCCCGAGGCGGTGCGCCACTATACGCGCCTCAGCCGGCAGAATTATGCGATCGATCTGGGCCTGTTTCCGCTCGGATCGTGCACGATGAAGCATAATCCGCGCCTCAACGAGCGCATGGCGCGGCTGCCTGGCTTCGCCGATCTCCACCCGCTCACCCCGGTCGATGGCGCGCAGGGCGCGCTGGCGCTGATCCATCTTGTCGGCACCTGGCTCAAGACGCTGACCGGCATGGCCGGCATCGCGATGAGCCCGAAGGCCGGCGCGCATGGCGAGCTGTGCGGCCTGCTCGCGATCCGCGCCGCGCACGAGGCGCGCGGCGATGCGCGCAAGGTGATCCTGGTGCCCGAGAGCGCGCACGGCACCAATCCCGCCACCGCCGCCTTTTGCGGCTATGCGGTGCAGGCGATCCCCGCCACGGCGGACGGCCGCGTCGATCTGGCGGCGCTGACCGCGCGGCTCGGGCCCGATGTCGCCGGGGTCATGATCACCAACCCCAACACCTGCGGATTGTTCGAGCGCGACATGATCGCGATCGCCGAGGCAGTCCATGCGGTGGGCGGCTATGTCTATTGCGACGGCGCCAATTTCAACGCGATCGTGGGCAGGGTGCGGCCGGGCGATCTCGGTGTCGACGCGATGCACATCAACCTCCACAAGACATTCTCCACCCCGCATGGCGGCGGTGGCCCAGGCTCCGGCCCGGTCGTCTTCTCGGAGGCGCTGGCGCCCTTCGCGCCACTTCCCTTCGTCGAGGAGCAGGATGGGCGCTTCGTGCTGGTGGAGGAGGAGACCGCCTCCGCCGCGCATCACGAGCAGGCCTTCGGGCGGATGGTGGCCTTTCACGGCCAGATGGGCATGTTCGTCCGCGCCGCCGCCTATATGCTGAGCCATGGCGCGGACGGGCTCCGCCAGGTCGCCGAGGATGCCGTGCTTTCGGCCAATTATATCCTGCGATCGCTGGAGGATGTGCTGGAGGCGCCGTTCGCGGCGAGCGGGCCCTGCATGCATGAGGCGCTGTTCTCCGATGCCAATCTGGCGCCGGGCTTCACCACGCTGGATATCGCCAAGGCCCTGATCGACGAGGGCTTCCACCCCATGACCATGTATTTTCCGCTGGTCGTGCACGGGGCCATGCTGATCGAGCCGACCGAGACCGAGAGCAAGGCCGCGCTCGATCAGTTCATCGGCGCGCTGCGCAGCGTCGCGGAGCGGGCGCGGGCGGGCGACGCGACGCTCAAGGCGGCGCCGATCCATGCGCCGCGCCGGCGGCTCGACGAGACGGCGGCGGCCCGCAAGCCGGTGCTGGTGTGGAAGCCGGCGCCGCTGGCCGACGCCGCCGAATAAGGCGGCAGACATGCAAGGGCCGGGCGATCGCGGGATCGCCCGGCCCTGGCGCCGGTAAGACGGGGCGGCGGCCCCTAGCGCCGCCGCCCGCGTGGCTTACTTCTTGTGGGCGCGATGCTTGGCCGAATGGTGGCTCATGCCGCCCTTGCCTTCGCCCTGCTTGCAATTGTCGGTGACGGTCTTGCTGCAGGTCGGCAGATCGGTCGGGCCCTGGGTCGGCGTCATCGACACCGGGCCGTTCGGGCCGGTGGCCGAACCGGGCGCCATGCCCTGGCCGCCGGGCGCCATGCCGCCGCCATTGGCCGGCATGGTCGAGGCGTCGGGGGTCGCCGGCGGCGTCGAGGCGTCGGGAGCCGGCGCCGCCATGCCCGCGTCGGGGGTGGCCGGCGTCATGGCATCGGTGGGCGGCGTCGCGGGCGTCGTGGTGTCCTGCGCATAAGCCGCGCCACCGAGCGCCAGAGCGGACGCCAGCAGGATCAGCTTCTTCATTATTTTTCCTCCAACCGGGTTCGGCGAGCGAACAGGTCTCGCGATAGCCCCAAACCCGGCGCGCTGCGCTCGGTTCCCTGGACCAGCCTGTTGCGTCGCCACAACGAACTCGTCATCGGAGCGTAACGAGGCGCGGCGTCAGCGCCCCGCCGTCAGCCAGCTCGCGACCAGCGCGACCGTGCAGAGCGCGGTGACCAGCGTTGTCGTCCAGCCCAGCCTGTTGGTCCACCGGCCATTGGTGCGCGCGCCGACGACATCGCGCCGGTTGGTCAGCAACATCATCAGCAGCAACAGCGGCGGCACCGAGAAGCCCTGCACGATCCCGGACCAGAGCAGCGCGCGCATGGGATTGAAGCCGAGCATGTTGAGCGCCACCGCCAACAGCGTGACGAGCGCGATGACGCCGTAGAAGAGGCGGTTCTCGCCCGGCCGCTGGTGCAGGCTTCCCTCGCGGCCGAGCCCCTGCACGATATCGTAGGCGGCGCCCGTCGTCATGATCGGCACGGCGAGGAAGCCCACGCCGATCACCCCCGCCGCGAACAGATAGGTGGCCGCCGGTCCGGCGAGCGGGGCGAGCGCCTGCGCGGCCTGGGCGGCGCTGTCGATCCGGTGCTGGCCTGCCGGGAACAGCGTCACCCCCGTCGCGAGCAGGATGAAATAGAGGATGATGTTGGAGAAGAGCATGCCGCTCAGCACGTCGCGGCTGGTGCGCTTCATCTCGCCGCGGGTGGCGCCGCGGCGCTGCCGCCACCGCACGCGCCCGATCGCGATCTGCTCCTCCACCTCCTGGTTGGACTGCCAGGTATAAACATAGGCCGAGAGCGAGGTGCCGATACAGGCCACCAGGATCGACAGAAATTCGGCGTTCCACGCGATATGGGGCATCAGGGTGTGGCGCAGCACCGCCAGCGGATCGGGCCGGGCGAGCAGCGCGGCGGCGACATAGGCGAACAGCACCAGCGCCAGCCAGCGGAACACGCGACGAATGGCGTCATAGCTGGCGAAGGCCTGGAGCGCGAAGATCAGCGCGGCCGATCCCGTGACCAGCAGCGGCACCGGCAGGGGCAGGATCAGGTTGAGCGCCGCGCCGATGCCGCCGAGATCGGCGGCGGCCTCGATCACGTTGCCGACAAAGGCGAGGATCACGATCGGCACCAGCACGGTGCGGGGGAAATGATCGCGGATGCAGGCGAACAGGCCCTTGCCATAGACCTGCCCGATCTTGGCCGCGAGATAGGTGACGACATACATCATCGGCAGCAGCAGCGGCGCGATCCACAATATGGAGAGCCCGAAGCGCGCGCCGGCGCTGGCATAGGTGCCGATCGCCGAGGGATCGTCATCCGCCGCGCCGGTGACGATGCTGGCGCCGAGCAGCCGGAACAGGCCGCCCTGCTTGGTCTCGCGGCCCGGCTGATCGCCGCCGCCTTCGCCCCGATCCTCGTGTCCGGCCATGTCCGCCTGCGTTCGCTGCGACAGGCAAACCGCTAAAGCCTTGGCAAAGTTCAGAGTTTTTTGCGAGGGCGGGAAGCCGGGCAGCACCGGGCGCTGGTGGGTCCGCCGGGGCTCGAACCCGGGACCTCTCGATTAAAAGTCGCTTGCTCTACCGACTGAGCTACGGACCCACGCGCGCGAAGCGCCGACCTAGTGGCGGAGCGGCTTGCGGTCAACCGGTCGCGGATGCCGCCGCCGGGCCTCGGCCTGGGCGAGGGTGCGCTGCGGATGGCCGATCCGCCAGCCCGGCGCGAGCGACGCCGCCGGCGCCAAAGCGAAACCGCGCGACGCAAGGCCCGGATGCGGGATCAGCAGCCGCCCCGTGCGCGCACGCGGCGGCGGCGGCCACCTGCCCCCCGACCAGGCGAGAATATCGAGATCGATCGGTCGCATCCCCCAGCGCCGCCCGCGCCTTCGGCCGAGCTGCGCCTCCAGCCGCTTGAGCCGCGCGAGGAGCGCGGGCGGCGGGTCCGCGCTCTCGATCAGCGCCGCCGCATTGACGAAGCCGCGTCCGCCCGGGCCCAGCGCGCGGCTGGTGACGAAGCGGCTCACGGCGCGCGGCGCCAGCCCCTGGCGCGCCAGCGCGGCGAGCGCGGCGGCGATCATCGCAGCCGGCCGGGCATGGCGGCCATGGCCGCGATTGGAGCCGAGCCCGATCAGATAGCTTGTTTTCTCCATCCGCGAACGCCTATCGCGCAAGCCATGCTCCAACACCATCCCGTCGAACCCCCGCGCGACTGCCCGATCTGCCCGCGCCTCGCCGCCTTTCGCGACGTTCAGCGCGCCGCGCATCCCGATTGGTTCAACGGCCCCGTGCCGATGTTCGGCGACGATCAGGCCTGGCTGGCGATCGTCGGCCTCGCGCCCGGCCTCCAGGGCGCCAACCGCACCGGCCGGCCCTTCACCGGCGATTTCGCGGGCGTGCTGCTGTACGAGACGCTGCTCGCGTTCGGCCTCGCCCAGGGGCGCTACGAGGCGCGGCCCGACGACGGGCTGACGCTGACCGGCGCCGCGATCGTCAACGCGGTGCGCTGCCTGCCGCCGCAGAACAAGCCGCTGCCCGCCGAAATCCATGCCTGCCGCGAATTTCTCGTGCCCGCGCTGGCGGCGCTTCCCAATCTCAAGGTGGTGATTGCGCTGGGCCAGATCGCGCACCAATCCACCGTCAAGGCGATGGGCGGCAAGCTGCCCAAGGCGCGCTTCGGCCATGGTGCCGAGCATGTCATGCCCTCGGGGCTGATCCTGCTCGATAGCTATCATTGTTCGCGCTACAACCAGAATACGCGGGTGCTGACGCCGGCGATGTTCGAAAGCGTTTTCGCCCGGGCGCTGGCCCTGCGCGACGGCGCCTGACGGGAGCGGCGCCGGCTTTTGGTCCATCTCACCCTCGCCATCGCCGATTTCATGGGGCTGCTGATCGGCGCCGCCCTATGGGCCGGCGCCTCGATCGGCGCGGCGGTGCTGCTTGGCGGGGTGGTGATGCTGGGCGCCGCCTGGGGCCTGGTCCGGCTGTTCAGGCGGCGCTGAGCGGCCTCAAATGTCCTGCGTCAGCCGGCCGTAAAGCTCGGGCCGGCGATCGCGGAAAAAGCCGAAGGCGGCGCGGTGCCGCTTGACGCGATCCACATCGATCGTCGCCACCAGCACGCCCGTCTCCTCGGCGCCGAACTCGGCCAGCATGTCGCCGCGCTCGTCGCAGATGAAGCTGTGGCCGTAGAAGATCTGGCCATGCTCGTTGCCGATGCGGTTGGAGGCGATCACCGGCACCACGTTGGACACGGCATGGCCGAGCATGGCGCGCCGCCACAGGCGCGACGTATCGAGCGAGGGATCGTGCGGTTCGGAGCCGATGGCGGTGGGATAGAAGAGCAGCTCGGCGCCCATCAGCATCATCGCCCGCGCGGTTTCGGGATACCATTGGTCCCAGCAGACGCCGACGCCCAGCGTCGCCGGTGCCACCTCCGGCCAGACCTTGAAGCCGGTATTGCCGGGCCGGAAGTAGAATTTCTCCTCATAGCCCGGCCCGTCGGGAATATGGCTCTTGCGATAGACGCCCTGCACCGCGCCATCCGGCCCGATCATCGCCAGGCTGTTATAATGGTGCGGCCCGTCCGCCTCGAAGAAGCTGGTCGGGATCGCGACCTTCAGCTCGGCGGCCAGCGCCTGCATGGCGGTGACGGCGGGGTGGCTGGCGACGGGGCGCGCGCGGACGAACAGGCCCTCATCCTCGACCCGGCAGAAATAGGGGCCCTCGAACAGCTCGGGCGGCAGGATCACCTGCGCGCCCCGCGCGGCGGCCTCGCGCACGAGCTCGGACACGGCGGCGATGTTGGCGGCTTCGTCCTCCGAAAAGGCAAGCTGCATGGCGGCGACGGTGATCTCGGTCATGGCGCGTCCAGATAGGAAGAAAGCGTTGCGGTTCAACGACTCGGAATTTGCTGCGAGATGCAGTGCAGGCTGCCGCCGCCGGTCAGCAGATGATCGGCGCGGATGCCGACCGCGCGCCGCCCGGGGAAGAGCGCGGCGATCGCGGCGAGGCCCGCCTCGTCCTGCGCGCTGCCGTAGAGCGGCACCACCACGGCGGCGTTGCCGATATAGAAGTTCATGTAGGAGGCGGGCACCACCGCATCGTCGCGGGTGACGCGGCCGGGCGAGGGGATGAGCACCACCTCCAGCCCCGCCGCCTCGGCGCGCGCGCGGGCATCGGCATAGACGGCGGCGTTGGGATCGTCCTCGCCCCGCGCCTCGGGCAGAGCGAGCCGGTTGGGGGCGACGAAGCGAGCCAGATTATCGACATGCCCGTCGGTATGGTCGTGCGCCAGGCCCTCGCCCAGCCACAGAATCCGGGTGGCGCCGAGATCCTCGGCCAGCCGCGCCTCGATCGCGGCGCGATCGAAATCCGGATTGCGGTTGGGATTGAGCAGGCACTGCTCGGTGGTGACGATCAGGCCGGTGCCGTCGGCATCGATCGCGCCGCCCTCAAGCACCCAGTCGCACCGCCGCGCGGCGATGCCCCGGCTGGCCGCGAGCAGCCCGCCGATCGCCTCGTCGCCCGGAAGATCATATTTCCCGCCCCAATAGTTGAAGGCGAAATCGCGGGCGGTGCCATCGTCGAGCAGGATCGGCCCGGTGTCGCGCAGCCAGACATCGCCAAAGGGGCGCACCAGCACATCGGCCGCGTCGCCGGCCAGCGCGGCCGCGGCTTCCGCGGCGGCGGCATCGGCACAGACCAAGATCGGCCGCTCGCCCGCGCCATCGGCCCAGACGGCGCGCGCGAAGGCGGCGACCTCGGCCTGGGCGGGGGCGAGATCCGCCTCCCACAAATCGGCATGGCTGGGAAAGCCGATCCAGACGGCGGCGTGCGGAGCCCATTCGGGCGGCTGGCGAGCGATCATGGGACGCCTCTACCGAAAGCATGTGACAAAAGAAAAGGGCGACCGAAACGGCCGCCCCTTCCGTTCCGACAAGGTCGGCCGATCAGCGCGAGTAGAACTCGACGACCAGGTTCGGCTCCATCTTCACCGGATAGGGCACCTCGTCCAGCTGCGGCACGCGCTGGAAGGTGACCTTGGCGCCGTCCTGCGCGAGATAATCGGGCACTTCGCGCTCCGACAGGCCCTGCGCCTCGAGCACCAGCGCCATTTCCTGCGCCTTGGGGCCCAGCTCGATCACGTCGCCGATCTTCACCAGGCGCGAGGCGATGTTGCACTTCACGCCGTTGACGCGGACATGGCCGTGGCTGACGAGCTGGCGCGAGGACCAGATGGTCGGCGCGAACTTGGAGCGATACACCACCGCGTCCAGCCGGCGCTCGAGCAGGCCGATCAGGTTCTGACCGGTATCGCCCTTCATCCGCGAGGCCTCGGTATAGGCCTTCTTGAACTGCTTCTCGGTGACGTCGCCGTAATAGCCCTTCAGCTTCTGCTTCGCCTTGAGCTGGATGCCGAAATCCGACACCTTGCCCTTGCGGCGCTGACCGTGCTGGCCGGGGCCATATTCACGCTTGTTGACCGGGCTCTTCGGGCGACCCCAGATATTCTCGCCCATGCGCCGATCGAGCTTATACTTGGCGCTGCTGCGCTTCGACATACATCGTCCTTCAATTGCGTATCATCTGCCCGGAACCGCGCCATGCGGACATGGGGCACCCGCTTCACCGGACGTGCGGGGCCAATTGCGAAGCGGCGCTCATAGCGGCTTCGTCACGAAAGGCAAGCGAAAGCGGCGGCCTTGCGGGGCCGGCGCGAAAGCGTAGGGAGCGGGGATGGACCAGCCCCTTCCGCCCGACCGCTGCACCAGCATGGCCGAGGTGCGCGCCGGCGTCGATGCGACAGACCGCGCGCTGGCCGCGCTGCTCGCCACCCGCTTCGGCTATATGCGCGCCGCCGCCCGCATCAAGCCGGATCGCGGCGCGGTGCGCGACGAGGCGCGCAAGGCGCAGGTGATCCAGGCGATGCGCGATCATGCGCGCGCGCTGGGCTGGCCGGAAGCGGTCGCGGCCGATCTGTGGGAGCGGCTGGTGGAGGCCTCGATCGCCTACGAGCTGGCGGAGTTCGACGCGCGCTGAGCGCCGGCCTCAGCGCGCGCGCGGGTTGGCGAGCGCCGACAGCACGCCGCGAAAGGTGCGCACTTCCTGCGCGGTCCAGCCCGGCTTGGTGAGCATGGTGCGCAAGGTCCGCCGGGTGGCGGGCACGCGATCGGGCGGGAAGAAATAGCCGGCCGTGTCCAGCATCGTCTCGAGCTGGCCGATCATGCCGTCGAGATCGGCCTGGCTGGCGGGCGGCTCGAGCGCCACCGCCGGCGGCTGCGCCAGCGCCACCCCGCGCGACCATTCATAGGCGACGAGGATCACCGCCTGGGCGAGGTTGAGCGAGCCGAATTCGGGGTTGATCGGCACCGTGAGGATGGCGCGGGCGATCGCGACATCGTCCGTCTCCAGCCCGGATCGTTCGGGACCGAACAGGATGGCGGCCCGGCCCGGCGCGGCGTGCATCTCCATCGCCGCCTCGGCCGGCGTCACCACCGGCTTGGTCACGCCGCGCTTGCGGACCGTGGTGGCATAGACCTGGCTGCAATCCGCCACCGCCTCGGCGACGCTCTCGAACAGCCGGGCCTGATCCAGCACCAGGTCCGCGCCCGAGGCGGCGGGGCCGGCCTCCGGATTGGGCCAGCCATCGCGCGGCGCCACG
Organism: Sphingomonas morindae; assembly: GCF_023822065.1. NCBI lineage: Bacteria > Pseudomonadati > Pseudomonadota > Alphaproteobacteria > Sphingomonadales > Sphingomonadaceae > Sphingomonas > Sphingomonas morindae. Next base: position 2,750,703 of record NZ_CP084930.1, read on the forward strand.
AGGCGCATCTCGGTCAGCCCGAAATTGAGCATGGCGCGCGCCGCCTTGCCGATATTCTGGCCGAGCTGCGGCCGCACCAGCACGATCACCGGCGGCGGCGCGGTCATGGCTTCGTGGGCGGGGGCACCGGCAGGATCAAGCTCGCTCATCACTGTTCCGCAACTCGGGAGGCGGGGCCGATCAGCCCTTGCCGACATCGCGCACGCTGCCGGCGAATTCCTCGAAATCCTTCGCCTCGGTGAAATCCTTATACACGCTGGCGAAGCGTATATAGGCGACGGGATCGAGCGTCTTCAGCCCTTCCATCACGGCCTCGCCGATGCGGTTGGAGGTGATTTCCGTCTCCCCCGTCGTCTCGAGCTGGCGCTGGATGCCCGAGACCAGCCGTTCGATCCGCTCGGGCGCGAGCCCGCGCTTGCGGCAGGCCAGCGCGATCGAGCGCTCCATCTTGCCGCGCTCGAACGGCTCGCGCCGCCCGCCGGACTTGATCACCATCATCTCGCGCAGCTGCACCCGCTCGAAGGTGGTGAAGCGGCCGCCACAGGCCTCGCACTGGCGCCGCCGCCGGATGGAGGTGCCGTCCTCGGAGGGACGGCTATCCTTCACCTGGCTGTCCTCATGGCCGCAAAAGGGGCACCGCATCTCAGTAGATCGGGAAACGCTCGCACAGCGCCCGCACCCGCGCCCGCACATCGGCCTCTACCGCCGGATCGCCCGCCTCGCCCTTGGCGCGCAGCCCGTCGAGCACATCGGCGATCATGTCGCCGATCTCGCGGAACTCGGCGACGCCGAAGCCGCGCGTGGTGCCCGCCGGCGAGCCCACGCGGATGCCGCTGGTCTTCATCGGCGGCAGCGGATCGAAGGGGATGCCGTTCTTGTTGCAGGTGATGCCCGAGCGCTCCAGCGCCTCGTCGGCATCCTTGCCGGTCACGCCCAGCGGCCGCAGATCCACCAGCGCCAGATGCGTGTCGGTGCCGCCCGCGACGAGATCGGCGCCGCGCTCCTGCAGCCGCGCCGCCAGCGCCTTGGCGTTGGCGATCACCGCGCGGCTATAGGCCTTGAACTCGGGCGTCAGCGCCTCGCCGAAGGCGACCGCCTTGGCGGCGATGACATGCATCAGCGGGCCGCCCTGCAGCCCCGGGAAGACCGCCGAGTTGATCTTCTTGGCGATCGCCTCGTCATCGGTCAGCACCATGCCGCCGCGCGGGCCGCGCAGCGTCTTGTGGGTGGTGGTGGTGACGACATGGGCATGGCCGAAGGGGCTGGGATGCACGCCGCCCGCCACCAGCCCGGCGAAATGCGCCATGTCCACCATGAACAGCGCGCCCACCGCATCGGCGATCGCGCGGAAGCGGGCGAAATCGATGTGGCGCGGATAGGCCGAGCCGCCGGTGATGATGAGGCGCGGCTGGGAGGCCCGGGCAAGCTGCTCCACCGCGTCATAGTCGATCAGATGATCGTCCTCGCGCACGCCATATTGCACGGCATTGTACCATTTGCCGCTCATCGCCGCCTTGGCGCCGTGGGTGAGGTGGCCGCCCGCATCGAGGCTGAGGCCCATGATCGTGTCGCCCGGCTTGGTGAGCGCGAGCATCACCGCGCCATTGGCCTGCGCCCCCGAATGCGGCTGGACATTGGCGAACTGGCAGCCGAACAGCTGCTTGGCGCGATCGATCGCGAGCTGCTCGACGATGTCGGACGGCGCGCAGCCCTGATAATAGCGCTTGCCGGGATAGCCTTCGGCATATTTGTTGGTGAAGACCGAGCCCTGCGCCTCCAGCACCGCCTGCGAGACGATATTCTCCGAGGCGATCAGCTCGATCTGGTGGCGTTCGCGATCAAGCTCCCGCTCGATTCCGGCGAAGACGGCGGGATCGGCGTCGGACAGGCTGCGCTCGAAGAAGCCGCTGGGGCGGATCGCATCGATAGAGGAGGGCTGGGTGCTCATGCGGGCTCCTTGGCGAAAGGCGGGGCGGAAAGCTTGGCGACGCGACGCGCATGGCGCTCGCCGCCGAATTCGGTGGTGAGAAAGGCGTCCAGACAGGCCTTGGCAAGCTCGATTCCGATCAGCCGCGCGCCCATGGCGAGGATATTCGCGTCATTATGCGCCCGCGCCAGCGCGGCTGAGAGCGGTTCGGACACCAAGGCGCAGCGCATCGCCGGGTGACGGTTGACGGCGATCGAGATGCCGATGCCGGAACCGCACAGCGCGATGCCGCGATCGGCGCCGCCCGCCGCCACATGGGCGGCGAGCCGATAGCCATAGTCCGGATAATCGACCGACTCGCCGGGTGCCGGGCCGAGATCCTCCACTGCATGGCCGCGTTCGCGGGCATGATCGAGCAGGGCGGCGCGCAGCGCGGTGGCGGCGTGATCGGATGCGAAAGCGAGACGGAGCGCCATGGCGCGTCCTCCGGAAAAGCGACGGTGATTCGGATCGGCGCCTCTGTAGGCGAGCAAAGCCTTTGGCGCCACTCCGCTGCGGCACGAAGCGGGCAGGGGTGCGTTCACGCCGCAAAAGGGGACGAGGTTTGCGACAGTCGAGTTATGTTCTGCTGGCGGCGATCTGGGCGGCGCCGGTACTCGCCGAGCCGGCCGCGGCCGTCGAGGCGCCGGTGATCGCCGGCGTCCACGCCGCCGCCGATGGCACGGCCGAGGCCGAGTTGCTGTTCGTCAACGCCGGCGCCAGCGCCGTGCCCGCGCCGCCGCCCCGGTTGATGGCGATGCTGCGCGGCCAAGGCGCGGCGCGGCCGGTGGAGCTGCGGCGCGAAGGCGCGGCCCCGGTGGTGGCGCCGGGCGGCTTCACCCGCGCGCGCTACCGCTTCGCGCTGCCGGCGGGCGTGGCGGGCGAGGCGGTGCTCGCGCTCGGCGACGAGGGCGGCTTCGCCTTCGCCGCGTCGCAGCCCCCGGCCGCGGCCGCGCCCGGCGCGACGGCGCTGGCGGCGGCGGACACCGCGCCCGCGCCCACCAGCTTCGCCGGCGCGGCGGGGCAGGCGGGCGATCTTCCCCGGCTGGTGACGCGCGACGGCCGCACGCCCAGCCCCTTCCTCGCCAATCTTCAGACCTACAATCCCATCAATGGCGTGTTCGGGCCGGGCACCAGCAGCGACGGCAAGCTGGAGATCAGCTTCCAATATCAGCTGTTCGGCAACGCCGCCGCGCCGAGCGGAGATTGGAAGGAAGGCTTCCGTTTCGCCTACACGCAGCGCATGTACTGGGATCTCGGCCACTATTCCGCGCCGTTCCGCGATGTGAACTATCAGCCCGAACTCTTCTACCGGCTCGCCCTGCGCCCGCGCGCCAACGGGCTGCGCCTCGCCGCGCGCGGCGGGTTGCTGCACGAATCGAACGGCCGGGGCGGCGATGCCTCGCGCGGCTATAATTACGCCTATGTGGAGGGCTCGGCGGCGCTGCCGGTCGGGCGCTGGACGCTGAGCGTCGCGCCGCGCTGGTTCCACTATATGGGCCGCGACGACAATGCCGACATCGCCGAATATCGCGGACACCAGGCGCTGGCGGTGGCGATCGAGGAGCCCGATGGCTGGAAGCTGTCCACCTGGAGCCGGATCAGCTTCGCGACCGGGCGAGGCGCGATCGACGCCGATCTCAGCCATCCGCTGCTGCGCCTCACGGGCATTCCCATTTACGCCGTGGTGCAGGGCTTTACCGGCTATGGCGAGGATCTTCTCGATTATAACAGGCGGCAGACGCGGCTGCGGCTGGGCATAGGGATTGTGCGATGAGCGAGCGGCGGCGGATTGAGCAGGCGGGATCGACGCGGGTGCCGCTGGCGGCGGCGGTGCTGGGCGGGCTGGGGCTGGCGCCGCCGGCGATCGCGCTGCTGGTGCGGCTGCTCGCCGCCGGCTCGGACGATCAGGGGCTGCCGGGCTTCGCGCTGGTCATGGGGCTCAGCTATATCGCCATCATCCTGAGCTTCCTGGGCGGCCTCTGGTGGGGCCTGGCGGCGCGCGACGGCGGCTCCGGGCGCGGCGGCTGGTATGGTCTGGCGGTGGTGCCGAGCCTCTGGGCCTTCGCCGTGCAGGGCCTGTCCGGCTGGGCGCCGCGCGGCGCCGCGCTGATGCTGGCGTTGGGGCTGGTGGCGAGCCTGCTCGTCGATCGCCGCCTGGTGCGGGACGGACTGGCGCCGCGCTGGTGGCTGCGGCTGCGCGTGCCGCTGTCGTGCGGCCTCGCCGCGCTGACGGTGGCGCTCGCCGCGCTGCTGTGAGGCTCAGGCGGCGAGCCGCAGGTCGAGCCGATCCCAGATTTCCACCAGCGCGCGGGTGAGCTCCTCCATCATCTCCACGCTGTGGCTGGGGCCGGGGGTGAAGCGGAGGCGCTCGGTGCCGCGCGGCACCGTGGGATAATTGATCGGCTGCACATAGACGCCATATTCGGCGAGCAGGATGTCGCTGATCGTCTTGGCCTTCACCGGATCGCCGACGCGCAGCGGCACGATATGGGTGGTGGACGGCATGACCGGCAATCCCGCCTCGGCGAACAGCCGCTTCAGCATCGTCGCCGCGGCCTGCTGGCCCTCCCGCTCCGCGCTGCTCTGCTTGAGGTGGCGCACGCTGGCCAGCACGCCCGCCACCAGCACCGGCGACAGCGAGGTGGTGAAGATGAAGCCGGGCGCATAGGAGCGGATCACGTCGATCACGGTCCGGTCGGCCGCGATATAGCCGCCCATCACGCCAAAGGCCTTGCCCAGCGTGCCCTCGATGATGGTGATCCGCTCGGCGACGCCGTCGCGCTCCGAAATGCCGCCGCCGTGCGCGCCGTACATGCCGACGGCGTGGACCTCGTCGAGATAGGTGAGCGCGTTGTAGCGATCGGCGAGATCGCAGATCGCCGCGATCGGCGCCACGTCGCCATCCATCGAATAGACGCTCTCGAAGGCGATCAGCTTGGGCGCTTCGGCCGGAACGCTCGCCAGCAGCTCCTCGAGATGGGCGAGATCATTGTGGCGGAAGACATGCTTCTCGCATCCGGAATTGCGGATGCCCGCGATCATCGAGGCGTGGTTAAGCTCGTCGGAGAAGATGATGCAGCCCGGCAGCACCTTGGCGAGCGTGGACAGGGTCGCCTCGTTGGAGACATAGCCCGAGGTGAAGAGCAGCGCGCCCTGCTTGCCGTGGAGATCGGCCAGCTCCGCCTCGAGATCGATATGATAATGGGTGTTGCCGCCGATATTGCGCGTGCCGCCCGAGCCGGCGCCGACATCGTGCAGCGCCTCTTCCATCGCCGCGATCACCTTGGGATGCTGGCCCATGGCGAGATAATCGTTCGAGCACCAGACGGTGATCGGCTTCGGGCCGTTATGGCCGTGGAAGCAGCGGGCATTGGGGAACATGCCCTTGTTGCGGAGAATGTCGATAAAGACGCGGTACCGGCCCTCAGCATGCAGACGATCAATGGCCTGGCTGAACACGCGCTGATAATCCAAAGCCCTGCCCTCTTGCCGCATCGGCGTCGTACCGCCCCAGATAGCGGGTCCGGCGATTTTACGCCACCCGCACCTTAGGCGTAATTCCGATCGCCCAGATCGATTTCCTCATAGCCGCTCGATCCGCGCCAGGCCGCGCGCGGCAAGCGCCGGGACGAGCGGCGCGGTGTCGATCGGCGAGGTGAAGACGGCGACATCGCCGCCCCGCAGCGGCGCGAACGGCTGGTCTTCGGTGAGCGTCGCGATGCGCCGGGCGATGCCCTCCGCACCATCGACGAAGCCGAGCGGACGCGGCGCGACCGCCGCCAGCGACCGCGCGACGAGGGGGAAATGGGTGCAGGCGAGCACGATCTGATCGATCCGATCGCCGCCCGGCTGGCCGAGCAGGCCATCGAGAATGGCGCGATACTCCGCCGGCGCGCCGGCATCGCCGCGCAGCGCCGCCTCGGCCAGTTCCACCAGCCGCGCCGATCCGTGGCGGAGCACCAGGCAATCGGAGGCGAACGTCTCCACCAGCCGATCGACATAGGGCTGGCGCACCGTCGCCTCGGTGCCGAGCACGCCGATCGCGCGCGTCACGCTGGCGAGCGCGGCGGGCTTCACCGCCGGCACGGTGCCCACCACCGGCAGGTCCAGCGCGGCGCGGACGGCCGGCAGGGCGATGGTGGAGGCGGTGTTGCAGGCGATGGCGAGCAGGCGCGGCCGATAGCGTTCCGCCAGCCGACCGAGCAGCGCCGGCACCCGCGCCGCGATCTCCGCCTCGCTCTTGGTGCCGTAGGGGAATCCTCCCGAATCCGCGACATAGACGATCGGCGCCGCGGCAAGCCGGCGCCGTACCGCGTCCAGCACCGAAAGGCCGCCGACACCGGAATCGAAGAGCAAAATGGGGCTTTGCGCATCCATGGCGATGCGCGATAGGCCGGCTGGCCGGGCGAGGCAATCGGCCCGAGGTGCCCGGCGGCCCGCGCGGATGTTGCGCTTGGCCGAGCGCAGTCTATCATGGAGGCGTGATGCGGGGGCGCAAATGGTAACGGCATCGACCGGAATGGCGCTCCTCGGCGCCGTCCTGATCGGCTATCTGCTCGGCTCGATTCCGTTCGGGCTGATCGTCACGCGGCTGGGCGGCGCCGCCGATCCGCGCACCATCGGCTCGGGCAATATCGGCGCCACCAACGTGCTGCGCACCGGCCGCAAGGGGCTGGCGCTGGTGACGCTGCTGCTCGACGCGCTGAAGGGCGTGGCGGCGGTGATCCTGTTCGGCGCGCTTTTCCCCGAGCCGCAGCCGCCCTCGCTGCCCGCCGTGGTGGCGGGCGCCGCCGCCTTTATCGGCCATGTCTATCCGGTCTGGCTCCGCTTCAAGGGCGGCAAGGGCGTGGCCACGCTGCTCGGCATCGCGCTGGCGCTGTACTGGCCCTGCGGGCTCGCCTTCGCGCTGGTCTGGCTGCTGGCCTTCGCCACGACGCGCCACAGTTCGGTGGGCGGGATGACGGCGGCGGTGGCGGTGCCCGTCACGGCGGCGGTGCTCAACCGGCCAGACCTGACGCTCGCCTTTCTCTGCCTCGCGCTGATCGTCTTGTGGAAGCACCGCGCCAATGTGGAGCGGCTGCTGGACGGCACCGAACCGCGCTTCGGTGGCCGGTGACGCGGGCATGGCAAGCGCGCGCGACGATCGCATCGCCCGGCTGCGGCTGATCCGCACCGCCCAGGTCGGGCCCGTCACCTATCGCCAGCTGCTCGCGCGCTACGGCACCGCCGAGGCCGCGCTCGCCGCCATCCCCGATCTCGCGCGGCGCGGCGGCGGGCGGCCGCCGGCGATCCCGTCGCGCGCGCAGATCGAACGCGAGGTGGCGCAGGTCGAGGCGCTGGGCGCGCGCTACCTCTTTCTCGGCCTCGCCGGCTATCCCCGCCTGCTCGCCGCCATCCCGACCGCGCCGCCCTGCCTGATCGTGCGCGGCGATCCCCGCCTGACGGACCGGCCGGTGGTGGCGCTGGTGGGCGCGCGCAACGCCTCGGCCGCCGCCTGTCGCCTCGCGCGCGGGCTCGCCGCCGATCTGGGCGCGCGAGGCATCGCGGTCGCCTCGGGGCTGGCGCGCGGGATCGATACCGCCGCGCATCTCGGCGCGCTGGATCATGGCACGATCGCGGTGATCGCCGGCGGCCCCGACAATAGCTACCCGCCCGAAAATGCGGGGCTGCAGGAAGAGATCGCGACGCGCGGGCTGCTGATTTCCGAGCAGCCCCCCGGCACCGAGCCGCGCGCGCGCCATTTTCCCTATCGCAACCGGATCATCGCCGGGCTCGCGCACGCCGTGCTGGTGGTGGAGGCGGCGCCGAAATCGGGATCGCTCATCACCGCGCGCCACGCCGCCGATTATGGGCGGGAGGTGCTGGCGATCCCCGGCTCGCCGCTCGATCCGCGCGCCCAGGGCTGCAACCTGCTGATCCGCGAGGGAGCGACTTTGGTGCAATCGGCCGACGACGTGATCGAGGCGCTGCCGCCGATCGATGGCATGGCCGAGCCCGATCACGGTTATGGCGCGCCGCCGCCGCCGGCCGAGGCCGGCGAGGGCGATCGCCGGCTCGTGCTGGCGCGGCTCGGCCCGGTGCCGGTGCCTGCGGACGAGCTGGTCCGCCAGGCCGGGCTGCCCCCGGCGGTGGTGCAGACCGTGCTGCTGGAACTCGAACTCGCCGGGCGGCTTGAGCGTCATATCGGTGGCGAGGTGAGCCTGATCTGATGCCAAGCCTGAGCGAGGCGCTGAAGGCCGAGGCGGCGCGCCTGGGCTTTGTCCAATGCGGCATCACCCGCGCCGTCGACGATCCCGTGCCGGGCGCCCGGCTCGACCAGTGGCTGGCCGATGGCGCGCATGGCGAGATGGGGTGGATGGCGAGCCGCGCCGACGTGCGCCGCGCCCCCGCCGCGCTCTGGCCCGAGGTGCGCTCCGTGGCGATGCTGGGCATGAGCTACGCGCCGGCCGAGGATCCGCGTCGGCTGGCGGCGGCGACGACGCGCGGCCGCATCTCCGTCTATGCGCAGGGGCGCGATTATCACGATGTCATCAAGAAGGCGCTGAAGGCGCTCGGCCGCTGGCTCGGCGCGGAAAGCGGGCTGCCGCTCAAGGTGTTCGTCGATACCGCGCCGGTCATGGAAAAGCCGCTGGCCGCCGCCGCCGGGCTCGGCTGGCAGGGCAAGCACACCAATCTCGTCAGCCGCACCCATGGCAGCTGGCTGCTGCTCGGCGCGCTGTTCACCGCCGCGACGCTCGATCCGGATCCCGCCAGCGCGGACCATTGCGGGCGCTGCGACGCCTGCCAGCGTGCCTGCCCGACCGATGCCTTTCCCGCGCCCTACCGCCTCGATGCGCGGCGCTGCATCTCCTACCTGACGATCGAACATGCCGGCGCCATTCCCGAGGCGCTGCGGCCGGGGATCGGCAACCGCGTCTATGGCTGCGACGATTGTTTGGCCGCCTGTCCGTGGAACAAGTTCGCCGACCATGCCCATGCCAATCTGGAGTTCGCCGCCCGCGCCGAGCTGGCGATGCCCGCGCTCGCCGATCTGCTGGCGCTGGACGATGCCGGGTTTCGCGCGGTGTTCGCCGGCTCGCCGATCAAGCGCATCGGCCGCGATCGGATGGTGCGCAACGCCGCGATCGCGGCCGGCAATAGCGGCAATGCCGGGCTGATCCCGGCACTGGCGCGGCTGGGCGGCGATGCCTCGGAGGTGGTGCGCGACGCGGCCGGCTGGGCGCTGGCGCGGCTTACTTCGCCGCCGCGCGCCGGCTGAGCGCGGCCACGCACGAGGCGCGGTCGATATCGTCGCCGTCGGGCAGACGCGCGTCGACATAGGTCACTACCGGCTCGGCGCCGGCATGAGGGCTGGCGAGATAGGCATCGAGCACGCAGGCGGGGCCGACGAACTGTAGCTTGCGCGCGCCGCCTTCGTGGAGATCGAGATCGGCCTCGCCGAACAGCTCCACCAGCTGGGCGGCGGTGCGGCCGAGCACGCGCTCGAGCCCGGCCTCGTGCTGCCGCGGCGGCCGCGCCGGGGGCGGGGCGGTGCCGCCCGGCGGCGGCGTGGTGGCGCAGCCGGCGAGAAGCAGCAGCGCGGGAACGACAAGGCGGCGAATCATAGGCATGCCCCTGTGCCACGGCGGCGGCGCGATTGCACCGGGGGACAAGCCCGGCTAGGCGCGGAGCATTCCGCCACCGGAGAAATTTGTGACCGATCCGACGCTCGACATCATCGCCATCGGCAACGCGCTTGTCGACGTGCTCTCGCCCGCCGACGACGCCTTTCTCGAGGCCGAGGGCCTCACCAAGGGCGCCATGACGCTGATCGACGCCGATCGCGCCACCCAGCTCTACGACCGCATGGGACCGGGACGCGAGATTTCGGGCGGCTCGGCCGGCAACACCGTGGCCGGCGCGGCCATGCTCGGCGCGCGCTGCGCCTTTGTCGGCCAGGTGGCGGAGGATCAGCTCGGCGAAGTGTTCGTGCACGATCTCAAGGCGCAGGGCATCGCCTTCACGGTGCCGCCGCGCAGCCCCGACATTCCCACGGGGCGTTGCCTCATCCTGGTGAGCGCCTGCGGCCAGCGCACGATGAACACCTATCTCGGCGCCGCCCAGTTCCTGCCGCCCAGCGCCATCGAGGAAGCGCAGATCGCTTCGGCCAAGGTGCTGCTGCTCGAGGGCTATCTCTGGGATCCGACCGAGCCGCGCGCGGCGATGAAGCGCGCGGTCGAGATCGCCCACCGCCATGGCCGCCAGGTCGCGCTCGGCGTCTCGGCGGTCTTCTGCATCCTCAACCATCTCGAGGATTTCCGCGCCATGATCGCGCGCGGCGACATCGACATCCTGTTCGCCAACGAGGAGGAGCTGCTCGCGCTGTCGGGCGCGGCCGATTTCGACGCGGCGGTCGAGGCGCTGGCGCCGCAGCTGCCGCTGCTGGTGGTGACGCGCGGCGCCGAGGGCGCGATCGCGGTGGCCGATGGCGTGCGCCACAGCGTCGCGGCGGAGCCGGTCGATCGCGTGGTCGATACGACCGGCGCGGGCGATCTCTTCTCGGCGGGCTATCTGGTGGGCCATGTCCGCGGCCTCGCGCCGGCCGAGTGCCTGCGCATGGGCGCGATCGCCGCCGCCGAGGTGATCTCGCATTATGGCGCGCGGCCGGAGCAGGATCTGAAGACGCTGGTCGCCGCCAAGCTCAGCTGAGCGGCCGATCCCGCCAAAAGCCAGAACGCCCGCGTGGGGAGCGACCCCGCGCGGGCGTTCTGCTATGGGGCGGCGGGGGCGCCGGGCCCTCCGCCGCCGAGCGGCTCAGACCGTGCGCGGCGGCACGCCACCCTGATCGTCGCCGTCCGAAATGCCGCGGCCGACATGGCTGCGTTGGCGGCTATAGCCGAAATAGATGACGAGGCCGATCAGCGCCCAGCCCGGCAGCACCAGGATGGCGATCAGCGGCAGCGAGAGATACAGCACCAGGCAGCCGATGATCGCCAGCGGCGCGACGATCCAGATCGCGGGCGTGCGGAAGGGGCGGTGCCGATCGGGATCGGCGCGGCGCAGCACCAGCACGGAGATCGCCACCATCATGAAGGCGAAGAGCGTGCCCGAGTTGGAATAGTCCGCCAGTTTGCCGACCGGCAGAAAGGCCGAGGCGAGCGCCACCGCCACGCCGGTAACGGCGGTGACGATGTGCGGCGTGCGCCAGCGCGGATGCACCGCCGCCAGCCGTTCCGGCAGCAGCCCGTCGCGCGCCATGGTGAAGAAGATGCGCGTCTGGCCGAACATCATCAGCAGCACCACCGAGGGCAGCGCCAGCGTGGCGGCGAGCCCGAGCAGATTGCCGATCGCGGGATGGCCGAGCACGCGCAACACATGCGCGAGCGCCTCGCGCGAGCAGGGCATGGGTTCCAGCGCGCCGCCCGCGACGATCGCCTGGCAGCGTGCCGCCAGTTCGGCGGAGCCGGGCAGCAGCGCCGTGCCGGCGGCATCGCGCACCGGCTGGCCGCCGAGCGGCGAGCCGATCGCGCCGGCGGCGACGAGAATGTAGAAGAGGGTGCAGATGATCAGCGAGGCGATCAGCCCGATCGGCACGTTGCGCTGCGGATCGCGCGTCTCCTCGGCGGCGGTCGAGACGGAATCGAAGCCGACATAGGCGAAGAAGATCGAGGCGGCCGCGCCGAAGGTGCCGACCGCGCCGAGCGGCATGAAGGGGTGGAAGTTGCGGGCCTTCATCACCGGCAACGCGAAGATCATGAAGACGGTGAGCGCGAGCACCTTGATCGCCACGAGCACCGCGTTGACGCGGGCGCTCTCGCTGGTGCCGATCATCAGCAGCCAGGTGGTGAGCAGCGCGATCACCACGGCCGGGATATTCACCACCCCGCCCGCAAACGGGCCGGCGGTGAAGGCGGCGGGCATGTCTATGTCGAGCCATCCCTTGAGCTGGCCGACGACATAGCCGGACCAGCCGACCGACACGGCGCTGGCGCCGACCGCATATTCGAGGATCAGCGCCCAGCCGACCATCCAGGCGAGGAGTTCGCCCACCACCGCATAGGTATAGGTGTAGGCGGAGCCGGCGACCGGCACCATCGAGGCCAGTTCGGAATAGCAGAGCGCCGCCACCGCGCAGACAAAGGCCGCGATCATGAACGAGATGATCATCGAAGGGCCGGCTTTCTGCGTGGCCTCCGAGGTGAGAACGAAGATACCCGTGCCGATCACGCCGCCGATACCGAGCATCGTCAATTGAAAGGCACCGAGCGATCGGTGCAGAGACTTTTTCTCCGCTGTCGCGAGGATCGCGTCCAGCGACTTCACACGGCCGAAGATCATCAAGCCTGATTCCCTGGTGACGGCTGCGTCATCGCGCCGTCCTATATGGGCGGTAAGCGTAGCCGCTTCGCGCCGGACCGCAAGCCTTCGCTCAGCCGGCGGCCAGCATCGGGCCGAGCGGGCGGCCGGCGAAGATGTGGACATGGAGGTGCGGCACCTCCTGGTGCGCGTCCCGGCCGGTATTGGCGAGAAGGCGATAGCCGCTCTCCACCAGCCCGGCCGCGCGCGCCACCGCGCCCACGGCGCGGACGAAGCCCGCGATCTCGGCATCGTTCGCGCGCGACGAGAAATCGTCCCACGAGACATAGCGGCCCTTGGGGATCACCAGCACATGATGCGGGGCCTGCGGGTTGATATCGTGGAAGGCGAGCGCGTGCGCATCCTCATAGACGGTGCGCGCCGGGATCTCGCCGCGCAGGATGCGCGCGAAGATGTTGGCGTCGTCATAGGGCTGGGTGGCGTCGATGGGCATGGCGGTCCCTCTGGTCAGCCCTTGCGGATGCGGGGGCGGCGTCCCGGCTCGGCGCCGGGCGCGAGGCGCGGCTCGGCCGCGAGGATCGGCCGGGGCGCGCCGGCGGGGGCGGAACGCGCCGCCTTTTCGGCGAGGCCGGACACGCCGTCGCGCCGATCAAGCTCGGCCAGCACGGCGGCGAGCGGCACGTCGCGCGCGCCGAGCAGCACGAGCAGATGGAAGAGCAGGTCCGCCGCCTCGCCGGTGAGCGCGGCCTGATCCTCCCCGAGCGCCGCGATCACCGTTTCCACCGCTTCCTCGCCAAGCTTCTGCGCGATCTTGGGCAGGCCCTTGGCGAACAGGGCGGCGACATAGGAACCATCGGGCGCGGCGTCGCGGCGCGCGGCGATGGTGGCTTCGAGGCGGAGGAGCGTATCGGCCATGGCGTCGGTCTTGCGGGCGGGGGCGGCGCGCGTCAACCGCGCACCGGCAGGCCGGCCGCGGCGAGCGCCCGGTGGGCCTCGGCGACGCTGTGCTGGCCGAAATGGAAGATCGAGGCGGCAAGCACCGCCGAGGCGCCACCATCGCGCACGCCTTCGACGAGATGATCCAGCGTGCCGACACCGCCGCTGGCGATCACCGGCACCGTCACCGCGTCCGCGATCGCGCGGGTCAAGGCGAGATCATAGCCGTCGCGCGTGCCGTCGCGGTCCATCGAGGTGACGAGCAGCTCGCCCGCGCCCCGGGCGGCGAGATCGCGCGCATGGGCGATGGCATCGATGCCGGTCGGCCGGCGGCCGCCATGGGTATAGACTTCCCACCGATCCGGCCCGGTCCGCCGCGCATCGATCGCGCCGACCACGCATTGCGCGCCGAACCGCTCGGCCATGTCGCCCACCAGCGCCGGCCGGGCGACGGCGGCGGAGTTCACCGCCACCTTGTCCGCCCCCGCCAGTAGCAGCGCGCGCGCATCCTCGACGGTGCGAACGCCGCCGCCGACGGTGAGCGGCATGAAGCAGACGGCGGCGGTGCGCGCCACCACATCGAGCAGCGTGCCGCGCTCCTCGTGGCTGGCGGTGATGTCGAGAAAGCACAGCTCGTCGGCGCGTGCCGCATCATAGATCCGCGCCTGCTCCACCGGGTCGCCGGCATCGGCGAGATCGAGGAAGTTGACGCCCTTCACGACGCGGCCGCCGGCCACGTCGAGACAGGGGATGACGCGGACGCGGACGCTCATGCCGCCGCCACGCGCAGCGCCTCGGCGAGATCGAGCCGGCCGTCATACAAAGCGCGGCCGGTGATCACGCCCTCGATGCCGCCGCCCGAGAGATCCGCCGTCACCGCCTTGAGCGCGTGGATATCGGCCATGCCCGCGACGCCGCCGCTGGCGATGACGGGGATGGTCGTCGCCTCCGCCAGCGCCTGGGTGGCGGTGACGTTGCAGCCCTTGAGCAGCCCGTCGCGCCCGACATCGGTGAAGAGCAGGGCGGCGACGCCGGCATCGGCGAAGCGCTCCGCCAGATCGATCACGCGCACCTCGGAAATATCCGCCCAGCCATGGGTGGCGACGAAGCCGTCGCGCGCATCCACGCCGACCACGATGCGGCCGGGCAGCGCGCGCGCCGCCTCGCGCACCAGCTGCGGATGATCGAGCGCGGCGGTGCCGATCACCACCCGGTCCACGCCGAGCGCGAGCCAGTGGTCGATCGCGGCGCGGTCGCGGATGCCGCCCCCCAATTGCACCTTGCCCGGAAAGGCCGCGACGATCGCCTCCACCGCCGCCGCGTTGACGGCGTGGCCGGCAAAGGCGCCATCGAGATCGACGACATGGAGATGGGTGGCGCCAAGCTCGGCGAAGCGGCGCGCCTGGGCGGCCGGATCATCGCCATAGATGGTGGCGCGGGCCATATCGCCCTCGGCGAGGCGCACGATCTGGCCGGCCTTGAGGTCGATTGCGGGGAAGACGATCATGGCCGCCACTCCAGAAAGCGGGAGAGAAAGGCCAGCCCATAGGCCTGGCTCTTCTCGGGATGGAATTGCACGCCGACGATGGTGTCGCGACCGACGGCGGCGGTGATGGCGCCGCCATGATCGGTGCGCGCCAGCACCTGCGCCGGATCGGCGGCATCGAAGGCGAAGCTGTGCAGGAAATAGGCCTCGCCCGGCACCAGCAGCGGGTGGGGCGTGGCGGCATGGACATCGTTCCAGCCCATATGCGGCACGCGCAGCGCCGGGCCGGGTGCGATCGGGCGCACCGTGCCGGGGATCCAGCCCAGCCCCTTGTGATCGCCAAGCTCGATGCCCCGGTCCGCGAGCAGCTGCATGCCCACGCAGACGCCGAGAAAGGGCCGGCCGCGCAGCGCCACCGCCTCCGCCATCGCCTCCACCACGCCATTCGCCGCGAGCAGGCCCGACATACAGGCGCCGAACGCGCCCACGCCGGGCAGCACGATGCGGTCGGCGCGGGCGATCCGCTCCGGATCGGCGGTGATCGCCACCGTATCGGCGCCGGCGGCGGCGAGGGCGTTGGCGACCGAGCGGAGATTGCCGGCGCCGTAATCGATCAGCGCCACCGTCATCGGCGAAGCGCCTCGACGAGGCGCGGGGTGGCGCTCCCGACCGCCCCGACCGGGGTGAAAGCGCGCGGCGACGGGATGATCATTCAGCCTCCCAGCGTGCCCTTGGTGGACGGCACCTGATCCGCCTTGCGCGGATCCACCTCAATCGCGGCGCGCAGCGCGCGCGCCAGCGCCTTGAACGCGCTTTCCGCGATATGATGGTTGTTGCGCCCGTACAGCGTCTCGACATGCAGCGTGATGCCGGCGGTCTGCGCGAAGCTCTGGAACCAGTGCTCGAACAATTCGGTGTCGAAATCGCCGAGCTTGGACTGGGTGAAGGCGGTGCGCCACACCAGATAGGGCCGCCCCGATATGTCGATGGCGACGCGCGTCAGCGCCTCGTCCATCGGCGCATAGGCGGCGCCGAAGCGCTGGATGCCCTTGCGATCGCCGAGCGCCTGCGAAAAGGCCTGGCCGATCGCGAGCGCCGAATCCTCGGTGGTGTGATGCTGGTCGATATGGAGATCGCCCTTCGCCTCGACGGTGAGATCGAGCAGCGCGTGGCGGGCCAGCTGCTCCAGCATATGGTCCAGGAAGCCGATGCCGGTACGAACGGCATAGACGCCGCTGCCATCGAGATCGAGGGTGACGGCGAGCTGGGTTTCGGTGGTTTCGCGGCGGACGGTGGCGCGGCGCATGGACGGTCCTTCGGCAGAGGCGCCGCCCTCATAGCGCCCCCGCCGTGTGGCGCAACGGCTTGACCCTGGCGGCCCCCGCGTTCAGGAACGCGCTATGAGTGAAGGTGCCGAGCTCGAGAGCCTGATTCCCTATGACGAGATCGTGCAGGAAGCCCTGCGCGCGGTCGTCGGTCGCGTCCTCGGCGAGGTCGAGCGCGGCGGCGGCCTGCCGGGGGAACATCATTTCTACATCACCTTCAAGACGCAGGCGCCGGGCGTGGATATCCCCGCCCATCTCGCGCAGCGTTTCCCCGACGAGATGACGATCGTCATCCAGAACCGCTTCTGGGATCTGCGCGTCACGCCCGAGGGCTTCGAGGTGGGGCTGTCGTTCAACCAGGTGCCGGCCAAGCTGGTCGTGCCGTTCGCGGCGGTGACGGGCTTTGTCGATCCCGCCGTCAATTTCGCGCTGCAGTTCCAGGTTCAGGCCGAGGGCATGGAGCCCGAATCCGCCGGCGAGGCGGAGAATGACGCGCCGAGCGTCAGCCAGGAAGACGGCTCCAACGTCGTCTCGGTCGATTTCACGCGGAAGAAATAGAACGCGCCCTTTCGGACACGCTTGCGCCGCGGCTGCGGGCGTCCCGGCTTGACGAGGGCCGCTCCGGCTCCCCAACTCGTAGGCGCACACGAAGGATCGCCCGGGACCCCATGAAGCTCGTCGTCGTCGAATCGCCCGCCAAGGCGAAAACCATCGAGAAATATCTCGGCCCCGGCTACCGGGTGCTGGCCTCCTATGGCCATGTCCGCGATCTGCCCGCCAAGGACGGATCGGTCGATCCGGACCAGGGTTTCGCCATGGAATGGGAGAGCTATCCGGACAAGGCGCGCCAGCTCAAGGCGATCGCGGACGAGGCCAAGGGCGCCGAGACGCTGATCCTCGCCACCGACCCCGATCGCGAGGGCGAGGCGATTTCCTGGCATGTCCAGGAGGTGCTGCGGAAGCGCCGGGCGCTGCCCAAGGCGGTGCAGCGCGTCACCTTCAACGCCATCACCAAGCCCGCCGTGACCCAGGCCATGGCCCAGCCGCGCGGGCTCGACGAGGATCTGATCGACGCCTACCGCGCCCGGCGCGCGCTGGATTATCTGGTGGGCTTCACCCTCTCGCCGGTGCTGTGGCGCAAGCTGCCCGGCGCCAAATCGGCCGGGCGCGTCCAATCGGTGGCGCTGCGGCTGGTGGTGGATCGCGAACGCGAGATCGAGCAGTTCCGCGCGCAGGAATATTGGTCCGTCATCGCCCAGCTGGAGCAGGACGGCGTGGCCTTCCCGGCGCGGCTGGTGCGCTGGCGCGGCGCGAAGCTGGATCGGCTCGCGCTCGGCACGCAGGGCGAGGCGGAAGCCGCCAAGGCCGATGTCGAGGCGGCGCGCCTCGGCGTCGCCTCGGTCGAGACCAAGCCGCTCACCCGCAACCCGCCGCCGCCCTTCACCACCTCCACGCTCCAGCAGGAGGCCGCGCGCAAGCTCGGCTTCTCGGCCAGCCATACGATGCGCGTCGCCCAGTCGCTCTACGAGGAGGGGCTGATCACCTATATGCGGACCGACGGCGTGCAGATGGACGAAAGCGCCATCAGCGCCGCCCGCCACGCCATCGCGGCACGCTATGACGGCGGCTATGTGCCGGACAAGCCCCGCCACTACACCGCCAAGGCGAAGAATGCGCAGGAAGCGCACGAGGCGATCCGCCCGACCGACTTCAATCGCGAGCGCGCCGCCTCGGGCGATCATGCCCGGCTCTACGAACTGGTCTACAAGCGCGCGCTCGCCAGCCAGATGGCTTCGGCGCGGCTGGAGCGCACGGTGGTGGAGCTGACCGACGGCACCGGCCAGCTCGCGCTCCGCGCCACCGGCCAGGTGGTGCTCTTCCCCGGCTATCTCGCCTTGTACGAGGAGGGGCGCGACGACGAGGGCGACGAGGAATCGCGCCGTCTGCCGCGGCTGGCCGAGGGGGATTCGCCGGCGCTGCGCGGAGTGGCGGCGGAACAGCATTTCACCCAGCCGCCGCCGCGCTATTCGGAGGCGTCGCTCGTCAAGAAGATGGAGGAACTCGGCATCGGCCGCCCCTCCACCTATGCTTCGATCCTCCAGACGATCAAGGACCGCGCCTATGTGCGGATCGACAAGAACCGCTTCCACGCCGAGGAGAGCGGGCGGCTGGTGACGGCGTTTCTCGAGCGCTTCTTCGAGAAATATGTGAGCTATGATTTCACCGCCGGGCTGGAGGAGGAGCTGGACGACGTGTCCGGCGGCCGCGCCCAGTGGCAGGCGGTGCTCGAGGCTTTCTGGCGCGATTTCAAGCCCAAGACGGCCGAAGTCATGGAGCAGAAGCCGTCGGAGGTGACGGCCGCGCTGGATCAGTTCCTCGCCCCCTATCTCTTCCCCGACACGGGCGACGGCAAGGATCCGCGGCTGTGCCCCGCCTGCCATCAGGGCCGGCTGGCGCTGCGCGGCGGCCGGTTCGGCGCCTTCATCGCCTGCTCCAACTATCCCGACTGCAAATATACCCGCCGCTTCGCCCAGCCGGGCGGCGAGGGCGAGGCCGCCAATGACTCCGGCCCCGAGGAGCTGGGCCAGGATCCCGAGACGGGCGAGGCGGTGACGCGGCGCGCCGGGCGCTTCGGGCCCTATATCCAGCTGGGCGAGGGCAAGGAGGCCAAGCGCGCCTCGATCCCCAAGGATGTCGGCACGCCCGATCTCGCCATGGCGCTCAAGCTGCTGTCGCTGCCGCGCACGGTGGGCGCGCATCCCGAGACGGGCAAGCCGGTGACCGCTTCGATCGGCCGCTATGGCCCCTATCTTGCGCATGACGGCAAATATGCGCGGCTCGGCTCCACGGCGGATGTGTTCGAGACGGGCATGAACGCCGCCGTCGTCAAGCTCGCCGAGGCGGCGGCCGGCGGAGGGCGACGTCAGGGCGCCAGCCGCGAGCCGCTCGCCACGCTGGGCGCCGGCGCCGATGGCGCGGAGATCAAGGTGATGGAAGGCCGCTACGGCCCCTATGTCACCGACGGCACCACCAACGCCACCTTGCCCAAGGGCAAGGAGCCGAAGACGCTGACGCTGGACGAGGCGGTGCTGCTGCTCGCCGAGCGCGCGGCCAAGGCGCCGGCCAAGGGCAAGAAGAAGGCGCCCGCCAAAAAGGCGTCGGCCAAGAAGGCGGCGAGCGGCGCCAAGCCCGCCGCCGCGAAAAAGGCGCCGGCGCGCAAGAAGAAGGCCGAGCCCGCCGACGAGGCGGCGGAATAGGGGCGGGCGTCGCGACGGCGCCCCCCGGCCGTTACAACGCGACCAGCCGATCGTCGTCGAGATCGAGCATCAGGCTCACCAGCCCGCCATAGCTTATGCGGCGATCGAGCGCGGTCGCGGCCAGGCCGGCGAGATCGAGCCCCGTCTGGCAGGCGATGACGCGGACATTCAGCGCCAGCGCCTCCTCCAGCAATTGCGCCAGCGCGGGCAGGCCGGCGGCGCGAAAGCGATCATCGTCCGCCTCGGCCACCGGAGGGCGCAGCGCACCCACGGCATCGCCCTGAAGGAAGAGCCGCACGCGCGCGCCCAGCGCCGCCTTGGCCGCCGCCAGCTCCAGCGCCGGGCGCAGCCGCCCGGGCGCGGTGACGATGACCGTCAGGCCGCGCATCGGCAGGCCGGATCGCGGGGCACCGCGATGGTGCGGAAGCGGAAGGCGAGCGCGTCCACGATCAGCAGCCGGCCCGCCGTATCCTCGCCAAAGGGCACGACCTGGCGGATCGCCTCGATCGCGGCGAGGCTGCCGGCGACGCCGGTCATCGCGCCGAGCACGCCCTCGTCCGCGCAGCTGGTGCCCGGTCGCTCGGGATCGCCGCCGACGAGGCAGCGATAGCAGGGCTTGTCGGGCTCCCAGCCGCGATAGACGGCGATCTGCGCCTCGAACTGGCCGACCGCGGCCGAAACCAGCGGCACGCGCGCTTCGTGCGCGGCATCGGCGATGGCGAGGCGGGTGGCGAAATTGTCCGATCCGTCCACCACCACATCGGCCGCCGCGAGCAGCGGCGCGGCGGTGGCGGCGGTGAGGCGCTGGTCCACCGGGGTGAATTGCACGTCCGGATTGAGCCGCTGCACCGCGTTGGCGGCGGCGACGACCTTGCGCGTGCCGACATCGCGCGTGCCGAACAGCGTCTGGCGCTGAAGGTTGGAGAGGGCGACGATATCGTCGTCCGCCACCGTCAGCCGGCCGATCCCGGCGGCGGCGAGATATTGGATAAGCGGGGAGCCGATTCCGCCCGCGCCGATCACCAGCACATGCGCGGCCAGCAGCCGAGCCTGGCCGCTGCCGCCCACCTCCTTGAGGATGATGTGGCGGGCATAGCGATCCAGCTGGGTGTCGCTGAGCGTCATGGCAGCGAATGCCGGCCCGTGGAGCCGAAGCCGCCGGTGCCGCGCACCGTATCGTCCAGCTCCTGCACCTCGATCAGCCGCGCCGCCTCGACCGCCGCCGGCACCAGCTGGGCGATGCGTTCGCCGCGCGTCACCTGAAAAGGCTCGGCGCCGAGATTGGCGAGGATCACCTTCACCTCGCCGCGATAGTCCGCATCGATCGTGCCGGGGCTGTTGAGGCAGGTGACGCCATGTTTGAGCGCCAGCCCCGAACGCGGCCGCACCTGGATCTCGAAGCCCGGCGGGATCGCCACCGCGAAGCCGGTCGCCACCGCGTGGCGCGCGCCCGGCGCGAGGCACACATCCTCGGCGGCGACGATATCCAGCCCGGCCGCGCCGGTGGTGGCATAGGCGGGGGCGGGCAGGCCTTCGCCATGGGGCAGGCGCTTGAGCGCGATCTCGATCATTGGGGCTCCGTGAGTGTCGCGGCGATGCGGGCGGCGAGCCGTTCGGCCACCGCGGTCTTGGCGAGGCGCGGCCATTCCTCGACACCGGTCTCGGTGACGAGCAGCACGCGGTTTTCCGCGCCGCCCATCACATCGCCCGACACGTCGTTGGCGACGATCCAGTCGCAACCCTTGCGGGCGCGCTTGGCGGTGGCGTGGGCGAGCAGCTGCTCGGTCTCGGCGGCGAAGCCGACCAGCAGACGCGGGCGGCGCGGATCGCGCGCCAGGCCGGCGAGAATGTCCGGATTTAGGTGCAGCGCGAGCGAAGGCGCGGCCTCGCCCTTCTTCACCTTTTGCGGCGCCGGCTCGGCATACCAGTCCGCCACGGCGGCGACGAGGATGGCGGCATCGGCCGGTAGCGCCGCATCGACGGCGGCGGCCATGGCCCGCCCGCTCTCGACATCGACGCGGGTGACGCCCGCGGGCGTGGGGAGAGAAACGGGGCCGGCGACCAGCGTGACCCGCGCGCCGAGTCGCGCCAGCGCGCCGGCAAGGGCGAAGCCCTGGCGCCCCGAGGAGCGGTTGGCGATGTAGCGGACGGGATCGATCGGTTCGTGCGTGGGCCCGGCGGTGACGAGCATGTGCCGCCCGGCCAGCGGCGCGGGTGCGGGCGCGGCGGCGGACGGCGCCAGCGCGGCGGCGATCGCGGCGAGGAGCGCGTCCGTTCCCGGCAGGCGGCCGGGGCCGAACTCGCCACACGCCATCGGCCCCTCCTCGGGCTCGATCACCGTCACGCCATCGGCCCGCAGCCGCGCCACATTGCGCTGCGTGGCGGGGTGCAGCCACATGCGCACGTTCATGGCGGGTGCGGCGAGCACGGGCTTGTCGGTGGCGAGCAGCAGCGTGGTGGCGAGATCATTGGCGAGGCCGGCCGCCATGCGCGCCAGCAGATCGGCGGTGGCCGGGCACACCACCACCAGATCGGCTTCGCGGCTGAGCTGGATATGCCCCATCTCGACCTCGTCCTTGAGATCCCAGAGGCTGGTATGCACGGGATTTTCGGATAGCGCCGCCAAGGTCAGCGCGGGCACGAACTGGGCGCCCGCCTCGGTCAGCACGCAGCGCACCGAGGCGCCCGCGCGGCGAAGCGCGCGGATCAGCTCGCACGCCTTATACGCGGCGATGCCGCCGCCGATCACGAGAAGAATGCGCTTGCCGTCCACCGCCGCTACATGGCGCCGCGACCCGGACTTGTCGAGCGACCAGGCGCGGATCGGGCGCCGCTTGGCCATGGCCAGACGCCCCGCCTTGGCGCATAGGGAGGGGATGCATTCCCCGTTCGTGCCGCTGCGAGTCTTCACCGCCTTCACCATGCTCGAGGGCGCGATCGATCCCAAGGCGCTGGCCAAGGCCGCCGCCAAGCGCGGCTTCCCGGCCGCCGCGATCTGCGACCGCAACGGCCTCTACGCCGCCATGGCCTTCTCCGCCGCCGCCAAGGCCGAGGGGGTGCAGCCGATCATCGGCGCGCTCCTGGGCGTGGCGCGCCCGGCCGCCTGCGGTGGCGCCGAGGAAGGCAAGCCGCCGGTGATCGACTGGCTGCCGCTCTTCGCGCAGGACGCGACCGGCTACGACAATCTCTGCGCGCTCGTCTCCGCGGCGCATCTCGATCGGCCGATCGAGCAGGATGCGCATGTGCCTATGGCGGCGCTGGAAGGCCGCACCGACGGGCTGATCGCGCTGACCGGCGCGGCCGATGGCGCGCTGGCGCGCCTCTACGGCGAGGGCCAGGCCGCGCATGGCGAGGCCTATGCCGATCGGCTCGCGGCGCTCTTCCCCGATCGGCTGTTCATCGAGCTGGCGCGGCGCGGCATGGCGATCGAGGAACAGGCCGAGCCGGCGCTGGTCGCGCTCGCCTATGCGCGCGGCTGGCCGCTGGTGGCGACCAATCCCGCCTGCTTCCTGGAGCCGGATTTCCACGGCGCGCACGACGCCATGCTGTGCATCGCCGATTCGGCCTATCTCGATTCGGACGAGCGGCGCCGCTCGCTCGCCGATGCCTGGCTCAAGCCCGCCGAGGCGATGGCCGACGCCTTCGCCGATCTGCCCGAGGCGATCGCCAACACCGCGCTGGTCGCCACCCGCACCGCCTTCGCCGCCCCCAAGCGCAAGCCGATCCTGCCCAGCCTGGCGGGCGATCGCGAGGGCGAGGCGGCGATGCTGCGGCGCGACGCCCGCGCCGGGCTGGAGGCGCGGCTGCGCCACTATCAGCCCGAGGGGCCGCTCGAGCCGCGCTTCGCCGCCTATTTCGAGCGGCTCGACTTCGAGACGGACATCATCGTCCGCATGGGCTTTCCGGGCTATTTCCTGATCGTCGCCGATTTCATCAAATGGGCGAAGGATCACGATATCCCGGTGGGCCCCGGGCGCGGCTCGGGGGCGGGCTCGGTGGTCGCTTGGGCGCTCACCATTACCGATCTCGATCCGCTGCGGCTGGGGCTGCTGTTCGAGCGCTTCCTCAATCCCGAGCGCGTCTCGATGCCGGACTTCGACATCGATTTCTGCGAAACCCGGCGCGGCGAAGTGATCCGCTACGTGCAGGAGAAATACGGGCGCGACCATGTCGCGCAGATCATCACCTTCGGAAAGCTGAAGGCGCGCGCAGTGCTGAAGGATACCGGCCGCGTGCTGCAGATGAGCTATGGCCAGGTGGATCGCCTCGCCAAGCTGGTGCCCAACCATCCCACCGACCCCTGGACGCTGGAGCGCGCGCTCAACGGCGTCTCGGAGCTGCATACCGAGGTGACGCGCGAGCCGCAGGTGCGGCGACTCTTCGATCTGGCGATGAAGCTCGAGGGCTTTCCCCGCCATTCCTCCACCCATGCCGCGGGCGTGGTGATCGGCGACCGGCCGCTGGACCAGCTGGTGCCGCTGTATCGCGATCCGCGCTCGGACATGCCCGTCACCCAGTTCGACATGAAGCATGTCGAGGATGCGGGCCTGGTGAAGTTCGACTTTCTCGGGCTGAAGACGCTGTCGGTCCTGCAGAAGGCGGTGCAGATGCTGGCGCGGCGCGGGATCGCGGTCGATCTCGCGGCGCTCGCCTGGGACGATCCGGCGGTGTTCGAGCTGCTGATGTCCGGCAATACGGTGGGCGTGTTCCAGCTCGAATCCGAGGGCATGCGCCGCACCCTGTCGGCGGTGCGGCCAACCTGCTTCGAGGACATCATCGCGCTGGTCTCGCTCTACCGGCCCGGCCCGATGGACAATATCCCGATGTTCGGCGCGCGGAAGAATGGCCGCGAGCCGATCGAATATCCGCATCCGCTGCTGGAGGGCATTCTCAAGGAAACCTACGGCATCTTCGTCTATCAGGAGCAGGTGATGCAGGCGGCCCAGGTGCTGGCCGGCTACAGCCTGGGCGAGGCCGACCTGCTGCGCCGTGCGATGGGCAAGAAGATCAAGGCCGAGATGGACGCGCAGCGCCAGCGCTTCATCGACGGCTGCGCCAAGAATCAGATCGGCGCGGACAAGGCCAACGAACTGTTCGACTTGATCGACAAGTTCGCGGGCTATGGCTTCAACAAGAGCCATGCCGCCGCCTATGCGCTCGTCGCCTATCAGACCGCCTGGATGAAGGCGCACCACAAGCCGGAATTCTTCGCCGCCTCGATGTGCTACGACATGGCGCAGACCGACAAGCTGGCGGTGTTCGTGGAGGATATGCGGCGCATGGACGTCGCCTGCCTGCCGCCCTCGATCAACCAGAGCGAGGCCGAGTTCAGCGTCGAGCCGCAGGGCGAGGGCGAGGGCGGCGCGGTGCGCTACGCGCTCGGCGCGCTCAAGGGCGTGGGTGAGCGCGCGATGGAGGAGCTGGTGGCGGAACGCCGCCGCGGCGGCGCCTTCGCCAGCCTCGAGGATTTCGCCGATCGCATCGATCCCCGGCTGCTCAACCGCCGCCAGCTGGAAAGCCTTGCCGCCGGCGGCGCGTTCGAGCCGCTGGGCCTTGAGCGCGCGGCGGTGCATGGCGGCGCGGAGACGATCCTCGCCCATGCCGCCGCCGCGCACGAGGCACGCACCAGCGGGCAGGGCGGCCTGTTCGGCGGCCCCGCCGATGTGCCGCCGATCCGCCTGCCGGGCGCGCACTGGACGATGGCGGAGGCGATGGCGGCCGAGAAGGAGGCCTTCGGCTTCTATTTCTCGGCGCATCCCACCGATCGCTTCCGCCACCTCGCCCAGGCGCATGGCTGCCGCTCCTTCGCGCAGGTCTGCGCCATGCCGCCGGGGCCGCCGGTGCAGGTGGACGATCGCGGGCGGCGCCAGCCCCAGCCCAGCGTCGCCATGGCGGCGTTGATCGAGGGCGCGAGCTGGCGCACCGCCGCCAAGAGCGGCCGGCGCTATCTCTTCGCGGTCTGCTCCGATGCGACCGGCCAATATATGGCCAGCTGCTTCGACGACGAGGTGGCGGTGCGGATCGAGGAGATCGCCAAGGCCGGCGGCTGCGCGCAGCTGATGGTGGAGCTGGACCGGCGCGAGGGCGACGAGACGCCGCGCGTCACCATCCGTGCGGTCCGCCCGTTCGAGGGCATGACCATGGCCACCCGGCTGCGCCTCGACCTGTGGATCGAGGCCGAGGCGGCGGCGGCCCCGGTGGCGGCGCTGCTCGCCCCGGCGCGGGGCGGCGGCAAGGGCGAGCTGCACATCTTCGCCACCGGCCCGGGCGGTACGCCGGTGCACATTCTGGCCGGCACCGACTATCTTTTCGATGCCGAACTGGTGGCGCGGGTGGAGCGGGTGCCGGGCATCGCCTCGGCGCGGCTCGCGCCGTTCGAGGCGCCAAGGCTGGCGCTGGTCGGCTGAGCGGAGGGCGCGCGCCGCGCCCGCCGGCTCAGCGCGCCGCCGCCTCCACGAGCGCGATGGCGGCGGCCACGGCGGCGGCCACGTCGAGCGCGCTGGTATCGAGCAACACGGCATCCTCGGCCTGGCGGAGCGGCGCCGCCGAGCGCGCGCTGTCGCGCTCGTCGCGGGCGCGGATGTCGCCCAGCACATGGTCATAGTCCACCGACAGGCCCAGCCCGATCAGCTCGTCATAGCGGCGGCGGGCGCGCACCTCGGGCGTGGCGGTGACGAACAGCTTGGCCCGCGCCTCGGGTGCGATCACCGTGCCGATGTCGCGGCCGTCCAGCACCGCGCCGCCGGGCTGGGCGGCGAAGGCGCGCTGCCGCTCGAGCAGGGCCGCGCGCACCGCGGGATGCGCCGAGACGATCGAGGCGGCTCGGCCGGCGGCCTCGCTCTTCAATCCGGGATCGGCGAGCAGCACCTCCTCGAACCCGCAGGCGCGCTGCGCGTCCAGCGCGTTGGCGGGATCGCCGCCATGACGCAGCACCGAGATGCCGACCGCGCGATAGAGCAACCCGGTATCGAGATGCGGCAGGCCGTAATGCCGGGCCAGCGCCTTGGCGATGGTGCCCTTGCCCGAGGCGGCGGGTCCGTCGACCGCGATGATCATGCCGCCACGTCCAGACCGCGCTCTGCGCCGAGGCTTTCCATCAGGCCGATGAATTGCGGGAAGCTGGTGGCGATCGGACGCGCATCGTCGATCGTCACCGGCGCGCGGCTGACCAGCCCGGCCACGGCGAAGCTCATCGCGATGCGGTGATCGAGATGCGCCGCCACGGTGGCGCCGCCCGCCAGCGGCGTGCCGCCGCTGCCATCGATCACCAGCCCGTCCTCCACTTCCTCCACCCGCGCGCCGATCGCGCGCAGGCCCTCGGCCATTACCGCGATGCGATCGCTCTCCTTGACGCGCAACTCCTCCAGCCCGCGCGCCACGGTGCGGCCCTGCGCCAGCGCGGCGGCGACGAACAGGATCGGGAATTCGTCGATCATGCTCGGCGCCAGGGCGGGCGGCACCTCGATGCCCGACAGGGTGGAGGCGCGCACGCGCAGATCGGCCACCGGCTCGCCGCCGGCTTCGCGCGGATTCTCGAAGGCGATGTCGCCGCCCATGGCGCGCAGCAGCGTGTAGAGGCCGGCGCGGGTCGGGTTGAGGCCGACATTCTCGATCACCACCTCGGACCCAGGCACCAGCAGCGCGGCGACGGCGGGGAAGGCGGCGGACGAGGGATCGCCCGGCACCACCACCTGTTGCGGCCGCAATTCGGCCTCGCCGGTGAGCCGGATCACGCGCGCGCCCGCATCCTCCGTCTCGACCGTGAGGTCGGCGCCGAAGCCGCGCAGCATCCGCTCGCTATGGTCGCGCGTGGGCACGGGCTCGACGATTTCGGTGATGCCCGGCGTGTTGAGCCCGGCCAGCAGCAGCGCCGATTTGACCTGCGCCGAGGCGACCGGCAGGCGGTACTGGATCGGCACCGCCGGCACCAGGCCGCGCACCATCAGCGGCAGCCGATCGCCCGGCGAGGCGGTGAAGGCCGCGCCCATCCGCGACAGCGGCTCGATCACGCGGCCCATCGGCCGCTTGGAGAGCGACGCATCGCCGATGAAGGTGGCGGTGACGGCATGGCTCGCCACCAGGCCCATCAGCAACCGCGTCGACGTGCCCGAATTGCCCATGTCGAGCGCGGTGGCGGGCTGGAGCAAGCCGCCGACGCCGACTCCGGAGACGATCCACACACCCGCCGCGTCGCGTTCGATGGTGGCGCCCATCGCGCGCATCGCGGCCGCGGTGGCGAGCACATCCTCGCCCTCCAGCAGCCCCTCGATCCGGCTCTGGCCCACCGCCAGCGCGGAGAGCATCAGCGCGCGATGCGAGATCGATTTGTCGCCGGGCACGGCCACCTGGCCGGAGAGCGGGGCGGGCGCGGCGAGGCGAAGGGGTTGGGGCGCGGCATGATCCATGGCGCCGGGCTTTTGACAGCGGCGTGGCCCTGTGGCAAGGCGCCGGCCGCGTCGCGTCGCCGCGCTTGCGCGCCGGCGGCGTCAATCCGACTCGATGGGACGAACATACATGGTGAAGCCTGAATGGGGCACCAAGCGGACCTGCCCGAAATGCGGCACCCGCTTCTACGATCTCGGCAAGGACGATCCGGCCACCTGCATCAATTGCGGCGTGTCCTGGGCGCCGGAGCCGGTTCTGAAATCCAAGCAGCCCCTGCCGTTCGACGCGCCCAAGCCGGTCGAGAAAGTGGCCGACACCGAAGCCGATGCCGATCTCGCCGAGGATCTGGACATCGAGGAAGAGGATGGCGAGCCCGTCGACGACGACACCGATCTGGGTGGCGACGATGATCTCGGCGTGGCCAAGCACGAAGAGGATGACGAGCAATAAGCCGATGGGACGGGCGGCTCGGAGGGTCCAAAAAAATCTTCACGAGCCGCTTGCCAGACGGGGCGGCCTGCAATAGAGGCAGCGCTCCCGGGGCCGGAACCCAGCCGGCCGGGACTGATATGTGGGGCCGTAGCTCAGCTGGGAGAGCGTCGCAATGGCATTGCGAAGGTCAGGGGTTCGATCCCCCTCGGCTCCACCATTTCCTCGCTTCCCGCCCCTTGATTGTGCCTTCGCCGGTGCGCGCGTGCTTCTCGCGTGCAGCCGCATGCTGTTCTTTTCGTGGCGCTCCGCCTAATCTGGGCGCGCGTCGAGAAGGGGCCGCGATGACCGACGATGAGGGCACCAGCAAACTGACCCGCACCAAACAGGCCTGGGCGCGCGAGGGCCGGTTCCTCACCGGCGACGCGCGCGCGGCCGATGACGGCGCGCGGCTGCCGCCCGGCCAGCATCTGGTGCGCGACTGGCCGGTGCTGGATCTCGGGCGTCAACCCGATATCGCCCGCGAGCGCTGGCGGCTGGAGCTGGATGGGCTGGTCGAACGCCCGCTCTCGCTCGATTGGGCCGGGTTCGCGGCGCTGCCGCAGGCGGTGGTGCGCTCCGATATCCATTGCGTCACCAGCTGGTCGCGCTTCGACAATGACTGGCAGGGCGTGCGCACGACGGACCTGCTCGAGGCGGTGCGGCCCCGCGCGGAGGCGGTGCATGTGATGCTGCACGGCTTTGACGGCTACACCACCAATGTTCCGCTCGCCGATTTTGCGGCGCCCGAGGCGATGCTCGTCCATGGCTGGCAGGGCGCGCCGCTCAGCCGCGCCCATGGCGGCCCGGTGCGCGTGGTCATCCCCCATCTCTATTTCTGGAAAAGCGCCAAGTGGATCGCGCGGATCGAGCTGCTCGGCGCCGAGCGGCTCGGCTTCTGGGAGGTGAATGGCTATCACGCGCGCGGCGATCCCTGGGCGGAGCAGCGCTACAGCTGAGGCCCCATGCAACCCCGCGCCGCGCCGCCGGTTGTTCTCGCGCATCGAGGAGGCAGGCGATGGCGAAGCAGAGCGGCCGGCAAAAGGCGGTGGTGGAGCGCGTGCTCCATGAGTTCAAGCAGGGCACGCTGGAAAGCGGCAGCGGAGCCAAGGTGAAGAGCCGCCGCCAGGCGGTGGCGATCGGCCTCAGCGAGGCGGGCGCCTCCGATCGCCAGACCCCGGCCGAGAACCGCAAGCGCCTGCGCACAACCGAGGCGCGCCAGGCCGCCGGCGGCGAGACCAAGGCGAGCCTCTATGCGCGGGCCCGCGCGCGCAACATTCCGGGCCGCTCGCGCATGAGCAAGGCGGCGCTGATCCGCGCGCTGGAGTGACGGGCGACGGCGTCGCGCCGTCGCCCGTCAGGCCGCTCAGAATTTCAGGCCGGTGCTGAACACGATGTTGCGACCGAGCGCGTCATAGCGCTGGGGAAGCGTGTTGCTGCGCGACAGGCCGACATCATAGGCGTAGGGGAGGATCGGCGGGCTCTTGTCGAACAGGTTGTTGATCGCGAGCGAAAGCGTTAGGCGCTTGGCCACGGTGACGCCGGTCCAAAGATCGAAATAGTTCTGCGGCGCGATCCGATAGAAGGTCTTGCGCTCCTTGCCCGCTTCCCAGCCCAGTTCGGGCCGGCCGGAATTGCGGCTGTTGGTGAGCGAACCAACATAGCGCCAGTTGAACGAAACGCTGAAATGCCCGTCGCGTGTGGTGAAGCCGGTGCGCAGGCCATGGGTCCAGCGCGGCATTAGCTGGCAATTCATATAGCCGACGCAGTTGCTGCGCGGTAGAGTGGAGGCTTCTTGGCCGCCGGCAAAGGTCATCAGCGTGCCGGCGAAGCTGACATCGATCTTGCCGATCTTTCCGATCCCGTGCGCCAATTGCGCCTGGAAATCTATGCCTCGCGAGATGCTTGTGTAGAAGTTCGTGGTGCCCGCGTCGACAAAGCCGCGGCTCGGCGATCCGGTGAGCGGGCTCGACAGCGTGCCGTCCGGATTGCGAACGATTTTGGAGCAGTAGAAATCAGATTTGATCTCGAGGCAGCGCTGCATGAAAAAGCTGCCATAGTTGAAGCCGATCGCGTTGTTGATCTGGATCATCCAGCGATCCACCGAGAGGCTCAGCCCGGGTAGCAAGCTGGGCGTGAGGACCACGCCGAAGCTTTTGGTGATGGCGTCTTCCGGCTCGACCGACAGGGCGCCATAGCGCAGCGTGCAGCCCTCTTCGGGGCAGAGCAGATCCTTTGATCCGTACATATTGTCTGGCACGCCTTGGGCATGGCACATTTCAAGCGATGCTTTGGGCGGCGTGTAGATCGTCTTGCTCTTGTCGGCCGGATCGAGCGCCGGCGTCGGCGCGCAGATATCGTTCATCACCTCGCGGGCGTAGCTGATCCGTTTGGCTTGGCTGATCTCGATGACGGTCGGGGCGCGCTCGGCCTTGTTGATCGAGGCGCGGAAGCTGATGTCCGAAACTGGCGCATAGATCGCCTCAAGCTTCCAGGTTTTGAAGCCTCCGCCGATGCCACTATATTTGGAGACGCGGTAGCCGGCATCGAGCCGGAGCTGCTTTACGTACAGCTTGTCCTCCACCAGCGGGGCCTGCACCTCCACATTGCCTTCCCAGACATGCTGAGAAAGGAAGCGGTCCGAGCCTCCGCTCACCATGCGAAAGCGCGCATCCGCCCAGTCCTTGAACGTATCGCGCCGGAACTCGGCGCCGAGCGCCACCGCGACGCTTTGGCGCGCAAAGGGAGAGACGATGCCGTAGCGCCCCAGGTCGCCCTGCAGCGTCGCGAGTACGTCGGTGAGGCTGGTGCTGCTATAGAAGCGGCCATCCATCCGGTTTGCCATATAGTGATAGGCGGCCACATCGCTGTTGCCGGCCTTGAAGGCGTTGAAGGGGACGCAGGCCTCGTCAATACCGTCGCGCTTGGCCCGGCAGGTCGGCGTGCCATTCACCAGCACCACATCCAGCGCGCGCCGCAGACGCGCGGGATCGGAGTAGGAGTCCGCTACATAAGTAGAGCGGTTATAGGCGTAGACGGTGCCGACATCGTAGCGCCAGCCCTGGGCAATTTCACCGCGCACACCGGCGCTCAGGCGGAAGCCGTTCCGGGTATACTGCTCCTCCTGCTGGGGCAGGGCGAGGCGATATTTCACGTCCAGCGGAATGGTCACGTCCGCCCGACCGGCATCGGCACCGCACAAGGTGGTCGCCTGACTTGCCGTCAGGAAGGGATTGTCGCAGCTGATCACATACGGCTTGTCCTTCGAGTCGTCGAAGGCGCTGTAGGAATAAGCGACGGGGGGCGAGACCCGATAAGACCGGTCCTGGTACCAGAGCAGATCGGCATAAAGTTCCAAAGCGGGCGAGAGGGTCAGCGTCGCAAAGCCGCCGGCATTTATCCTGCGGTCGCGCCGTTGAAGCTCGGTCTGCTCATAGCGATTGGCGGCGAGGCCCGGTCCGGTGCCATAGGGCACGAACGTGCCGCTTCCATCCGGATTATTGACGAAGGTCTTGCCTTTCGCGGGCCCGCCCTGGACGACGATGGTGCCATTCTTGCTGTAGGAAGAGGCGCTGCAGCCGGGATCTTTGGGATCGGCATCCGTCAGCCCGCAGGCCGCGAAGTCTCGCGCGACATTGGGCACGCGGTCGCTCCAGCGATAGTCAACGAAGCCGACAAGCTGCAGCGCGCCGTTGAAGAAGCCGTGCCCCGCCGTAAGGGAGAAATCACCCCGGCCGCCATCCGTGGTCATGCCGCGCGGGACGGGAAAGCCATAGTCGCGTGCCGCGCGGGTGGTGACCGTTTCGCGATTGTTATGATTGTAGAAGCCGTAATTGGCGTTGAGCTGGACGCCCTCGAAATCATGTTTGAGGATGAAATTGACCACGCCGGCCACCGCATCCGAGCCATAGACCGCCGATGCGCCACCCGTCAGCACGTCGACGCGCTGGACAAGGGCGACGGGAATCATGTTGGCGTCGGCACCGTTCATGGTGCCCAGCCGCTTGCCGTCGACTAGCGTCAGCGTCCGCTCAAATCCAAGATTACGGAGCTTGATCCGCTGGCGGCCATCCGAATCCTGGTAGTTCTGCTGGCTGTCCGGCGCGATCTGCGGCAGCCGGTTGAGCACTTCCTCAATATTCACCGGCGCCTGGGCGGCGATGTCTCGCGCGGAAACGGACAGAATCGGCGCCGCCGCCTTATAGTTAAGCCGTTGAATACGTGTGCCGGTCACGACGATGGCGCCCGGATCGGCGGTCCGCTGCGTGTCCGTCTCGGCCGTAGCCGCCTTGTCCTGGCCCGGCACCTCGGCCGCTTCGGCCCGCCCCGCCGCCAGCGCGACCAGCGCCGCCGTGAGGCACGATGACGTCATCCACCTTGCTCGCATGACTTCCCCCCTGCTGGAAGCGCCCTCCGGCGCCCGGCATTTGTCGAACCGGAATGATGTGGCGCGCATTCGTGCATGCGAAGCGCGCGGCCCTTCGCCTGCTCAGGATCGGACCCGAGCAAGAGTTTTGTTATATTTGGTTATACTGGCTTAACGCATGGCGCCGTAGCGATACCGGCCGGATTAACTTGCGGTATCGTTGCGGCTCACGTGCGAAAACATGACGGATCGACGACACCACTTCAATACCGGTGATTTCCCGTAGTACTGATCTGTGGTTTTCCCCAGGGGGCGGGCTTGACCCTATTTGACGCGGGTGAGGGCACGCGGCGGACCCGTGGGCGTTGGGTCCGCATGGACTTTTCTATCGACTATGGGCCGCCGGGTCTGTTCGGCGCGCTGTTCATCGGGCTCGGGGCGATCGTGGCGGTGATCGTGCTGGTCTTTTTCGTCCGCGCCGCGCGCGAGGCGCATGACAGCGTGGAAGAGGAGCGCGACGAGGAGATACGCTGAGGCGGGCGGCCGCCCCGGGGGTGAGGCGGCGCGCCATCGCGTGACGCGCCGCCATCGCCGCCGGGGCGGCCCGCTGTCGATCAGATGAAGGGTGTGCCGCCCGTCACCGGGATCGTCGCCGCCGAGATATAGCTCGCCTCGTCGCTGGCGAGCAGCACATAGGGCGCCGCGAGTTCGCTGGGCTGGGCGGGGCGGCCGAGCGGCGTCTGCTGGCCGAAGCTCTTCACCTTCTCCTCCGGCATGGTCGAGGGGATCAGCGGCGTCCAGACCGGCCCCGGCGCCACGCAATTGACCCGGATTCCCTTCTCGGCGAGCATCTGCGCCAGGCCGTTGGTGAAATTCTGGATCGCCCCCTTGGTGGTGGCATAGGCGAGCAGCTGCTCCGACGGCTTGTCGGCATTGACCGAGCTGGTGTTGATGATCGAGGCGCCGGGCTTCAGGTGCGGCACCGCCGCCTTGGTGAGGTAGAAGATGGCGTGGATGTTGGTGGCGAAGGTCACCTCCCATTCCTCGTCGCTGATCTCGCCAATGTCCTGGAAGGTCGCCTGGTGCGCGGCGTTGTTGACGAGGATGTCGAGCCGGCCGAAGGCGGCGAGCGCCTGCTCGACGATGGCGCGGCAATGCGCGGGCTGCTTGATGTCGCCGGCGACGAGCACCGCCTTGCGGCCGGCGGATTCGATCAGGCGGCGGGTCTCCTGCGCATCCTCCTCCTCGTCATAATAGCTGATGAGCACATCGGCGCCCTCACGCGCGAAGGCGAGCGCGACGGCGCGCCCGATGCCGCTGTCGCCGCCCGTGATGATCGCGGCGCGGCCCTCGAGCTTGCCCGAGCCGCGATAGCTGGTTTCGCCATAATCGGGCTGGGGATCCATCGCCGCGCTGCGGCCGGGCATGGGCTGTTGCTGGGCGGGAAGGGGCGGCGTGGGATGTTCGGCCATGCGGATGGTCCTTGGTGGCGAGGGGGGAAGGCTTGTGAGCGTCTGGCGGGAGGCGGCGTTCCGGCACTGGGCGCGGCAATCGGGCGCCCCGCCGAGCCCGGCCGGCCGGCGCGACCACAGGTGTGACGGACACTCACACAGATCAGTGGAGGCCGCCTTTTTCTGCGCCATAAGCCAGCAACATCAATGAAGAAGGGCGCGGTTTTCGGGTGACGAAAGGGGCAGGCGGACGATCCGGAGCGGTGGCCTTGCTGATGGCCGGCGCGCTGTGCGCGTGCAGCCGCGAGGCGCGCACGCTTGATGCCGATCAGCCCGAAACCGCGCCCGGCGCGCATCTGGACGCACGCGCCCAAGCCTATGCGGGCAATCTCTACCAGGCCGCGCAGGGCGGACGCTATTTCACCTGGTATGGCTGCGGCGCCTGCCATGGCGCGAACGCGCGCGGGGTGCGCGCGCTGGACGATGGCCGGTGGGTGCATGGCGGCCGGGTCGTGGACATCTACCGCTTCATCGCCGCCGGCCATGGCGAGGGCGGGCGAATTCCGGCCGCGCAGCTCTGGCAGATCGCAGGCTATCTGAAGTCGCTCGATGACACCGATCCGAAGCTGCGGCGGCGCCAGGATCTCGACCAGGCCGCCGAGCCGCAGGGACCGCGCTGGACCGGGCCGCAGCGATGACGCGCCGCGACACGATCCCCTGCCTCCTCGCCGCCGCGAGCCTTGTCGCCGGCTGCGCGGGGCCGCAGAGCGCGCTGGCGCCGGCCGGCGACCAGGCGGCCTCGGTGTTCCGTCTGTTCGGGCTGATGCTGCTGGTGTGCGGCCTCTTCTATGGCGCGGTGCTGACGCTGCTCGGCTGGAGCCTTGCCCGCGGCGGCCGGGCGGTGGCGGAGCCATGGCTGCGGCGCGGGCTCTGGAGCTGGGGCGGGCTCATCATCGCCGGGCTGCTGGTGCTGCTCACCGGCAGCGTCCTGGTGGAGCGGGATCTCGCCGGCGCCCGCGCGCGCGAGACGCTGGTGGTGAAGGTGACGGGCCATCAATGGTGGTGGCGCATCGCCTATCGCGATCCCGCGAGCGGCCGCTGGTTCGAGACGGCCAACGAGCTGCACCTGCCGGCGGGCCGCACCAGCCGGCTCGATCTCGGCACGGCCGATGTCATCCACAGCCTGTGGATCCCGACGCTGTCGGGCAAGATGGATCTCATCCCCGGCCGCGCCAATGCGCTCGATGTCACGCCGCGCGTGCCCGGCATCTATCGCGGTCAATGCGCCGAGTTCTGCGGCGCGCAACATGCGCATATGGGGCTCGCCGTGGTGGTGGAGCCGCCCGCGCGCTTCGCCGCCTGGCTCGCCGCGCAGGCCGCCCCCGCACAGGCTCCGGCCGATCCCGTCGCCCGGCGGGGCGCGCAGGTGGTGACGCAGGGCGCCTGCGCCGCCTGCCATCTGGTGCGCGGCACCGCCGCCACCGGGCGGGCGGGGCCGGACCTGACCCATGTCGCCAGCCGCCAGTCGCTCGCCGCCGGGCTGCTGCCGATGGGGCGCGGCGCCCTGCAGGGCTGGATCGGCCAGCCCCAGGCGCTCAAGCCCGGCACGATGATGCCGGCGGTGCCGCTCGACGCAGCCGATCTCAACGCCGCCGCGCATTATCTGGAGACGCTGCGATGACCGAGCGGCTCGCCGCCAGCTGGGCCGATCCACCCGGGCTGAAGGGCTTTCTGTTCACCGTGGACCATAAGCGCATCGCCGGTCGCTACATCGTCACGGCGATGGCGATGATGGCGCTGGCCGGCCTGCTGGCGCTCGACATGCGCTGGCAGCTCAGCCTGCCGGGCATGCGGCGCATGGGCCCGCAGCTGTTCAACGAAAGCTTCGCGCTGCACGGCTCGACCATGTTGTTCCTCGTCTCGGTGCCGGTGATGGAGGCGATGGCCTTGTGGCTGGTGCCGCTCATGCTGGGCCAGCGCAACATGGCCTTTCCGCGCCTGTCCGCCTTCAGCTACTGGCTCTAT